>NZ_LOEE01000110.1 GCF_001562415.1 Thermotalea metallivorans | reverse complement strand
ATGGATCTAATTCCGAGCTTTTTCATATGCCTTTGTACTCTTTTGAGGCTAATTTTGCTATAGCCTTGGGCCTTTAATTTCTCTCGGATTTTAGGGGCACCGTAGATCTTTCCACTATCATTGTACAAATGTATATGATTTAGATAAGAAGCGTCTTGAAAAAGAACTTGCGAATCTTGAAGAATCTATACAAAACCTTCCCATGCAATTAGCACAAAATCAGAATTCTTCCGCTTCGAAATATATCATTCAACAAATAGAAAATATTGATATCCAGATTTCTGATACTAGAAAGAAGCTTAGTGAAATTGAAGATGAAAAAGAAGCGTTTCTAATTGAACAAATGAATATTGAGATTGTTCAATGTCTAATGAAAGACTTTACCGAGAACTATGATAATCTAAGTTTTGAAGAAAAGAAAAGAATGCTAGATCAAATAGTAGACGAAATTACATGGGATGGAAACAGGATAGAAATAAATCTTTATGGCTATAATACTACACATCAAGAGAACGTTTAACCAACATTCTCTTCGCCTTTTACGAGATATAGCAGAAGCCATCTCCATGGCGGATCGGGTGATTGTGCTGACAAAAAGGCCTGCTACCGTAAAAAGCATCCATGAAATCAAGCTCACCTTAGATATGGAAAGAACCCCCCTTACTTCCAGAGAAGCTCCTGAATTCAGACACTATTTCAACACCATATGGAAGGAGTTAGACATCTATGTTAA
>NZ_LOEE01000109.1 GCF_001562415.1 Thermotalea metallivorans | reverse complement strand
AATCATATCAGACGCCTCCTAGGGTGTTGGTTTGTCATAAGATTAGTATTCCTAGGATTTAGGTGTCTGATTTTGTTATTTTATGGAATTATTTTTAAATCACTACATTACTTGTAAAGTGGTGTAGACTTCGTGAAGTATTAGGTAATGAAGAAGAGGTAGTCAATAACTTTGCAATATATGAATATATAAGTAATGCCGAGATGTTAATGGTCAAATTACTTATCTTAATGGCCGAACCATATGGTAAAAAGGAAATTATTTTGGATATAAACATTGCAGAGTTTCTGGTCTTAAGGGATTTGGTATTTTGCAATTATTCATTACCACATCTAAGAGGGAAAATGAGGCCTTCTATCCGCAAAGCATACAAGGATTTTTATGATGAGATTGAAGACATCTTTGAAATGTTAGAGCAGGATGAAATAAAAGCATATTGGGATTATATTAAGAATTACAGAATAAAAGGTTGCATTCTTCATTAGGCAATAGGGAAAAGGCATTAGCAGGAATTAAATTCTGCCGATGCTTTTTTCTTATAGAAAATTTTACAACTGAAAAGATAACCTCAAAAGTTTGTAAAAATATTTTTTACAAACCGTATCTTTTTTTACACTTTTGGTGTATAATAAAGTAGGAGCATTCCTGTAATAAACAAAAATGAACTTTGAAAAAATGAGCACCTCACGGTAGAATTGGGATGTGCAAACAACCACGAAAGCACAAATCCAAAACTACAGGAGGTACTTGACATGAAGTATAA
>NZ_LOEE01000108.1 GCF_001562415.1 Thermotalea metallivorans | reverse complement strand
GCCTTTGTATTGATTACTTTCCTTAAAGAGCTGTGGTAGCTTTCTATAGCATTGGTTGTATAGATAATGTGACGAATCTCTCTAGGAAAATCATATAGGCATAAGACCTTATCCAGATTGTTCTCCCATATTCTCACAGCTAATGGGTATTTCTCTATCCAATGTTCACGCAACACTTCAAAGGCATCTTCAGCTTCTCTGCGTGTAGCAGCCCCATAAATAGCTTTTATATCGCTACAAAATGCTTTTCTATCTTTCGCAGAAACATATTTCGTTGCATTTCCAATCAGATGAACAATGCAGCGCTGAATTCTTGCTTTGGGATAAATAGCTTCAATAGCTTCTGCAAGGCCATTTAGGCCATCTATACAGGCAATACAAATATCTTGTACACCACGGCCCTTTAATTCATCCAAAACAGTAAGCCAAAAATGGGCACTCTCTGTTTCTGAAATCCAGATACCTAAAACATCTTTTCTTCCTGACAGATCAATACCTATAGCAGTATAAACAGCCTTTTTTGCTGTCCTGTGACCTTCTTTTACCGATACAAAGAGGGCATCAAAGTAGACAAAAGGATATATAGGCTCTAAGGGTCGATTTTGCCAATCTCGGATAAAGGGAAGAATTTTATCGGTAATATTGGAGATTGTTTCATGACTTGTATCAATGCCATAAATGTCTCTTAATGACTCAGAGATTTGTCGGGTGGATAGTCCTTTTGCATACATGCTTAAAATCTTATCTTCTATGCCATGGACATCTTTTTGCCCTTTTTTTACTACTTGAGGTTGAAAAGTAGATTCTCTGTCTCTAGGTACTTGAATTGTAGATTCTCCATACTTTGATACGATATTTTTTTCCTTAAAGCCATTTCTAGAGTTTTTGCCGGACTTATTTTTATAAT
>NZ_LOEE01000107.1 GCF_001562415.1 Thermotalea metallivorans | reverse complement strand
GGTATAATGATAAAGATTTTTTCTTGGATTTTGTAATAATATAGAAAAATTATAATAATATAACATTTATAATCCTATACAGGATGAGGCAATAAAAAAAATTGCAAACTTCTACTTGACACAAACGTTGTATGTCTATATGTTGAATTATTGTAAAAAATGATATACTATAAATTAGATAGAAAGCAGATTATGAAACGCTTGGCAGGTGATGGAATGTTTAATGTGCTGTCCTTAGTATTTCGCTATTTGTTTATATTGCTGATATACTTGTTTATGTTTGGGATTATCCGTTTAATTTATCTGGATATTAAAAATATGAGCGGTGGTCTTACGACCCACCATACCTATCTAAAACTGATCAACCGAAAGGATATGCTGCCTTTTAAGGTCAAAGAAGTTTATAATCTGGCAGATACGGTGACCATCGGCAGAGGGAACAATAACGATATTGTCATCAAAGACCCGTATATTTCCAATCAGCATTTAAAAATTACCCTAGATGAAAATGCATATTTTTTAGAAGATCTGGATAGTGCCAATGGAACCTATTTAAACGGAGATCGGGTACTGGATGCGGTAAAGTTGAAAAACGGCGATCGAATCAAGCTTGGACAAATTGAATTTTTATATGTGAGTAACGATTGAAGAGGTGTATGTATGCTTAAAAAAATAATCAGCTATAGAGCACCACAAAACCTGATTGTCATCATAGATATCATGGCATTGGTACTGCTTTTTTCTTTTAGAGGCTATTTTGATCAGACGATATTTATCTCCGGAACTTTGTTCGTTTCCATCATCTATTTCTTCAATCGATTTCTATTAAGATTTTCACCGGGGGATCATTACCTTTTTTTAATCATGTCTATGCTCGTCAGTATCGGAATTATTATGATATATCGAATTCATCCTGTGTATGGCTTTAAACAGACTATCTGGTTCGGGGTCGGGATGACGGCTTTCTTTTTGTCTTATTTTACGATTAAAAAAGTGAACGACTGGGAAAAATGGACAATTGCATATGCTGCCGGTGCCTTTGTGCTATTTGTATCGACCTTAATCTTTGGAGTCAAAATTAAAGGGGCCACCAACTGGATCAAAGTTGCAGGCCACAGTTTTCAACCGGCAGAGTTGATCAAACTGCTCTTTGTTTTTTTTCTGGCATCTTATTATACAAACAAGGAAAGACTGAAAACTCCCTATGTGTTTTTTGCCATTGTATATGCCCATATCGGTTTTTTATTTATTCAAAGAGATTTGGGGACAGCCATGTTGTTTTTTCTTGTTTTTATGACCATTTTGTATATTTATGAAGATCAGAGGAAGTTTGTGCTGTACAATATCATAGGTGCATCCTTGCCTGCAGTGATCAGCTATTTTGTGATCAACCATGTGCGGGTGAGAATAGAGACGTGGATTGATCCTTGGAGATTCATTGACAGCAAGGGATATCAAATTACCCAATCCCTTTTTGCTATTGCCTCTGGCGGTTTTTTTGGTACAGGAATCGGCTTGGGACATCCCGAATTCATTCCTGAAGTACACAATGATTTTATCTTTTCAGCCATATGTGAAGAAATGGGAATTTTTGGAGGCATGGCAATCATTCTGTTATTTCTAATTTTGATATATAGAGGATTTAAAATTGCTTTGCATCAGCAACAGAAATTCTTCAGGATTGTTGCCCTGGGAATTACGGCAATGTTGGGATATCAGGCTTTTATTATTTTGGGAGGCGTCATCAAAATGATTCCGTTGACGGGGGTAACACTGCCATTTGTCAGTTATGGGGGGAGTTCCTTGGTGTCGAGCTTTGCAGCCTTAGGGATCTTGCAGGTGGCATCGGAGGAATTGGAGATGGAACAGGAGGAAGGGTATGGATCAAGAATCCAAAAGGATTATTAAGGTACTGGTGATGATGGGAACACTGTTTATCAGTCTTGTGATTTATCTGAGCTATTTTGAGATATTTCGAGCTTCTGCCATTGTGACCAACAGTTATAATAAAAGACAGTGGCTAAATGAGGAATATGTACTAAGGGGCAAGATTGTGGACAGAAATGGGAAAACCTTGGCTTATAGTGAAAAGGTTGAAGAAAAACAGATAAGACATTATCCCTATGGAAATGTGTATAGCCATATCATCGGATATAGTGATAAAGAATACGGAAAATCAGGGCTAGAGGCCTCTTACAATAATGAACTGTTAAATATCAATGCTTCCAATCCCATTCTTCAGATTACGGAGAATATTACCGGTGCAAAGGAGCAGGGAAATAATCTGATACTTGCCATAGACCATGAGCTGCAAAACTATGCCCGGCAACTATTGGGCAGCAAGAAGGGAGCCATGATTGTCATGAATCCCCAAAATGGCGAAATCTATGCCATGGTTAGCAAACCGGATTTCAATCCGTCAACTTTGAAAGAAAATTGGGAGGAAATCGTAGAAGATAAAGACAGCCCCCTTTTAAATCGGGCTGCCATGGGATTATACACGCCCGGGTCTGTGTTTAAAATAATTACAGCTGCAGGGGCTTTGCAGCAGGAGGGAATCGATACTACCTACCAGTGTGAAGGTTCCGTCAATATAGAAGGGTATATTTTGAGGGATTATAAAGGAATTGCCCATGGCAAAGTAGATTTGGAGGAGGCTATGGCTGAATCCTGCAATGTAGCCTTCAGTCAAATTGGTTTGCAGCTGGGAGAAGAACGTTTGAAAGATGTTTCAGAAAAATTCATGTTCAATAAAGCGATTCCATTTGATCTGAAAACGAAGTCTTCCATATTTCCAAGCAAGGGGTTGATGACTAAGCCGGAACTGGGGGCAACGGCCATAGGACAGGGAAAGGTTTTGGTAACACCTTTAAATATGGCTGTAGCGGTATCGGCCATAGCCAATGACGGAGTCATGATGAAGCCAATTTTAGTCAAAGAGGTGATCTCACCCGACGGAAAAACCCTAAAGATAAATTATCCACAGGCCCTGGCGAGGGTCAGCAGCAGCTTGATTGCCCAGGAAATAAAAAATATGCTGGTTAAGGCAGTCGACGAGGGAACGGGTAAAAATGCCAGAATCAGAAATATAGCGGTAGCCGGGAAGACAGGAACTGCAGAGAATGAAACAGGAAAGGAACATGCATGGTTTGTAGGATTTGCCCCTGCAGACAATCCTCAGGTGGTTGTGGTTGTGGTGTTGGAAAATATAGGATCTACCGGTGGCAAGAGTGCCGCACCCCTTGCCAGAGATATGATGCTTCGCACCCTCAATCGCTTGAAATAATTTGCATGTTGCTGGGGGGGAGGAAATTCAATGGGGGATATAGAAGATATAATTTGCAGCAGAGAAGCTGTTGCGGCAAAATTTTATGGCAAAGGAGTGGTTACAATGGATATGGGGTTAAAAGGCAAAAATATTTTGATTATGGGTGTGGCCAATAAATGGAGTATTGCTTGGGGAATAGCCCAGGTGCTTCATAAGGCAGGGGCAAATCTGGCTTTTACATATCAAGGGGAAAAAAGCGAAGAACATATAAAAAAATTAACAGGGGAATTGGGAGAAGTACCGATCATTCATTGTGATGTGACAAAGGATGAAGAAATTGTTCAAACCTTTGAAATTTTAAAGGAGAAGTTTGGGTCTCTCCATGGGGTAGTACACAGCGTTGCCCATGCCAAGAAGGAGGAATTGGAAGGATTGTATTTGAATACGTCAAGGGAAGGCTATGCCATGGCTCAAGATATTAGTGCATATTCTCTGGTCGCCGTTACAAGGTACGCAAGACCTTTGATGATAGAAGGGGGAAGCATTGTTACCCTAACTTATCTGGGGGGAGAAAGGGTTGTGAAAAACTATAATGTTATGGGTGTAGCAAAAGCAGCCTTGGAAGCAAGTGTAAAATACTTGGCGGCGGACTTGGGAAGAGAAAACATAAGGGTCAATGCCATTTCGGCAGGACCGATCAAGACCTTGGCGGCAAAGGGCGTGAAGAACTTTACCACCATGTTAAAAGAATTTGAAGAAAAAGCACCCATGGGCAGACTGGTGGAAACAGAGGAGGTTGCCAATACAGCCTTGTTTTTATGCAGCTCTCTAAGCAGCGGCATTACAGGGGAAATTATCTATGTAGATTGTGGCTATAATATTTTAGGGTACTAGTAAATAAAGAATAAACTTCGCATTTGGCGAAGTTTCAGTCTGTAGAAAAAGTAACGGGATAAGTAAGAACCCTTGAGATTTAGGCTTCGTCGCGAATCAGCAAGCCGCTTTTTCCCTTGTTTTTTTATTTAGAAAAGCGGCGCAGGTCTGAGCAGGAAGCCAAATCTCAAGGGTTTGTCTACAAGCTAAAACTTCGCATTTGGCGAAGTTTATTCTTTATCACATATAGGGAATTATGGACTTTTATAAATTGTGGATAAGTCATAATTTCCGTCATGTGCATCAACAAAGTCTTCCTTTCAATCTTTCAGCGAAAGACTTTGTTATTTGTTAATGATAAGTTTTTCCGGTTCTATGAAAGATTTTTCCATACAGGGCAAGTGCAGCAGAAAATTAGCGATATCCCTTACGGCTTCCGGTTTTTTCAATCGGGACATATTTTGTCTCATGATGGCGTATCTCTCTTTGTCCTCTTTGAGCAGATTAATGCAAGAAATTAAAGAATTGGGACTTGCTGCAACCATCCCGATGCCGTTGTTTAATATAAATTCCATATTGCGTTCTTCTTGTCCCGGCAGATTCCAAGTGACAATAATGGGCAGTTCCTTGACAAGGGCTTCCGTAACGGTAATACCGCCGGGTTTGGTGATGATAATGTCGGAGGCAGACATAAATTCGTCTACATTGGAAACAAAGCCGAATACTTTTAAATTCTTACGGTTGATTTGAGAAAGATAACGATACAATTCTTCATTTTTACCGGCGATGGCAATGATTTGAATGTCTATATTGTAGGTAAAGAGATAATTCAAGGTTTCGGTAATGTTACCCAATCCCAAGCCTCCACCCATGATCAAAGCTGTGAATGTATTGTCTACCTTTAGCTTGGCACAGACCTGATCCCTGTCAGGATTTACTGAAAATTTTTCGTGGATGGGAATCCCAAAAAATCTTGTTTTCTCCGGTTCGATTTGCCAATATTGAAATTCGTAGATAAAATTTTCCGAGGGCATTATGTAAAAGTCTATTTCTTTATTAATCCAGCTTGGATGGATCGTATAATCTGTCAGAATGGTAACCAAGGGTGTGGAAATCCTTCCCTTTCTTTTCATTACTGACAGGGCCTCTGCGGGAAAGGGGTGGGTACATACGATGACATCTGGTTGAAAATCTGCTAGAAGCTTTGAAAGCTTCCGAGATAATATGATCTTATTGAGAAATTCACTCACATCGATAATGGAGTTGTCTGTTACCTCGGAACGTTTATAAATGAACCCGTATAGTGTAGGAATATATTTAATGGATTTTATATATGCCTCAAACACAATTTTGTGCAGATTTGGATGCACATAGTTGAAAGTATCAATGATCTCTACTTTATGGCGCGAATCAATACTTTTAATTTTATCGGCAACGGTTTTGGCCACTTGATTGTGCCCCTCGCCGGCAGAAACGGTAAAAAATAATATGTTCATGCAATACACCTCCTAAATATTTATTATACCATTTTGAGGGAAAAACTTGCCATAAACTTCAAAAAAAGTAGGACAATATCCGTAAGCGGATAGGACTTGTACGATGGTGGCAAGGTAATATATAATGACATTGAAGCAGATTGCTGACGGTTGAAGATTTCCAGGGGCTAGTTGCTATGATGCATGCATATCCTTTGACAGGATGGGGCCCACAACAAAATTCAGTGGCAAAGCAAACTATGATAGATAGGGCAGGGGTGAGGCGTATAGAAAAATATGGAAAGATTACCCTCAAAGTGAAAATGATTATTTTTACGACAATCATGGTTACTGTGCTGGTATCCATTCTTGGAGCCTTTAGTCTTTGGTACATCAATAATAGCATTGAAACGGTTCTGGGAAGAAGTGCCATGGAAGTTGCCCAGAGGGTGGCCCTGCGGAGGGATGTTCAGATTTATGTGGGCAAACCCAGGGGAGAATATGTAATCCAGCTGATCGCAGAGGATATTCGAAGGGCCTCCAATGCAGAGGCCATTGTGGTCATGGACATGAACGGCATTCAATATGCCCATTCGGCTTTCAATAGAATCGGGAGAAGGTATATCCATGCAAACAATAGTGCAGCTTTCAAAGGGGAATCATATGTAGCAAAGACATCAGCAAAAAGCGGAAAGTATATACAAGCCTTTGTGCCTATTTATAATGATGGAAAACAAGTGGGGGTTGTATTGGTGAATATGACTCTTCCCCACATTACAAAATTTTTGACGGAAGTGAAAAGCGGATTTTATTCTATTGTGGCTCTTTCTATGGTGCTGACAATCATTGGGGCAACGCTGCTGGCAAAAAATATAAAAAGGCAGATATTTGGTTTGGAACCCTCGGAAATTGCAAAACTTTTAAAGGAGCGCCATGTTATTCTTCAGACGGTAAAAGAAGGAATTTTAGCCGTGGACAGTGAATATAAAATTACGATGTTAAATGGTGAAGGGAAAAGAATTCTAGGTTTGAAAGAGGATGTCATCGGCAAGGACATTCGGGACATTATTAAAAATAGCCATATGCCTGAAATTATCGAAACAGGAATTCCTGAATATGATCGGGAACATATTTTGAATAACAGAGCGATTGTAGCCAATACCTTGCCTATTAATGTGGGTGGTCAGGCAGTGGGGGCCGTATCCAGCTTTCGGGATTTGACGGAAGTCAAAAATCTTGCTGAGCAGTTGACTGGAGTAAAACGGTTTATAGATGCCCTACGGGCACAAAATCACGAATTTTTAAACAAAATGCATACCATTTCCGGATTGTTGCAATTGAAATGCTACGATGAAGCTATGAAATACATTGACGATATCAGCAATGTCCATGAAGAAATGCTAGGATTTTTGACAAAAAACATCCGAAATCCCTCCCTTTCCGGGCTGTTGCTGGCGAAATACAATAAAATGCAGGAGATGAAGATTAAATTTTTTATAGATCCCAGCAGCCGATTGGAGAATATGGGAGATACCATAGATACCAATATATTGTTAACCATTATAGGGAATTTGATAGAAAATGCCATTGATGCAGTCAGCGGCCTGGAAATGGAAAGGCGAAATATCTATTTAACTATCAATGAGGAAAATGAAGAGTTGGAGATCATTGTTACGGATACAGGGGAAGGGATTGCTGAGGAAAATTTAGAAAAGATCTTTGAATTCGGATTTACAACCAAAAAAGGGGAAAATAAAGGTGTAGGTCTGGCGTTGGTCAAACAAATTCTGGAAGGTATTGACGGTACAATTCACGTAGAAAGTCAGATTGACATTGGAACAGAGATTATTATCAATATTCCGAAAAAGGGCAGCGTGATGGAAAAATGAAGGATATAACAGTGCTCATTGTTGAGGATGACCCTATGGTCCAAGAAATCAACAGACGATTTATATCGAAAATAAAGGATTTTCGTGTTGTGGGTTTTGCAAACAACGGAGATGAAGCTTTGGAGATGGTGCAGAGGCTAAAACCTCAGCTGATGTTGTTGGATGTTTTTATGGCAAAGACCGATGGTTTGACGGTGTTAAAGGAAATCAGAAAAATAGGAGCAAATGTAGACGTGATATTGATTACAGCCGATAAAACAGTAGATACCATCCATGAAGCCATACGGTACGGAGTAATTGACTATATTATTAAGCCTTTTAAATTTGAAAGGTTTAAAGAAGCCCTTCTCCACTATCAGAAGATGAAGGAGCACTTGGAAAATAAGGATGATTTTCAGCAGCAGGATTTGGATCGCATCCTTCATATCAAAAGCGATATTTCTGCCGTTGAACTTCCAAAGGGATTGAATCGAACCACCTTGGAGCTGGTAGTAGATTATTTAAAGAAATACCCTGAATTTCACACTTCTGTGGAGTTGTCGAAGGCGGTGGGGATTGCTAGGGTAACGGCACGACGATATTTGGAGTATCTGGCAAATCAAAAGATTGTTTTGGTTGAGTTGGAGTACGGCAGTGTTGGCAGGCCTGTTCACCGGTATAAATATAATGGCAGTGCAGATAAAGCAAAATAAAAGTACCAGCAAAATGGCTGGTACTTTTATGAAGCAGAGATGATAATTTTTGCTGCATCTAAGAGATTTTTTGCAGTATAGTCCGCATTTTTGCAAGGTTTTCCGATTTTAATTGTTTTGCACCCTGCCCTGCGACCGGCATCCATGTCCACTTCACGATCGCCTACCATATAGGATGCCTTCAGATCAATGTGATGTTTTTTTGCTAGTTTGAAAAGCATGCCCGGGGCAGGTTTTCTGCATTCGCACTTTGATTGGAAATGGGGGCAGTATGCAATATCGCAGATGAAAATATTTTGCCTATGAAAATCTGCTAACATTTGATCATGAATATTTTTCAGATCCTCATGGGTCAAATGTCCCATCTCAATTCCTCCTTGATTGGTTACCACAAAGACAGGATAACCGGCGTTATTTAACATTTTTATTGCTTCGAAGGTCCATGGGAAAAAGATAAAATCTTCAGGTTTATTGACAGGCATTTTGTTGTCATTGATTACACCATCTCGATCGAGAAAGACTGCTTTTTGCATAAAATACCTCCTGCATGGATGAAGGGTATAGTTTTGTTTTGGTTGTTGAAATTCATAAAGGGAACATTTTGCCGGTAGTTAGGTCTTCCTGTCATTGTACCCATTGTTTATAATTTTTGACAATACACAGGAAATTATAATTTTCTAAGGAGAAGACTTATATGAGAAATTTTACCACAGAACAGTATTCTATCCTATGATTTGTTTGCCCAGTGGTGGCAATTTGCAATATAGCAAGAAACATCATGCTTTTGAGAAAAGACGATACAGGTGGTGCAAGATATGAAAGAGAGAATTTACAAAAGAGAACAAATAGAAGATTTTCTCTAATTCATGATATAATAAAAATAAGTATGATTGGGAATGGTGGAAGGGGATTTGGATGCAGTATAAAGTTGATGAAATCAAAAGAATTACCAATGAAATAGAGAAGAGTATCAATAACGGCAATAAAATTTATTTGGAAAAACTTCTAGATGAAATGATCTGTGTCTGCGAAAAAATGAGGAGCGATATTCAAGCAAAGAAAAATTCCTTTCATGGTGCCAAATTGGAAATCATCAATGAGATCCGATTTTTGTACAAGCCTGTATTGAAAAAGAATTATTATGAGGGTACCTATTTGGAGGAGTTTTCAAAAAAGAGGACAGAGGATTTGAAAGAGGCAAAGGCTTTGGATACCCATAATAGATTTTGGCAGACCTACGAAATTATGAGGGGGAATGTATTTGGCTCCATTCCCTTGGAATTGATCACCAAGGATGGAGCTCGAAGGTTGATGGGTTATGGATGGGATGAAGTCATGGTACGTGTCTTGGAGGTTTACGAAAGACAATGCAGCGTAAAGGAACTGGTAGAATATTGCGAGTTAAATTTTAACAATTTCTTAATTGTGAAAGAAAAATCTACAAATGCAGAGATGATTTTACATTATCAAATTTAAAAGGAAGGTATTCTATTGGTTGCGAACAGAAAAAAATTGGAAAAACTTTTTATTGTATGCATATTTACTGCCTTTACAGGGCAGGTTTATTTAAACCCCTTTTCTTCAGGGTTTCGATTTTCTTTCAGTGTTTCCGCCTTGTCTTTAATGCTGATGTACTTTAAGGATATTTCTGTTTTGACAGCAACAAATGCTGTAGGCATATCCATTTTTTTCTTTAGAACTTTTGTCTATATGCTTGGCAATCCTGAAGGGGACATGGCTACAGCCGTGAGCTTATATGCACCCGGTGCAATATTTTATTCATTATATGGCATATTGTTTGAAATGATGAATGTGAGGGACAAGCTAAACAAGCCGGAACAGCTTGTGATCGCTTTATGGTTTTGTGACAGTATTTCTAACATCGTGGAGGTTGTTCTGAGAAAGAATAGAATTGATCAGCCCTTTGAAGGGGTTGTCCTTGCAATGATTTTGATGGGCATTATGAGATCCCTGGTGACTTTATCAATTTATTATATTACTTCTTACTACATGAGTCGATATGAACGGGAGCAAAAGGACAAGAAATATAAAGAATTAATTTTTTTCATGGCAAGTTTAAAATCGGAACTGTTTTTCCTGAGAAAATCCATTGTGGATATAGAGGAGGCTATGAAAAAAAGCTATCGCTTGTACGAGCAATTGCAGGATACTCATTTGAAGGATGATGCCTTACTGGTGGCAAAGGATATTCATGAAGTGAAAAAGGATTATATAAGGGTCGTATCAGGGATAGAAAAAACTCTCTCAGAGGAAAATGAAAATCTTCATATGAGCATGAAAGAAATCTATCATATCATTAAAGACAATACGCAAAAGTTGATTGACTTGAACGGTAAAAATATTCACCTTCATTTTCATTATGAACAAAATTTTCTTACAGGTGATTTTTATCAGTTGATTTCCGTCCTAAACAACTTGATTATCAATGCCATAGAAGCCATCGAAGATACGGGGTCTATTGTCATTACCCAAGAAATTGCAAATGAAGACTGTATATTCAAGATTGCGGATACGGGAAAGGGGATTGATGCATCGGATATGGATTTGATTTTTGAACCGGGTTTTTCAACAAAATTCAATCCGACTACAGGAGAGATGTCCACAGGAATCGGACTCACCCATGTAAAACATATCATGGAAAATCATTTTCAAGGATCTATTTCTGTAAGCTCCGAGAAAGGTGTGGGCACAGTTTTCACAGTGCATATTCCTCTTTCGAAAATTATGCATAGGAAGTGGTAAAATGAATCATAACTTTTATATTATAGATGACGACAAGGGAATTCGAAAGGTGCTCAAAAATATCATTGACCAATATAATCTGGGGGATGTGGTTGGTGAGGCAGAGGATGGAATAAAAGCCATAGAAGAGATGAAAGTACTCAAACCCCATATTGTACTGGTGGATCTGCTTCTTCCGGGAATGGATGGCATTGCCATTGTATCGGCAATAAGGGAGGCCGGCATAAGGACAAATTTTATCATGATTTCTCAAGTGATTTCCAAAGAAATGGTTTCCAAGGCCTATACAAAGGGGATTGAATTCTATATTCACAAGCCCATCAATGTCATTGAGGTGGTTTCTGTGATTCATAAAGTCAAAGAAAAAATGAGAATGCAGGAAGTAATTCATTCCTTTGAACGGGCCATACACAGCATAAATGTGTTGAAAGAGTATACAGGAGAAAAGGAGATTCAGGTGGTTTCAGATAAAGATCGCATAAAAAAAATACTTTCACAGTTGGGAATCTTAGGAGAAGCCGGCAGCAATGATATTGTCGAAATGCTTCTTTTGCTCCTTGCACAGGATGAAGGGACAAGGGGGCGGTTGTTGACCCAAAAAATATCAGACCTATATGAAATGCTAAACCAACGATACAGGGATGCGTACGGCATTGTGATGAATATTGCCGCCATAGAGCAGCGGATTCGGAGAGCGATCAACAAGGCTTTGGAAAATCTAGCCAACCTGGGCATTGAAGATTATAGCAATGACATATTTGTGAAATATTCCAACTCCCTTTTCGATTTCAAGGAAATAAGGAAGCAAATGGATTATATTCGCAACAAATCCAATTACGGAGGAAAAATCAGCGTCAAAAAATTTATAGAAGGCCTTCTAGTTGAGTTGAAAATAGACCGGGAAAATATTGCATAAATCAGAAAAATTGAAATTATAAAAAACTAAGACAGTATGTTTTCGTTTTTTTTTGTATCTTTTCGTAGGAAAACCTTTAAGCTATCAACAAGCAGATGCAAATGCTACAAAAAATTAAAAAAGGAGGATGTCTATGAATAAGAAGATGAGTTTAACGACCAAAATTTTTATCGGACTTCTTGTCGGTCTTATTGTCGGTCTTATCCTAAATCAAATGGGTCCGTCTTATTTCAGAGATAAGATTTTGGTTGAAGGTATTTTTACCCTTGTAGGAAACGTATTCCTCAATGCTATCCGAATGATGGTGGTGCCCTTGGTATTTATTTCTATTGCCAATGGTGCAGCGTCCATCAGCGATATCAGAAAACTTGGAAGGGTAGGGTCCAAGACATTGGCTTTCTATCTGGTGACAACGGCTGCAGCCATTACTATTGCAATCCTGCTTTCCTTGGTGGTGAATCCGGGAATCGGCCTGGATATGTCAGCATTAATGAAGACGGAGCCAACTATCAAAGAGGCGAAGCCCTTAGTGCAGGTAATTACAGATATGGTGCCTACGAACCCTGTGGCAGCAATGGCTAACGGTGAAATGCTCCAAATTATCGTATTTGCCCTGCTGGTAGGTATCGGATTGGCTTCCCTGGGGGAAAAGGTAAAACCGGTTGTGTCTATCTTTGATCAATTGAATGACCTCATGATGAAAATGATCGGCATGGTGATGCTGATTGCTCCTTACGGGGTATTCTGTTTGATCGCAAAAACTTTCACAGGCCTGGGCTTCCCTGCAATGCTGCCATTGGCAAAATATATGTTCTGTGTATTATTTGCCCTAGCCCTCCATGCAGGAATTACCTACTCCGGTATGTTGGTGGGTTTCACAAAATTGAGCCCGGTTACTTTCTTCAAAAAATTTGCACCAGCCATGGGTGTTGCCTTCTCTACAGCAAGCTCCAATGCTACTTTGCCAGTAACTTTAGAAGTAGTGGAAGAGAAGCTTGGTGTCAATAAGAGTATTGCGTCCTTTACCATTCCTTTAGGGGCAACCATCAATATGGACGGAACAGCCATCATGCAAGGTGCAGCTACTATATTTATTTCCCAGTTGTATGGCGTGGATCTTGGCTTGAGTGCTATTTTGACAGTAATCCTGACAGCTACTTTGGCTTCCATCGGTACGGCAGGAGTGCCGGGTGTAGGCTTGATCATGCTGTCCATGGTACTGCAAGCTGTTAATCTGCCCATCGAAGGTATTGCATTGATTATTGGTATTGACAGAATCCTTGATATGTCCAGAACGGCGATCAATATCACAGGGGATGCCGTATGTACACTGATTGTTGCAAAATCTGAAGGAGAATTTGATGAATCTGTGTATAATTCAAAAGATGCAGAAAAATCTGTGGCATAGTTGATCCATAGCAAAAAGGGGGCTATTTTCATAGTCCCCTCTGATTATTTTTTGGCCCTTATAAAAATTTTTCTTTCACCTTATTCCAAAAATCATAGTTTTTCAATCTCAATAATTTTATTTTGATTTCAGACATCTTCAGGTTGATTTCCACAATTTCATTATGCTTGTGTTCCATGCCGTCTGTTACGACCACAATGGAATTTTCAAAGGTATACTCCGGATGGATTTTAATCATGGACTCCCTTGGTACGATGAGACTGGAAGTAAAGGATCGGTAAGCCACGGTATTAATGGGAGCAATGGGAGTAATTTGCAGCAAATCTAATCTGGGATCTACGATGCTGCCCCCAAGGGAATAATTATAGGCGGTACTGCCTGTAGGCGTTGATACCAGTACGCCATCGCCACTGAATTTTTCCAAAAAGCTATCATCTAAGGAAATATTGAGATGGATTGTTCTCGATTTTGCACCTTTGATGGTAATTTCATTGATTCCCATAATTTCGATGCAGCTATTTCGGGTACAGATGAGGGCTTCCACGGGATGTAGTTCTTGTATGATATAATCGCCCTTTTCGTATCGAAAAATAAATTCATCCAATTGATAAGGTGATAGCTCTTGGAAAAATCCCAAATGTCCTGTATTTACACCTACAATAGGGATATCCGGAAATTTATATTCGTGTAAGGTGCGCAAAAATGAACCGTCTCCGCCAATGCAGATAATTAGTTCTGCCTTGGGATCAAAGGTATCGGCAATGAGAAAACCGTTTTTTTCAAGCTTTTGCTTAAGAATCCTGCTGGTCTCCTTAGAAATCGGCCTGTCATTTGTTACGATATTAATCACCCGGGTCTGGTTTGACATGGCATCATCTCCGTTTCATATACAAACAATTTTTAGTATATTTTAACACAATTCATATCAGAGGAAAAGGATTGGATTGTTTTCCTTTTTACAGGAATTTCATGTCTTCTGTTGTAAAGGTTGCGAAAAATGGATATATTAATGATAGTGAAAATGAAAAGGGGAGAGAGACATGGAGCTTTTTATTGTAACAGCAGGAGTGATTAGAAAAGAAGGGCGAATTTTGATTGCCCAACGATATGTAAAAACAGATCATGCCTTAAAATGGGAATTTCCCGGAGGAAAGCTGGAGGAGGGAGAGACGCCGGAACAGTGCTTGACAAGGGAAATTGAGGAGGAGCTGGATCTCCGGATTGAAGTAAAGGATATTTTTAAAGTGGTCTATCATCGGTATGTGGATAAGGAAATTTTGTTGTTATGCTATTTGTGCAATTGCATCGGCGGTCAGGCAAAGGCCATAGACTGCCATGATTTTCGTTGGATAGATATTGAAGAACTAAAAAAATATGACTTTGTGGAAGCAGATTTGCCGATAGTGGAGAAGATATTAAGTCTAGGAGAGCATATATTTGAAATTGACGGATAGAAATCAGCACCGTATAATAAAAGGTGTATTTTGAAAAAAGTAGGTGCATAAGGTGAAACATACAAATGAAAATAGATTGGAATTCGTGGTGGATGATCGGTATGAAGGCAAAGAACTGAAAGAAATTTTATATGGGGAGATGAGATTATCCAGCAGGCTGGTGCGGAGGTTAAAAAGGAATCAAGGCATACTGGTGAACGGAAATCGAATCACTTTCCATGCGAGGTTGAGAAAAGGCGATAAGGTGGAAGTTGTCATGGCGGATGAGGCCAATCAATTTGAGCCGGAGAATATACCCATTGCGGTGGTCTATGAGGACATAGATCTCTTGATTGTAAACAAACAACCCGGATTGGTGGTACATCCTACAAAGGGGCATCCTACGGGCACCATGGCCAATGCCCTTGTCTATCGCATGAAGTACACGGGGGAAAACTTTAAGATTCGATTTGTCAACCGTTTGGATCGAGATACATCGGGTTTGGTGGTCATTGCCAAAAACCCCTATGCCCAACAGGAGCTTTCCAAACAAATGCAGAAAAATCAAGTTGAAAAAATCTATCTGGCAGTGGCGAAAGGAACTATGGAAGAAGATCATGGGACCATAGATGCACCCATTGGCAGGCCTGATCCTGAAGACATCATGAGGAAGGTATACGAGGGAGGGCAACCCTCTGTCACCCATTATGAAGTAGTTCGGAGACTGAAAGATGCTACAGTGGTCAGAATAAAGCTGGAAACGGGCCGAACCCATCAAATCAGAGTTCATATGGCCCATATAGGGCATCCTTTGATTGGGGATGAACTTTACGGCTATACCGATAAAGAATTGATAGGCCGACAAGCCCTCCATGCGGGACAACTGATTTTCAATCAGCCAAGAACCAAAGAGCGAATTGAGGTCAGGGCCCCCATTCCCCAAGATATAAAGACACTCATCCAAAAATTATCCTAACTTAGAGTAAAATTATAGTTGGCAAATAAAATAGGCTACCGGTTTAGGGTAGCCTGGAGCACAATCATCCTGTATAATATTAATTATCCCAAAAAACAAATACAGGGTGGTGACTATGCTCAATAAT
>NZ_LOEE01000106.1 GCF_001562415.1 Thermotalea metallivorans | reverse complement strand
GGCGTGAATTTTTATCATTTCTCCATGATTGATGATCTTCAGGGCACCTAAGCACGAATGGCTTTTCATCACGGAGAACCGCAAAGATATAATGGAGAAGCTTGTGCATTACGGCTACAAGGGCTACTTTTTTCTTCTTGTTTTCACATTTTTTATAATAGTAGTCTCTCAACACAGGGTTAATGGCATCACCCTTTCGGGTTGTCCTAATAGATGCCAAAGCCGCTGTGAAGAGTACTCTACGGCCTAGTCGTGTGCCACGCTTTGAGATTTTGTTTCTATCGCCATTGAATTTGCCGGACTGATTTACACTTGGGTCAATACCAAAGAATGCAGTAAAGGCCTTAGGAGAATGAAATTTAGAAAAGTCTCCAATTTCAGCTATCAGCGTTACAGCAGTTAAAAAACCAATACCGGGCATATCTTCAAGCAGATCGATATATCGTCTGATTTTTGGCGGGAAGTCCTCAGCATCAATCATGGAATAAAGTTGCTTGACAATGCCATCAAGGCTGTTTTGAAGACTTTCAATCCCATCGAGATGGAATTTGATCTTCATGCTGAGGATACCAAAATCCATTGGCATAGAAAGTGCTGCTTTAGAGATTTCAAGTAGTGTATGTACCTTTTTCTGAGCCCATAAGATATTTTTACGGCTGACATTTGAAATCATTTGAGCCAGTTCAAAGGGGTCTGCAGCCAGCACATGTTTCGGGGAGGGACACAGTCTTAATAGCGCTAAGGAGGCTTTTCCAAAAGGATCTCCAAAGACATCAATGTATCCTGGAAATAGTAAATAAAGATCGGTACAGAGCCTGTTTTTCATCTCAGTGAGCATATCTGATAAAGCGTAATACTCACGAGCCATCATGCGTAGTGCAAGGATTTGAGGCTCTGGCACAAGAGAATACTTTACATCCTGGAATTTAGCAAGCCTAGCGATAGATTCTGCATCTTTTGCATCATTTTTCACTTTTCTTAAGTCGAAATTCTTGGTAGAATATACACATAAAGGATT
>NZ_LOEE01000105.1 GCF_001562415.1 Thermotalea metallivorans | reverse complement strand
TTAACCTATTTGTAATAGTTTCGTGCAAATACAAGTTGTTTAACTTTAGTAGTGTTTTCTCTAATATAAGTTTGAAATTCTTTGACTTTGTTTGATATTTCCTCAATGATTGTAAATGCTGAAGCTGCAGCCATAAACTTCTTCATCCAATTCCATATATTTTCTTGAGGATTTAATTCTGGAGAATATACCGGAAGAAAAATAAGGGTAAGGCGTTCTTCATATTCCCTTACAAACTTCTGTACAGCTTTAGCTCTGTGAAACCCTGCATTATCAAGGATTACTATTGTTTTACTTATACCTCTTTGTGCATCATAATCTAGCAATTTTTCCAAAAACTGAATAACTTTTATAGATCCAATGGAACCATCATGATTTTCATCATTAATATATTGATCATATACAAAGTCAAAGTGTTTCAAAACTTCTGTAGCTCCAATGATGTTAACTCCCTTTTTTGCGCCATTGCGTTCGATAAGGGTAGGTTGCCCTATGGGGCTCCAACTATAGTAATTATCAGACTCAAGACGTTTGCCTGTTTCATCCATAGCCCAAAGGGAAACATCGGATAAATTCTCAATTATATCCAAAAAGGTAGACATTTTTTTTAAATTTTTCCTGGAGTTCTGGATCAGCCTTTGTCGGCTTATACATACCTCTTTTGTATGAAAATCCTAAGCGTTTTAGTAGCTTGGCAAGCCACTGATGACAAAACTTGGTTCCATAAGTGTCCTCAATGTAGCGAGATAACAGACTGCAATTCCAATTACTTTGAAAATATCCGAAGTCACTTGGTTTTTTGTGAATTAAAACATATCTTATATCTTCAACCATTTCATCGGTTAATTTACTTGGGATATTCCCTCCACGATGATCGACAATACTTTTTGCAGGATTAGCATTCCACTCGTTTATATACTTAGTTACCGTTGGACGGGATACTCCTAAGACTTTCATAATTTCATTGGTTGATATACCACTATATCGCATAATCACAGCAGTTAACACGTTACGTGTATAGCTACTTGTAGCTTGTTTTACTTTATTTTGCAAATCTTTAATTGTAAGACCATGCAGAGTTTCTACTTGAATGCACTTTCTACCCATAGAATGATCCTCCTTTGATTTGGTGTTTTACTTATTATTCCAAAACAAAGAGAGAATTATTAAGAAAGGTTAATTTCTATGGG
>NZ_LOEE01000104.1 GCF_001562415.1 Thermotalea metallivorans | reverse complement strand
AACTGCTTTACAGGAAAAACTGTTCCTGACAAAAGAGGCGATTAATGAATTTTTGGACTACTTTGTCTCGACTTTGCCTGATTATATCAAGCTAAAGCTATCAGTTGCTTCCTGCGAAAGTTGATTTAAACAAGCTTAATAAATATGAGAATTGATACAATTAGAACTGCTGAATTGAGGATGATATTAAAGGGTTTTTTGTTATCCGCTTTTACTTCAAAAAGTATATTAACTCCACTATTTACAATTACTGCAATTATCATATATATTAGATTATCATTATTCAGCAGTGTCATTATGCCTGTTATCAGCAACACAATGCCTAGCACAGCTCTCACCATATCCTAATTCTCACTTCCTTCTATCCACATTTATTTTAGCTATCCCAGTCTCCGTCTGTAATCGCACTTTGCTTAACTTCTGAGATTCTAGTGCCATCGTATTCAACATAAGTTTTTGTATATACTTGATA
The DNA here is from genome assembly GCF_001562415.1 of Thermotalea metallivorans. Taxonomy (GTDB): domain Bacteria; phylum Bacillota; class Clostridia; order Peptostreptococcales; family Thermotaleaceae; genus Thermotalea; species Thermotalea metallivorans. Next base: position 859 of record NZ_LOEE01000104.1, on the reverse strand, counting down.
AGTGTAGTTCACTTCGTCTGTCCATCTAAACCAAGTCTCTCCAACATAGTCTGATCCAGCTTTCAAATCAGCTACAGAAAGATACATTAATCCGCCAGCGATTCCGAAAAACCCGCCTGCAGCAGTAATTCCTGTACCTATATAAGGTACTTTTGTAGCGAATAAACCTATTCCGCCAGATATTGAGCCATAAGCCATCAATTTGTTAGCTTCTAGTGCGATCCTATCCACTGACTTTGAATAAACAGCGATACACTCAAATGGTGGATAGCTTAGTGTTTGAACTGACTCAAATTCTATATTTAGGGCCTCTATATCCTGACCACTTTTCTTCGCAACTATATATTCGTACTTTTCCTTGATCAATTGTTTCATTACTACTTTTTCTTCATCCGTGAGTTTACTTTTTTCAACGTTCTTTAATGCATTTTGATATCTAGCATACTCAGCATCAGTTGCTTTTTCAGCTGCAAAGGAAGGTATTACTGTGGCAAACATCAAAGTGAAAATCAACAACATTGAAATCATTTTTTTCATTTGTTATATCCCCTTTTAACTTTTAATTTTTTTGATACCATGTAACCTCAAATGCACCTATATCATTTATTAGGCGGTCTTGGAAGCTCCATAATATCCCTCCCTTCTAGTTACTTAATCAACTTTCGCACAAAATTGATGTGCGATGAATATTGAAAAATCAATAGTTTTGGGCAATAAAAAAGTCCAAGAAGCCCCCTCTCTGTGATATAATAGAAGTGACAAAACCCCATTAAAATCAACGGTTGGGAGGTTCTTGAACATGTCTATTGTATCACAGAAGATGAAAGCAGAAAATAGGTTTGTACTGACAGTCGATAAC
>NZ_LOEE01000103.1 GCF_001562415.1 Thermotalea metallivorans | reverse complement strand
AGAATTAATATTTGATACTTTCGTATCCAGCTTCGAAAGTGCCAAAATTTATTCAACCGTTAAAGAAGCTGTGCAGAGCTTCCTTGACAAAGATCAGGTAGCTTAGTCAAACTTGTAAAGTGGTATAAAAATATAATGATATGTAAATAAAATGCAATGTTTTTACAGAATAAGTATGATATACTTTATTATGGGAAAAAATATAGATCTAAGGGGTGTGGAAAATGAGAAGGAAAACGGCTATTACTTTAGGTTTTATAATATTAGCATCAATTGTATTTATTTATATTTTTGCAAAGTCTACAAGCCAGAAATTAATTAAATTGGATTTCATCAAAGAAAATTTATCTGAAACTCCCCTACCTAATTTAATTTATCAAAATACTAAGGATATCATACGGGAAAATTCACTGGATGGAATCACTCAAATTTTTTACTCAATAGTGGCAGACAGTGATGAGCAAATTTATTCTTATCTTATAATAAATGGCAGATATTATGATTTGGGGAAAGTCTCATATGATGCAATACATTTAGAAGATTATTTTTTATATCCTACGCATATTACAAGTGAAAATACAGTTTATAAGTGGATGACGCTGCTAGGGGCTAATTATTCAAGGTCTAATTATATAATGATTAAGAATGGAATACCTTACTTGATTATGTCTATTGATGGCAATACTTTTGAACAGGATATTGATAATGATGGAGAAATAGAAACCGTTTCCACCTATGGTACTGCTGCTGAAACTATCATATATGAGTGGGACATTGCTAATAAAGGTATATCATTTGCAAATTTGAATAAAGCATTAAATAGTCTATCTGTTGTGTTTTTAAGTGGAAAAAACCAGTTTGAAGCATATATTCAAAATGTCAAAGGCAAATATACAAGCATACTATACAAATATGAAAAAGGGATGTTATATCCAGAAAAGTAAAAACTTTTATATATTTGCAAAATGAATATTTATTTTAATGGATGTAAGCTTCTGCAAATATACTATACATAAAATTTAGGCAGTATCTGTCGATTAGGATCAAATATCTGTCAAGTATAATAAGTGTGATTAGAGCTAAGAAAAAAGCTGAGTTGTTAATACTCAGCTTTTAGAATATATATTTTTCAACTAATTCTTATAATTCTTAGCCCATGAGTTCAATTTTCACTGAACCATTACCAGCAGGTTTGCCAAGTTCAATCCATGCCCTATAGCTTAATTCTATACCTTTTCCAGCAGGTGCTTTATCTGTAATCCTCACAACTATGTTTTTGGAAGTATTAGATAGATTCGTTAATCAACTTTCGCACAAAGTTGATGTGCGATGAATATTGAAAAATCAATAGTTTTGGGCAATAAAAAAGTCCAAGAAGCCCCCTCTCTGTGATATAATAGAAGTGACAAAACCCCATTAAAATCAACGGTTGGGAGGTTCTTGAAC
>NZ_LOEE01000102.1 GCF_001562415.1 Thermotalea metallivorans | reverse complement strand
GTTATCGACTGTCAGTACAAACCTATTTTCTGCTTTCATCTTCTGTGATACAATAGACATGTTCAAGAACCTCCCAACCGTTGATTTTAATGGGGTTTTGTCACTTCTATTATATCACAGAGAGGGGCTTCTTGGACTTTTTTATTGCCCAAAACTATTGATTTTTCAATATTCATCGCACATCAATTTTGTGCGAAAGTTGATTAAAAAAATTTGAATTTAACTATTGACTTTTATTAGCTGGTCTATCATATAGTTATGAATTAGATGTTAAACCTTATTCAAATGATCTTGGAAAACTAGGTAATTGATATTTGCCTCCCATAAAATACAAGTTTTAAGCTATTGTTCATATTTTTCAAAAACTTGATTTAGTGCTGCCTTTTCCTCTAAGAAAGCTATTCTTGATTTTTCCTAATACTACTTGACTTTTATTAGCTGATCTTATCTTTTTCTAGAGCCTTTCTAAGATTTTTTAATCCCCTATTTTTAGCTCTATTTACTGCTTGCCGGGATATCCCTAATAATTTTGCGATTTCTCTATCGGTGAAACTGTGTATAAATTTTTTTATAATAACTTCTCTTTGAAGTTGCGGCAACGTGCTGAGAAGCGTATATACAAAAATTTCGCTATCCAAACTAGGAATGCTGTGATCATAGAGTAGACTATCATTTACCTCTACGGAAGGTTTGAATCCTAATACATGCTTTCTGAATAAATCAACGGATTTATTTTTTAAAAACTTACATATGAAATTAACAACTTGTCCATCAGAGTGGTTTGAAAAAAGATTGAGATCTATATTTCTAATGAATTCTAAAAAAGCTATCGTTAGATCGGTTTCTGCTTCTTCATAATGAAGATTCCTACTGAGTTTTTTTATAGCGGGATGAAACTTAAAAAATAGATTGATAGTAGATTCCTCATTACCACTTTGTGCCTTTTGCAATAGGAAGTATAATTCCATATGTGCGCCCCCATTCAAAAAATAGCTAAAACTTTAACAAATAAAGACGAATTTTAGTATGAATTCGTAAACGGGTGTAATTTGACTTATTTTGTAGAAATTTGCTAATAAGGGCACTAGCTATGTTTTATGGAGAAATTTAAGAAAATTTTTGCTTATAACATTTCAAATGTGATATGTTATACAACCCTTATGGGACAGAATGAAGGCTATTGATCAAACAAAAAATATAGTACTTTTATATAAAGTAGTATTAGTTGCAATATCATGGGATTTAATGAGTAAAGAAGGGATGAGGGAAAATAAAGATCTGGGTAGAGACATTTTGGAGAATTAATTTTATATGTAGTTATAATATCCTAGAATTAGGTTTTAAATAAAAACACCACTTTACAAGTAATGTAGTGATTTAAAAATAATTCCATAAAATAACAAAATCAGACACCTAAATCCTAGGAATACTAATCTTATGACAAACCAACACCCTAGGAGGCGTCTGATATGATTAG
>NZ_LOEE01000101.1 GCF_001562415.1 Thermotalea metallivorans | reverse complement strand
TTAAATCAGTATATTAACCAGTGTAAGAATCACCTTTCAAGCACAAATGAGTGGATCTATAAGACCGCAAGCTAATCATTGCTTTAGCTTCTCGTTAAATGTGTGGTGATTCAGTCAATGTCTTCCTCCTCAACTACTAATTTCGAAGGAGGTTGTGCCATGAAAGTTGTTTACCCTGTCTGCTGCGGCGTCGATGTGCATAAGACTTTTCTCGTCGCCACGCTCATAACTTCGCAAGGAATCACTCCCCATTACTCAAAAAAGCGATTTTCCACCTTCAACAATTCCATCTTACAGTTTAAACAGTGGTTAATCGACAATAACTGCTTTGACGTTTGCATGGAATCCACCGGGAAGTATTGGGTTCCAGTCTACAATCTTTTGGAAGATACCATCCGTATCACCGTCGCCAATCCCAAATGGGTGAAGGTCGTAAAGGGAAATAAGGATGATAAGAAAGATTCCAAGTGGATCGGAGACCTCTTCCGGTTGGGTTTGGTACCTGGAAGTTATATTCCCAGTAAACCCATTCGTATTCTTCGTGAATACACCCGATACCGTTACAAACTTGTTTCCTGTAAAAGCAGTGAAAAGAACCGTTTTCAAAATGCCTTCACTGTTTGCAATGTAGCCCTTGATGCTGTCGTTTCCGACATGTTTGGCAAGTCTGCCTCTTCCATCACGGACTACCTGGTTTCCTCTGATTCCTTTGACCCGGTTCACTGTTCGTCTCTTCTTCACAAATCCTTGAAGAAAAAAGCAGATACCGTGATTGAATCCATTGAAGGATACCAGATGACCAAGGAACAAAAGGAACGCATCGTAATGATCCGCTCTCATCTGGATTTCGTCCAACAATCCATTGCCAAGCTGGATGAAAAGCTGGACAAGATGGTTGCTCCTTATGAAAGCGCCATTAGTCTACTCTGTACCATTCCCGGAGTTGACAGAGCTTCGGCTATCACCATCATCTCCGAGATTGGCACAGATATGTCTCAGTTTGCCAACTCCAAGCGTTTATGCTGTTGGGCGGGTCTAACCCCGGGCAATAACGAATCTGCCGGTAAGAAGAAATCTGTACGAATTACACGTGCCGGTGTCTATCTCAAACCTGCATTGGTACAAGTTGCCCATGCAGCCGTGAAATCGGACAAGGCTCCTTACTACAAAATCAAGTACGAACGCCTTTGCAAAAGGAGGGACAAAAAAAGAGCCATTATCGCTATCGCAAGGATGATACTCACCGCCATTTACAATATGTTTGTTACCGGCGAAATGTGGAATCCAAGTGATTTGTACAAAATTGACATGCCACAAGAAATGCTGGAAAAACAGAAGGAGAAAGCAATTAAACAAGCTGTAAAACTCCTCGTTTCCAATGGTGTAATAAAAGCTACTGACATTTCTGTGGCTTAAACTTACAGCTATTAAATTTTCAAAGGACAATAGTACCTTTATTTAAGTGTGCCCATTTTTAAACTACGTTGAGTTATTTTTCAAGCTA
>NZ_LOEE01000100.1 GCF_001562415.1 Thermotalea metallivorans | reverse complement strand
TTTATAGCACGATGTTTAGAAATTTCAATGCTAGGTGTCACTGATTCATCTGAACAATAAATTTAAAGTTGTCAAAGAACATTCGGGTGGGTTTTTGAACCCTAACCCTATAATTATCTTACAAGGAGGATAAAAGTTGGAAGAAAAAATATTGGAATTAGCATCTTCTCATGGAATATGGACTGTACTTACTGTAGCTTTAATTTTTTATATCTTAAAAAATCAAGAAAAAAGAGATCTGCGTCAAGAAGAAAGAGAAGGAAAGTATCAACAAATCATATCTAATTTAACAGATAAATTAAACCTGGTAGAAGATGTAAAAAAGAATGTTGAGGAAATAAAAAACTATATATTAAAAAAAGGTGCTTAAAACAAGCAATTGGCCAATATGCACCAAACCCAAAAACTAGGCAAAATTAAGCAAGTTTTTAGAAATTTTCCATAGCAGCAAAAGAATTGTCTCCCATGGAAAATTCCCCAACCAAAAATAAGAGAAGACTCTTTCGCGTCTTCTTTTACTATTCTTTGATATCTTGAATCACGGCATCAATAATTTCCGCCAAATATTTTGTCGTGCGGGCAGCCTCATCAATATGGTTGGAAATATTCCCTATTTCAATGAGGGCATAATAGTCAGAATTATATTGATTAAATTTGGCATAGTCTTTTATTAATATTTTTTTTGCCAATCCCGGATATAATTCATCACTTTTGGCATTGATATAATCTGCAAATATTTTTAATTGCTCAAAATTCTCGTTTTTCCCTCCAAGAATAAGCTGAAATTTTGCTACTTTTTCTCCATTGATTGTAATCGTATTGTTTGCCTGCTCTTGACTGATGACAGCATCCCTATGGATATCAAATACGATCTTTAAAGTAGGTTCTTTTTTAAGATTGGCTTTTAATGTTTCAAGGGATCTTACATAGGATTTTTCATATGAGGGATAATCATGTACCGTATCATCATGGACAACCTTATATCCTTTTTTCGTTAAATGGGTTGTCAATTCATCTCCTACCCGTCTTACGGTAAATTTTCTATTCAATGAATGAAAATTTCCTACTTCCTCCGGCAAATAGGATTCGGTGGCATGGGTATGATAGATAAAGATGACCGGCTTCCTCAAATCCAATTTCACTTTATTCGGCATCCTGACAGCAGAGCTGACAATCTGAATACGCTCTGCTGCAGGATCAACCGCAGCACCACTTTCAGCAGGCTGTACATTTTCTGTATTTTTAGGGATTTCTGAATGCAATTGATCATCTTCCAATGCATTGTCTGTAGATATGCCGGAAGAGTCTTTCCCACCCTCTCCTTGGCTTGGTTGCTGTACTTCTGGAATTTCAATCTTCTCTCCCAGATCATCGAGATTCAATTGGACAGCATCTTCTTGGAATTGAAGGGCCAAGTCCTTCTCTGCACTTTTAAACGCAGGTATCTGGGCACCAAGCAGTGTTTTGGGATCTCTATAGTCAAAATTGATAAGTCTGTTCAAGACAAGTTTGAATATTCCTGAATAATGATTAGGGCGATATTCTGTCTTATACATTACATCCATCAGCGGTATTGCCTTATTCATAACCAATACAAATATATTTTCACGGATCCCTTGATCCTGATGGATCTGATCCATATTTTTCCCTACTTCCATTCCATTGGCTTTCACAACGGCTCCCTCTCGAATATCTGCCAATAAAACAGAAAAAAATAATACGAACATCATTACGGTAATAAGCACGGAGACAAACTGAAAGCATTTTCTGATTTCAATTACCTTGATATTGATCAAGATACGCACCTCTCTTCTGTTTTTTCCTGTTGTTCAACTATACTATAAAAATATATGAGGCGTATCTTGCATATATGATAATAAGTTCTTCATGTTTTTCAGCTTCACCCATGCCTCCTTTCAGTTTCCCAAAATCGCATAGAATCCCATAACCTTTACAAAAAGGCTATGGGATTTCCCGTTGGTCTTTTTATTATAGTTAATGCAAATACCGATTTACGTCTTTTAGATCGATGCCCGGATGAAGAGAAATATTTAATGCACTGGCAATAATCTGGGAGAGATTTGTAATCATGATATCGATATCTTTTGTCGTTACAAAAACATTGGCCCCGTAGGGATCTAAAACTTCCCGAATCAGACTGTATTTATCTTCTTCTGACATTTCTTGGAGTATTTGAAAGAACTGGGAGCCTTTTGAGGCTTGGGTCTTCAGATTCTCTACCACAAGCTTTATTGTATCATTTGTCAGGGTGGCAGCATCTACAACCGTAGGCACTCCGATTGCCAGGACAGGGACCCCCATGGTCTTTTCACTAAACTCCTTTCTCATATTTCCTACTCCGGAACCTGGATTGATACCCGTGGTGGATATCTGTATCGTCGTATGGACCCTTTCCATTCTCCTAGAAGCCAATGCATCAATGGCAATGACTAAGTCCGGCTTCGTCTTTTCTACGATTCCTCGAATAATTTCTACCGTTTCAATCCCTGTAGTACCCATGACTCCCGGTGAAATGGCACTGACAGAAGTCATGGTAGGATCATCCTTTTTCCCGTAGGCTTCAAAGAAATGTCTGGTCACCAAAACCTTTGAGACAACTTGAGGACCTAGGGCATCGGGTGTCACATTCCAATTGCCTAAGCCAACGATTAACGTTTTCAGATTCTTTTTCTTGGGTATCAACTGTACCAATTCTTTCGCCAGCAACTGGCTTACCTGATCTTTCAAATCGGCATCGGCCTTTTTTAAACCGGGTGCCTCCACAGTAATATAGCTTCCCTCAGGTTTTCCCATGATTTCACTACCTTGCCTATTAAAAACCTTCACCCTGGTCACCGTTGCAAAATCCTCTTTTTTTTGTTCTACCTCAACGCCGGGAATTTCCTGGTTCGAATTTTCTTGGTAAAGCTCCCTTGCTTCCAATGCCAAGTCTGTCCTGATTGAGAACATACAAACACCTCCTGTTTCTGCTATCTCTACAGTTATAGTGTTTACCTTGAGAATTGTTTTATGTGTAAGATATAATATAGATTTACAACTTCAAAATTAAATTTACTTTAAAAAGTTATATTTTTTGAATAGCAGTTCGTCACCAGTTATCAGTTACCAGTTGCCAGCTACCAGTACTGGTGACTGATGACTGGCAGCTACAATAAGAATGTATTGAGGGCAACAGATAATATTAAGCTTCAGAATTCCATAAGTACATTTATTTTGTAGAGAGCCATGTATAATTTAAAAATATTCTGGGTATAAAAGAACTAGTACTTTTTTCCTTGCATTTTGATAGCAATCGTGATAAAATATCTTTTGTTGAACTGGGTATAAGGGGGTGAACAGGTTGGCTAATATTAAATCCGCTAAGAAGAGAATCAAAGTAATCGAGAAAAAAACAGCTAGAAACAGAAGAATCAAATCTATCGTAAAAACTGCCATCAGAAGATTTGAGGAGGCTCTAGTTGCCGGTAACTTTGAAGAAGCAAAAAATAAGTTCCGCTATGCAGAAAAGAAAATTGCTCAAGCTGCTGCAAAGGGTACTTTCCACAAGAATACTGCTTCCAGAAAAGTTGCCAGATTGGCTAAGAGACTAAACGATGCTATAAAGCAAGCTATGTAATTTGAAAGAATAACAACCGTCATTTATTCCCCATGAATATAAAAAGCGTACAAGGTACGCTTTTCCGCTTTTTTGTTTTTTTAGGACTGGATGGGATATTTTCAGGGGAAACTAAATAGGCCTATGGTCTTTAGAGTGCCCTAAAGTAATAAGAGGGTCTTCTGTTGTAGATTCATATACACCTTGTACTGACTTCGATGTTGTATCAAAGTGGAGCTGTTTGATAGGTGCATCATGAGCTTTCGCCATATTTAAACAAACGGAACTGACCAGCTTAAAGGGTTCAGCGTCAGCAAGTTTACCCAGTGAACAACCATAAGCATCATCGTTAAACTGTCCAGCATCTAATCCATCGATATGGAAGGGTAGGTTAAGATCTTGGTTTTCCCAGAAGGATTTTAGCCTATATAAAGGCTGTCTATCTGAAAGAATATTTATAATCATGGACTCAATCAATAGTCCTGGTGAAATCTTTGATTTCGCAGGGGAATGCTGCACATGTTGTTTTACAGCCTCTTGAACCCCTGCAATACGACAAAGCTTTGCAATGATTGGTGCTGCTCCTAGGTTGTAGAGCGTCATTTGTGGTAACATAGAATACCTCCGAAGATGAATTTTTTATCTGCTAAGATAGTATTCTACAAAAAATTAGAAATCCCTTTTTGGTTTTTATTATTACTTTTGTAAATTATTCTCATGCAAAATCGGGGTTATACCCTAATCTCTGCTGTAAAAAAAGCAAATCAGATGCCTTTTACCCCAAAAGCACCTGATATGCGAAAATATAGTCCTTTCAAAATATGTACCAAAATCGCCTGTAATTTTATATAGGCTTTTATAGGTTTGTAAAAATATTTGATCTTTTGTCTACTTCAAATCTTTTACAGTTTCTGTACTGATTGTCGGTCCAATGCTCCATGGTTCAGGTCCATGTCCGGCAAATACAGTCGATACTCCCATGTTTAGTAAGATAATTACTAGGATTAGTATGAACAATTTTTTACACTTCATCATATCCCTCCTTATATTTTTCAGCATGACGTATTTAGCTTTTCTAATCCTCTTTCAAGAAATTTCGCAGCCTTTTCTACGTCATGACTTAAATAATAACGGCTTGCTTCCATATAAATGCCAAGAACTTCTGCGGATACTCCTATTTCTACATTTTCGTAAAGTTCATTTATCAAATTATCTATAGCCTTGTAATTTTGCGTGTAAATATAATTTTTAAATAATAATTTGTAAGCCTCTGCCTGTATCCTTCGATCAAATCTTCTCCTGACTGCCGCCAAGGCTTTTAATAAATATTCTTCTGCCTGACTATAATTTCCAATAAATTGGTATGACTCTCCTAGAACTAACAAAGTATCACCTAAAAGTTTGCTATCGATCTTTTCCCTAATTTCTAAAGCTTTGAGACCATATTCAATAGCCTTTGGTTCTTGACCTCTCTTTTTATAAATTTCACAGAAATTATAGTATGTAATCGCCATCATTTCCAAATAATTATTTTCTTGTGCAATTTTTAAAATATCACTATAGATTTTTTCTGCTTGGTTTAATTCATTTCTATCCAGAAAGTAATTGCCTTTTATAAGTAGTATATCCATATATTGCTCCCTACTGAAATCGTCATATGTTTTTGTCAACTTATCCAAAAATTCTAAACAATGATCATGCAATTGCAAATACCAGTATGCCAAAGCATTATTAAATAAAATCCTTTTCATAATTTCCGGTGCTTCCATATGATGGCTTTCAAGGATGAGCATGCTATAGTTGTTAAAATTGATAGTTTCTTGATAATTTTTTAGTTTTATAGAAACTCTCCCCAATAAAGAATAAATCCATGCTGTCTTTCGATGGTGATTAATCCGTATGTAGTCTTCTAACGCTTTGATGTAGTGGATATAGCTTTCATGGTACTTTTGTTTTTGGTAGTAAAAATCACCTACCACTTCATAAATAGCAGCCCTTCTTTCGGGAAGGTTCCATTCTGCTAAAATCTCCTCTGCCCTCTGGAAAACCTCTATAAACCGTTTCTCATTGGTTTCAGAATATTTCTCCAACTCGTTTCGAAGCTTTTCTAAGATTCGGTTTGCCTGTTCCATCTCGGTTTCCATCAGGTAGTCTACGCTGATATGGATGGGATTCTTCTGTGCCTCCGATAATCGGATCATATTTTCTGCGATAACTTCTGCCGTACTTCTCGTCAGTCTTGTTTTTCCGTTCTCAATATAACTGATCAAGTTTCTCGTAATTTTATCTCCTGCAAGATCTTCCTGCTTTGCTCCCAAAAATGCCCAATCCTTCTAATTTTCTCACCAGGAGGCAAAATTACATCCTCCATAAAATACATGTCCTTTCCCACCTGCTTTCATTTCCATTTATTTTCTGAATTCTTAAAAAGATCATATCATAAAAAACAATAACAGTAAATATGTTTTATCTATTATGCAATTATTTTTTTGTTATATTTTAAATCTTATTTACTATTGAGGAACATTCTATCGAAGTCCTCTTGTCTTCTTTGTCCTTATAAAGTCTATTGGTGAAAATGACTCTTTTCCTACTATCCTTAATCTCCATCTTTATATAATACATTTTTGCAATGCGCTTGTAAGTAAATTATTCTCATGCGAAATCGGGGTGGAATGATCAACAAGGGTAAAAACAGCTTGTAATTTTATTCATGGTTGCATTTCTATCATTTGATCTAAACGAAATAATGTTGTTTGCCGATACATAGTTCGTAGTTTATTCCTTTCTGTGGATTATTGGTATGAATTATTTATCGGATTGGGGTAAACTATTTTTTTTATGTCTTTTTCTAATCCTTTGTTTTCAAGGCTTAGAAATTATGAAATTTGCTTTAATAAATAACGGAGCCGAAATATTCAAAGGTCAGCCAATATCCTTATATACCGACTGACCTTTCAACTTTTTCATTTATAACCAGCAATTTGCAATATCTTATTTGGTCTAGAAAATTATTTTATAGGCTCCAGCGGCGTGCCTTTTTCTTTTTTTACCTCTTTTCGTATCCATTGCTTATTTTCCAAAATACTTTTTTTAAGTACATTCGTTCCATCAGCTTCTTTATACATGAATATTACTTCGGTTCCATCTTTCTTTACATATATTAAAGGCAAAATTGAACCGAGGGGAAGTTCTTTTAAGTACGGTGAAATTACATCATCTGCAATAGTAAATGCCTGTTCAGGTTCAAAATATTCTTTCAATATATCTAAACACCCAGGGCCAGTTTGTATATAATTCTCTGTATCAATGCTATAACTCGATTCAAGCTCTTCCCAAACTTTATTGACCCTTATCTTGGCTTTTTCAGCCTTATCATTTTCCAACTGAATTAATCCTGTCGAATTTCTAATATCCTTTATATAATTATCACGAATTTTTGTAGCATACGAAAACCCTATACTTACTGCGAATATGATGATTAGCAAAATGCCAATTGTTTTTTTCTTCATTTTTATTCCTCCCTACCTAAATAATTTCGTATTATTTCCAAGTTTTCCAAGCAGTTGAACTGGTATTATCGTTCCCAGTCCAATCATATGCGAAATGTTCTGCTACAATTATATAACCGCTTGGTGACATAACTTTAACATCTACGTAACTTGAATCTAATGCTGATCTTGATAAGGAAGATAGATATTCATAATTTCTGTCATATATATATTGATCAACTCTGACTTTGTCTACTATTTCATCTTCAAGAATAGCTGTATAAGACCATGCTTCATCTCCAAACCATGCACTTTTTCCATACATATCATAAAAAAAGGAAAAAGCATTAGAGACAATTGTAAACAATGATATACAAAGCAATGTTGTAATTATTATTGACTTTTTTTGTTTTTCTTCATTTTACTTCATCCCCCTGTTTTTGTTTATAGATATTAATAATGTAAAAAATTTTACTTTTTATTTGATATTTAAAGCTAGGCAAAACTAGGCAAAACAAGGTTATAGATTATTTTTTATTGACAATCTTATTTTCATCATTTGCGACTCATACCAATTCATTTGGAGATCTTATCTTTTGCATAATATTTTCCTCCTTTCCTTGGTTTTACTTACATAATTGTTTAATATTTATTATAGTTTTTGATTTTAGGCAATTGCAAAAAAATTAATTTTTCTAATATTTAATATATAAATTTACGCTTCTAAAACTTAACCTATTTGTAATAGTTTCGTGCAAATACAAGTTGTTTAACTTTAGTAGTGTTTTCTCTAATATAAGTTTGAAATTCTTTGACTTTGTTTGATATTTCCTCAATGATTGTAAATGCTGAAGCTG
>NZ_LOEE01000099.1 GCF_001562415.1 Thermotalea metallivorans | reverse complement strand
CTATAGTTTTGCACTTTTTAAATAATTACCAAAAATTGACGTAATAATTTGCAAAATAAAAGAGGAATATATGTACACAATACCTCTAATCAAAGGAGTGAAGCTTGTGTACATTTATATTCCTCAAGAAATACTACAATTATTATTATTTCCTAAGGAACTGTTATCCATACCAAACTATAAATATTTTATTAATTTTATCTGGTGTCTTCTAGTGACTGAAGGTAAAAAGACTACCAGAAATATATATAGATATTGTTTCTTTTACAAGAAGCATCTTGCAAGCTGGGAACGGTTTTTAAGTAAAAACCAATGGGATTGCATGGGCATCATGAAACAGCTGTTTTATAAGCTTCTAGAGTTGTTCCCGGATAGCTTTATAGTCCATGGAGCATTGCTGCTAGCTTATGACACTAGCCTTATTGCAAAGAATTCCGAAAAAATACTGGGTATCCAAAAGTGGAATAACCATAGCGGTAATGCAGACAAAGGTGAATATATTATAGGACACCACTGGGGTATATTAGGTTTGATCGGCTCTTTTCTCTCCAAACGGTTCCTTTGCTTTCCCCTGATCTTCTGGTTGATATCCGGTAAATCTAACCCCTGTCAATGGATATGCGATACGAATGGTATAGCAAAACCAATGAATTTTTGGAACAATGTCCATGCTGCATTATTTCAGTTTGCAGATTGGGCCTGTAAATATACTGTCAGGGTAGTAGTAGATGCATACTTTAGTAATAAATCATTTATACAGCCACTGTTGGATAGAGAAAATCCTATTCATGTAATTACAAAATTAAAAAGCAATGCCGTTGGGTATCTAGATCCTGAAAAACCTAAAACCAAGAAACAAGGTCGACCAAGAAAAAAAGGACAAAAGGTAAAGATACTTAACCTTATTAAAACCGAACCTACTCAATTGGTATCTGTATGCTTGTATGGTGAAATTAAAACCATTGAGGTTGTAGTAAAAGACTTATTGTTATTGGATCTTGACCGTAAAGTACGGGTCGTAGTTGCTAAAATTGGTAGTAGTGTAACTGCACTGATTAGTACAGATATGACGCTGACTCCAGCTCAGATCATAGAAATTTACAGTGCACGATTTTCCATCGAAGTAGCCATCAGGGATATGAAGCAGCACTTAGGGCTAGGAGACTATCAGCATCAGTCTTTACTACCCACATTCAGATTCGTACATCTTGTAGCTGTAGCCTATAGTATTGGAAAGATAGCACTGTTAAAATATTCTAACAGTAGTTGGCTCCATACTTATGACAATCAAGGGGATACCCCTTGGACATCAGAACTTAGCTTCAAAAGACTTCGTATCTGTCTTAGAAGATTTTCTCTGGAAAAACTTGTTTTCTCCAAAACCGCATTAGATCAAGAAGTAGAGAAAAATACGTCCGTAAAAGATGCTATACTTTCTATTGCTTCATAACAGTGCTAAGGTGAAACTTTAAGGAACTTTAAGGGCTTTCTTTTGTGCAAAACTATAG
>NZ_LOEE01000098.1 GCF_001562415.1 Thermotalea metallivorans | reverse complement strand
TAACACACATCCAGTGACAATGGCGAAGGGGATACACCTGTTCCCATACCGAACACAGAAGTTAAGCCCTTCAGCGCTGATGGTACTGAGGTGGAGACGCCTTGGGAGAGTAGGTCGTTGCTGGATAAGATTCCAGAGTAGCTCAATGGTGGAGCACCCGGCTGTTAACCGGTAGGTTGTGGGTTCGAGTCCCACCTCTGGAGCCAGTATGCTAAGGCCCATTGGTCAAGCGGTCAAGACACCGCCCTTTCACGGCGGTAACCCGGGTTCGATTCCCGGATGGGTCACCAATCTAGAAGCAAGAGGCGAGAAGCGAGAGGCGGGAGAAAGATCCGACATCTTGCATCCAATAGGGCCCGGTAGTTCAGTTGGTTAGAATGCCAGCCTGTCACGCTGGAGGTCGAGGGTTCGAGCCCCTTCCGGGTCGCCAATTTTATATGCTGGCGTGGCTCAACGGTAGAGCAGCTGACTTGTAATCAGCAGGTTGGGGGTTCGATTCCCTTCGCCAGCTCCAAAACCATGGAGGGATTCCCGAGTGGCCAAAGGGGGCGGACTGTAAATCCGTTAGCTCAGCTTTCGGTGGTTCGAATCCACCTCCCTCCACCAACCATGCGGAAGTGGCTCAGTGGTAGAGCATCGCCTTGCCAAGGCGAGGGTCGCGGGTTCAAATCCCGTCTTCCGCTCCAACGTGGGTCCATAGCTCAGCTGGATAGAGCAACGGCCTTCTAAGCCGTGTGTCCGGGGTTCGAATCCCTGTGGGCTCACCATTTAGACATGACCCATTAGCTCAGCAGGTAGAGCACTTGACTTTTAATCAAGGTGTCCCGCGTTCGAGCCGCGGATGGGTCACCAATCTAGAAGCAAGAGGCGAGAAGGGAGAGGCAAGAAAAACAATGGTTTTATCCTGCTTCCTGCATCATGTATCTGGCCTCTAAATAGGGAGAGGTGTCCGAGGGGTTTAAGGAGCTGGTCTTGAAAACCAGTGACTCCGAAAGGGGCCGTGGGTTCGAATCCCACCCTCTCCGCCAAAATGATGGGCCTTTAGCTCAGTTGGTTAGAGCGTCCGGCTCATAACCGGTAGGTCCGGGGTTCGAGTCCCTGAAGGCCCACCATCTATATGAATACATTGCGGGGTGTAGCGCAGCTTGGTAGCGCATCTGGTTTGGGACCAGAGGGCCGCGGGTTCAAATCCTGCCACCCCGACCAAACATGCCCAGATAGCTCAGTCGGTAGAGCAGGGGACTGAAAATCCCCGTGTCGGTGGTTCGATTCCGCCTCTGGGCACCATTTATTTGCATAACAAACATCATTGCTATTTGTCATCAAGAAGTCTTAGAAAGAAATGGATGAAAATCATCTAAAAATATACTTGACAGTACGTGAAAATTTATGGTATACTAGTCTATGTCACAGCGATAATAAAAGAAATGCGAATTATTAATTTGGTCTTTGAAAACTACACAGTGTAAGAGGAAAGCCAGCAAGCAAAGAGAAGGAAGAATTTGATTTGAGAGTTTGATCCTGGCTCAGGATGAACGCTGGCGGCGTGCCTAACACATGCAAGTCGAG
>NZ_LOEE01000097.1 GCF_001562415.1 Thermotalea metallivorans | reverse complement strand
GCTTTGTTTAGCAAATAGATGAAGCCTATTCCATAAAACCCCAGAGTAATTATCATCATAATAATCGATGTACGTGACATATTATTCCGCCTCCTCTGCTGACTCCATGATATCCCTTCCCTGTCCAATCTTGCCCGCAAGCCAATTGTTGGTCAGGAGTGCTAATATCAGGAGTATACCGAATTGGAGAGCAATTGTGCCTACACTAAAGGTTTCCATGGGATCCCACCAGTTGTCGGGATACCATGTAATGGCCTGCCACAACCACCAGCCGATGATGGTAAGCACAAAGACTGGGAACAAGGAGATACTGATGGTCCACCATCGATTGACCTTAAAATCTGACCATTCCGTGTTGATGTCATGGTTTCGTATTTTCTCAAGTCCGTATTTCATCAAAGCAATCGACACAAACAAGCCGCTGAACAATAATCCTACACCCCATACCCAATCCTGATTATCCAGGAAGTTTAGACTGTAGGCCGATGGAATCCCCAGCAAAAATCCCCCTACGATCACAATGAGGGTTGCCTTTTTCCTGTCCATTCCCCCATCCATCAAGTTGCGCACACCTACTTCGACCATGGGCAGCAGGGATGTCAAGGCAGCAATGGACATAGCCAGGAAGAAGATCGCCGCCAGTATGGAGCCAAAGGGCATCATGGTAAACAATTGGGCCAAATAGATGAAGGTCAAGCCGGTATTGCCTGCCGACAGGGCCTGATTGGCAATTTCTCCACTGCCGGAGAGGGCAAAAATCGCAGGCAGAACTGTCAATCCGCAGATGAGAGCGCCTACATTATCGCTAAAACCCATAATCATGCAGTTGCATGCCACATCTTCTTTCTTCTTTGTATAAACAGCATAAGTGATGATAAAGCCCCATCCCGCCCCTGTAGACCAGGCAGCCTGGGTAAAGGCCTCCAGCCAAATTTTAGGATTTGCCAGCATGTGCAATTTGGGGCTGAATAAATATTCCAACCCTTTTTCTGCCCCCGGCAGGGTTAAGGATCTGATGGCAGTGATGATAATGAGTATAAATAATGTCGGTATCATGATTTTGGATGCTTTTTCTATTCCTGCAGTCACGCCCTTGTAGATGATAAACCCTGCGATGGCCATGGATACAAAGTGAAAAAAAATCGTTTGGGAAGGTGCTGTGGTAAATGTTTTCCACAGGACTTCCGTTGTTTCTGTGGTGACAGGGTTTTTAAAAGCGCCGGTAACGGCTAGGGTGAAGTATTTCACGCACCACCCCATGACCACAGAATAATAAAACATGATTGCCAGACATACAGCAGCCAGCCAGGTTCCCATCCAAGTGTATTTTTTTCCCACATAATCCCGGAATGCGCCGATGGTCCCAAGGCCCGTCCTTCTCCCCATGACCATTTCTCCCATCAGTAATGGTATGGACCAGACAAACAGGGCAATGGTCCATGCAATAATGAAGGGACCTCCTCCATTGGCCGCTGCCACCCTTGGAAACCGCCATACGTTGCCGGTTCCTATGGCCATACCGATGGATGCTGCAATGAAACCCCATCGGCTTCCCCATTGCTCTTTTTTTT
>NZ_LOEE01000096.1 GCF_001562415.1 Thermotalea metallivorans | reverse complement strand
TATATTATTACAAAATCCAAGAAAAAATCTTTATCATTATACCATAAGCACTCTTGTCAAGGCTAAAATGAACGCCGTTACCGGCGGCCTTGACAAGAAGCAAGGCTCTGTGAGCCTATGGTATTTTTCTATTGCTTTTTTCTTTTCTTTTTTCTTGTTTTTCTTTATCTTTTTTCCAGTTCATATATTAAATAATTTCTCCTAACCTTCTATGACTTACTAAGTTTCTAATTGCTTTCCGACCTTCTGTCATTGCACAACCGGTATAAGGAATTTGCCCTCGGCGCATCGAATATACTTTCGGTATTTTTCGCTTTATTTCTTCCACCTTGTTTTTAGCTGTACTTATAACTTCAACAAATTTATCCAGAAGCTTTTCGGAGACTACAGGCGACATCAGGGACTGTATCTCATCATATAACTTTCCACTTGCCTTTAAGGCAAGTATTTTCGCCATATTATTGGCTCCAGCTATACTCCAGCTCATTTTCCTGCCTTTCATTCTTAGTGATAGTATGTCGCATATCTGATGCTCCATTGTCCCAAGATTGCGATAGTATATCCCTTCCGGAGGTTCCGGCAGTTCAATATTGTCCCTCTCATGGTACAGTATTAATCCATCAATATTGCTTTTTAGATATTCTTCAAGATTCTGAAGCTTTTCTACCTTATCACACTCTCCTCCACACTCATATTTAAGTTCTTCTATTCGTTCTAAAGCTTTTTGTATATTCCCGCTTTTTATCAGTCGCGCTATCTTTTTGGCTTCCTTCTTATCGTATACATGACGCAGAATTGCCCTAAATATATGAAACCTGTCCAGCTGATAGTGTTTTTCAGCTGTATTTGTACATCCCCTGATCCATTTTGCTCCGTCACCGTTTAATACTCTTACCTTTATTTTGCCTGTATTATATTCTTCGTTTATATTTGCTTCCAGCAAATCGGCAAATTCTTCAGCATCCATAAACCCTGCTACAGCTCTTTTGTTTACAACCACATATTCATCGTCTCTTCCCGGATTGCGCTTCTTCCATCCCTCATAAGTAACTGCCAGCTTGATTTCCTTCTTATTCCCATTTCCTCCCTTACGGTCTTTACCTTGCATATTAATCCACAGTCCATCGGCTTCTTCAAACAGCACTTTAACTTCCTTTGTTCCTTCAAGCTTGCCTTCATGGTATGCCTTAACTTTTTCCTGTTCCTGCCTGGCTATCCTTTCTCCTAGTTCCTGCACTACATTCCATACAGCTGCGTGGCTGATATCTTGTCCTGTAAGTTCCGTAATATTTTCAGCTGCCTTGCGATAGGATACATTACTTACATTTTCCACCATCTTCTCAACCAGGTTTGTAGACATAAATCCTATGGTTTCCATCTTCAGGTATTCATCTAGCAGGTATACAAAGCTTTTCTTTCCTTCTTCATTCTTGCATTCATAAATCACTCTTTCAAACTCTACAGGTCCCATCAACGTCTTTATGCACGTTCTTTTCTTACCCCTGTGACGGTATACTTCCGTATCCCTTGATTCCATCAATTCTTTATCAATGCCTTCAAGTATAGTTTTCATGATGGATCGTCCAAATTCCAGAACAACATTATAAACTTCCTGCTCTAAAGTCTTGAAATCTATAGCATTTATAGATAAACTATTATTGAGCATAGTCACCACCCTGTATTTGTTTTTTGGGATAATTAATATTATACAGGATGATTGTGCTCCAGGCTACCCTAAACCGGTAGCCTATTTTATTTGCCAACTATAATTTTACTCTAAG
>NZ_LOEE01000095.1 GCF_001562415.1 Thermotalea metallivorans | reverse complement strand
CAATCTCAACAGTATCTTTTCTGAAAGACTTCGGTTTTGCTATCTCCCTTGGTCTCTCAAAACTATACAGTGTAAGGGCAGCCTTTTCTCCCTAGAAAGGAGGTGATCCAGCCGCACCTTCCGATACGGCTACCTTGTTACGACTTCACCCCAGTCACTCATTTCACCTTCGGCAGCTGTCTCCTTGCGGTTGACTCACTGACTTCGGGTGCCCTGAGCTCCCATGGTGTGACGGGCGGTGTGTACAAGACCCGGGAACGCATTCACCGCGGCATTCTGATCCGCGATTACTAGCAACTCCGGCTTCATGTGGGCGAGTTGCAGCCCACAATCCGAACTGTGACTGGCTTTTGGGATTGGCTCCGGATTGCTCCTTCGCTGCCCTTTGTACCAGCCATTGTAGCACGTGTGTAGCCCAGAACATAAGGGGCATGATGATTTGACGTCATCCCCACCTTCCTCCGAGTTCTCCCCGGCAGTCTCTCTAGAGTGCCCATCTTTCATGCTGGCAACTAAAGACAAGGGTTGCGCTCGTTGCGGGACTTAACCCAACATCTCACGACACGAGCTGACGACAACCATGCACCACCTGTCTCCTCGTCCCAAATGGAATTTCACCCGTTACGGCTAATGCGAGGGATGTCAAGTCCTGGTAAGGTTCTTCGCGTTGCTTCGAATTAAACCACATGCTCCGCTGCTTGTGCGGGTCCCCGTCAATTCCTTTGAGTTTCACTCTTGCGAGCGTACTCCCCAGGCGGAGTGCTTAATGCGTTAGCTGCGGCACCGAGGGCTTCCGCCCCCGACACCTAGCACTCATCGTTTACGGCGTGGACTACCAGGGTATCTAATCCTGTTTGCTCCCCACGCTTTCGTGCCTCAGCGTCAGTTACAGTCCAGTAAGTCGCCTTCGCCACTGGTGTTCCTCCTAATATCTACGCATTTCACCGCTACACTAGGAATTCCACTTACCTCTCCTGCACTCAAGCCCATAAGTTTCCAAGGCTTACCACGGTTGAGCCGTAGCCTTTCACCCCAGACTTTATCGGCCGCCTACGCACCCTTTACGCCCAGTGATTCCGGATAACGCTTGCCCCCTACGTATTACCGCGGCTGCTGGCACGTAGTTAGCCGGGGCTTCCTCCTAAGGTACCGTCATTCTTCTTCCCTTAGGACAGAGCTTTACGACCCGAAGGCCTTCTTCGCTCACGCGGCGTTGCTGCATCAGGGTTTCCCCCATTGTGCAATATTCCCCACTGCTGCCTCCCGTAGGAGTCTGGACCGTGTCTCAGTTCCAGTGTGGCCGTTCACCCTCTCAGGTCGGCTACTGATCGTCGCCTTGGTGAGCCGTTACCTCACCAACTAGCTAATCAGACGCGGGCCCATCCTATGCCGATAAAATCTTTCACCATCCATACATGCGTATGTCCGGCTATATGGGGTATTAGCACAACTTTCGCTGTGTTATCCCCCTGCATAGGGCAGGTTGCCCACGCGTTACTCACCCGTCCGCCGCTGTCCAATGTTCAACACTCAATACTCAGTATCACATAAAACCTTTGAGCATGTGTTGGCTTTTTATTAACGCGTGTAGGACTCCAACTTCGTTTCCGTCCTAGACGCGGCTCAATCTACTGAATAATCAGTGTTGAACATTGGACCGCTCGACTTGCATGTGTTAGGCACGCCGCCAGCGTTCATCCTGAGCCAGGATCAAACTCTCAAATCAAATTCTTCCTTCTCTTTGCTTGCTGGCTTTCCTCTTACACTGTGTAGTTTTCAAAGACCAA
>NZ_LOEE01000094.1 GCF_001562415.1 Thermotalea metallivorans | reverse complement strand
TGAGCTTTGCAATTTCTTTTTTAATTTTCTTGATTTCTTCAAGGCTTGTAACATCTCCTTCTATGTTAATTGGAGATTTCTTTTTTACCCAACTTCGGACTGCTGTTTCACTTAGGCTATATTCGCTGCAGACTTCCTTGACTGTTTTACCGGATTGTACCAAATCTGCTATCATTGTTTTGAAATCCTCTGTAAAAGTTCTTCGATTTGTCATTTATGGACACTTCCTTTCTTAAATCTTTAGTATATCTAAAACCTTATTTTGTGTCCATACTTATATACTAACATCAGATGTTTTTTCCGGAAAGAAAGTTGTGTTTAGCACTATAAAATACAACATCATAATGATTATGCAGACGTTCAGGGTTAGTGCTATAGGTTTAAAAACTTTATCATTAATTTTTATTTGCACTTTTTTATCTCCCCTCCTATTCTTCGGCTATATAACCTTCTATTTTTCCTTCCAGATAACTTTCTATTAGGTCTTGAATAAAGCTGGATCTTTGCCCTTTTGGTAATTTTTTTATATATTTTAGCGGTTCTCCCCATAGAGAAAAACCAACAGTTTCTGCTTTTTTTTCTTTGGGTACTTGGTTTGTTCTGTGTATTCTATCAAACATTTCTTTTTCGTCTATGCCTTTGAGTAGTTCGGAGTTCGCCCAACTGATGGGATAAATGAAAACTTTTCCGCTACCTTGAATTATGGCAGCCAGTTCTTTTTCTTGTGTTGTCCAGCAAAGCACCCATAGCTTTTTATTGATTCTCTGATCGTTTATGTACCGCTCAATAAGTTCTTTTTTAGCAACATCATTTGTCAGTATTTCTGTTAGATATATCTCCGCAGTGCTATGCGTTGCATAGATCGCTGGTTCCTTCTCTATGCTGTCTTTAGGAATTTGAAAATGCTGTTCATATAGTTTTAATATACTTTCTTCATAATCCGATAGGAAGTTATATAATAGATTAACCCCTTTCGGAAAAGGAAGTATTGATACTGCTCTCCCTTCTGTTTTTAGGTTTTTGTTTACAATTTCAAAGGTTTCTGAATCGGGACAAAAAATAATATATTTGCTTATGGTAAGGTTCTTCTGAATTTCGTTTTTTATCTTTGTAAAAAAGGATTTCATATCATCCTTGTCACTTAGTTTAAAGGGCAGGTAGATGCCATATCTGTCTTGGCTTTTTTTATTTATTAGGCAGCCGGCAATATAATCGTTCGTGTTTAATCCAAATTTTTCTTTCGTCTTTCGGCTATCTAACCATTCCCATATATCTGTTCCCTTGCTTTTTTCTAGTTGTTTAAGCGTAATATAAATTTCATTGATGGCTAGTTGTCTTTCTACTTGATATTTATTATCTGGTCTATTTTGACTTGATGATCGGTATTTTAAATTTTCTTGCCCTTCTAGTACCTTTCTAATGGCCATTTCTGTTAAATAGTAGTATTGTGTTTCTTTTTTTCTTTGATGGACCAAAGGCTTACTGTTTAACCAGCCTTTTGCCTGCAACGTTCGTATCCTGTTGTATCCGTATTGCCTATCGTCATAGTACAATCTCTTGATTTGTCGTGCAGATAAAATTTGCAGATCATATAAATCTCTAAGTAACAACATATCTCTTTCCGATAATTCCCTTATCAACCTTCAAACCTCCTTTCCTTCATTTTTTAAATAAAAAATCAACTTTCGCACAAAGTTGATGTGCGATGAATATTGAAAAATCAATAGTTTTGGGCAATAAAAAAGTCCAAGAAGCCCCCTCTCTGTGATATAATAGAAGTGACAAAACCCCATTAAAATCAACGGTTGGGAGGTTCTTGAAC
>NZ_LOEE01000093.1 GCF_001562415.1 Thermotalea metallivorans | reverse complement strand
CTCATATTCCGCCTAACTATTTTTACCAATTTAAATAATTTTGAAAATATCTGAGCTTCAAAAAGGAGTTTTTGATTTTATCTCGAATAATTGTATTATCAAGTATTCGAGGTGAATTCTATGAATTTCAATTTTGACCAAATTCAGCCCCATTTTGATGGTAAAGCTGGTTTTATTGCAGGCTTAGCTCAGCAAATTGGCTTAGACCATATCTTTAATCAGGCTCTTGAACAGCATACTGGTAGACCTCCTGAAATTTCTTATGGAACGTTGGCTCAGTTGATGCTGATCAATATTGCAGACGACCATCATCCGCTTTCAAGATTGAATGAATATTTCGAACGTGTTGACTTGGAATCACTATTAGGACATAAAATCGATCCCTGTAAGCTTAATGATGATCGCTTCGGCGGCTTTCTTGATGCCATGTTCGATTACGGCTGTAGTGCCATTCTCTCAGATGTTGCTGTTGCTGCTTTTAAACGTTACGGCATTAAACTTTCCAACGTGAATTTCGACACCACTTCAAAAGTTATGTGGGGAGAGTATAAAACCGACGAAGGTATTCTGGGCGCGGTCAACATTTCTTTTGGATATTCTAAGCAAAAGCGCTTTGACAAGAAACAAATCAAATTCTCTATGGGTACTACCCAAGGCATCTGCATCGATGGCCAAGTCCTCTCCGGCGATTTAGATGACAAGCGGTTTAACATTGATAATCTGGATCGTGCAGCAGCGCTCAGAAAACAATTTGAGACACACTCAGATGAGTTCTTCTATATTGCTGACAGTGCTGCTTTTACCAAGGAATTTCTTGAAAAAGCCGACCAGCTGAATGTTCATGTCATTACGCGAATGCCAGATAACGTCAAGGAAACAAAAGCTGCTATTGAGGTAACCCTGGAAAAACTGTCCGATCTGCCAATCGTTGAAATTGAAACCTCTACGGATCCATCCGTTTACAAAGTTTTTGAATCGGAATGTATTTATCACGAAACGTCACTAAAATTGGCCAGCTGTTATTCTGAAAAACTCAAGCCTGCAAAAACTGAAACCATTATGAAGAAAGTGGCCAAGGAGCTTGAAAATATAGAAAAAGTAATCTCAAGTATGAAAGAGCGTTCTTTTGTATGCCATGAAGATGCTGTTCTTGAAATGTCCAAAATTCAGAAAGGATCATTTTCAAAGCTTCGCTATCACAACGTAAAGATTGAAATCAGCACTTCCCAGAAAAGACGTCCAGGTCGCCCCAGCAAGAATCCAGAACAAGATGTAAAGCGAGCTGCATACCATCTAGGCTTTGAAGTGATTCAAGACGATCTTGCCATAGAAACGAGCATTCTCAAGGAGTGTATTTTTGTCGTGGCTTCCACCAAGCTGGACTTATCAGCAAAAGCCATTCTTTGTGAATACAAGACTCAAAGCGCTGTAGAGCGCAAATTTCAGTTTCTCAAATCGCCACAGTTTGTCAACTCTCTTTATGTAGATTCACCACGCCGTGTAGAGGCTATTGGCTATTTGATGATCCTGTTGATGCTCCTGCTCAGTATTGCTGAGTACGTTGTTCGTCGTGAGCTAGCCCAGGAGAAGGCCTTTATCATCGGACCTGGAAAGGTAAAAATGACGAAACCCTCATTGTTGGCGATTTATAGAATCTTCTACTCAGTAGCAACCGTCTCAATAACTATTGACGGTCAGATCCATCGGGGTTTTAGCAAGGAGCTGGCTCCTAACGTCAAAACAATTTTGCGCTATTTAGGGATTCCTGAGAACATCTACATCAGAGGTGCATCATAATTTAAAAGTTCTGAATTAAATTATGAAAAAGTTATGATGTATTCAGCGGAATATGAG
>NZ_LOEE01000092.1 GCF_001562415.1 Thermotalea metallivorans | reverse complement strand
ACCTAAGAAGAGCCGCTCAGATGGCAAAATAAAGGGGAAATCACAGGGAAGATTAGCAACTTCCTTGAAAATCCTTGATATATGCAGATAGATAAATCGAAAATATTGAGTTTTTCAGGGGAAACTAGCTATAAAATTTTTGTAAAACTTCCTGTTCTTTAGCAGAATCAAACCAAACGTCGGGAGGAGGTGTCACGGGATGTGGTTTTGGATTTTTTTCCTCTTGCATCCAACGCCATGTATCCGCAATGGTTTCCCGCAAAGGCCGACATATGAGACCTGCTTTATGAGCGGCAACGACATTCGCGTCATGAATGCCGCTTGGCTTTGGATTGTCGGGGTACCTTAAGCCCAACTCCATGCCAAGCATAAATCCTTCTTTTTCAAGGATATCCGGTTCTACCCATATAAATTCGGCGTTGCTTCCAACAATTTCTTTGATTGTGTAAAGTAGCTCACCTATAGTGACGAAACCAGGTAAAGTTCCAACGTTATATGCCCCTCCTAAACCACGCTCTGCTGCAGACAACATCCACAACGCCATATCTCTGGCATCAATATACTGAAGCGGAGTTTCAGCTGGTCCAGGTGCAAGTATACGCCCACCTTTTTCAATGCGTCGAATCCACCAGGGGATTCTGCCTAAATCCTCATAAGGACCCAAAATCATACCAGGGCGGGCCAACAATGCACGTTCTTTAAATGCATTAATCACAGCAAGTTCACCTCCACGCTTGGCAGCGGGATAGTCTGTACTGTCTTCGCTGTTTGGATCACCCTTTACCAACGGTGCTGTTTCATCGGCGCCAGAGGGCCAAGGCCATTGGTATACAGCCCGGCTGGATACATATCCATAATGACTGACTCGGCCGGAGAGCAACTCCACAGTATCACGGACAACTCGAGGTGCCCATGCCCAGGTATCAATCACGGCATCCCAAATTCTGTTACCTAATGCTTTAGACATAGCCAATTGATCGTATCGATCTGCAACAATTGCTTCCACACCTTCTGCCGGACTTCGACTTAGTCCTCGGTTCAGAGTCGTGACTTCGTCCCCACGAGCTAAAGCTTCTTCTACAACAGCTCTACCAACATGGTGTGTTCCACCCAAAACCAGTAATTTCATACAATTTCCTCCTTCAAGCAGTTATTTAGTGTAATGCTTAACAAATTAGATTTATAAAATATGAAATAAAAAAATTAATTAATTTCATTATAGTAATATATATTTACCGTGTCAAGAAATTATGAAATATATTATTTGAAATATTACATAAAATATATTATTATAATATTATAATGAGGGGTGGTGTTCAAATGAATGGATTTGAGCGTCGGGCAGAAAGAAAAAAAGAAAATATACGGCAAGCGGCACTGCAGTTATTTTCTGTCCATGGCGTCCAAAAAGTTAGTATGGCCGAAATAGCAAAAAAGGCAAATGTGTCGCAGGTTACCATTTATAAATATTTTGGCAGCAAGGATGAGCTGATTTACGATGTAGTATCAATGTTTTTAGAAAAAAGATTGCAAGAAGATACACAAATCATTGAGAGTGATCTTCCTTTCCCTGAAAAAATTAAGGTATTCATTTCAAAAAATACCAGGGACTTAGCCCAATTGGATTCCGATTTTCTTCAATTAATGATGTCAGAAGAAGAAAGGATTAGGCAAAAAGTAGAAGAATTTTCGGAAACTAAATATATTCCATTATTATTGAAACTGATTGAAAAAGGAAAAAAAGAAGGATATATTAATCATCAGATTTCCAATGAGGCCATATTGCTGTTTATCAGTTTATTTAAAGAGAAACCTAGTATGCGGGTTACTCCTGAAGAAAATATGAAACTCTTCGAAGATATGAGCAGGCTGTTTTTTTATGGAATTCTTGGGAAATAACAGAAATATACAATGCCCTACTATCGACTATGCTAAACGGATATATGATGATGCAAAAGAGGGGTTTATTTGTGATAAGAAGTTATTTGGCAAAGAAGCATGATGCTGACAATCCCTGTCCTTTTTGTGCTTAATATCTTTTTCCCTTACTGCTAATATATTTTTCTTTTTTGAGATATACTGGTTCAAGACAAATGGGGTCTTTCTGTGTTTGAATACTTGCTTGACTGCTTCTTGTTTAAAACTGAAAAATCTGAAAATTCAAATAAATACCGCAATTCGACAAAATATGATATTATTTTTTAGACCAGCTAATAAAAGTCAATAGTTAAATTCAAATTTTTTTAAAAAATTGATTTTTCTAAAAAGGGTACAGCAAAGCTAACCATTGGTAAAAACCGAACAATGGCTTTTTTAAAAAGATTTGAGT
>NZ_LOEE01000091.1 GCF_001562415.1 Thermotalea metallivorans | reverse complement strand
GCTCTGGCACAAGAGAATACTTTACATCCTGGAATTTAGCAAGCCTAGCGATAGATTCTGCATCTTTTGCATCATTTTTCACTTTTCTTAAGTCGAAATTCTTGGTAGAATATACACATAAAGGATTGGATCTATGTCAATAGTTTGGACACAAATTTAAGTTTTTTATTTCAACTACCGCCACCCTTGACAAACTATTCATAAATGCACCCTGACTTTTACCCGAAGGCGATAAACTCAAAGCAAGCTATATACAGCCTTCGGAACAAGCTATTTTAGCATTTATTCATTAGTTTATCAAGGGCAAGCCCTACGGGTTGGCTAGTATTCCCTCAGGCTTAAAATCTAAAGCAAGCTATGCTGCTCTACACATATTCTCATATTGCTCTGGGGTCATATAATCAATTGATGAATGGATTCGTTTTCTATTATAAAACCCTTCTATATACTGAAATAATACTGATTTTGCATGTTCATGATCTATGAATGTATTCAGGTATACACATTCTTTCTTTAATATTGCATGAAAGCTTTCTATACTGGCATTGTCATAGGGACACCCCTT
>NZ_LOEE01000090.1 GCF_001562415.1 Thermotalea metallivorans | reverse complement strand
TTACTTCTTCTCTCAGCAGCTCTAATACTATTTTTGATTTTTCTTCCGGGGTAAAATGTCGTCTTTTCATATTCTTATTATAACTTATTTTTCAACTTTTTGTGTCCAACTTCCTGGGTTCATTATAATAGACCTAAGTAATCAATACATGTAATGGATGTGAAGATAATGGAAGAAGTTAATTGTATATCTAGGGGTAGGTTATTAAAGAAAGTTAGAAAGGCATTAGGCTTTAGGCAATATGAGATTGTAGGTAGTGATATCACCCGTAATCTCATTAGTTTGATTGAAAATGAAAAAGTAGCTCTAAACGACAGTACTATGAAGATAGTTATTGAAAATATGAACAGATTGGCAAATGAAAGAAATCTAGATGTTATCATAGATGAAAGAGATCTATCAATTGATGGTTTCTTCGAGGCAAAGCAGACAGCAAATGAGTATATTGACACTTTAAAACATGATCAAAACATTACTAACATAAATATTGATACTTATTTTGAGGAAATCAATATGTTCTTAAACAGTTGGGACCTTCCCTCTGAAAAATCCATTATTTTCGAAAGTATTGGAGACATCTATGGTAGACAAAGAGAGTACAATAAAAGCCTTATTTACTATATTAAGTCATTTGAAAATACAATACGCTTATTTGACTATACCAGGATCATAAAGATATGCTCAAAGGTAATGTTTTGCTGTATTAGATTGGCTAAATATGAGGAAGCTTTAGAATACGCCAATATGGTTGAAACCTTCAAGAATGAAAGCAATGGTACGTTATTTATAAGCATCATATATAATCGTGCATTGGCCTATAAATACTTAGGTAAGTACAATCAGTGTATAAATGAATTAAATAGCTTAGAGCTTTTCATTAATGAAAGGCAACTATCTAAGTACTTAGATATTATGACACTTAAGGCCATCTGTTTTAAACGTAAAGAAATGTACAAAGAGTCCTTAGAGATATATGGTTCTATATATCAAAAGGCCAGTGAGTCAGTACTAGATAATAAGTTGTTAATATTGGTTAATATGCTTGAAATATACGTAATTTTAAAGGATGTCGTCAAGGTAAGTGAGTTGTTAGATACAATAGTCCCTTTACTAAATGAGTTAAAACAGGAAAGTATCTATCTGATGTTAGTATATAAGTATGGACACAAAATAAGGTTTTAGATATACTAAAGATTTAAGAAAGGAAGTGTCCATAAATGACAAATCGAAGAACTTTTACAGAGGATTTCAAAACAATGATAGTAGAATTGATACAATCCGGTAAAACAATCAGGGAAATTTGTAGCGAATATAGCCTAAGTGAAACAGCAGTCCGAAGTTGGGTAAAAAAGAAATCTCCAATTAACATAGAAGGAGATGTTACAAGCCTTGAAGAAATCAAGAAAATTAAAAAAGAAATTGCAAAGCTCA
>NZ_LOEE01000089.1 GCF_001562415.1 Thermotalea metallivorans | reverse complement strand
GAGCTTCAGCATTTACAATCATTGAGGAAATATCAAACAAAGTCAAAGAATTTCAAACTTATATTAGAGAAAACACTACTAAAGTTAAACAACTTGTATTTGCACGAAACTATTACAAATAGGTTAAATTTTAGAAGCGTAAATCTATAAATCTTTAGTATATCTAAAACCTTATTTTGTGTCCATACTTATATACTAACATCACTATTGATTTTTCAATATTCATCGCACATCAATTTTGTGCGAAAGTTGATTAATTTATTTTTTATCCCTCGATACTAACTGTAAATAACATTACCTTGCAAAGAAATTTTCCTTGCTTTCGCAGAAATTCTTCTCTTTCTTTTTCTGTAACCGCTTCTGTATCATTCAAGGACAGACAAAAATTATTCTAAAGCCCTATACCAAAAATGATATAGGGCTTTAGAATAATTAGGGCTTTAGAATAATTAAAGATGGTTTTTGGAATAAGCTTTATACAAGCCGGAACAAGGAATAAAATAATAAAAAACTCCCATAAGTACCTTTTTTATTGCTTTAGTTTTTTCTGCCATTCTTTAACAGCACTCTCAATCATTTTAACTTTTCTTTTCCCAAGTGCATTTTTAACACTCGGCCTTACTTCGTTCTTTTCATTATAGAAAAGATCATGATAACGTTGCATATATTCGTATATATTCTTTTCAAAATCATGCTCATCAATTCTTTTATTTAGCAACATATTAATAATATTTTTAAGTTCTTCCACAAGATCAGCAGTTTTCACAATATATTTTTTTACTTTTACAATTTCTTTATCTTCAATTATATGAATATTTTTTTTTGACATGGTTTTCTCTCCTTTTAAAAAAATGAAATAAAAAAAGATATGTTTTTTATATTTATAATATTATCATAATATGACTATTTATTACAACTTCACTTATTTTTTTTATATTTATTTTATACATGACTATGATTTTGATGGTTTTGGCAAATTTTATGCAAAACTATAATTAGTAAAAATTTTTTGTATATTTTTTTTATTTTAAAATAATATATTTTTTATATTAAAATTATTTATTAAAATAACTATATAGTGGTATAATATATTTATAAATATATTTTTTTTAAAATTTAAAATTATTTAAAAGGGAGGACAAATTATGGCCCGGAAAGAATTTTTCTATGTAAAAGCAAATGAAGTTGTGACAAATATGCTAAAAGCGTTTATTGAACAGTCCCAAAAATATGACAATCAAGCAGAATTTTTTGAGAAAAATGTGTTTCTTTTTATGTTAGCTGTTGATAGGGATCTTTTCACTAAATTATTTGAGGAAAGCATCCAAAAGCTCCAGAAAGAAGAATATGCAAAATTAAAAACACTGATAAAGCTCACAGAAGTTATGAATTTTTATAATACAGAAAAAAACATGTTCATAACACGAGATGGATATGTTACTGTTGAAACATTGCTTGAAAAAGGGTATCACATTCGTGATAAACAACTTATTGTCAACTTATAAACTAAAAAAGAATAAACTAAAAAGCACTAAAAAAAACCCTACAAAATAGGGTTTTTTTTAAATCCTTATAGGTAAGCTACAATAAAATGGATCTATGTCAATAGTTTGGACACAAATTTAAGTTTTTTATTTCAACTACCGCCACCCTTGACAAACTATTCATAAATGCACCCTGGCTTTTACCCGAAGGCGATAAACTCAAAGCAAGCTATATACAGCCTTCGGAACAAGCTATTTTAGCATTTATTCATTAGTTTATCAAGGGCAAGCCCTACGGGTTGGCTAGTATTCCCTCAGGCTTAAAATCTAAAGCAAGCTATGCTGCTCTACACATATTCTCATATTGCTCTGGGGTCATATAATCAATTGATGAATGGATTCGTTTTCTATTATAAAACCCTTCTATATACTGAAATAATACTGATTTTGCATGTTCATGATCTATGAATGTATTCAGGTATACACATTCTTTCTTTAATATTGCATGAAAGCTTTCTATACTGGCATTGTCATAGGGACACCCCTT
>NZ_LOEE01000088.1 GCF_001562415.1 Thermotalea metallivorans | reverse complement strand
AAGGGGTGTCCCTATGACAATGCCAGTATAGAAAGCTTTCATGCAATATTAAAGAAAGAATGTGTATACCTGAATACATTCATAGATCATGAACATGCAAAATCAGTATTATTTCAGTATATAGAAGGGTTTTATAATAGAAAACGAATCCATTCATCAATTGATTATATGACCCCAGAGCAATATGAGAATATGTGTAGAGCAGCATAGCTTGCTTTAGATTTTAAGCCTGAGGGAATACTAGCCAACCCGTAGGGCTTGCCCTTGATAAACTAATGAATAAATGCTAAAATAGCTTGTTCCGAAGGCTGTATATAGCTTGCTTTGAGTTTATCGCCTTCGGGTAAAAGTCAGGGTGCATTTATGAATAGTTTGTCAAGGGTGGCGGTAGTTGAAATAAAAAACTTAAATTTGTGTCCAAACTATTGACATAGATCCATTATAAGGAATTCGTTCATGCTCTATCCCTAGCTCTTTACAAGCATCCCCAAAGATATGACTAATATATTGAGGACCATTATCAGATCGTAGGATAGGCTTTTGATTCTGATCATAAAGCTGTCGCTTTAAAAGAGCTGTCTTTAGTGTGGTTGCAGCATCCTCAGCAGTACACCTAAGTCCCATATGAAATGCGACAATGGATCGGTCTGCCACATCAATTATGCTAAGAATATAGAGGCATCGATCTTCGCCGGCTACATAGCCGTATTTTATGTCGGTTTGCCATAGTTGATTAGATCCTGTAACAATTCTATTTCTAGCGATTCTTCTAGGATGTTTTGTTTTAATTTTTCTTTGAGGTTTTAAAAGGTTCAATTCTTTACAAAGCCTATATACCTTTTTCTTGTTGATAACAAGATGAAAATTTCTTTTAAGGGCATGGGTAATCTTTAGATAGCCATAGGCGTGTCCTTCCTCCTCTATGATTTGGACAATATATTCCTTTATTTGCTCATCAGAAATCTTCTTATTATTTTTATCAAAGGAATAGCCTGGAATGCTTCTGCCTGGAGCTTTACCCTTTGGCTTGTCTGCCGTTGACATTTTATAGTAGTAGGTTGAGCGGTTAAGCTTTAATATCCTTAAGACCTTTGTTTTAGCATAACCGGCGGCAATCCACTTATTAGCAATTTCTACTTTATCGTCTATCGATGGGTCGTTTTTTTTAAAAGATCTTCAAGTATGGCAATTTTTAAATCTTTATCACCTAGGAGCTTTTTTAAAGTCTCGTTTTCTGATTCAAGCATTCTCATTGCAGCAGTATGATCTTTGTATTCTTGGTTGACAGTTGGTTGCTTTTTAGGATTCTTAAACTCTCTTACCCATCTATTCAGCATGTTTTTATTTAAATCGTATTGTCTTGCAACTAAAGCAGCATTACCTGTTTCCATAGCTTCTTTAATAACTTTTTCCTTAAATTCCTTAGAGTATTTTCTTCTCGTCTTTGACATTTTTATTTCCCCCTCGACAATTTAATCTTAACATATTAAGATTCACTGTCCAAATACTTTAGGGGGCTAAATAGATCTTCAACTTCGAACAAAATTAGCGTGAGTGTTGATAGACTTCCTATGAGGAATTGAAACTTAGTTTATCTTCAACTTCGAACAAAATTAGCGTGAGTGTTGATAGACTTCCTATGAGGAATTGAAACCTGCCTCCGGACAGGTACATGGCTCCGGGCCGTATGGCGTTGATAGACTTCCTATGAGGAATTGAAACTCACCCAACTGCACAACATCTTCAAATATAATAGGAGTTGATAGACTTCCTATGAGGAATTGAAACATCTCCTTTGCGCCGTCTGCGCTTGCTGTTCTAATTGTTGATAGACTTCCTATGAGGAATTGAAACCAACCTTACGGAATTTGAATATAAAAGCGATATAGACCGTTGATAGACTTCCTATGAGGAATTGAAACTATAAGGAGTTCGATTGTTGATAGACCTATGAGGAAGTTGATAGACTTCCTATGAGGAATTGAAACTTAAAAATGATTGAGCACGATGATTTTTTATATTATGTTGATAGACTTCCTATGAGGAATTGAAACGCAGCCCGAAGAAGTAGGACTACCAGCACCGCCTACGTTGATAGACTTCCTATGAGGAATTGAAACACTGGTTTTGAAGATCCTTCTGAAGTTGATTGATCACGTTGATAGACTTCCTATGAGGAATTGAAACTATTTCCTTGCAATGATGGAAAGATCAGCTATGTTGGTTGATAGACTTCCTATGAGGAATTGAAACATAAATCTTTCCTTGTGTTACTATACGGATTCTTTAATGTTGATAGACTTCCTATGAGGAATTGAAACCAGAAATAAGCATAAAAAAATATACAACATTTCAAATGTTGATAGACTTCCTATGAGGAATTGAAACACACTTAAAAATACTAAATCAACTTTCGCACAAAGTTGATGTGCGATGAATATTGAAAAATCAATAGTTTTGGGCAATAAAAAAGTCCAAGAAGCCCCCTCTCTGTGATATAATAGAAGTGACAAAACCCCATTAAAATCAACGGTTGGGAGGTTCTTGAAC
>NZ_LOEE01000087.1 GCF_001562415.1 Thermotalea metallivorans | reverse complement strand
ATAATGAAGGGACCTCCTCCATTGGCCGCTGCCACCCTTGGAAACCGCCATACGTTGCCGGTTCCTATGGCCATACCGATGGATGCTGCAATGAAACCCCATCGGCTTCCCCATTGCTCTTTTTTTTCAGACATTTAACACTCCCCCTTATTTGTTGTTGCAATGCAGTCCTATCTTGTATGGTTCCCTCACAGGACCCATACAAAATAAATAAAACCCCCATCCCACAAGGGACGAGAGTTTACCCGCGGTACCACCCTACTTAGCCAATATTGGCTCACTCCATCTAATCGTAACGCGATCAGCTGCGCATGGTTTCTTCACCACATGCTCCGGAGCGGGTTCAAAAAGCTAGTTTATAAGTCTCTCACCCATGACTTACTCTCTGTAAAACATCACTTTTTTACTATTCTCCTTCACGGCATTTTACAGTATATATTTATGTTTATACACTATCATATATAAAAATTAACTCCAGGTCAATTTTATAGATTTTTTTTTATGTAAAAACTTTATCATTTGCTATGGTTTTGCAGTTTATGCTTTTTATAAAATTGTATCGGCTGGTATTTAGCATGATCGTAAAGATCAAACCAAATAGATATGGTCTCGTATCATTAGACCACTGAATTTTGGGATAAATTCTCAGATGGTACATTAGAAAGATGCTTAATCCTGCTTCATCATACTAGACTTTATAATCGTAAAAAATAACAAACCAATGGCGATATCCATTAAAAAATCGCTTGATGTTATAGATATGATCCTATTTTTGCTATAGTACAGCAAATTCCTTATCGCCAAAGCGCTTAATATAAATAATCCAATTTGTAAGATGGTATGTTTCACAATACTCTCCCTTTAAGATAATTGATTTTCTCTAATCTCCAAAAGTTAAATCACTTAGACAGGATGCGGCCCTAGCAGGATATCATTGCTGCAGTAATGCTTGTTAAGTCGACTCCAGTCGCAGTAGTCTAAAAAGTATTACTATGAGCAACTATATCTTCAATTTAACACCTGAATATCTTCCTAGAAACCAACTAGTTTTTGATGTTTGAAGATTTATTAAAGATTAAACTACTTAGTATTAGATATGTCAAAATAGTAATAACAATTACTGAAACAAAGGTTGCCAAAATTTTGGCCTCTAAAGAGAATCTATTGTTTTCGAATAGAAATATACTACCTGCTAGCATAGCAAAGGAATGTGCTTCAAGAATTGAAAATTTAATTAGCATTTTTTTATCTACTGCCTCATTTCGATTTTTCAATCTTTTGATATTCAGATATATCTGATAAGAAAAAAATTCTATTATGCTTAAGTATATTATTACGAAACTATACAAATAGAAATAGTTATGTTGTAAATTGTATAATATCCAGACCAATATAGGAATCAATGATAATATTTTAAAAATAAAAATCATTTTTTCCATATTCCAATTTTTAAACATTGCTTACATCCCCTCATTGCATATACTATTTTTGTTTTTTTCCAAGTATGACCATTTTTGAAAAGCTAAAGAACAATTTATCTCCGTCATATCCAAGACGGAGATAAACTAAATGTTTTAGTTTTTATCTTCTTCTATCATATCTATCATCAATTTTGGTTGCTACACAATCTTGAACTGCATATGACAGCATACCAATTCCTCCACCTATAATTGCACCAGCTAATGCTCCTGCCACTGTACCACCCCCTGGTACCAAAGAACCAGCAGCCCCTCCTTGAACAGCACCAGAAACAGCACCCATTGTACCGGCAACTATAAGCCCTCCAAGTGATCCTCCTCAATCAATCATCATCAGTTCATCCATTGTCATTTCTTTTAACATTGGTATTCCCCCTTTTGGTTTTCATAGCTTTGTGATTGTATATTATAATTCTCACCCTACACAACCTTTTCTCCCATCAAAAGGTTTTCTTCCTTGCTATACTTTGGGATTAGCCGCAAATCATATGTAGTGCAAGAAATATAATCCCATAGAATCTTAAGTCCATCTTTTCCCGCAAATAGTGCAGTATCTTCTTGGTTTTTGTTACGATTCTTACTTCACACGCCATCCCCATTTTTATTTTTGCTTCTTCACCACTATAGTTAACCAAGGGTCTGCTTTCAATGTCTGCTTCTACCAAATAAAAACTGCTGTTGCTGTCTTTGTTGATTTTGATATCCTTTGGGATTCGGGTAATCTTTTCTGTCAGCTCGTCATATTCTCTGTAGGAAAGGGCTAAGAAGTTGTACCTTGAGTTGTCTCCTGCTTTGAGGAAAAAACAAGGTACCTGTCCCCTTGTTTTCCCCCCCCTTGTTTTCCTGTCCCCTTGTTTTGTTGTTTTGGTCCTCTGACTTTAGTCTGTTTTCGATTGATCTATGCGGATATAAAGCTGATTAATAATATTAAGGATTAAACCAACAATAATGACTCCTAGAAAAGCTGAAACAAATACTAAAAATGGAAACCGAAAGCTACTCAAAACCAACAATATATATATTGGATAAAAAAGTCTCAGATATTTTATAATATTGCTTGTTTTCATTTATATCACCTCTATTATGTTTTTGGGTTCAACGATAAATTTTGTGATAGATAGCACACTTGCAAAGATCCTGAATTCTTCTTTAAGATAATGAAGATTTTCTAACTCCCCATATTTTGAAAAATCCGTCAGCAAATTGTCATATTCCTAAACACTAAGGTCTTCTACGTTTTTTAATATAGCCCAGCGTATTTTAAATGATTCACCTTACCGGTTTCCTGATTGTAGATAATCTATATCCTTTGGCATGTGCCTTCACTGGCACCTGCAATATTACTGACATTTTTAATAGTGTTTTTATGAGCTAGCGTAAAGATATATTGATCATAGGCAAGGTATAACGCTGATATTTTCTAATAAAAGCAAAGTATTCATCAAATGGATGTTCTGAGTTGCAATAACAGACATAATGCTTTTTTTCAAGTATGATAGCCGTAGCCATGTCTCATATAGGCAGATGCTTATATGCCTGATACCTTTTGTCATGTACGGTATCCGTGATCCCACCACAATGGGGACACGCGGCAAAATCAAAAGCAGATATTGCAAATACTTCAAATATGCCATTATTTACATTGGAACAGATTACCTCTATTCCTTGCAATCCCACTAGTTTTTGCATAATATTATAATTGGCATTCATATCCGATACACCCCCTTTTCTATTTTGAATTGCACTTAAAATCATAAGGGATGTATCGGATTTTTTGTGCCTTTTTTTCCAGTAGATTGGTAATGTCATTTATAAAAAATCTATTGTTTCGCAAAATTTGTGGTTGAACCTTTTTAAATTATGAAATATTTCCAAAATAATATAATTTTGACTAAAAATATTCTCAAAAAAGATGTTAAGTTATTATTTCCAATGGTAAAGTATAGATTGTGCAGCAAGTTCAATTGGTGCAGAAGCTAACGCGGTGGTAAAAACCCCAGATGCTCCTCCTGTGACTGCTGCTGCTACCATTCCAAGTCCGGTATAAACCACATATGACTTATATTGTTGTTTTGCTTCATCAGAAATAGTAACATCGTATTTTACTCCTCCCCTTGTTACAGTACCGCCCCCATTTACCTTCATCATTTCGCATGAATTTAATTCCTTTAACATTCAAATTACTCCTTTCAATTTTAATAATATTATAGTTTTATATATTATAATTCTCACCCTACACAACCTTTTCTCCCATCAAAAGGTTTTCTTATTTGCTATGCTTTGGGATTAGCCGCAAATCATATGTAGTGCAAGAAATATAATCCCATAGAATCTTAAGTCCATCTTTTCCAGTAAATAGTGCAGTATCTTCTTGGTTTTTGTTACGATCCTTACTTCACACGCCATCCCCACTTTTATTTTTGCTTCTTCACCCTTATAGCTAACCAAGGGTCTGCTTTCAATGTCTGCTTCTACCAAATAAAAACTGCTGTTACTATCTTTGTTGATTTTGGTATCTTTTGCAATTCGGGTAATGTGCCCTGTCAATTCACCATATTCCTTGTAAGGCAGGGCTAAAAAATTGTATCTTACTTTATCTCCTACTTTGATATGGGCAATGTCTTCATTGGATGCATAGATCTGTACTTTATAGCTGGTATCGTTATCGGGAATAATGGTTGCTATGCTGATACCGGCCTGAAGGTTATCCCCTTTGTTGATATCTGTAAAGATATTGATGTATCCGTCAATGGGTGCCCTGACAATACAGTTCTGTATATCTAAGTTAAGGGTTTTTAGGTTATTTTCCAATTGATTGATTTCTGTTTGTAGTTTGCTGATTTGGTCGTTGAGCAGGATCAGCTTTTCCGTTTTAAAATTCTGTACAGCTATGTCTGTATACGCTTGGACATGTCCTGAGGTACCGGGGGCTGCCTGCTGCAGCTGTATCTCCAATTCTTTGAGTATCCGCCGATTTTCCTCAAGACTTGATTTGAGATCTAATCTTGTCTCGTTTATATACTTTGCCAGTTCCAGTTCACTTTTTTCCTTGAAATCTTTGGCATTTTCATATTCTATTTTTGATACGGCCCCTGCTTGGAACAGTTTCTCTTGCATTGCAAAATCTCTTGTTTTCTGTTCTGTTATGCTCTGCAGTTCTTTTAGCCTTAGATGATAGGCCAAATATTTGATGTAGTATTCATTTTTTGTATCTTGAAACAAGTTTTGATTTTGTTCTATAGATGATAATAATGTTTTGATGTTCTCAATAGATGTTTTGACAGTGTTGATTTTAGTAACAACTAGATTTGCACTTTCCTTTGCTTGTTTTTGATCGGCTTCAAATTTTAGGTATTTGTAGTAATAATCCTCCTGCCCTTCGTTTTTCAAATCGAAGTAGTTCTTATTTTCCAAAATACTTTTTTTGAAGATATTTAGGTGATCCAGCTCGAGACGCTTTTTATTTAGTTCTTTTTCAATGAAATCTCTATTTTCCTGCAGCTCTGAATAATCAATGACATAGAGCAACTCACCTTTTTTCACTCTTTTTCCTTCTTCTAGGTATACTTCTTTTATTTTTCCTGTTACCATATTATTGATGGTACTAATCCGTTGGTTGGGCCGCACTACCCCGTTGGCCTTTACCACCACATCAATTTCTCCAAAGTAGGACCACAGCAGGGCAATGGCTAAAATTCCAATGAGGATATAGATAAAGATCACAGTAAAGGGATAGGGTTTACTTTCCAATAGTTCCCTACTATCTGTTATTTCATTCAGATCCAGTATGATTTCCTTCATGCAGAACATTCTCCTAGCATTTTTACTGTTTGTATAGTTTCATGATAATCAGGAAGTTGCTCTTTCCAAAGATGGTAGTATTTTTCCTTCTTCTCCATAAGGGACTTATGGGTACCACTTTCTATGATTTCTCCTTTATCCATGACATAGATCTTATCGCATCGTATAA
Organism: Thermotalea metallivorans; assembly: GCF_001562415.1. Taxonomy (GTDB): domain Bacteria; phylum Bacillota; class Clostridia; order Peptostreptococcales; family Thermotaleaceae; genus Thermotalea; species Thermotalea metallivorans. The sequence continues at coordinate 17,255 of NZ_LOEE01000087.1, read as the reverse complement.
TGGTACTAAGTCTATGGGCAATAATGATGGTGGTAATCCCATCCCCTAATGCTTCCAAGGTTTTTCTTATAGCCTTTTCTGCGATGGAGTCCAGATTGCTGGTAGCTTCATCCATGATAAGGATATCCGGTTTTTTCAACAAGGCTCTGGCGATAGCCAATCGCTGCTTCTGCCCCCCAGATAAATTAGCACCGTTTTCTTCAAGCATGGTGTTATATCGTAAGGGCAATTGGTTGATAAAATCATGGGCACTGGACATCTTGGCTGCTTCGATCATTTCCTCAAAGCTGATATTTTTATTGCCTAAGCAAAGATTTTCCTTGATCGTGCCACTGAACATAAATATGTCCTGGGAAATATATGCAATTCTTTCTCGCAGTTTTTCTGTATGGATGTCTTTGATGTTATATCCATTGATGCAGATATCCCCCTTTTCGCTGGTATAGAATTTCATCAATAGTTTTGCAAGGGTTGTCTTTCCTGAACCGCTTTCTCCTACCAGCGCAATTTTTTGTCCTTGTTCAATATCAAGATTAATATTTTTGAGCACCAATTCCCGCGTTCCATACCGGAAGTCAACATTTTTAAATTCGATTTTTCCTTTTAGGGATGCAGGATTAATTTTTTGATCCTCATCCTTACTTTTCTCTAATTCAAGATCAAGAATCTCCCCCAGCCTGTCGGAAGCAACGATGGCAGTCTGCAGCATGGGTTGCAGATTGATGAGATTCTTGACAGGATCGACAAAATACACCATAAGGGAGTTAAATACTAGCAATTGTCCAACGGACATTTCTCCTTGTATCACCTTATATGCACCGGCCCATAGGATGACTACGCCGCCGATGGTTGCGACGGCATTGGTGAGAGAACCCTGGAGGTTATAGATGGTGCCGGCTTTTCGTATATTCCTCAGCAGTTTTACAAACCGTTTCTCCGTCTCAAGTTTTACTTCCCTCTCCCCATTGAATGCTTTTACTGTTTCAATGCCATTTAAGCTTTCTACCAGATAGGAAGTAAGTTTTGCATTGTTCTCCATCTCTTTTTGATTAATTTCTTTTATGGGCTTGTTAAACACCCATACAAGGACTCCATAAATAAGAAGCATCAATACGGCGATACCAAATAGAAATGTATTTTGTGCATAAAGGATAATCCCCCCTGCCATAGCCATTAAGGTATCAATCATGATGGTTAAGGTTGCTCCTGAAATTGCTTCTCTAATTTTAGAGGCATCCATAAATCTGGATATGATCTCCCCAACGTTTCTGGTGCCAAAAAAATTCATAGGTAAATCCACCACATGCTGATAGTATCCCAAAATTAAAGGTATGTCGATTCTCTGACTCAGGTATAGCAACAGGTGCGTTCGAAAGGCATTTAAAAGTATTTTGAAGACATTTAGTATGATAATTCCTGCAGTAATGATATGCAGCGTCTTTTTGAGATTATATCGAAGAATGTCGTCAACTAGAAACTTAAAATAAAATGCTCCTAGGATTCCCAATACGGTATAGACAATGGATGCAAAGAATATATTCAGTATGAATTGCTTTTGAGGCTTCAATATGCCAAAGAATCTTTTGTATAGTCCCTTTGTTTCATCACCTTTTGCAAATTGCGGATTTGGAACCATAAGGATCAAAACGCCTGTCCATATTTTGAAAAAATCCTCCGGTGCATATTTAACGATTCCCTTTCCCGGATCTGCAATAATAACTTCTTTTTTGGTAATCTTATGGATGACCACATAGTGAAGAAGGGAATCATCCATGACTACATGGGCAATCGCCGGAAGCGGAAATTCGCTGAAAAAGGCTTCCCCATCACCCCTAACCCCTTTTGCACTAAACCCAAGCTGTTCTGCTGCTTTGATAAGACCGTAGGCATTGGTGCCATTTTTATCGGTACCGGCTATTTCACGGATTTTGGTTATCGGTATTTTTAAACCATAGGTCTTGGAGATCGTTGCTAAACAGGCAGCTCCACAATCCTTTATATCATGCTGTCTAATGCATATATATTTTTCAAATTTCTTTAGTATCATTTTTACCATTTGTTACCTCCAGATATCTGCCATGGGTATAGAAAAAATTCTGTATTTTTTCATCATCTTCCCTATATGCCACTATCATAAAATAAAAATAACAAAAAAAATACATTTTAGGAATGAAAATGTATTTTAAAGGAATGAAAATATCTCTAATTTTAGGTCTAAACTCCTATTTAAAAAAAGCGGAACTCATCATATTATTCTGAAGACTCTCCATTTGAAACAGCGTAAGATCCTGATCATTTTAATAAGGATAACAGGTTAGTTCACCTTTCTGTATTTTTCATACTTCCCCACCAAAGCATATTTAGGTATTTCTATGACTATTTCAAAATAATGATTATTTATATTCACCAGGATATTTCCTTCGTATTTCTCAACCTTCTTTTTAACAATGTACAGCCCCTCTCCTCGTTTGATTCCTTTCGTCGAAAAGCCTACCTCAAAGATCTTGTCTTTGTCTACTTTCATTTTATCTGAAAAAGTATTGCTTACAATAAAACGATAGTCTATGGCATTCTCTTCCATACAAATTTTTATTGATTTTTCTTTATCTGCCTCAACCGTTTTACAGGCATCTAAAGCATTATCTAATATATTTGATAAAATTGATATTAAGTCCAAAACCGCTTGTTTGCTGCAGTGTATCCTAGAAGAGCATTTCATTTCTACCTGAATATCATTTTCTCTTGCCTTATTTACTTTCGAATAAAACAAAATGTCTAATTCTTTCATGCCTGTTTCAATATGTATGATGCTGTTAGCTATATTTTTCTGATAAAGCAGCAAATACTCTTCCAGCCGATCATACTCTTTTTCCTGTATTAATTTGAAAATAATAAGCAAATGATTTTTCATATCATGCCTGTGTCGCAGATAAATACGGTTTTCTTCTTCAATATGCTGATATTTTAAGAGATTTAGCTTCATTTCCTCTTCTTCTTTCCTTGCATCACATAAACACTTAATTACAAACACTGAACCAATATTAATCACAAAAATAATAATTGCAATAACACATTCAAAGTACTCGCTATTTTTTGTTTGAAAAAAATTAAACCTTTCAAAACAATTGTTCACAAAAAGCAGCGTAGTAAATAAAATTTGCATTGTATAGCAAGAAATGGCGATTTTATGGTTTTTATGAATTTTGATAATATTCTTTTTCATTCTATCACTCCATTGTGCTAAATATCGTCAGCTTTTTACGCTTAATAATAAATGTCAACAAAGCGAAGAGGGATATGCTAGGCAAAAAAAATGTGATCAACATGGTCAATTTACTGGTTATGCTATAGGGATCAACATCAAATGCTATGTGCTCAATATGGAAAATGATTAATTCAATGGCAATATAGGTGTAGTTGCTAATGATGACTGCAATTGTAGTATCAAATAGATTAGAAGCCTTAAGCAATCGAAAAGAGAGGATAAAAGCTATATCATAAAGAATCCTATATATAATAAAACTCGCCGTAAATGCTCTAAACACATTCAATACGATAGCCAGAAATATGGAAATACATATTTTTTTCTTATAATCTAATTGAATCCCCAGCAACGTAGATGCCAGAGTCGTTAAAATAAAATTTTCTATTGGTGAAAAAAAGATGATTCTCATGATCATCATTTTATCCAAGATACTTCCCCTCCAGCTTGTCTTAACTGTTAAGCTTTTGTCTTAATTCCCCCAGCCGTTCTTTCGATAATTGCGCCTTAAAATCCTTCCCTTTGAAAGCTACCTGAAAAGATGCTCTGGTCAATGGCATAATCGATGCGATTTTCTGTATGTTAATAATATAGGACCTGCTCGACTTGAAAAATATCTTATGGGTAAGCATATCCTCCACTTCTTTCAATGAATGATGGATGATAAGGTCCCCGTAGAAAGTATATATAATTGATCTCTTTCGAAATGCCTCTACCATATATATGTCATTTGCATTTATCAATTCAATGCCTCGTTCCGAATGAAATTGGAGCTGAGTTTGTGAAGAGCTTAACTTTCTTATTAATCGATTCAGGGTTTCCTCCAAACGCCTGATATTCAGTGGTTTTTCAATATAGTCCGAAGCATATATACTTACAGCTTCCTTTATATACATATCATAGGATGTGACAAATATAATTTCTGTATCGGGCAATTCTTCCCTGATAATTCGTGCTGCTTCCATCCCTGTCATTGCAGGCATATCTATATCTGCAATAATAATTTCTGGTCTGAAAATTCTTACAGCACTCAATAATTCCACACCATTGTCAGCCATATATATCACTTCAATTCCTGCAATTGCAGATAACTGTTTCAATAAATCTTTTGCAAGTACATGGTCATCCTCTGCCAATATGACCCTCAATCCCATATAACCTTCCCCTTAAATATTAATTTCTACAAATCAATCATCTAGCAACAACAATAATTTATACCAAATTATACATTTTGTGAAGAGTTTTTCCAACGAAAAAATATTTTTTATGCCAGCATTTTGTCTGTTCACCTCATCAAGGAGTCAAAATGCTATGACTTAAGATAAAACTACACCCATAGTAGGTAGTTTTCATTTTCAAAAAAAAGAAGCGTGTTTATGTGAAAAACAGCTCCCTTTCAAATCTTAATTTTTTTGTTTTCTCTGCATTCCCGTATGATCAATGTAATAATCCTCTTTGATGATCAACTCCGAAATGGGAACAATTTCATATCCTTGTTTTTGCAATCTCTCAATCACAAGGGGAAGATACTCCAGTACATATTTTGCATTGTTATGAAAAAGTACAATGGAGCCTTTCTTTACATTTCTCGTTACCCTATCTACCACCGGTTGTGCACCCAACTCCTTCCAGTCCAGAGAATCCACATCCCATTGAATGGTATAGTAACCGTTTGCCTTAGCTGTTTCAATCAGCCGATTGCTATAGTCTCCAAAGGGAGGACGGAACAGGGTGGGTCTTTTTCCTGTGATTTTTTCTATTTTGTCGCTGGTTATATTGAGCTCATTGGCGATTTGTTCTGCAGAAAGTTTGGACATGTGGGGATGGGTATTAGAGTGGTTTTCCACGTCATGTCCCCGATCATGAATCTTTTTCACAGCGTCAGGATATTTATCGACCCAAAAGCCAACCAGAAAGAAAGTAGTCTTTACATTGTATTTGTCAAGGATATCTAAGATTCCGTCAGTATATTGATCGCCCCATGCTGCATCAAAGCTGATGGCAATTTTTTTCTCCTCTGTATCTACACAATAGATAGGTAAGAGTTTATCCCCATTGAACACGGCCAATAATTTATTCCCAAATTCCCCTGAATATGCAAGAGCTGCCCCCGCTAGCACCGTAAATAGCAAAAAACTTAGGACCACTTTTTTATTGATAACCAATATTTTCATCCCTATTCCCCCTCCGTTGGCAACTATGGTTTCTATATTAAATTTATTCCGGATTTTTGGTTATATGCCACAAAATATTTTTCTTTTACGCATAGAGATCATATTCTCATTATAAACATAGTATGGAATACATTTTTAGGGGGAAATCTTATGCTGCCTTCTCTTGCCCTAGGCCTTATTTTCGGGTTATTGATCTTTTTTGCGGGAATCCTCATCATGTCCAAGGCAGTCACCAATACCGCCAATCAACAGTTCAGAAAATGGGTTTCATTCTTCACCGGCAATCCTATTTCAGGCATCCTTGTGGGGACCATCATCACAGGAATCACCCAAAGCAGCAGCGGCACTACCGTCATGGTGGTCAGCCTTGTGAACAGCGGTGTTATGAACCTCTATCAAGCTACGGCCATTATTATGGGGGCCAATATCGGAACTACCTTTACGGCCCAATTGATTAGTTTTGATTTTTTTTCCATTATTCCTCATTTGATGTTTATCGGTGTGCTTCTCTACCATCTTCATTTTCATCCGACCATACGTCAGTTGGGGAGATTCACCTTTGGTTTTTCTTTACTATTTCTCGGCATCCAGTTAATGAGCCGTTCTTTGGAGCCTTTGAAAGATATGGCAGATTTTCAGCAGCTGATGCTGTCCATTGAAAATCGTCCCTTTCGGGGTGTCCTCATTGGTCTGTTCACTACCGCCATCATCCAAAGCAGCAGCACAGGCGTGGCCATCCTTCAAAGCTTAAGCCTTCAAGGCTTAATCCGTATCACTCAAGCCATGCCCATCATATTGGGACAAAATATAGGCACCTGTTTTACGACCATTCTTTCTGCATTGGCCGTAGATAAAAACGGAAAAAGAGCTGCCATTATTCATCTTCTTTTTAATATCGTTGGGGTGATTCTTCTCTATCCTTTTATGGAACAATTTTCTTACTGCATTGCCCGTTTAACTCCCCTAAACCCCGTCCGCCAGATTGCCAATGCCCACACGATTTTTAATATCATCAATACTATCGTACTGATTCCCTTTATCCGGCAAATGGTCTGGATTTCTCAAAAAATAATAAAATAGCCCCAGATCCGGGGCTATCTAAAAATTTCTTGTAATGGATGGATACACAAATGGACATTATGGATTGGTTTCATCCTCCAGCCCACCGTAATCCTCCTTTAGCTTTTTGAAAGCATTGACCAGCCTTTGCGGCAAGGGTATGTCCAACATGGCAATATTTTCTGCAATACTGATTCCTTATACAGATCAAAAATCATAGCAATCACATACCACTGCTTGTTTTGCAGATACTTAGAAATGATGATTTTCCACTCCACGGTATCTAAAGCATAGATGGTTTTCTGGATTCGATTGATTTTGCTTTCATATAATTCGATCTGTTTTGTAATTAAATTCTCCCGGTCTATGTTGTACATTGCCGTGTCCTCCGCCGCGCGATTGATTTTATAGGTAGGCGCCGTCTTCATTACTGCATAATCCACAACCTTTATTCCCCCTTCCAAGGCAATTTCCTTCAGCTCCTCCTTTAATGCTTGCATATGAGTTTCCAGCAGATAATAGTTTTTCAGGCATTGTTCCGTCATTTTATAATATCTTTCTTTTACTTTCATGATTTTCCCCACCCCTTTTGTCTGATTCTCCTGTTCACTTTCTTATAGTAATCATGGCTCATCGCTTCCTTGACAGACAGGCCTCGCTGCTCCTCTATGATGCTTTTAGTAAACACCTATAGTTTTTTCTTTGTCTTGTCATTCAATAGATCTCTAATCTTTGTCAATATTTTTCACACCTCATAAAAAAAGAATCCTTTTTCCTAGGATTCTTTTCCAAATACAATAGCTTAATCTTTCATTATATTCGACTGCAGAGTCCTTTATTCATCTGGGCTATAGATCTTGAGTTCCCTGTTTCCCACCTTGGAAGGGTCAATGGCTTCCTTAAAATTTTCCGGTATTGTTATCACATTAGGATCTCCATCGGAAATAAATCTTGTCCTGCTCCCCTTATCGAAAAGGACCAGCCAATCATACAGTCCTACGTTTTGTACGTATTTCTCCAGCTCGCTGGCACGGATCCGGTGTATAGCCAAAGGATTGAAATCCTTATGATAAGGTGATTTGTCGGGATCCCAGCCTACATTGAGGACAGCGATATTTCTATAGTCAACTCCCTCATAACTTCCCGCTTCCAAATAAGGGTACAGACTTTTATCTTTAGGTCTGGATCCAAAGGGCAAAGCCAAGGTATTAACTTCATAATCCGGCAGATATCCTTTCACCATCTTCACGAGCCCTGCCAGTTCTTTTTGAATTTTTACAGCATCTGCTTTGGTAAAGTCTGCATGGGTAGCTGTATGATTGCCGATGTCCATGCCCTTTTCCACAATATATTTTAATTTATATTCCAAATGCTCTTTTTGCCCGAAGGGAATATTATCATTTATAAAAAAAACAGCTTTTAAAGGAAAATCAGGATGCTCTTCATGGAATTTTTCTAATATTCCCACGGCGCTGTTGGGATCAACAATCCATTCTCCCCGGTCGTTTTGGATCAAATGAAAATTGTTTTGCCACCCGTCATCAAAGGTCAGTACAACAGGTGTATATCCTGCTTCTGTGGTGATGTTCCCTGTCACATAATCCTTTAAGCTGATGGGTCTGTACCCTTTCTCGTACAGGGTTTGCAGATCCTTTCTGAAATTATCCGGTGTCCTTGTCCATTCGGCCTCAGGTTCTGCAATATGATGATACATCAAAACCATAATTTGCCCTGCCTCATTAGGTTTGACCTTCTGCAAATCGATTTTTTTCTTTTCTTCCACCGGTATTTCCTGCTGTGGGCTTCCGGTATTTTCACCTTGCATTCCCGGCTGTTCCGTATTTTTTGCTGGATTTTGAGAGGCCGAGCTGCTGCAGCCTGCTGCCAGGAGCATGGTTGCCATGAATAACGCAATAAATTTCTTATTTTTTCCCACAACGAAGTCCCCCTCTTCTTATGTCTGCATTTTCATTATATATCAGGTCTGTCCTCTTTTCCAGTGAAAGAATTATACCAATCATTTCCTATGCTGATATTTTAGTGTTGTTAAATTTTGTAAAAACCTATTGAAACTCTCGCAACATATTTTCTGTATCTTTTGGCCAAAATAATTATAGGTGCCCTATTCGCCGTATCTATTTTTCGAGAAAGGAAGTGTATCCATTTGTCTACTATCAGGAGTCAGTACACTACCATCAAAGGCGAAAGAACAGAGTTAGGCAGAAGAACCTTCAAAGTAGAAGAAAGACACTTTCATAGGGAAGCGAAATCACAGCACGCCCAGTTGGAAAGTGTTCATCAACATGGCTCACGAAAAGACGTAAAAATAAAAATTCATAGAAAATTAACTTAGGGTAGAAATACTCTACCCTATCTTTTTATGATTTTATTTCCTTGAGGACAGGTTTTGATACAAATTCCACAAACAGATCCTCTGCCGATATGCTGATAATGTGCATGCATGTGCATACTGCAGGCCCGAGCATCCACCATCTCCTCCCTAGGCATTCCCGGATACCACAGACCACCTCTGAGGGCCATAGCAGGACAAGCTTGTACGCATTTTTTGCAGGCGCCACACTTCGATGCAACAACAGGTGGATCGTATACCACATCCATATTGGTCAAGACGGTTCCCAAACGTACCCTAGGTCCATATTCTTCTGTGACCAAGCATCCATTTTTGCCGATCCAACCCATACCGGACCTGGTGGCAGCCGTTTTATGCTGGAAAACTCCCCTGTAATGCCTTCCGTCGATATTTACCGATTGGGAGGCGGCAATAGCCATAGCCAAATATCCCCATTCCTGAAGCTGCATAGTAATCTTTAAAGTAATCTGATCTATGAAGAAGTTGACCGTCCGATAGTGATGAAAATATGTGTGGGTGGGAGCTTCTTGAATTTGGCTCATAATTTCATCAGATAAGCGTACTGCGATGGATATGCCCGTTTTCAAATGCTTGTATTCTTCTGGCAATACGTCTCCTAAATCAGCATACCCAACCTTTGACGCTCCCCATTCCATGATTTTATTTTTTAGTATCCATCCTTGATCCATTTTCATCTCACACCTTTACAAATTCATTTCACTATCTATTTTATAATGTTTTGGGGCAATGTAACAGTGCATTTTTTGGATAAACTTATAGTTATGTGCAATACTTCCAGGAATCATACATCCTAGCATAAAATTCTAACATATTTATTTTCTATCCTGGTTAAATTAATAATACAGCATCAAAAGATGCTGTAGAAAAATAATACCATACAGGAGGGATAATCAATGGCTAACAACAACAGAGTAGTTGTTCCTGAAGCAAGAGCTGCATTAAATCAAATGAAATTAGAAATCGCAGGGGAGCTTGGACTTTCTAATTATGATAAAATAGATAAAGGAAACTTAACTTCAAGACAAAACGGTTATGTTGGTGGTTATATGACAAAACGATTAGTTGAAACTGCTGAAAGAACCTTAGCCGGAAGACAATTCTAGTTATAAAACCAATAAAAGGAGAAAGGATTCACCCTTTCTCCTTTTATTATGGAATAAAAATAAGCATCCTTTCGGAAAAACTTTTTGTGGTCCTTTCCTAAGGATTCTGTGCTATAATTGATTATATATCAAAAATATTCTACACCAGCACAGGAGTAGGTGAATATATGTTGTACAACAATACACAACAACAGGCAGAACACAAGTTGATCCTATTATATATCATGGATGAATTCGGCATCCCCCTTACCAATACGCAAATTACTCAATTTGTGATGGAAAAGGATTATATGAATTATTTTTCCCTGCAGCAGTTTTTGGGAGAACTGGTTTCTGCCGGCATGCTAGAATACAGTGCCGGTGAACAGAATTATTTTTATTTGCTTACAGAAAAAGGGAAAAATACCCTTCAGTATTTTAAAGATCGACTATCTGCAGAAGCACTGTCTTCTATTCAAAAAGCAGTAGCATTGAAAAAACAAATGTTTTTAAAAGAAATGCAAATTACAGCCGACTATATGAAGAAAAGGGAGAATGAATATATTGTAGATTTAAAGGTCGTTGAAAATGACATTACCCTGATCGATTTAAAACTGAATGTGGCTTCCAACAAACACGCCAAACAGATCTGTGAAAAATGGAAAAATGAAGCACCCACTTTATATGGGGAAATCATTCATTTATTGATTCAGCAGTAAACCCTTTATTTTCTGAGAAAATAAAGGGTTTTATATACATAATATGCCATTGGGCTCCAACCCAATCCTTATATGTTTTAATACTTTTCCCTTCCGTAAATCTATGACTGTCAGCGTATTGTCTTGGACATTGGAAACAAAAAGATATCGATTCTGCTGGTCTTTGCTGATACTGCTGGGCATTCTGCCTACATGGATTCTTCCTGCCGGTTTTTTATCTTCCAGACACAATATATTCACTACATTCAGCTCAGCATCGGTAATATACAAATGTCTTTCCTCCTCATCCAATACTGCTTCGATAGGCATCTTGCCTATTCTCACCCGATCCATAACTTTTAAGGAATCCGTATCTAAAATGGTGATGCTGCCTCCTTCTATGGTTGAAAAGCTTGTGTTGACGACATACAGCATCGTTCCTTTTTTATTCAAAGTTAAATGATAAGGATTCAGATGCACCCTTACAGATTTTTCAATATCATTGGATTCTGTATCAATCACGGTAAGAGAATGGGTATCTAAGTTGGTGACATAAAGTCTCTGCCCGTCTTTGCTAAGTTTGATGTCATGGGGCATGCCCCCCACAGATATTTGTGCCTGCAGCCTCCTGGTTTCCAGATCGATGATGGAGATGGAATTGGAATCTGTATTGGATACATACAAAGTTTTATGTCTTCTGCATATTTCCATATGGGTGGGACAGCTGCCTACACAAATATCATCGATGACTTTATCCAGGATCAGGTCAATGACACTAATGCCGGCAGAGTGGGAATTCGTTGTATACAGATATTTTTTATTATAGTCTATGGCAATGTGATGAGGACCTAATATTGGTTTTTTTATACTTCTAAAATAAAGGCCATCATTCAGCAAAATCCTACACTTCTCCTTCATCTCTTGAAAGTCTACAACGGATATAGTGTCTTCCCCCATATTGCTTACAAAAACGACATTTTCAAAGCTCGCTACCATCCCATCACCCCATAGCAAAGTTCCTTTTTCCTGTTTTCACCACTTTATACCATAGTATGCTTAAGACCCATTGTTGTGAATTCTTTTTATTGACCTTTCCTATGGGATATATTAATATATTGAATAGATTATCTATAGTATCATGGGAGGTTTCAAATGTACATTTATAAAACAACAGGTGTTTGCTCAAAAGAAATTGAATTTCATGTGGAGGGCTCTATTCTGAAGGAAGTGAAATTCTATGCAGGATGTCCCGGAAGCCTTCAAGGCATCAGCAAATTAATTGCAGGAATGCATATCGACGAAGCCATTGAAAGGCTGCAAGGAATTACTTGTGGTGAGAAAAACACTTCCTGTCCTGATCAGTTGGCAAAGGCTTTAATACAACTGAAACAAAAAATTGCTTAGTTGTAGAAATCTCAAGGGTTTGTCTACAAGCTAAATCGCCCATACAGGCGATTTTTTTATTTATATAGTATTCTATTGTAAAGAATCTCCTTGGAGCATCTCAGTTTTCTCAGCTTTGCTTCCCGAATGAGCTGATCGCAAAACCAGAGATTTTCTCGGTCATAGAGATTCAGTTCCTTCATTTGGTCAAAGGTGTGATAAATGAAATGGATCAGTTCACAGTCCTTCATTCTTTTGTAGGGTCTGAATGTCAATATCTTCATATTTTCTCCCCCATTCCTATATTCCTATTATATTCCTTGGGGGAGAAAATATGATTGGCTAGCCCTTATAGCTATCCAAATTTTGGTATATCCTTTTCTATCTGTCCAAAGGTCGCTATTTTTCATATGCAGCTTCTTAAGATCCTCCTCACATCACCAATCATGTACAAAGACCCGCAAAAAATCACCACATCTTCCTGGGAAGCCAGCTTCATGGCTTCTTCTACGGCTTCGCCGATGTCTTCCTTTTTGATCGCTTCTTTTTGATAGGGAGCCATCCTTTGGAGTAGCTTGTCCGGTTCCATGGCCCTTGGATTCTTGGGCTTTGTCACAATTACTTGATCTGCTAGGGGAAGAATCTCCTGCAGCATTCCTTCCACATCTTTATCTCCAAGCATCCCCATGGCAAGAATGATTCTCCTATCCTTATACAAAGTCCTTATGGCTTTGGCCAGGGATTTCATGCCATGAACATTATGGGCCCCATCAATAATCACCGTAGGTTTCCTCCCCATTACCTCCAACCTGCCGGGCCAGTTGGCCTTTTGAAATCCTTTATACAGGGCTTCCTTGGAAATAGGCACATGGTGGACTTTTTCCAAAACATGCAAAGCCGTTAAAGCCACAACAGCATTTTGAATTTGGTGCTCCCCCAGCATAGAAATCCTGAGTTTTTCTAATTTTTCCTCTCCGTAGGGCCCATGAAAGCACTGTCCTGCATCATCATACCGCAATACTTCCACGGAGTCTACGGGTGCTATGGAAAGAGGAGCATCCAGTTGCCCGCATACATCCTCAATGACTTTTAAAGCCTCCGGTTTTTGGGGATAAGTGACTACTGGGCAATTTTTCTTGATGATGCCTGCTTTTTCATAGGCAATTTTATCCAAGGTATCTCCCAGATAGTCCATATGGTCAAAATCAATGGGTGTAATCACAGAAACCATAGGGTGATCTATTACATTGGTAGAATCACCTCGCCCTCCCAATCCCACTTCTAAAACCAGATAATCCACGGCTTGTCTCTGAAAATATTCAAAACCTATGGCCGTAACCACCTCAAATTCCGTAGGATGATTTTTTCCGTGGGACAACATTTCCTCCACCTTTTCCTTCACAAAGGCTGTGATTTCCGCCAATTCCTCCTTGGGGATATTGACCCCGTTGACTCTGATTCTCTCCGTAAATTCTTCAAGATAAGGAGATGTATACAACCCCACCTTATATCCTTGTGCCGCCAGTACCGAACTGATATAGGCACAGGTAGACCCTTTGCCGTTGGTCCCTGCCACATGGATCACCTTTAATCCTTGATGGGGATTTCCCATGAGATTTAGCAGATAGAGAATATTCTCCAGTCCCAGCTTACTGCCAAACTTATATATCCCATGGATATAGTCCAATGCCTCTTCATAATTCATTTTCCATTCCCCCATTTCATATATCCTTCGAATGATAGCCGGATCAGAGATCCGGCCCTTTCCTAATTTATTTTTTTCTTCATTTGCTCCAATCTTTCTAAAATCTTTTCCATCATTCTTTGATAATTGGCTTGTTTTTCCTTCTCTTCTTCAATCACTGCCTGGGGTGCCTTCCCTAGGAAACCTTCATTGGAAAGCTTTCCATTGACACGCTTCAGCTCACCCTCCAATTTTGCCTTTTCCTTCTCCAATCGCTCTATCTCTTTTTCAAAGTCCACCAAGTCATCCAGGGGCAAGAATATCTCCGCTCCCCTTGTAACAGCAGACATGGCATCTTCCGGAATATCTTTTTTGTCCTTTGTCAATAGAACTTCCGATGCACCGGCCAAGGTAATCAAATATTCTTTTCCCTGTTCCATGGCTTCGTAGACTTCATCGGAAACTACGGCTATCACCCTTGCCTTTCTGGACGGGGCTACATTCATCTCTGAACGAATGTTTCGAATGCTGCGAATGGCTTCCATGATCATTTCCATCTTCTCTTCCTCTTCCGGGTAGTTCAGCTCCTGCCTATATTTAGGCCAGGATGCAATCATGACGCTATCTTCCTTGGTGGTTGGCAGATGCTGCCAGATCTCTTCTGTAATGAACGGCATAAATGGATGCAATAGCTTCAAGATATTCTCCAACACATAGGTCAGCGTATAAAGGGCTGCCCTTTTTGTATGGATTTCTTGCCCATAAAGACGGGGCTTTACCAATTCTATATACCAATCGCAGTATTCGCTCCAGATAAAGTCATAGACCTTTTGCACAGCCATACCCAGTTCGAATTTCTCCAAATTTTCGGTGATTTCTTTTCCTACGGTGTTCATTCTTGATAAAATCCATTTGTCTGCCAGGGTATAATAAGGAAGGTTTTCTTCTTCCTTGAGTCCTTCTTCATTTAGATTCATCAGCACAAATCTTGTGGCATTCCATAATTTATTGGCAAAATTTCTGCTGGCTTCAACCCTCTCCATATAAAAGCGCATATCATTTCCCGGGGAATTTCCGGTAGCCAATGTAAATCTCAAGGCATCGGCCCCATACTGCTCGATGATATCCAGGGGATCAATCCCATTGCCTAAGGATTTGCTCATTTTTCTTCCCTGGGCATCCCGCACAAGACCATGAACAAAGACATATTTGAACGGTACATCCTGCATCTGCTCCAACCCGGAAAATACCATTCTAACCACCCAGAAGAAGATGATGTCATAGCCTGTTACCAGCACATCCGTCGGATAAAAATATTTTAGCTCCGGCGTATCTTCCGGCCATCCGAGGGTAGAGAAGGGCCACAGGGCAGAACTAAACCAAGTATCCAGCACATCTTCATCCTGTTTCAATTGCCCACTATGACACTTATGACAATGCTTAGGCATACTTCTAGCCACCATGATCTCGCCACAGTCCTGGCAATAGTATGCAGGAATCCGATGGCCCCACCACAACTGCCTTGAGATGCACCAGTCTTTGATATTTTCCAGCCAGTGGAGATATACCTTGCTGAATCTTTCCGGCACAAATTTCAGCTTGCCATTGTGGATGACCTCAATAGCCGGTTTCGCCAGCTCCTCCATTTTCACAAACCATTGATCCGATAGCCTTGGTTCTACCACCGTATCGCAACGGTAGCAGGTTCCTACATTATGCTGGTGCTCTCTTACTTGTATGAGATAGCCCTGCGCTTGAAGATCCTTCACCAAGGCTTTTCTGCATTCGTACCGATCCATTCCCTGGTATTTGCCGGCATTCTCATTCATTGTGGCATCTTCATTCATCACGGTGATTTGGGGCAAATGATGCCTCAATCCTACCTCGAAGTCATTGGGATCGTGGGCAGGCGTAATCTTTACGGCCCCCGTACCAAATTCCTTATCCACATACCCATCGGCAATCACAGGAATCTCTCTGTTCACGATGGGAAGAATCAGTGTCTTGCCGATAAGATGACGATATCTTTCATCTTCCGGATGAACGGCAACGGCCGTATCTCCCAACATCGTCTCAGGTCTTGTGGTAGCAATTTCGATGTATTCATCAGAATCCTTTACAGGATATCGAATATGCCAAAAATATCCTTGCTTTTCCTCATGTTCCACTTCTGCATCCGACAAAGAAGTCCTACAATCGGGACACCAGTTGATCAAACGGTTGCCCCTATAAATATATCCTTTTTCATAAAGTCGTACAAATACCTCTGTTACGGCATTGCTACAGCCTTTATCCATGGTGAATCTTTCCCTTGACCAATCACAGGAATTGCCCAGCTTTTTCATTTGTTCCACAATTCTTCCGCCATATTCTTCCTTCCAGGCCCATGCCCGTTTGAGGAACTCTTCTCTCCCCAACGCTTGCTTGCTGAGGCCCTCTTCCTCTTGAATCTTTTCAACAACCTTTACCTCTGTGGCAATACTCGCATGATCCGTGCCCGGAAGCCAAAGAGTCTCATAACCTTGCATTCTTTTCCAGCGGATCAGTATATCCTGCAGCGTATGATCCAAAGCATGCCCCATGTGCAGTTGTCCTGTAATATTGGGTGGGGGCAGCACAATGGTAAAAGGCGTCTTATGGGCATTGACTTCAGCACGAAAATAACCTTTTTGAACCCACTCATCATAAATTCTTTTTTCAAAATCCTGAGGATGATAGGTTTTTTCCAAATTTTTTACCTCCATGAAAAGCACTCCCTTCTTTTTTCACTAAAATATCCTTAAAAATTCTAGATGCCTTGGAAATTCACCTTGGAAAAGCACAAGGGTTCCTATGACTGCACAAAGTAATCCTACAGCCTTGATCCATAAAATCGTGTACTGTTTTTTCACGGGAATCAGCCTTACAATCAACTTTGCCCCGTAGACGAATAGTGAACCCACCAAGATAAAAGATATGCCCATGCCAAACATGCTTTTTCACCTCGATTCTAAAAGAAAAACCCTTCCATCCTCATTTAAGGACGAAGGGTTGCTCGCGGTACCACCTTAATTCCAGAAGCTTTTCTGGCCCTCTCATCATCTGTAACGGGATTGCCCGGCTAAACCTAATACGGCGTTTCTCGGTTCAGCAACTCCGAAGCTACCTTCCATCACACTTGCCTAAGAAACCTTTCAGCCGACGGATTTCTCTCTCTGCAGGCAGTAATTGATCTACTCCTCTTCTTCAACGTCTTTCAATAAATATTTGTTTTCCACTATTATATATGATATTTTTCAAAAGTCAAGACGGTTTTATAGTCACGTTTGTGTCAAGTAGAAGTTTGCAATTTTTTTTATTGCCTCATCCTGTATAGGATTATAAATGTTATATTATTATAATTTTTCTATATTATTATACCACTTTACAAGTTTGACTAAGCTACCTGATCTTTGTCAAGGAAGCTCTGCACAGCTTCTTTAACGGTTGAATAAATTTTGGCACTTTCGAAGCTGGATACGAAAGTATCAAATATTAATTCT
>NZ_LOEE01000086.1 GCF_001562415.1 Thermotalea metallivorans | reverse complement strand
TTGAGGAATATAAATGTACACAAGCTTCACTCCTTTGATTAGAGGTATTGTGTACATATATTCCTCTTTTATTTTGCAAATTATTACGTCAATTTTTGGTAATTATTTAAAAAGTGCAAAACTATAGAAAATTAATATATTGACATGTGTAAAAAGCTTATGTATAATCAATTGTAAAAAATATAATATGTCCAGATGCTATGAGGGAGAATAGTAAAAAAGTGATGTTTCCCAGAGAGCAAGGAATAGGTGAGAGCCTTGTAAACTAGCTTTTTGAAACCCGCTCCGGAGTATAATGATGAAAAAATCATTACGTTTTAATCACGTTACGATTAGCAAAAGTGAGTCAATTGACTAATTAGGGTGGTACCGCGGGCTAACTCTCGTCCCTTATGGGATGAGGGTTTTTTTATTTTTAAAATATAAAGTCTTCAATTAGTAGACATAATATCATTATGTAAATCAATTTTGATGAAGAGGAGTTTATTTCGGGGAGTGGTAAAAATGACATATTTAAAGGATAAATGCAAAAAAATTACAGGAGGCGGCCCAAAGGTTGGCCACCATGGATACAAGGGCAAAAAATGAAGCTTTGGAGAAAGTGGCCCTGAGTTTAGAAAGACATGAAGGACAGGATTGATTTGCAGAAAGGAAAATCTAACAAAAATATTGAGGTGGTAGTATGAATTATAAAATTGGTTTTATTGGTGCCGGCAACATGGCCTATGCAATGATTAACGGTTTAATCAATAATTTCCCTGATATTTGCAAAGATATATATATAAGTAATAGAACCATGGATAAGGCGAAAAGCCTTAGCGAAGAATTCGGTGTTTCGACGGCATTGAATCATCGTGACTTGGCGAAAAAGTGCAACATCATCATATTGGCAGTCAAACCTATGATTTATAAGGAGGTACTAAGAGAAATCCAAGATGTTATCACAGAAGATCATATACTTATATCCTTAGCGGCGGGGATACAAATCAAATATATTGAACAATTTTTTGAGAAACCGGTAAAGGTCGTAAGAACAATGCCAAATACGCCTGTTTTGGTGGGGGCAGGGATGACAGCCGTTACTCCCAACCGTCAGGTTACAAAAGAGGAATTAGATTTTGTTCTAAGTATATTTGAGAGTATCGGCAAGGTAGATGTTATCGATGAAAATTTGATGGATATCGTGCCTGCCATTAGTGGAAGCAGTCCTGCCTATGTGTATATGTTTATTGAAGCTTTGGCAGATGGAGGCGTACTTCATGGGCTGTCTAGGGAAAAGGCATACAAGTATGCTGCTCAGGCTGTATTAGGGGCAGCAAAGATGGTTTTAGAAAAAGAAAAGCACCCGGGAGAATTAAAAGATATGGTTTGTTCTCCTGCAGGAGCAACGATTGAGGCAGTTTATTCTTTAGAAAAAAGCAATTTTCGAGGAGCTATTATTCAAGCAATGAATGAGTGCACTGCGAAAGTAAAATTGTTAGGCCAAATGGCAAATCGATTGTAAGACGATAATAGTAAAGAGGCGATGCCATGATAAAGGTAAATGGAAAGGAATTGCCATGGAAGGAGAATGTATCCATTCAAACCCTGATAGAAATGGAAAACTGTCCATATATGGCCATGGCTGTATCTGTAAATGGCAGGATGGTACCGAAAGAGGCCTACTGCAATACTTATATACAAGACGGCGATGATATCAAGATCATTTATCCCATTGTAGGCGGCTAGTAGGTCCAGCAATGGGATAAAGACAATCTAAGAGCCCAATAAGGGCTCTTAGTTGCTATTATGCCAAATAGCTATTAAAATAGCTATTAGCCGATAGCTAATTAAAGTCATCTAAATTCGACAGAAATTGATGGAATAGCAAATGAAATATATTATCAACTAAGAAGTTGAAATATGTCGAATAGTCTTTGGAAAATTGATCCGAGAGCGATTTGTCCGTTGTCCAGAATCTAAGAAAACGAAATTCCATGATTTTGTGCGACTGTATCGTACATTTTATTGGCATATGTTTATCAAAGGGTTGCAATGTTATCTTATTGAATAAAATAAAAGTTTGATGAAAAGGCTTATAAAGATAAAGGTACATAAAGAGGAAAGAAACAAAAAATAAGACATCATTGGCAATCAAAAGCAGGAATCGGAGAAAATAACTATTCTTTAAATGTATATTTAGGGAATAGTTATATCATTGATATTTATTCTCAATACAAAACAGCACAGCCTGGTACCCTTCTCCACCCAAGGACAATAAAGGCTGGCATACTTCCATGACAGCCTTTATCGATAACATTACATATATTCAGATCTAAAAAGTATTAGTAAATGAACTTGACAGTAGTAGTCGTAAACTCGCCTTCAGTCAATTTATATGAATCAAGCAATTTGGAATCAGTATTGATAGTAAATTCAAATTTCTGCGTACTACCTGGATAATTCTCGAACCATTCTCCTACTCTATAGTTCTTTCCTAAACTAAAGGATAACGTAAATTGAGGGGTGTTACAATGGATTTTTTGCATCGCAGCTGTTACACTTTTTGTCTGCGTTTTGTTACACTTTTATATTACACTAAACACTTTTCACAGATTTTCATGAATAATTCAGGATGAATTAAAATGTGGACTGGAATTGACTGATGTTAGTATATAAGTATGGACACAAAATAAGGTTTTAGATATACTAAAGATTTAAGAAAGGAAGTGTCCATAAATGACAAATCGAAGAACTTTTACAGAGGATTTCAAAACAATGATAGTAGAATTGATACAATCCGGTAAAACAATCAGGGAAATTTGTAGCGAATATAGCCTAAGTGAAACAGCAGTCCGAAGTTGGGTAAAAAAGAAATCTCCAATTAACATAGAAGGAGATGTTACAAGCCTTGAAGAAATCAAGAAAATTAAAAAAGAAATTGCAAAGCTCA
>NZ_LOEE01000085.1 GCF_001562415.1 Thermotalea metallivorans | reverse complement strand
TAGCTAAGGGCCAACCGGCGACAGCAAGGGAGAAAGTGGGGATGTAGCTCAGGTGGGAGCGCACCTGCCTGATAAGCGTGAGGTCAGGAGTTCGATCCTCCTAAGCTCCACCAAAATAGAAGCGAGAGGCGAGAAAGCATCTTGCAGCTAGAAAATGCACCTTGAAAACTGAACAATGCAAGAGAAACAGCGAACTGGTCAAGTAAGGAAGGGCATAGGGTGAATGCCTTGGCACCAGGAGCCGAAGAAGGACGCGGTAAGCTGCGAAAAGCCTCGGGGAGCCGCAAGCAGGCGTAGATCCGGGGATATCCGAATGGGGAAACCCACTTAAGAGAAGCTTAAGTACCCACTACTGAACAAATAGGTAGTGCGGAGGCAAACCAGGGGAACTGAAACATCTAAGTACCCTGAGGAAAAGAAAGAAAACTCGATTCCCTAAGTAGCGGCGAGCGAAAAGGGAGGAGCCCAAACCGTAAGAAAACTTACGGGGTTGCGGATATGCAAAAGAGGGAGAAGACTTGTAGCTAAAGAGGTCTGGAAAGGCCCACCGAAGAAGGTAAAAGTCCTGTAGGCGAAACGAGGGGACTCCTGAGCATACTCCAGAGTACCACGAGACACGAGAAACCTTGTGGGAAGCAGGGGGGACCACCCCCCAAGGCTAAATACTACCTGGTGACCGATAGCGCATAGTACCGTGAGGGAAAGGTGAAAAGAACCCCGGGAGGGGAGTGAAATAGAACCTGAAACCCTATGTTTACAAGCAGTGAGAGTTCCATAAGAGAACGATCGCGTACTTTTTGTAGAACGGGCCAACGAGTTACGGTATGCAGCGAGGTTAAGCAGTTTTACTGCGGAGCCGAAGCGAAAGCGAGTCTTAAAAGGGCGGATGAGTTGTATGCCGTAGACCCGAAACCGGGTGACCTATCCATGGGCAGGATGAAGCGGGAGTAAAATTTCGTGGAGGTCCGAACCCATTAGTGTTGAAAAACTACGGGATGACCTGTGGATAGCGGAGAAATTCCAATCGAACTCGGAGATAGCTGGTTCTCCCCGAAATAGCTTTAGGGCTAGCCTCGGAGGTAGTGAAACGGAGGTAGAGCACTGAATGGCCTAGGGGCCCTCACCGGTTACCAAAGCCTATCAAACTGCGAATGCCGTAATCATAACTCCGGGAGTCAGACTACGTGAGATAAGTTTCGTAGTCAAAAGGGAAACAGCCCAGACCGACAGCTAAGGTCCCAAAGTACAGGTTAAGTGGGAAAGGATGTGGGATTGCACAGACAACTAGGATGTTGGCTTAGAAGCAGCCATACATTCAAAGAGTGCGTAATAGCTCACTAGTCGAGTGATCCTGCGCCGAAGATTACCGGGGCTCAAACCTGACACCGAAGCTTCGGCTTGATGTAGAACCAATAGTATTCTTTAGGGAAATTCCTAAGGGGATGAAAGGAGAT
This sequence comes from Thermotalea metallivorans, assembly GCF_001562415.1. GTDB lineage: Bacteria > Bacillota > Clostridia > Peptostreptococcales > Thermotaleaceae > Thermotalea > Thermotalea metallivorans. The sequence continues at coordinate 1,893 of NZ_LOEE01000085.1, read as the reverse complement.
CTTCTAGGAAGATTTGGAGTCTAAGAAGAGGGCAAGAGAAGTTAGGACAAGATCCAAAAATCTAAAACCTAGAGGGTAGTATTGGTTCTACATCAGGGGTAGGGGAGCATTCTGTACGGGCAGAAGCCATACTGGAAGGAGTGGTGGACTGTACAGAAGAGAGAATGTTGGCATGAGTAGCGAGAGGTGGGTGAGAATCCCACCCGTCGAAAGCCTAAGGGTTCCTGAGGAAGGTTCGTCCACTCAGGGTAAGTCGGGACCTAAGCCGAGGACGAAGGTCGTAGGCGATGGAGAACAGGTTGAGATTCCTGTACCACCGAAGATCGATAGAGTGATGGGGTGACACAGGAGGATAGGTAAAGCGCACCGTTGGTTGAGTGCGTCTAAGCCGGTAGGGAGAAGAGCCAGGCAAATCCGGTTCTTCGATAATCCTGAGAGGTGATGGGGAGCGAAAAAAGGAGTAGCGAACTTACCGAATCCACACTGTCAAGAAAAGCCTCTAGCGAGATCTAGGTGCCCGTACCGCAAACCGACACAGGTAGGCGAGGAGAGAATCCTAAGACGAGCGAGAGAACCATTGTTAAGGAACTCGGCAAAATGACCCCGTAACTTCGGGAGAAGGGGTGCCACGGTAGGGTTAATCGCCCGAGGTGGCCGCAGAGAATAGGCCCAAGCGACTGTTTAACAAAAACACAGGTCTCTGCAAAGTCGAAAGACGAAGTATAGGGGCTGACGCCTGCCCGGTGCTGGAAGGTTAAGGGGACGTGTTAGGGGAACCGAAGCACAGAACTTAAGCCCCAGTAAACGGCGGCCGTAACTATAACGGTCCTAAGGTAGCGAAATTCCTTGTCGGGTAAGTTCCGACCCGCACGAAAGGCGTAACGATTTGGGCACTGTCTCAACAATGGACTCGGTGAAATTGTAGTACCAGTGAAGATGCTGGTTACCCGCAGCAGGACGGAAAGACCCCGTGGAGCTTTACTGTAGCCTGACACTGGATTTTGGTATTGCATGTACAGGATAGGTGGGAGACTAAGAAACTTGGACGCCAGTCTAGGTGGAGTCGACGTTGGGATACCACTCTTGTGATACTGAAGTTCTAACCATGAGCCGTAATCCGGTTTTGGGACACTGTCAGGTGGGCAGTTTGACTGGGGCGGTCGCCTCCTAAAGAGTAACGGAGGCGCCCAAAGGTTCCCTCAGCGCGGATGGAAATCGCGCGTAGAGTGTAAAGGCAGAAGGGAGCTTGATTGCGAGACAAACAGGTCGAGCAAGGACGAAAGTCGGGCTTAGTGATCCGGTGGTACCGAGTGGAAGGGCCATCGCTCAACGGATAAAAGCTACCCCGGGGATAACAGGCTTATCTCCCCCAAGAGTCCACATCGACGGGGAGGTTTGGCACCTCGATGTCGGCTCGTCTCATCCTGGGGCTGAAGTAGGTCCCAAGGGTTGGGCTGTTCGCCCATTAAAGAGGCACGCGAGCTGGGTTCAGAACGTCGTGAGACAGTTCGGTCCCTATCCGCTGTGGGCGCAGGAAATTTGAGAGGAGCTGTCCTTAGTACGAGAGGACCGGGATGGACGTACCTCTGGTGCATCAGTTGTTTCGCCAGGAGCACAGCTGAGTAGCTATGTACGGACGGGATAAGCGCTGAAGGCATCTAAGCGCGAAGCCCCCCTCAAGATGAGATTTCCCATCCGAAAGGAGTAAGACCCCAAGGAGACGACTTGGTAGATAGGTCGGGGGTGTAAGGGCAGTAATGCCTTGAGCTGACCGATACTAATAGGTCGAGGACTTGACCAGTTTATTGTTAGCCCTTAGGGGTTAGCAGCAAAAGATTCTCTTTGCATTGTTTAGTTTTGAAGGTACATTCGTTGCCAGAAAAAACTGGCAAC
>NZ_LOEE01000084.1 GCF_001562415.1 Thermotalea metallivorans | reverse complement strand
CAGGTCACCCTTGCCCATCCAGTTTTATACATAAATGAGCATTATATCCATGTGGCAAGTTTTGAGAAATGTGAAATTCTAAGAAAAAGCAAGCAATTAAGAGAATTCGTTAGATTATAGAGGGAGGTCTGACGGACTTCCTATTTGCGTTATTTGTCACTTGTGCAAAAGTACCACTCTGTCGGCAATGTTTTGGCATCCTCTCGGTCATGGACTATATGATTGGAAAATGGCCTATTTTGAAAAGATGCATATGATCTCCATAAAATCTCCATATTTTTTTTGTATAATAAAATTGTATTCTATAAAAATGGACAAATTATAAGAAACTATCAAGTTCACAATCTTCTGTGAAAACAGAATGAAGGGAGCTGTCTAAATCGTTGGCTTCCGTATCTCCCTTTGAAATGGCAGCAGTTTTTAGAGGAGAGATTACTTCCGGTATTTTCGCGTAGCATAGGGGTGATGATGTTGAAAGAAAACAATGGGAAAATTCTTATTGTAGATGATGAATCAAAGCTTGTTGAAGTAGTAGGATCCTATCTTGAAAACGCCGGATATGCGGTATATGGGGCATACAGCGGCCAGCAGGCTTTGCAGTTGATTGAACAAGTAAATCCTTCGCTTATTATTTTAGACCTGATGCTGCCGGATATCATGGGCGAAGAAGTTTGTAAAATGTTACGGAAAAAATCAAAAGTACCTATTATTATGCTAACGGCGAAGGCAAAGGAGGAAGATATTCTGAAGGGCCTTGACATAGGTGCCGATGATTATGTGACAAAGCCTTTTAGCCCCAGACAGTTGGTGGCAAGGGTAGTTGCTTTATTGAGAAGAACAAATGATAGTATCGTTTTTTCACCCAATATCATCTCCTTGAATAACGGTGATTTGGTGATCAACAGCGCAAAGCATGAAGTAAAGAAAAACGGAAAAATTGTGAATCTTACTCCAAATGAATATAAAATTCTTTTAACAATGGTGCGATACCCACACAAAGCATTTACAAGGGAAGAGCTAATTGCTGTAGCATTAGAAGGCAATTTTGATGGTTTTGACAGAACCATCGACTCCCATATCAAAAATTTGAGGCAAAAAATAGAGACGAATCCCAAAACTCCCGAATACATTTTGACTGTTCATGGCGTAGGATATAAATTTGGTGGTGCGTATAGTGAAAATTAGCCTCAAAACAAAATTATCATTATCGTATATTGCCATCGTAATGGTTTGCGTGGCCCTAACCAGTATATTTTCCAATATATATTTTGAAAGACATTTTAGAGAATATATTATGCAAAACCAGGAACAAAAATACAAAGACATCGTAGCTTCCGTGGGCCGGCAATACGAAGAAAAGGGACAGTGGAGGTATGAGGGTATTCAAAATATTGGAATCAATGCCCTTGAACAGGGCTTGATCATCAAGGTGATAGATATTACGGACAAAATTGTTTGGGATGCAAGGACCTATAACAATGGGGCATGTGAACAAATCATTTCTAATATGGCAAGGAAGGTGTCAAAATATTATCCCAATCTTAAGGGAGAATATGTGGAGAAAACTTTTCCCGTCTTCTATGGGGAAAAGAAAGTAGGCAGCGTAGCAATTGGCCATTATGGGCCTTTATATCTTAGTGATCATGACATAATTTTTCTGCGGGCATTAAACAAGGTTTTCGTGACAATCGGAATATTTTCCATGTTCATTGCTTTTACCTTCGGGATTCTTATGTCCAACAGGTTGACAAAACCAATATCCAGGGTTATAGATACGGCCCAAATGATTGCAAAAGGATATTTTGGCGGTAGAAGCCATGAAAAATCTACGACGAAGGAGATTAATCAGTTAACGGCTACAGTCAACAATCTGGCTGAAACTCTGGAAATGCAGGAGAAACTCAGACGAAGACTGACCGAAGATGTTGCCCACGAGCTGAGAACACCTCTGGCTACCCTGCAAAGCCATTTGGAGGCGATGATCGATGGTATCTGGGAGTTAGATGGGAAACGCTTAAAAAGCTGCCATGATGAAATTATCAGACTGAACAGGCTGGTAGACGATCTGGAGAGACTAGCCCAATATGAGAGTGAAAATTTGATTTTGAACTATGCAAGATTTGATATATCTTCTCTGGTTGAACAAATTGTGTTAAATTTTGAACACGATTATCATCAAAAAGGAGTAGAGATATATTTTGATGGAAAAAAAGAGATTCTGGTATGTGCGGATAAAGATAAAATAAGTCAAGTGATTGTGAATCTTATATCCAATGCATTAAAATATACAAATAAGGGCGGAAAAGTCAATGTAAGTGTGTCCAGTGACCAGGATGCCATAGGATTAAGGGTAAAAGATACAGGCATAGGAATTTCAAAGGACAATTTGCCTTTTATCTTTGAACGATTCTATCGCGTTGAAAAATCAAGGAATAGGATTACGGGAGGTGCAGGCATCGGATTGACCATTACCAAGGCCATTGTGGAAGCCCATCGAGGAAAAATTATGGTAGAAAGCTCACTGAATGAAGGTACAGAGTTTATTGTAATGTTGCCAAAGAATAGGCAGTCTTGCTAGACTGTCTGTTTTTTTATTTAGACAATTGATTGTAATAAGTGGACTTCTCCAATGAAAAAAACATAGAACAAAAAATAAAAAACTATCGAAAAGTTTCGGATATCCATAAAATCTCCATATATATTTTATATAATGTATCCATAGAATTTAAAAAGGATGAAAGAAAATATATAAGGAAAGAAAGGGGGCATTTCATGGACAAGACAGTGAAAATCCTGATTGCTCTGACAGCGGTCAGTTCTTATGATAGCAGCCGGCGTGGGCATGTACTGTGTACGGAACCCTTCTAGCACAGATAAGGGGAAGAGGTGATGCAGTTGAATATATTGGGTTCATTAGGGCAACTCTACATGTTTATCCTGTTAGCCCTTTTATTCCTTGGGTCCGGGTTGGCAGTTTGGAGTTTTATAAATTATTTGTCCAGCCGTGCCAAAGGCAAATCGGGAACAAAAGAAAAGGGCAAGGGAGCCGGACAGGATCAGGTTGTAAACTATAAAATTTTAGAAAAAGCGAAAATGGGAGGGTTTAAGATGATGAATAACGGATGGTTTAAATTGGCTGTATTTTCCTTTCTAGGAATCCTTGCCAGTGTTGTGGTGCTTGGTTTTGTCTCCACGAATAATAGCATGGCAGACAACAATATCCATTTGCAGCATCAACAGCAAGGATTCCATCAAAATCCTATGGGTGGGATCAGTGGAAATATGCAGATGCAGGGTGGTATGAATGCCTATATGCCGACGGGAAATATACAAATGCAGGGAAGTATGGGTGGCAACGTAGAAATGAATATGCCCACGAATTATCATTACCTGATGATGCAGCAACAGTTGAATCAAATACAGCAGCAGTTGCATATGATGCAGCAGCAAATCAATGGGAATATGGGTGGCAATATGCAAATGCAGGGCAGTATGAGTGGAAATAATGGCATGGGCATGATGAATATGATGCCTATGGGAGGAATGATGGGCATGAACAATATGAATAATATGAATAACATGCAGCAAAACAGCGGCGGCATGGGTATGATGTAAAAGGACAAACAAGACAGCATAACCTCTTTTGGGTTATGCTGTTTCATGTGCGCCCGGCATGGGCAGTAACTTGGCGGTGAAAGTCCGCTATGGGCTTGGCAGTGGGAACCATTAGCCAAAGGCAAGGGTGTCCATCGTGAGGTGGAATCTGAAGGAAGCCGGAGGCAAAGT
>NZ_LOEE01000083.1 GCF_001562415.1 Thermotalea metallivorans | reverse complement strand
AATGGTGTAATAAAAGCTACTGACATTTCTGTGGCTTAAACTTACAGCTATTAAATTTTCAAAGGACAATAGTACCTTTATTTAAGTGTGCCCATTTTTAAACTACGTTGAGTTATTTTTCAAGCTATCCTACCTCCTTGTTATTTTTTAATTTTAATTACTATCAGTTAGATTATACGAAATTGAAGGCTCATAATAAGTTGAGTTTCCTTCTTTACCATAATGCGTCACTGTCATTTTCCAAACATTTGAGTATCTTGTGCTTGAACAGGATCCGTTTAATATCGCCTTATAAGGTGGTGTAGTATCACTTGCCGAAGTATCTGTATCCTTTACACCATTTTCATAAACTATACATCTTACCTTTACTCCCGTGATATCGGTCCATCCACCATTAGATACTTGTACTGCTTCCGTGCTTCCCATAAAATCAACGCCATATCCATAAGCATCTAAGTCAGAATCACAAGACAGATAATACTGTAAACCATACGACACACCCGCAGATAGTATAAAGATTGCCATCAAAACTAATACAAAAATATAGTTTTTTTGTTTCATACTTAAAATTCTCCTTTCGTAATTTAATATTTAATCGTATAAGCTTTAATACCTAGAATTGGGTGACCTAATTTTCATAACCCATATACCTCCTTGTAAAGATAATGTACCATTGTAGTTCATAAATAGCTTTACAATCTACTTTGAGGAAAGTAATATCAACCTGAATCCTTTGGGAGCATGTTTTTACCCCCTTTCACTAGTCTAGGGTAAACATTCTTCTATCCCCATCAAAAATATTTATCCCTTCTACATTCAGTCTATCAAACTCACACTCATATGCAATGATCCTTGCAAAACAGGTCGTTGAAATGTAATAATTAGCACGAAAAATAATATTCTTCTCACATTTCATGATTTTGAAGGGGAATTCCAATACTTACCTTAAAAATATCCCTATCATCCTCCAGCTTCATCATCCCATGATATTTTTTTACCGCTTGAAACACGCTCTGTAATCCAAAACCATGGTTTTGAGCATCGGCTTTTGTTGTAAAATTGTACTTTATTTTTTCCGATTCAACATGGACATCGACAGACTTGGAATTAGTAATTTTTATAATAAGATTGTAGTTTTTTACATACATCTCTAGATTGATAAACTTATTTTCTATATTATCTTTTATACAGGCTTCGATGGCATTATCCATTAAGTTGCCAATGATAACAGATAAATCCATAGGATCTATATTTATTTTCTCCGGTAAATCAACATCCAGTTCAACTTTTATCTTCTCTTTTTTCGCTTGCGGCAGCTTCATATTTACAACAGATGAAATAATTGGATGGTCAATGCATATCAGCGCATCAAAAAAAATTACTTCATCCGTCAACTTTTCTATATATCTTTTGGCTTCTTCCACTTTGTTTAACTTTAAAAGCCCATACAAACAACCAATATGATGTCGAAAATCATGTCGCTGCATCCTTATGGATTGAAGCATATCTCCCATATGGTTCATATAAAAAACTTGCTTCTTGTACTCCTCCTCTTGACGCCGCCATAACATCTCTTTTTGTGTTTGTTCGCTAATTTTTTTCATAGTTTCCAGCAAAAGTATAGATAAACTCACAGCACAAAAAACAATGACTATCGCATAAACTTTTTCATGTCCTTTGACAATGGTCGTATATTTATAGAACAAGAAAGCCATAAGGACAATCATGATATTGAATATACACAAAAGAAACACTTGATAGGATCTTTTTCGATCCAGATATGCTATAATTCTGATTTTGTCTAATCGTTTCCATACAAATAAAAAAAATAATAATTTTGATAAAACGCCGGTTGCTATCCTGTATATAGTGGGATGATAAAATGTAGAAGGCTCTATTTCCATAACCGTCAGTATTAAGCCGGAAACGATCAATCCACATACAAATAACCCTGTCAGGCCTACCATTACGATAAAATAAATTTTCCATATTTTCTCCCTTAAAAGAAGAGAAAACAAGGCTCCTGTGGCAACAATCATCATCAAAATACCTATGGGATTAGTAAATCCTAACCAACTATAAATAATTATGTTGATCAATGATAACAATCCTAAAATAAAAGATGCGTTTACAAAAGAAAAATCCTTTTGATCCATCACTTTCCAAGTAAAAAGAAATAAAAGAATTATATCCACCACACTAAAAATAAATTCCATACTTTCATTCATAGCCATCCCCCTGCCCGCTATGAAAACATATTCTCCTCAAGGACTTTTAGGACATTTGCCTTAAACTTTCTACTAACAGGGATAAGAATATTCTTATCTCGAAGATAGATATGATTCTCTTTTTGTTCTAATATTTTATACTTATTGACTAAATAACCCTGATGACATCGGACAAAATATTTCATGTCCAACATCTCCATAAGTTTTTTCATAGACAGATAAAATTCATATTCTCCTTGCACTGTATAGATTTTCATTTTTCGTAGATTTTTTTCAAAAAATAGAATTTCTTCATACTTAACATTCAGTATCATTTCTTTTGTTTTTATAGTAAACACCTGTTGTTTCCTCTGGTAGGCTATCAGTTGTTCAAATCTCAATATGGCGTACTCTATGAGCTTTTTAAATTTCTTTTCTGTTACGGGCTTTAGCATATAGTCCACAGCTTTTACACAAAAAGCATGGAAAGCATAATCTTTGAATCCTGTGATGTATACGATTATTGCATTTTTATAAATAGCTTTTATTTGTTTTCCCAATTTAATGCCATCCATTTTTTCCATTTGTATGTCCAAAAAAGCTATATGAATTTCATGATCCTTTATTTTCTTTAACAATGCTTCACCGCTGAATGCTGCAATCACATTGAATTCATAATTCATATCCAATGCATTGATATATGCCTTGATCGTTTCCACCTGTATTGGATCATCATCGCAAACAGCAATGTTTAATGCATTTGTCATCGTTCCCCCCCTTTTATGCCAAACCATTCAAACCTATCCATCAGTTCCACATAATACCTATTTTATTATAGCACATCTTTATGATTTGGATTTAGTAATTTATTTCTATTTATTTTCAATTACTTTTCCAGTCTATCGTTGAAAGCTTCTTTTGTTCAAGCAATTCAACCTGCCTATAAAAGATTTTTTCTCTATAAAATAACAAAGTCTTCCGTTGGAAGATTGACAGGAAGACTTTGTTGAAACCCATGACGAAAATTATGACGTATCCACAATTTATGAAAGCACATCATTTCCTATGCATTATAACAAAGCTGCCCGGAACATATAGTACAGGCAGCTTCACTGGATACTTTTATTCTATTATTTGCATAATTTTGTTACAAATTTTTCTATTTCTTCCGCTGTGTCCATTTGCAGCACTTGATCGGCTACAACTTTCATCTCTTCATAGGACAGGCTTTGAATTTGTTTTCTTGCAGGGAGTATGGATCCGGCACCCATGCTAAGCTCGTCTAGCCCCATGCCCAAAAACACAGGAATAAGCCTTTTATCCCCTGCTGCTTCTCCACACATACCCACCCATATGCCGGCCTTGTGTCCATTATCAATCACCAGCTTAATGAGCCTCAGCAAGGCAGGATGGAAAGGATTATATAAATGGGCAATCTTTTCATTCATCCTATCTACAGCAGTGGTATACTGAATCAGGTCATTGGTACCAATACTAAAGAAATCTACTTCCCGGGCCAACATGTCGGATATCACCGCCGCTGCAGGAATTTCCACCATAATTCCCACCGCTATATTCGATGCATAATCTTTTCCTTCATGCTGCAACTCCTGCTTTGCTTCCTCCAGTATTTTGTTGGCAGCCCTTACTTCCTCTACAGAAGAAATCATGGGATACATGATTTTTAAGTTTCCGTAAATGCCCGCTCTCAACAACGCCCTCAATTGGGTTTTGAATATTTCCTTTCGGTCAAGGCAAATCCTAATCGCCCGGTATCCCAAGAAAGGATTCATTTCTTTGGGCAAATTCATATAGGGAAGCTCCTTGTCTCCTCCGATATCTAAAGTTCGAATAATCACAGGACGCTTGCCCATGATCTCCAAAACGGCCTTGTATGCCTCCAACTGCTCTTCTTCCGTAGGCAAAGAAGTTCTGTCCATATATAAAAACTCTGTCCGGTAGAGTCCAATCCCTTCCGCTCCATTCTCATCCGCTTTCTTTGCATCCTTGGGATTGCCGATATTGCAGCCCAATTCTACCTTTCTGCCATCCGTTGATATAGTACTGCTGTTTATAAGCTTCCTTAATTCTTTTTTTGCCTGCAGTTGTTCTTCCCTTTTCCTTGCATATTCCCTCACGAGGGCATCTTCAGGATTCACCAGGACAATACCTTCCTCCCCGTCAAACACAAGGATATCTCCATTTTTTACATGTTGCGTAATATCCTTCAAGCCCACCACCGCAGGAATCTCCATGGTTCTTGCCATGATCGCACTGTGGGAAGTCCTGCCGCCGATATCTGTAACAAATCCCAATACATTTTCCCGATCCAATTGAGCCGTATCGGAAGGGGTCAAATCATGGGCTACGATAATCACAGGTTCCTTTAGCTTTGCTAAGTTTGGGAGCTCCTTCCCCAAGAGATTCATCAGCAGTCTTTCCCCTACATCCCGGATATCCGCAGCCCTTTCCTTCATATATCCATTCTCCATGCTTTCAAATATGGCAATAAACATGTTCATCACTTTTTCCAAAGCTGCCTCAGCATTGAGTTTTTCTGCCCTAATGGCTCCTTCAACACCACCAATAAGCTCTGGATCTTCCAAGATCATCAGGTGGGCATCCAGAATGGCCTGCTGTTCTGCCAAGGTCCTTCTCTTAATCTCTTCGATTTGTTCTCTTGTCTTTTTCAAGGCTCCATGAAATCTGTTTTGCTCCTTTTCCACGTCATCAACAGCCCCGGACTCAATGACAATATCTTCCTTTTTAAAAAGTAGGACCTTTCCCACAGCAATTCCAGGGGAAGCCCCAATTCCTTTGTACATATCAAAACCCCTCTCTATTCTCCCTATTCTCCAAAATTAGATTCAAATAGAGAAATCATAGCATCCATGGCTTCTTTCTCATCCGCTCCCTCAATCCTTATTTCAATCCGCTCTCCCTTGGCTGCCCCCAGGGCCATAATCCCCATCATACTTTTAGCATTTGCTTCGTGGTCTTCTTTTGCAAATATGATATTGCTCTGAAATCGAGAGGCAATCTTTACAATCATAGCAGCAGGTCTCGCATGAAGCCCTGTTTCGTTTTTTACAATGATCTCTTGCTTTTGCATTTGCATCTCCTTTCTCCCATAAAGCAACAGAATAGCGCTGTCCTTATCCTGTTGCTATGCATCTATTCCCTCATTCAGCTTTTTCTTCAACATACCTACCAATAGGGCGGTTACAATGGTACCTGCCACAATGGCCAATACATATCCCGCCGGATTGCCTACTGCATTTGGAATAGGCAATACAAAAATTCCTCCATGGGGTGCCCTTAAAGTGCACCGGAATGCCATCGACATTGCCCCAGCCACTGCAGAACCTGCCATAATGGAAGGAATCACCCTGAAAGGATCTGCTGCCGCAAAAGGAATGGCTCCTTCTGTAATGAAAGATATACCCAATACCCAAGCTGCCTTTCCGGCTTCCACTTCTGCTTTCGTAAACTTATTTTTAAATAGTATGGTAGCCAGTGCCAAGCCTAGGGGTGGTGTCATTCCCGCTGCCATCACCGCTGCCTGGGGTTCAAATACATTGGAACCCAATAGTCCCACGGCAAAGGTATAGGCTGCCTTATTGATAGGACCTCCCATATCAAAGGCCATCATGGCTCCCAAAATTCCCCCAAGGAGCATTGCATTGGTTCCACTTAAGCCTTGAAGCCAGGATGTCACGGCATCCAGTATTCCTTTTACAGGTGTTCCGATAACATAAATCATCAGCAAACCTACAAACAAGGAAGATAGCAACGGTAAGATCAAGATAGGTTTCAGTCCTTCAAAGGTTTTTGGCAGCTTGATGTTTTTTTTCAGAAAATCCGCAGTATACCCGGCAATAAAACCGGCAACAATACCGCCGAGAAATCCGGCACCAATTTGTGATGCAATCATACCACCGATAAAACCGGGTGCCAAACCAGGTCTATCGGCAATCGAATAGGCAATATACCCTGCCAGAACGGGCACCATCAGCCCAAAGGCAGAAGCACCTCCGATTTGCATCAGCGCTGCGGCCAGCGTTCCCGATTCTTTGAAAGCTTCAATGCCGAATACAAAAGAAAGGGCAATCGCCAGTCCCCCTGCCACTACCAAGGGAAGCATAAAGGAAACTCCTGTCATCAAATGTTTATAGGGTCCTGTTCTTTCCTCACTTCTTTGCTGCTTGATTTCTTCTACTTGCTTGATCAGATCCTTTTTTTCAAGCTTCATGGCTCTTTCAATCACAGCTTCTCCATCCTTGATGGCCTCTGCCACAGCCACTTCCAGAATGGCTTTCCCTGCAAAACGCTCCTTCGAAACGTTTGCTCCTGCCGCAATAATAACGGCATGGGCTTCCTGAATATCTTGAACTGTCAATTCATTTTCTACACCCACAGATCCCTGGGTTTCAACTTTTATGGATATACCTTTCTTTTTTGCAGCATTCTCCAACGCTTCTGCAGCCATATAGGTATGGGCAATCCCCGTTGGGCATGAAGTTACTGCTACCAGTTTCATAAATTCATCCCCCTTTATTTATTGACCTACAACGCTAAGGTGAACGCCTTTAGAAAACATCTTTCTGGGATAAACACCTTGTTGCCAGCATCATCCATCAGCGATTAACCCTAGCAAAAGTAGCCTGCCTTAAAAAATATAACCTTTGCATAATTTTATTCTAATTTGCAAACTTACCACACTATTCATGAAATGCATGGATGACATCCTCTTCCTGCCTTGCCTCCATCAGTTGTTTTCTTACATGTTCATGCATCAGCTTCCGAGACAATTGACTCAATACCCTTAAATGTTCACTGCTGGATCCCTCAGGAACAGCAATCAGAAAGAAAATATAGCTTGGCTGGCCATCCAGCGATTCATAATCGATCCCTTTCTTTGATTTGCCAAAGACAATGGAAGGTTCTTGTACATCCTTGGATTTTCCGTGGGGAATGGCAATGCCCATTCCTATACCCGTAGAAACTTGCTTTTCCCGCTCCATGACCGTTTTTATAAAATTTTCTTTGTCCGTTACAATTCCTTGGTCTACCAGGGGAGTGATAAGTTCTTCAATCACCTCCCTCTTGTTTTGTGCCTGCAAATCTAGAATCATAAGCTCCCTCTTTAGTAAATCTGAAATTTCCATCATTTTACTCCTTTCTCCCTAGGGTATACCAGCTTTATTTCTTTCTGGTAATCCTGTATGACATTGGCAAGTCCAAAAGTAGTCCCATGACTTACGCTGACAGTGGCAGCCGCCGATGCCAATGTAAAGGTTTCTTCCAGAGAATACCCTTCATGAATTCCGTAGGCAAAGGCTCCTACCATGGCATCCCCTGCTCCCACTGTATTTTGTACCTCCACTTCCAAGGCTTCTGCCTTCATTGTCCGATCCTTTGTCACCATGAGAGCACCCTTAGATCCCATGGAAACTACCACCAATGCAATGCCCTGGTCTAAAAAGTTGCTGCAGCATTTGATCACCTCATCCTCATCTCTGAATGAAACGCCAAAGGTATCGGCCAATTCATGGATATTGGGTTTTACCATGTATGGACATGCCTTGATTCCCTCCAGCAGACTTGCCCCATCAGTATCGAGGATGGTCTTGCATCCCTTCTCCTGTGCAATGGAAATCAATTGCCGGTATATGTCCTTCGGAGTATTGGGCGGCAGACTGCCCGAAAACACCATTACCTTGCTATATTCAGCCCAAAACCTGATTTTTTGGTAAAGGGCCTCCAGCCAAACCTTTTTAATTTCACCTCCCTGGTCATTAATATCCGTTGTCTGTCTTCGGCTCCTATCGATAATTTTAATATTGGTTCTAGTTTCCCTATCTACCCATATAAAATCTGTTTTGATCGCCATCTTTTGTAAACGCCCTGCAATCCACTTTCCTGTCTCTCCACCCACAAACCCCAAGGCAAGGGTATCACCACCTAAGGATTTCACAACCTTGGATACGTTGATCCCTTTTCCCCCTGCCTCTATATAGCTTCTCTGCATCCTATTGACCTGTCCCAACATGAAATTTTCAATTTCGATGGTTCTATCAACAGCAGCATTGAGTGTAACTGTTGTGATCATTTGGTCCTCTCCTTATTCACAGATGATTTCTACACCATGTTGTACAAACTTCTCTACAATCCCTCGATCAATATTCTTATCCGTAATGATGGCATCAATTTGATCCAGCTTTGCAATCAGCGAAAAACATACCTTTCCAAACTTGCTGTGATCCGCTACAATATACACCTCCTTAGCCGATTGAATCATGATACCCTTTGTATGGGCTTCATGCATATTGGGCGTCGTGCATCCATCCTGAAGGGTGATTCCATTAGTCCCAATAAAGGCTTTATCTGCCTTGAAACGCTGGAGCATTTGATCTGTCAGAGGTCCTACAAGGGATAAAGTTTCCCTTCGGGTATAGCCCCCTGTTACCACTACTTCTACATCCTTATTTTTTGACAACTCTAAGGCGATGAGCATGGAATTGGTCAGCACCGTTACATTTTTTGCCTTAATATTTTTTGCAATCTGCAGCGTTGTTGTTCCCGCATCTAAAATAATTGTCTCATTGTCTTGTATCAGTTCACCGGCTTTTTTTCCGATCTCCCTCTTCTCTTCCTGATAAACCTCTTCCTTTTCAGCCATAGTTGGTTCAAAACCTGTATTTTCAGCCTTCACGGCGCCCCCATGGGTCCTTTTCAACAACCCTTCCTGCTCCAAATCCTGTAAATCCCTTCGGATCGTAGACTCAGAAACATTTAGCTTCTCTGTCAATTCATTGACCTTAACCCGATTTTTGCTTTCCAATATTTCTAAGATCTTTGCTTTTCTCTCTTCCATAAACATCTGGCTTTTCCCCTCTCTCTATTATTCTATTTGGGAAAATTGTTTTTTATGAATCTTTTTGACTGTATTTGATTATTTTTGATTATATTATAGATATATTTTTTTGTCAACAATCAAAAACATTCATCCCTATGATCAGTTTTGATTGCTAAGGAACGGATCTTATTTTCTACAAAAATAAAACAGATGGACTCCCTTTTATATTTCTGGAATCTATCTGTTTCTCACGGTTCCTATATCCTTTTGCCATATGGATGTATTTATTCCACAATAAAATCCTGTAATATAGCTTTCACACTATAGGCAAAATCATTGGCTGCTCCCCAATCAAAATTGAATAATAATCCCTGAGAACTACCAGTAGCAATAGCCCTCACGGCCGTCTGCCCTTTTATATTGTCAATAATTACAACCAATGCGGCTCGATTGGAAGTGCGAAAAAAATACTTTTCAAATACCAAGGTTCCAATATACTGGTCTCCCCCTAAGTCATGGATTTCCTCATAAACCAGTTCGGCATTTTCATTTTCTTTCACCAGATGAAAAGCCCTCACTGGGTCTATACTGATTTGAAAATGATGGATACTCATCTCTATTCCCCCATTCCATAATAATTAAATTAAAAGATGTATACTGCTGTTTTTTTATTCTCATCATCCTATTTTGTTATTTTTTCCAACCCCCCCATGTACGGTCTCAATGCCTCCGGTATTGTCACCGATCCGTCGGATTCCTGATAGTTTTCCAAAATAGCTGCGAAGGTCCTTCCTACAGCCAAACCGGATCCGTTTAATGTATGGACATATTCCACTTTCCCTTTGGGCTCCGGTCTGAATCGGATATTAGCTCTTCTGGCTTGAAAATCTTCAAAATTGCTGCAGGAAGAAATCTCCAAATACCTGCCGTAGCTGGGCATCCACACCTCGATATCATAGGTACAGGCAGAACTGAAGGTGAGATCTCCCGTGCAAAGCTTTACAACCCGGTAGGGAAGCCCTAGTCTTTTTAATACTTCCTCTGCTGCCTCAAGCAATGTCTCCAACTCCATATAGGACGTTTCAGGCCTTGTAAACTTCACCAATTCTACCTTGTTGAATTGATGCTGGCGGATGAGTCCTCGAGTATCCCTTCCTGCAGAGCCAGCTTCTTTTCTAAAGCATGGGGTATAGGCCGTATGGTAAATAGGCAATTGATCTCCTTCGAGGATATCATTCATATACAAATTGGTGACAGGTACTTCTGCCGTAGGAATCAAAAAATAATCCTTGCTGGGAATATGGAACATATCCTCCTCAAATTTAGGAAGCTGACCTGTTCCCTTAGCGCTGTCCCTATTGACCATGAAAGGGGGAAGGATTTCCACGTACCCGTGCTCATGGGTATGAAGATCCAGCATAAAATTGATTAAAGCACGCTCCAACCTAGCTCCTAGACCTCTATATACAGTAAATCTCGCTCCTGTAATTTTTCCTGCCGTTTCAAAATCAAGAATCCCCAATTCCGTTCCTATATCCCAATGGGTCTTATATTCAAAATGAAAACTCCTAGGCTCTCCCCATCTTTTGACTTCCACATTGTCTGCATCACTGGTTCCCGCAGGTACGCTTTCATGGGGTGTATTGGGAATATTCAAAAGCATCTCTTGTATTTGCTGTTCAATTCCCTTGACCTCTTCATCGAATCCTTTGATCTTCTCCGAAAGCATTTTCATCTCTTCCATGACGGCAGAAACGTCTTCCCCCGCCTTTTTTAACTTCGGGATTTCCTTAGATACCGTATTCTGTCTGTTTTTCATTTGTTCCACTTCCTGCAGAATTTCCCTTCTTCTTTCATCCAGGGACACCACCTTGTCTAAATCATAATCTCCCTGCCCCCGCCTCAAAATCAATGCTTTCACTTCTTCCAAATGGTTTCGAATCCGTTTGATATCCAGCATCTTTCCAACCTCCTTTAAAATTCTTCTTCAAATTTAAAAATAAAAAAGCCCCTCATCCCCATAGATATAGGGACGAGAGACGTATTCCCGCGTTGCCACCCTAATTGATTGGA
This sequence comes from Thermotalea metallivorans, assembly GCF_001562415.1. GTDB lineage: Bacteria > Bacillota > Clostridia > Peptostreptococcales > Thermotaleaceae > Thermotalea > Thermotalea metallivorans. The sequence goes on along the minus strand of NZ_LOEE01000083.1, from coordinate 25,994 downwards.
TTGCTCCAATCCTCTTAGCCGCGATATAACGGTCGCACCCGATAAAGCCTACTGCTCCTTTCAGCCCATAACTCCAGGACGGATTCCATCACAGATTTTATCGGTTTTCACCTGCCACCGACTCTCTGAAAAAAACTGACGATGTACTACTTCCCTTCATTGTCTTTCCTATATTTTTAGATATTCTAACATATTATCTATAGTTTGACAACATCTTTATTTTTTATTCTTCCTTCTTTCTCATAGAGAAGATTTAACAAACCGGGACTCCTTTTGCTTTTCAGGGCATAATATACCTGATCAATTCTTAAAAGGTAGGGATCTTCTACATGGAAAAACGCCAATTCTTCCCTATTTCCCCCAGCTTCAAAAATATAAAGCCTCAGCGCATCACCCATCAGCCACAGCTCCACATAGATATCCCCGATAATATTTTCTTTTAATTTCAATCCTTTATAGGTTTCCCTGGACCTTCTCATCCTCAAGATTTCTTCTTGTTCTTTCAATCGTATCAGATCCAGCAACTCATAAACTTTGTCCCGATACCGCTCCTCTTTTTCCTCATCATCGCAATACTGCTCAATATACCGCTCATGCAAATCCATGGTATGATAATATAATTGTTCCAGTTTCATATGGTCCCTATGAAAATAATGGGCAATCACAGACTGAAAAAATATTTTTGTCAACTCTAAAAGATATCTTCCCGTTGTCAACTCGCAATTATGCTCCATTTCTTTTCCTCCAGTACCAAAAGGTATATCTTTATACTATGCATTATATGGGTCCCATGTGCATAATATGCAGACGGAAAATAGATCATACAATGACTGGGAACCCTTAGGATTTAGGTTTCGTCGCCAATGGCTGCTGGCCGCTAGCTAATTGCTGAACTTACGACTTATAGCTTATAGCCTATAGCTGATAGGTATTCATAGTTTTTAATGGCTAACTGGCATCTGGTGACTGGAGAGAAGCAACGCAGATCTGAGCAAAAATCCTATAATCTGAAATTTTTTTTGAAAAACATGTATATTTTTCTTTTTTTTCGGTAATTCTTATAAAAGCAAAGACATATAAGGGGGGAAAGCCATGTACGATATTGATATTTATGCCCAAATAGGAGATTTAAAAGAAGTAGATTATCGAAATACCTTAGCCATCGCGACCATCATTGAAATCCTAAACGAAAAAGGACTGATTACCCGGCGAGAGTTTGCCCAAATGGCCCAAAGGCTGGATACCATGACGATAGAAGAATTAAAGGTGTTGAGAGCCAGATAATATTTTCCTGCGTCCCCTTTCCATTGATATGTTGAATAGATATGTCCCCAAAGCTACAAGGGAACCTAAAGTTTTAGGTTCCCTTGTAGCTTTGGGGACATATTTTATTCTTCTGCCGTTCCCAACTGATGCAACCTTTCCAAGGTACGCTCCAGTTCATCAATATATTTTCCATAATCAGCCCAATGGCCGGCTCTCTGGGCCTCTTGGGCCCGCCGGAAAATTTCATTGGCTTTGATAATCAACTCCCTGATATGCTGGGGTTCTCCTTCCACCACAGGGGCAGGCATCGGAGTCTCCGGGTCCCCGGTTTTTCCAAAATCTGTCCCAAATAGTTTATTCAGTGCTGCCTCCAACGTTTCTTCATAAGCAATTCTGTCACCATAGGCAACAATTACCCGTTTGACTTCCGGCAAACTGTTTTCATTGTCAGCCTTCAGGTAGATGGGTTCTACATAAATGAATGCATTTTCTATAGGAATCGTTAACAGGTTTCCATGGATATATGTGGACCCTTGCTGACCCCAAAGGGAAAATTCCTTTGAAATATTGGGATCTTGATTAATTTTTGTTTCAATCTGCATGGGGCCATATATATTCTTCTGCTTGGGCAGCTTATAGACAATCAGTTTTCCGTAATTTTCCCCATCATTCCTCGCCACCAAAAGGGCCGTCATATTTGGTTTTCCTTTAGGTGTATAGGGAATGGACAGAACAAACTCCTCCTTCTCCATCCCGGGCAGCTTCATCACCATATAGCTTGATTCCATCACCTGTTCTTTTCTTTCATACAGCTCATTGGCAATATCCCACAGATCCTCCTTCAAATAGAATACTTCCGGATTTGTCATATGGTAAAGCCTATAAACATTGGCCTGTATATCAAACAACTCTTGAGGATAGCGGATATGATCCTTGATTCCCCCGGGCATCTGATCCATGGACGTAAACAGTTGTGGAAAGATTTTCCTCAACGTCTCCACCACAGGATCCCTTTCGTCGGCAATATAATAGGTAGTTGTTCCATGATAAGCATCGATTACTACCTTTACAGCATTTCTGATATAATTACCCTTTTCTCCTATAAAGGGTTGGGCATAGGGATAATTGCTGCTGATGGTATAGCCGTCGATCACCCAAAATAACCTGCCCTGATCGATCACCAAATAAGGATCCTCATCATAGTAAATAAAGGGAGCAATTTTTCGCACTCTTTCATGGATATTCCGGTGCATAAGAATCTTGCTTTCGCCGGTGATATTCCCTGATACCAGCATCTTGAAGCTGCCTTGGCGTAGGGCATATAACAGTTTGTTAAATCCCTTTAATGAAATTCCTCCCTTGCCCTGATAGATAGTTTCCGCATTTTCATCGCCTTTGGGATAATCAAACTCTTTTTCCTTTGTATTGGTAATGACATAGGTATCCGTCAATTCCCCAAAATAAATTTCCGGCCGCTGAATGTGCAATCCCTCTGCATCAGACTCCGGGGGAATATTCCGGATCAGCAGTTGCGGCTGCCCTTCGGCAGTAATCCGATTTACAGGGGAAAGTACTGCTCCATAGCCATGGGTATACTTCAGATGGCGGTTGATCCACTGCTCATTCACTTTTTTCGTATCAATCTCTCGGGCAGCTAAAAACACCTGTCGATATTGTCCGTCAATGATATACCGGTCAATATCCACATCATGAAATTGATAATAGGGCCTGATTCCCTGCCTTTGATTATAAAACTGCCTGGCCGGCCTGTAGTCATTGATTCTGATATTTTCTATGGTCTCCCTGTTTTCCTTTAGATCTTCCGATGTTAATTGCTGATCCGCCGAAAAATTTTTTTCCTCGATATTTTCTAATCCGTAAGCCATCTTTGTATATTGAATATTATACTCCAGATACTGTCTTTCCTTAGAGATTTCGTCGGGGGACACAATAAAGTTTTGCACCCCTAACTCCACAAAATTTCCCAGTATAGCGACGGCAATCATCATCATAGGCCCTGCCAATGCCACCCTCAGCTTTTTCCTCTGAACCCCTACAAGAAGCAATATAGCAGACAGGAAAGATAGACCCGTCAAAAACCTATAAATCCACAGAGTTACGTGGATATCTGTAAAACTGGCCCCATAGGCAACACCCCGGGGAGAATACAAAAGCTCAAAGATTTTCAGAAAATATCCTAATCCTAAAGTAATAAAGAAAATAAATCCCAGTATCAGCAATTGCCGCAGGGCAATATGCATGAGCTTTTTTCCATTCTCCATATGAAAGCCGGTCTGGGTCCTTGCATCCTCCGGTCCATATTTTACATCGAAAAGGGTTGGCCTCCTCAAACCCATCATAATAATATAAAATACCAGGGTAATCACCGTCAGCAAAATGATAAAACTAATAAAAGTAGAATAAATTTGCCCAATGAAAGGATACTGAAACATGTAAAAAGAAATATCTCTTCCAAAAATGGGATCGGCTATGCCAAAGGGCACACCATGAAGAAAAGTCAGCAATTCAAACCAAAGACTCCCCGCAAAGGTAGCACTGGTGATAAAAGATACAAAGGCAGCTCCTGCCAAAGCAATCCGGTTGATGACCTTCTCATCCAATCCTTGGTATACGGTATGAACCTTCCTGTAATAGTCTTTTTTTATCGTTTGCAAATAAAAATAGATAAAGATCGTTAAAACAAGAAAGAGAGGAATACCAATCTTTAATTGGGTTTTTAATTTCGTCAGAAATACCTGATCGTATCCTACTTCTCGAAACCATTGATAATCCGTGACAAAACGAATCATGGTATTAAAAGATGCCAGCAAAACAACGATCCCGATGATCAGGAAAATTCCAATCTTTTTTTTTATTTTTTCCATACTCTCCACCCCCATTTTTGCTCCATAAATACTTATGACTTCTATCTTTGTTTACGTGGAAATTTCATGTTTGTTTCAAACAAAAAACCTCCCGGCAGTACTTGCTTTAGATTTATTATACTACCGAGAGATCCATACTGCAAATCACTGATTCAGTTTCATATCTCCATCCTGTATCCAGCCTTTTTTTCGCATGTATTCAGAAATCATCCATGTCAACGCCCCAGGCAATATAAAATGCAAAAGGATGATCTTTCCAATAATCAAGGCCATAGGTTCCTTTCCTGCCATGGCGGCTATGGTTCCAAACTGTCCTACCAATCCGCTGGTGCCCATACCGGCACCAATACTGTTGTTTTCCATTTTCAGTACATAGGTAGCCACGGGGCCTAAAATAGCGCTGGTTACGATCGATGGGATCCATATCCTTGGATTTCTGATGATATTCGGCATTTGGAGCATCGAGGTACCCAATCCTTGTGCAATCAACCCTCCTATTCCGTTTTCCCGGAAACTTGCAACGGCAAAACCCACCATCTGGGCGGCACAACCTGTCACAGAGGCCCCTGCAGCCAACCCGCTCAAGCCCAAAGAAATGGCCAAAGCTGCACTGCTGATGGGCAAAGTTAGAATCATACCCATCAATACGGATAGGATGATGCCCATGGGTATGGGCTGAAGCTCTGTTGCCCGATTGATCACCTCGCCCAATCCCTTCATCACGTAGGTCATGACGGGGCCTATAAAGACACCAGCCAACCCTCCCAATAGAATCGTTCCTGCAGGAACCAATACAATATCTACCTTTGTCTTTCCAAAGATACGTTTAGAAAACTCTGCTCCCGCCAAAGCCGCCACAAAAGCCCCCACAGGCTCCCCAATCTTTACTGCAAAGATTCCTTCAGCGCCAGGGACAAACGTTCCCGCTCCAATGGCACCGGTGACAATAGACGCCAAGATTCCTAAAGGCGGAGCTTTTACACTAAAGGCCACCCCCGCACCAATCGCCGGCCCCATCAGAAATTGAGCAGTTTTTCCGAAAAGGGACAACCCCTCCATATGGGTATAATCCCCTATTTGTTTTAAGATAAGCCCGATAATCAAAGACGAAAATAACCCCAAGGCCATACCATTTAACGCTTGGGTGATATATTCCCTAAATGTAAATTTCCCTTGATTCATTTTTCCCCGTTTCCTTTCCATTCTTCTCTGCTCGGCAACTCCCTTACAGATCAGCAGTTCTAAAGTTGACGATTGCTTGTTCAACTCAATAAATTTTTTGTCGCGGTTGCCGGCCATCAACTATTAGTTCTAATCAAGCACACATCTTAAAAAATATAATCTCTGCATAGATTGAATTCTAAAGTTGTAAACCTATAGGATATTCAAACTAATATCCATAGCCTTGACGGAATGGGTCAAAGCACCTACGGATATGACATCGATGCCGAGCTGCGCAATCTCCTTTAATCGTTCCTTTGTGATATTCCCGGAAGCTTCCAATAGGACCTTTCCCTTAGCCATGGCAACCGCTTGTTTCATCGTATCTGTATCCATGTTGTCCAGCATGATGATGTCGGCCTTTGCTTCCAAGGCTTCCTGCAACTGTTCCAAGGTTTCCACCTCTACTTCAATTTTTACCGTATGGGGAACATGTCGGCGGGCCCTTTCAATGGCCTTGGTAATGCTTCCCACAGCCTTAATATGGTTATCCTTAATCATCACCCCATCGGATAAATTGAAACGATGATTATAGCAGCCCCCTACGCGTACGGCATATTTTTCCAGTATCCTAAGCCCTGGAGTCGTTTTTCTCGTATCTGCGATTCTTGTGTCATATCCTCTGACCGCATCGGCATAGCTCCTCGCCTGGGTAGCAATGCCGGACATTCTCTGAATCAGATTCAAAGCCACCCGTTCCCCTTTTAGGATGCTTCTCGTTCTCCCCCTAATTTCCGCAATATCTTCCCCATTTTTGACGGTATCGCCATCCTTTTTGAAAGGGATAAAACAAATCTCCCCATCGATCAGATGAAATACCCTCTCTGCCACGGGAAGCCCTGCAATCACACCTTCCTCCTTTGCTGTCATCCTAGCTTTTGTCATGCTGTGCTCATCAATCAACGTATCCGTCGTCAAATCTCCGTAATTCATATCTTCCATCAAGGCATTTTTAATGATTTCCTCCACGATCCATTGGTTATACAATCCTATCCCTCCATCTTCTCCAGGCGATAATGCCCTCCCAAGCTGTCTTTTCTCTTTAAGGCTCCCTCTATGATCAACAGGGCAACAGTAGTCATATTTAACAATTCATAATATGGTATTGACTCTTCTTCCTGCATCCTCAGCATGGCTTTTATGTCTTCTATTTCACGCCAAGCCTTTTTTAAGCCCTCCTCACTGCGGATGATGGAAACATGCTGATCCATGGTATTTTTCAATCTGCCTTTAATTTCTTCGAGATCTATAATTGTATTCTTATTTCCTCCTGCCTTTTTTATATGGCTGATCAACAAAGACTCCGGTTTTGCATTTTCCATATGCCCATGGATATCTTCAGCAACTCGACCGCCAAAAACCAAGCCTTCCAACAGAGAATTGCTTGCCAGCCGGTTGGCCCCATGGACTCCCGTGCAGGCACACTCTCCGCAGGCATAGAGTCCTCGGATATTGGTCCTGCCACTGGCATCTGTTTCAATACCGCCCATGACATAATGCTCTGCCGGTGCCACGGGAATCCATTCCTTTGTCATGTCAATTCCTTCTGCCAAACAACGTTCATAGATCGTAGGAAATCTATGGCGAATGAATTCAGCGCTTTTATGGGTGATATCCAGATAGACATAGGGCTTTTCTGTTCGAATCATCTCTGTAAAAATACTTCTGGATACAATGTCCCTGGGGGCCAAATCCTTCAAGGGATGATATTTTTCCATGAAGGCTTCTCTATAAACATTTCTGAGAATTGCCCCTTCTCCCCGCACCGCCTCCGATATCAAAAACTTTTGTCCCGGCTTATCCGTATACATGGCCGTGGGATGAAACTGAATAAATTCCATATCTTTGACCTTGACCCCTCCTCGATAGGCCATGGCAATACCGTCCCCTGTGGCTACCAATGGATTGGTAGTATTTTTGTATATTTGCCCGATGCCGCCGGTGGCAAGAACCACGGCTCTCCCCTTATAGACAGCCTTTTCTCCCCATTTTTTTACTGCCAGAACGCCCAAAACTTTGTTTTCCTCTGTCAGTATATCAATAACAAAAATGTTTTCTTCCACCCTTATGTTGTTTCTTTTTCTCACGGCTTCTCCCAGACCTCTGATGATCTCCTTTCCAGTGGCATCCTTAGCATGAAGAACCCTTCTTTTGCTATGGCCTCCTTCCCTTGTCGCCAAAAGCTTCCCATGTTCATCCCGATCCAGATGCACTCCAAATTTCAACAGTTTTTCAATATGCATGGGTGCTTCCTCAATCAGGATTCTGGTGTTTTCCCTATGGTTATAATATGCGCCGGCCCTTAAAGTATCCTCATAATGGGCTTCAAAATCATCCTCTGGGCCAACACATGCGGCAATTCCGCCCTGAGCCAGATTGCTGTTGTTGGTGTCGAGGGCTGCCTTAGACATCAAAAGCACCTTGTATTTCTCATCAATATTCAAAGCTGTATATAAGCCTGCAATACCAGTTCCTATGACAATGACATCACTGTCGATGATTTTCCCTATATGCTTCGTATCAAACTGACTGATGTATCTTTCATCCATTTTTCCTCTCCTCAACTTAATTCCAGCATTCTTTCCAGAGCGCCCAATGCCTTTTGACGAATTTCTTCGTCCACTGTAATTTCATATTGCTCTTTTAAGAGGGCCTGATATATATCCGGTAAAGTTGTCTTTTTCATATTAAAACAAGTTAATCCCGGTGATAAGAGGTAGAATTTCTTATCAGGATTTTCCTTTCTCAATTTATGAAGTACCCCCATCTCTGTCCCAATAATAAAGGTTTTGCTGTCTGATTCTTTGGCATAATGAATAATTTGTGATGTGCTGCCTACGAAATCGGCCATAGCCACAACATCGGGGGAGCATTCGGGGTGGATTAGAATTTTTGCATCAGGATGCTGTCGTCTTACCGCATCCACTTCCGACGCTTTCACACGATGATGGGTGATGCAAAAACCCTCCCAGCAAATAATCTCTTTTTCCGGTACTTGCTTTGCGATATAGTTTCCCAGATTTCGATCCGGCACAAACAAGATTTTATCGGCTTTCATACTTTTTACAATTTTGACGGCATTAGAAGAAGTACAGCAAATATCGCTTTCTGCCTTCACCTCTGCCGATGAATTGACATAACAAACCACAGGAAGATCGGGATATTCTTTTTTAAAAACCCTTAGCTGATCCGCATCGATCATATCCGCCATAGGGCATCCCGCATCATAGACCGGCAATAATACTTTTTTATCAGGGGAAAGTATTTTTGCACTCTCTGCCATAAAATGCACGCCACTGAAAATAACGATATCTGCAGTAGTTTTGGCCGCCTCCTGACTAAGCTTTAGTGAATCCCCCACAATATCTGCAATTTCCTGTATCTCCGGTATTTGATAATTATGGGCAAGAATCACGGCATTTTTTTCCTTTTTCAGTCGCTGAATCTCTTGGATCATTTCTCTTTCGTTCATTTTCTTCGTTCCTCTCTCCTCATATTCTTTATTTTTCATTCTGTACCCTATAGGTTTCCCTGAACATGGAAAAAGTATTTTTATTCATTGATACATAATATCTTCCGACGATTCTACTATATCATTTTTGGAGTGATTTTACATCTGTCTTGTCATCTGTTGAAAAAATAAAATGAACTGATCATACTTCTTTCACAAAATATCCCTTTTCCGAAAGGATTTCGATCATCCGTCGATAAGCTCGATCATTTGAAATTTCCAGGGTGTGCATATGTTCTCCTCCTGTGAGGGCGGATAAAGGTTCTGCCTTATCTCTTCTTACATTTTCCATAAAATCCTCCACGTCTATCCTTGAACAAATCATTAAAGGTCTTCGTATTCTGCCATATATAGGGTGATCAATCATTACGTCCACCACCCTGGCACCCATGTCTACCATAATCTTCAATTCTTCCTCCATCTCATCATATCCGCCATGCTTGCACAAAACTGTTTTCAGCTTGCCTGCCTTTTTTAAAGTACCGGGAATAACATAGCCATTCGTCGTTGCCAGGACATGATACCCTTGTGCGCGAATCAAAGCAATATCTTGTACGATTACCTGCCGGCTTACCTCAAAAAGCTTGGAAAGTTCGGACCCTGTTATAGGTTCCTGCCGTTCCTTCAGCAGTGCAATAATTTTTTCACGTCTTTCCTCTGACAGCATGTTCTCTTCTTCCTTTCTACCTTTAGAAACAATGGCTTCCGGAATTTATATATATTTTACCATCATCCGTATTCTCTGTGTATTGCTTTTTTTATTTTGCCCTAAGGTTGCAAAAATAAAAAAGTTCTTGAATTGCTTAAATTTTTGTCTTAAATTTATTCCAAATGTGATTTTCCAGCATATCCTTAGAAGGTTTTTCGACCTTTATGTCGAAGTTTATATAAACATGGCATGTCAAGTATATTTATGGTTTTTCTAAAATAATTGGAAAATATTTATCCTCATGGGGTAATACACCCCTTTTTAGAAAATATAAATAGAAAAGGCAAGGTGTCTTAAAACTATGGCAGGCATTTATAAATAAGCAAAATAATAGCAAAACACCGAAAAAGTGTTTTACTATTATTTTGTCGTTTATTTCTATCATCCGGGAGGGAATATATAATGACAACATGGGTAAATTTTCTGCTATATTTTATTGAAGGATTTTTAATGTTAGGGGCTGGCTTTGGTATTTTGGGTATAAGACTGAGCCTGCAGTCCATGGGATTGCTGTCATGTTTGTATTCACTGTTGACCTACGGCGTCAGACAATTTTATATGATTCATAAGATTCCCTTTGGGACCCATACATTTGTCATATTAGCCGTTTTTATTCTTTTGATCGTTGTCGTCGGAAAACAGAGGGTATTGGACAGCATTATTGCACTCTTGGTTACCTTAGGGCTTCTTTTCTTGGGAGAAGGTGTTTTCCTATTCCCCATATTAAATTTTTTCAAGATAGACCTTCTTACCATTACCAATAACCCCCTGAACTTTTTGTTAGCCGGCTTTTTTGTATATATTCCCTTGGTTATTACTTTTTTGATTGGGTATGTTTTTAAGATCACCATCATTGATTTTAACAGTTTTAAAAATGTTGACAGGATGTAGATGTGAATATGAAACTTTATACAAAGGCTTATGCATTAATCATCATTATTCTTGTACAAAGCGTAACAGTGGTTTTGCTAACAAATCAATTGTTTATCAACATGCTGAGTAATGCTATTATTACTTATCAGTATTCCTATCCCCTTGCGTTTATATTAAATTTACTGGCAATAAGCGCCTTCTTTTCCATTTACTATATCTTGCGATTTCTCCACGCAGAAAGAGAATCCATCATCAAACTCAATCATTCCCGAGAAGTAATTGATGCCCTTCAGGGGCAAAAACACGATTTTAACAACCATTTGAGTTTGATTGCAGGAATGCTGCAGGTGGGCCAACCGGAAAAAGCCCTTGAGTACATCTTTCATATATCCCAAAAAGTAGACGAAGTTTTTTCTGTTTCCAAAATCAAAAATATTGAAATCGCCGCTACCTTATGCAGAAAATGTGCTATTGCAGAAAGCAAAGGGATCACCGTAGAATTGGATGTGGGTACTTCCTTAGAAAATCTGAAAATAGATTCTATGGAGCTGTGTAAAGTATTGTTTAATCTCCTGGACAATGCTATCTATGAATTGGAGCACTGCGATGAAGAAACAAAGATCCTTACCATCGATATCGAAGAACATGAACAGATGTATTGCATTGCCATCGGCAATTCTTATCCCGTTCTCTCTCCCGATCTATATGATAAAATTTTTGAACCGAGATACACAACAAAAGAAGGAGAAGATCACGGATACGGTTTAAGCATTGTAAAGCAAATCGTAGAAAAGAACAAAGGACGTATCACAGTAGAAAGCTACGAAAGCGTAGGAACCATCTTTACCGTTTTCCTTCCACAGAAAAACGGATAATGTCTTCCTATTCCCTGATATGAAAAAATACATAAAAAATAAAATCTCCTGATCAACGTTTTATGCAGGAGATTTTGTTGTAATGCATAGAAAATTATAAAAAGGAGCTATCCTTTGGCAGCGTTCATAATTTCCTTTGTATTATAAGAAAACATTGATATCCTTATTGCTGCAGTTGAATCAATTTTTTCCTAATTTTTCTGCGTTCTTTTTAGAATTATTCACATGGGTTGTCAGGGCTTTCTCTGCCCTTTCTTTATTTCTTTCCAAAAAAGCGTCCAGTATTTCCTTGTGCTCCCTTAAAGCATCTTCCATTCTTCCTTCAATTTGAAGGGATTTTTTTCTGGATTGTTTCATATAATACTGAAAATCTTTCAGGACCTGCTCTAAATATCGGCTCTTTGTGGCCTTATAAATGGTCTCATGAAACTTCGTATTGAATTCTGCAAATTTCTCAATATCCTTTTTAAAAGCATAAAATTCCATTAATTCATATGCTTCCTTCAGATCCTGCAGCTCTTCCTCTGTAATTCTCTCCACAGCCCAGGCAGCTGCAATTCCTTCGATGGCCGTTCGGATTGTAAAGATATCCTGAATATCCTGCTTTGTAATTCCCTTCACGATCACACCGCGATTTGGAATATTTTCTACCATACCGTCTAATTCCAACTGTTTTAATGCTTCTCTTACCGGCGTCCGACTGACTCCAAGCTCCTCTGCTAATTTTGCTTCCACCAGTTTTTCGCCTTCACTATATTTTCCGTTCAATATATCATCTCGAATGATGTTAAATATTTTTGAGGTTAAGGACAGTCTCCCTGCATTGTCCTCATTCAGTAAATCCCTTCCCATAATATCCTCCATGTCCATAATAATATTTTACCTACCAGTAGCATGCCTCCATCTGGTAGGTAAACCCAGTCCCGTTAACCTCATTGTATTATAAAAATCAAGGAATGTCAATGTATACAAGTGGTTATCCCAATCTTTTCCTTTCCTTTTTCTTTGTCATTTTTTTGATTTGCCCTTTTTCTTTTCATGATGAAGTAGTCTTCATCATTTCTTTTGCACGACAAACCCAGTTATTGCAATTTTGAATAATATTGAAAACTTGAATTTTTAATTTTGCCTCTCTTCCTCATTTTATTATACTATACAAGGATTAATTCTTCTTTATAGAAGGAAAAGATCAATCTTTGTAGAATGACTATTGTTGTGGTCGTACAGCAAAGTTTATATATATTAAAAACCTTCTACCATGTATTCACCAAATAAAAGAAAGGATGATTTTTATGGGTACACCCATCAGCCAGTTGAAGCCCCAAAAAGTTTTCCAGTACTTTGAAGAGATATCAAAAATTCCGAGGGGTTCCGGAAATGAAAAAGCCATCAGCGACTATCTGGTAAATTTCGCAAAATCCCATGGCCTAGAGGTAATCCAAGATTCCTCCATGAACGTCATCATAAAAAAAGGCCCCACACCCGGCTATGAAAATGCACCTACCGTCATTATTCAAGGACATATGGACATGGTTTGTGAAAAAAACAAGGATACGGTCCACGATTTTGAAAAAGATCCCATCCAACTCAGGGTAGTGGACGATATGCTTTATGCAACAGACACCACCCTGGGTGCCGACAACGGCATTGCCATTGCCTATGGCCTTGCACTCTTGGCCTCTGAAGATATTCCCCATCCACCCATCGAAGTCCTAATGACGGTAGAGGAAGAAACCGGAATGGGGGGTGCCATGACCGTGGATCCTTCCCATCTGAAAGGAAGCATTTTGATAAATATCGATTCTGAAGAGGAAGGCAAACTTTTGGTAAGCTGCGCCGGTGGGATAAGGACAAGGCAAATTTTGCCCATTCTATGGGAAAGTCCAAAGGCCGGATGGATCCCTTATGCGATCCGCATCAGAGGTTTGAAAGGGGGCCATTCCGGCATGGAAATTGATAAAGAACGTGGAAATGCCAATAAGCTGATGGGCAGAATTTTAAATGATCTATCGGATGCTTTGGCCTTTGGAATTGCAGAGATCAACGGCGGTTCTAAAATGAATGCCATCCCCAGAGAGTGTGATGCTGTCTTGTGTATTGATCCAGACAATATCCAACTTCTGGAAAATAGAGTCAATGGGTGGGGCCAACTATTCAAAAACGAGTTAAGAGTTTCCGATCCGGAAGTAACTGTAAAACTTGAAAAAATGCCATCCCTTCCTGCCAAAGTATTCTCTAAGGAAACTGCAGAGAAAGCCATTGCATCTTTGGTGCTGATTCCCAATGGTGTTCAGAGTATGAGCATGGATATCTGCGGTTTGGTAGAAAGTTCTACCAACTTGGGCGTAGTCGTCACTGATGAAAAAGAAATCCGATTTGAAAGTGCAATCCGCAGCTCTGTTAGAAGCTTAAAATATAAGATTTTAGATGAAGCAAAGATGATAGCCAAAATCCTTGGCTGTGAACTGGTGGCAGATTCTGATTATCCGGAATGGGCATACAATCCCGATTCGAAAATACGTCCATTGTTCCAAAAAGTTTATAAGGAGATGTTCGGAAAGGAATCAGAAATCATCGCCATCCATGCAGGTGTGGAATGTGGTCTCTTCAAAGAGAAAATGGAGCATTTGGATATGATTTCTTTCGGCCCCGATCTTTACGATGTTCATACACCCAATGAACATCTAAGCATATCCTCTACGGAGCGAACTTGGAAATATTTATTGGCTGTACTAAAGGAAATAAAATAATGAAACCTGCCTCGTGGCAGGTTTTTTTATTAAAAATATTTATATATATTCTATAAAAATATTTTTATACAGAATAAATAATTTTCCTTTATCTTAGTCATACCCTCAGTATTTCATGGTATTTTCAAAAAATATATCTGAATATTTATTACTTTTTTTGCATATTTATATTGCATAATCATACATTTCTGCTATAATGTTTATTAAGAAGATTACACATGTACTGGGAGGTTATGATGATGGAAAAACAAAAAGTCGTGTTGGCATACTCCGGAGGCTTGGATACTTCCGTTATACTAAAGTGGCTAGAGGAAAACTACGGCTATGAAGTTATTGCCGTCTGCGTAGACGTAGGTCAAGAGGAGGATCTGATTGCAGTACAGAAAAAAGCCCTATCCACCGGTGCTGCCAAAGCCTATGTGGTAGATGTAAAGGAAGAGTTTATCACAAACTACATTTTTCCTACCTTAAAGGCAGGAGCCGTTTATGAAGACGATTATCTCTTAGGTACTTCCTTTGCAAGACCTTTGATTGCTAAAAAATTAGTAGAAATTGCAGAACAGGAAGGAGCTGTAGCCATTGCCCACGGTGCTACAGGAAAAGGAAATGACCAAGTACGTTTTGAAGCTTCTATTAAAGCTCTAAACCCTTACTTAAAAATCATTGCCCCTTGGAGAATATGGAATTTAAAATCCAGAGAAGACTGCATTGATTATGCTATAAAACACAATATTCCTATTCCCGTTACAAAAAAAGATCCGTACAGCCGTGACAGAAACATCTGGCACCTAAGCCATGAGGGAGGCAATTTGGAAAATCCTTGGAACGAGCATGACAGCAACATCTACATGATGAGCGTGCCCCCTGAAAAAGCACCGGATACACCGGCTTATGTTGAAATCGAATTCGAAAAAGGTATCCCTGTGGCTGTAAACGGAATCAAATATAATCCTGTGAATATGCTTTACAGCTTAAATAAAATCGGCGGTACCCATGGAGTAGGAATCATCGATATCGTCGAGAACAGACTGGTAGGTATGAAATCCCGTGGTGTATATGAAACACCCGGCGGCACGATTCTCTTTGAAGCCCATAAAGCCTTAGAAAAATTGACTTTGGATAGAGCAACCATGAGCTTCAAGAAAATTGTAGCAGAAAAATACGCTCAGCTTGTATACGACGGCTTATGGTTTACACCATTAAAGGAAGCTTTAGATCAATTTGTGGACAGCACTCAAGAATATGTTACAGGCAAAGTAAAATTAAAACTGTACAAAGGCACTTGCACCGCTGTGGCCACTGCCTCACCTTATTCACTATACAACGAAGAATTTGT
Source organism: Thermotalea metallivorans (assembly GCF_001562415.1). Classification (GTDB taxonomy): domain Bacteria; phylum Bacillota; class Clostridia; order Peptostreptococcales; family Thermotaleaceae; genus Thermotalea; species Thermotalea metallivorans. The sequence goes on along the minus strand of NZ_LOEE01000083.1, from coordinate 10,568 downwards.
TACCTTTGGCGAAGATCATGTCTACAATCAGAAGGATGCGGAAGGATTCATCAACCTGTTTGCTCTTCCTATTACCATCCGTTCATTGATGCAGCATGAGAATATGAATCATGAAAATATGAATAAAGTACAGAAAGAGAAGAAAGCCATATGAAACTATGGGGAGGAAGATTCGCTAAAAGTACCGCTTCCCTTGTAGACAGCTTTAACGCCTCCATTGAATTTGACCAAAAACTATACAAGCATGATATCATGGGCAGTATTGCCCATGCCAAAATGCTTGGAAAATGCAATATTATTACCCCGAAAGAATCTCAAATAATCATTGAAGGCCTCCTATCCATCTTGGCGGATATTGAAAAAGGCCTCGTCACCTTTCAAATTGAGTATGAGGATATTCACATGAATATCGAAAAATTGCTTATTGATCGCATCGGGGAAGTAGGAAAGAAACTCCATACAGCTAGGAGCAGAAATGACCAAGTGGCTGTGGATATCCGCCTTTATCTCCGGGAAGAAATAGGGACAATTTGTGGATTGCTCAAGGAACTGTTAACAACTTTGAAAAACCTTGGAGAATATCATATCGATACCGTTATGCCGGGATATACCCATCTCCAAAGAGCCCAGCCCGTTACCTTCGGCTATTATATGATGGCCTATTTTCAAATGTTCAAAAGGGATTTTGAAAGACTGCAGGATTGTCAAGACAGGGTAAATATCCTACCCTTGGGGGCCGGTGCCCTGGCAGGGACAACTTATCATACCGACCGGGAATATTTGGCCCAAGAATTAGGGTTCCATGGAATTTGTGAAAATTCCCTGGATGCCGTTAGTGACCGGGATTTTGTCATTGAATTTATCAGTGATGCTTCCATCATGATGATGCATCTCAGCCGTTTTTGTGAAGAATTGATTCTTTGGAGCTCTGCCGAATTCCATTTTATCGAAATGGATGATGCCTACAGCACCGGCAGCAGTATCATGCCCCAAAAGAAAAATCCTGATGTGGCAGAGCTAATTCGCGGCAAAGCAGGTAGGATCTATGGAAACCTCATGAATATCCTTACCATCATGAAGGCCCTTCCCCTTGCCTATAATAAAGATATGCAGGAGGATAAACCCCCTCTGTTTGACACCGTTGAAAATCTGAAAGACTGCCTTCTTATCTTCAATGAAATGCTCAAAACCATGACCGTCCGGAAAGATCAGATGAAAAAGGCCACGAAGGAGGGCTTCATGAATGCCACCGATGTAGCAGATTACTTGGTAAAAAAGGGGCTTCCCTTCAGAAGTTCCCATGAAATTGTGGGAAAAATGGTATTGTATTGTATTCAACAGGGAAAAACCATCGATGATTTATCCCTGGAAGAGTTTCAAACTTTTTCCCCAGTCTTTGCAGAGGATATCCTAGATGTCATCAAAATTGAAAACTGTATCGCTTCTAAGGTATCCCAGGGTTCCACATCCCATGGAAGCATTGAAGACATGTTAAAGCGTGCCCAGGATTTCCTATTCGATAGATAATGTTTTCTTCCCCTTCAAAACGTGTACAGAATCCCCTGTACACGTTTTTTCTGCACTGGAATTGAAACAAATTCTTGAAATTTAGCTTCGCCCCAAACTGGGGATTTATACACGGCCTTTATTCTATGATATTATACTTTCTTGCTTTGAAGGCAACAGTCTTATGGGTTACACCTAAGGCCTTCCCCGCTGCATTGAAGCTCCCAAATTTTTTGATGGCATGCCGGATAATCTCTTTTTCATATTCCTCTAAAGTAGCCATTTCCCCATTCTGATTCATGTTGATCAGCCGATCTCCCTGTGTAGAAGGGCCAAGGTCTTGATAACGATTGGCTATATATGGAGGCAAATCCTCTAAGGAAATCCTATTGCCCTCGGCCAAAACAATTAATCTTTCCAATAAATTTTCTAATTCACGAATATTCCCGGGCCAGTCATAGTTATAAAAACATCTTTCTGCCTCCTCCGAAAGTTCCACAATCTCTCTCCCTATCTTTCCACAGATCTTATGAATAAAATGACGAACCAGCAGAGGAATATCTTCCCTTCGTTCTTTTAATGCCGGAAGGTAAATAGGAATTACATTTAACCGATAGTATAAATCCTCCCGAAACTGTTCTTTCTCCATCAATTCCAAAAGATTGCGGTTGGTAGCAGCAATGATTCTTACATCGCATTTTATGGTTTCTTCTCCTCCAACCCTTTCAAATTCCTGTTCTTGGAGTATCCTTAACAGCTTCACCTGCATCTCCAGGGGCATATCCCCGATCTCATCTAAAAAAATCGTTCCCCCATGGGCCTGCTCGAATTTTCCCTTTCTTCTGCGGATAGCCCCTGTGAAAGCTCCCTGTTCATGACCAAACAATTCTGATTCCAACAAAGTTGATGGAATGGCGCCGCAATTTATTTTCACAAAGGGCTTGCCTGCCCTGTTGCTGGAATAATGAATGGCCTTGGCTACCAACTCTTTTCCGGTACCGCTTTCTCCCCGAATCAGCACCGTAGAGGCCGTTCCGGATGCTTTTTGGGCGATGAGCAGTGCTTTTTCCAATACTTTGCTCTTCCCTATAATTTCTTCAAAAATAGGATTCAGTTTAACGGAAGACTCTTGTCCTATTCCTGTTAAATCAATCACAGGATTCTTCATTTTCACCTTGTCTGCCGATACCCTTTCTGGGTACAAGGCAACAACACCCTGAAACATTTCGTTCCTCACCCGTATCACCCTTTCATTCCATGCTTCTTGAAGCGATGATATTCACACCGGTATGGAGAATATTCTCAATGATTATATCTCCCATCCGAATGGGCCCTTGAACCTCCACCTGATGTAAAATGTCCATACATTCAAATATTTTTCCCTTTGGAATGGGCTTATCCGTACGCACCGGCAGCCGATTCAACGACACATTGGTGATTTTCACAGTGGTCGTAAGTACACGGGTAGGATTGACAAGCTCCTTGATCCCATAATCTTCCCCCCGCCGGCATTGATTTCCTTCCACCCGATAGCCTTTTTCCCGGTGGGCATCCTCATATAAGGTAAGACGACATCCTACCGGACATACAATACAAATCATTTCCCTTTTATCCATCTACACTCCCTCCTTTTCCAAAGATACGGATAGAATTCCACCTTTTCTGTCCTTGAGGGAATTTACGGAGATTTTGACGTTCTCCATCTCGCCGGGAGCAAGATGTTTTTTTGCAACGGTTTTGATTTTTTCCCCATCCGCCCTTACAGCGATATTCATATTGCTGTATACATCATCCACCCGCATGAAAAGATCCACCGTCTCGTCACCAGGATGGACTCTCACTCTATGGGGTACAACATATCGTATGCCCCTCTGGGCCTCTGTTCTAAAACAAATTCCATTTTTTTTCAATGTCTTTTGAACAAATTTAGCCGCATTTTTTCCTGCCCTCCTGCTTTCTTCCGTCACCCAATCCACCAAGTCATGGACATGCACCACATTGCCGCAGGCAAATATTCCCTCCACGGAGGTCTCCATGGATTCATTGACAACAGGTCCCCCTGTCACCGGATCCAATGAAATACCTGCATTTTTGGAGAGTTCATTTTCAGGAATCAGTCCTACGGACAAAAGCAAAGTATCACATTCATAGTATTTCTCAGTACCTGGAATTGGTTTTCTCTTTTCATCTACCTTCCCAATCACAACTCCCTCTACCCGATCTCTTCCCTTTATATCAACGACCGTATGACTTAAAAGCAAAGGTATGTCAAAATCCTCCAAGCATTGTACGATATTTCGTGCAAGTCCTCCCGAATAGGGCATGAGTTCTGCCACCGCTTTTACTTCTGCCCCCTCCAAAGTCAGCCTCCTTGCCATAATAAGTCCGATATCTCCTGACCCCAGAATCACTACCTTTTTTCCCACCATATATCCTTCCATATTCACAAATCGTTGGGCAGTACCTGCCGTAAAAATCCCTGCAGGCCTCGTACCGGGAATTTGGATAGCACCCCTTGTTCTCTCCCTGCAGCCCATGGCGAGAATAATAGCCTTTCCTTGGATTTTCATAAACCCATCTCTGCAATTGACAGCTTTCAAAACTTTATTTTCATCTATGTCCAATACCATGGTATCCAATTTATAGGCAATGCCCAATTCCTGCATTTGCTGGATAAAACGCTGTGCATACTCCGGTCCCGTCAGCTCCTTCTTGAATATATGAAGGCCAAATCCGTTATGAATACACTGCTGCAATATCCCTCCCAGTTCTCTATCCCTCTCAATCACCAATATGCTGTCTACCCCGTTTTTTTTGGCTTCGATGGCTGCCGCCAAACCTGCGGGCCCTCCACCGATGACCACAATATCATAGTTCAACATATGTTCACCTTCCTTCACCAGGTTTTTGACGCCGCTGCAGCATCAAGGTTCTCCCTTAGTACGGAGCTGCTCTTTGCAGGTCCTATCAGTATATAGGACTTTGGATTATCCTTGACCACCTCTGTCATATCCATTTTTAACTCTCTAGCGATAATTTCCATCACCCTTGGACTGCAAAATCCCCCTTGGCATCTGCCACTGCCCGGACGTACTCTCCTCTTTATCCCGTCCATATTTCTTGCCCCTACTTTTCTGTGGATTGCATCCACAATCTCCCCTTCCGTAATGTTCTCACACCGGCAAATAATTCTCCCATATCGTGGATCCCTTTTGATGATTTCTGCCTTCTCTGCATCGGACAATTCCATAAATCTTATCATTTTTCTTCCCATAGGATGAAAATCCCATTTTTCTCTCCCGATGGCACCCATATTTTTCAAAATCTCTGCTACATACACTGCGATGGCCGGTGCTGCACTGAGACCAGGCGATTCAATTCCTGCCACATCAATAAATCCCTTTGCATCTTTTGCCTCCTCAATAATAAAATCTCCTGTATCAGGCGTTGCTCTTAGCCCCGCAAAGGCAGTAATCACCCCATGATAAGGCAGATTGGGGGCGGATTTCCTTGCCTGTTCCCTAATAAAGGCCAACCGCTCCATGGTGGTTTCCCGACTCTCCTTGCAATCCACATTTTCTGCATCGGGCCCAACCAGCAAATTCCCATGGACCGTAGGTGCAATCAATACTCCTTTTCCCAATTTTGTAGGACACTGAAAAATGACTTTGCTTACAAAATTTCCTACACTTTTGTCAAAGATATTGTATTGCCCCCTTCTTGGTACAATTTTAAAGCTTGGGGCTGCAACCATATTGTGGATCTCATCGGCATACACGCCGGCACAGTTAATCACATATCTGGCATCTATCTGTTGTCCCTCCATGGAGATACGATAGCCTTCCCCTTGCTTTTCTATATTTGTCACTTGGCTTTCCAATCTTAATTCCACGCCGTTTTCAACGGCATTTTCCGCTAAAGCAATGGCCAGTTCCCATGGTCCCACAATCCCGGCAGTAGGGGCATATAGCCCACCGATGATGCGATCATTTACGTTGGGCTCTAAGGCCAATATCTGTTCTTTTCCCAAAATCTCCATCTGGGGAACCCCGTTTGCCAATCCTTTTTCATAAAGTTCCCGGATGATTTTCATTTCCTCCTCCTCAAAGGCTAGAACCAAGGATCCTATTCTCTGAAAAGGCACATCCAGTTCTTTACATATTTGATCAAACAGGGCATTCCCCTGTACATTCAACTTTGCCTTCAAAGAACCCGGCTTTGCATCATAACCGCTGTGGACAATGGCACTGTTGGCTTTTGTGGTGCCGTTTGCCACATCCGTATCTTTTTCGATCAAAACCGTTTTTAAATCATATCTTGACAATTCCCTTGCAATGGAGCAGCCTACCACGCCAGCGCCAATAATGGCCACATCATACATATACATTCCTCCTGCCTGCGATCTCTATGAACACATATAAACATAGAAAGCAATAGATTTTATAAATTTTATTGCATAAAAAAGGCCGCACAAATTAACCCCTATCTTTCCATAGGCTAATTTATGCGGCTCTCCTGTTCTCAAGCCCTCAACTATAAAAATTTTTTTCTATATTTATTATATAACATTTGCCCCGCAATATGAAGCTTTTCTTTAGAAAAAGATGTGCTTTCAGCAACTATTCTTCCAACTCCCACCGGAGGGCTCTCCCTACAGCCTTCTTCCACCCCTTATACTTGGCCTCCTTTTTATCCTCTTCCATACCGGGCATAAAGATTTTATCTACATTCCATTTTTTTGAAATTTCTTCCTTGTCTGTCCAGTAGCCTATGGCCAATCCTGCAAGGTATGCTGCTCCCAAGGCTGTTGTTTCCGTTACCTCCGGTCGAGCTACCGGTACTCCCAGAATATCGGATTGGAACTGCATGAGGAAGTTATTTCCAACTGCACCTCCGTCAACCTTTAGGGACTGCAGCTTGATGCCGGAATCCTCCTCCATGGCTTGAAGTACATCCCGAGTCTGGTATGCAATGGATTCTAAGGTAGCCCTTACAATATGATTTCTATTGGCCCCCCTGGTAAGTCCTACGATAATCCCCCTTGCATACATATCCCAATACGGTGCCCCCATACCAACAAAACCAGGAACAACATAAACGCCATTGGTATCTTCCACAGCCGTAGCAACTTCTTCACTAGCTGCTGCAGACTCTATCAGTTTCAGCTCATCCCTTAACCACTGTATAGAAGCTCCTGCTACGAAGATACTTCCTTCTAAGGCATATTCAACCTTGCCGTTTAATCCCCAGGCAATCGTCGTCAGCAATCCATGATGGGATGGAACCAACTTTTCTCCTGTATTCATCAACATAAAGCAGCCGGTGCCATAAGTATTCTTTGCCATACCCGGCTCAAAGCAAGCCTGCCCGAACAGAGCCGCCTGCTGGTCTCCCGCATCTCCTGCAATAGGAATCTGCGCACCACCAAAGGTTTGAGGATCTGTTACGCCATATACACAGCTCGACGGCTTCACCTCCGGCAGCATAGCAACGGGTATGCCAAGCTCTGCCAATATCTTTTCATCCCACTGTAATGATTGAATATTAAACAGCATAGTCCTAGAAGCATTGGAATAATCGGTTACATGGACCTTGCCCCTTGTCAAGTTCCAAATCAGCCAAGTGTCCACATTGCCAAACAACAACTCTCCTTTTTCCGCCTTCTCCCTTGCTCCCTTCACATGGTCAAGAATCCATTTGATCTTTGTTCCTGAGAAATAGGCATCCACCACTAGTCCCGTATTCTCACGGATATAATCTTCCATCCCTTTGGCCTTTAACGCATCGCAAATGGGCGCTGTCCTTCTGCATTGCCATACAATGGCATTATAGATGGGTTTTCCCGTATTTTTATCCCAAACGATCGTTGTTTCCCTTTGATTGGTAATTCCAATGGCCGCAATTTCCTGGGGCCTGATGCCTGTCTTTTCCAATACCTCCCGTGCCACCCCGCTTTGGGTTCCCCAAATTTCCATGGGGTCGTGCTCTACCCAACCCGGTTTCGGATAAATTTGGGCAAATTCTTTTTGGGCTACACCTATGGTTTTTCCGTTATGATCAAATAAAATTGCCCTGGAACTTGTGGTCCCTTGATCTAAAGCTAAAAGATACTTATCCATTGTCCTGCCCCCTTTATTTTTATTTTATTTTCCTGTTATCTGCTTTTTCCATTCTTATCCGTTTGCAATCTGTTTTTGTTCTTGTTGTTCCTGAACACCCGGTATATACTTTCTTATGCCATACTCATAAAGAAAACCTCCTGCCAAAGCTCCGATAATGGGTCCTACAATGGGTACCCAGAAGTAGTTATTGGGCCCCGGCAGGCCGATGCTTCCCCACCCTGCGAAGGATAAAAATAATTTAGGACCAAAATCCCTGGCCGGGTTCATGGCAAACCCTGTCAACGATCCAAAGGATCCTCCGATGATTGCAATCGTAATACCTACTAAGATCGCTGCAAAGGGAGCATATTTGCCCTTGGGGGCATTTGCATTTTTTTCATCCCCTATTGCAAAAATCACCATTAATAACAATGCTGTAATTGCAATTTCAACTATCAATGCCTGCATATTGCTTAAATAGGATTGGGGATATGTGGTAAAAATGCCCGCCGTTGAAACACTTTCCATGCTTCCCCTGACAATCCCCATTGTTTTCTCATAGTTTAAAAATCCAGGGCCATATAACCCGAAAACGATTGCCGCTCCACTAAAACAACCGGCGATCTGTGCAATGATATACGGGAGGACTTTTTTCCATGGAAATCCCCTGTATACAGCCAAGGTAATTGTTACAGCAGGGTTAATATGGGTTCCCGACACAGCCCCTGTGATATAGATAGCCATTGTAACACCAAATCCCCATATCAAACCAAGATCCCATATGGTGTAAGCGTGTCCGTTTAAAACTAGCGTAGCCACCGATCCTGCTCCAATAAAAATCAAAATCAAGGAACCAATAAACTCTGATATAAGTTCTCCAAATAAACTTTCCCTAGATGACATAATTTTTCCTCCTCACATTTTTTATTTTTATAACTTGCATTCAAATTGCCATCATTTTCATCCCCCCTTTTCTTCCTTCTACCTTTTCACAAAGCCTTCTTTTCCCGTTCGTTGGCAAATTCATCTTCATAAAAACCATATTTCTTCTTTGCTGGTAGAGATGGCCATAGCACCTGCCTTCAGGCTTTCTATTACATCCTCCTTATCTTGTATCAGCCCCCCCGCGATCACCGGTATTTTTGTTTCCTGGTGAATTGTCTGAGTAATTTTGGGCATAATTCCTGGCAAAATCTCTACGGCATCGGGTTTTGACGAATGAATGGACTTAATGCCTGTTTCCAAAGAAAGGGAGTCTAAAATAAACAATCTTTGTATCGCAAACATATTCAATTCCTTTGTAATTTTGATGAGATTGCTTTTCGTTGTAATAATTCCATCGGGTCCAATCATTTCATGGATATATTTTAATGCCACCACATCCTTTGAAAAACCCTCCATCAAATCTATATGTATATATATGGACATGCCTTCCCCTTTCACCCTATCCACAATCCCCTTCAGATTAAAAATATTCCCTGCCATCAGAAAAACAATCTCGCAAGGCGACTGTATAGCCGGATCTAATTTTTGGGGATGATTTACTGCTGCAATTATAGGATTTTCTTGAACCTTATAATAAAATTTGTTTCCCATTTTTAAAACCTCCCTCTCCATGACAATGCAATATATGTGCCAATACATTATTGTGGTAATTTTCAATATATTCTCTATTTTCTCCTGTTTTTTCTTGATATTTTTTCCCCATCATACTTTCCGAAAAAAATGCCTTTGGTAAAAAATATCAACCTTTTTCTTTGAAAAAGTTCTCCCCTGTCTGTCTTTGAAAAACTATTTTTACATGTCCTATTTTTCTTTTCTAATGATATATATGCATGTCTATCATTTCTTAGGTTTCTTTTTTTTATAATCTCAAATTATCTGCAAAAACGGCAGTTTTTTGCCCAATATATAGAGAAAGGGTTGATAAAAGCTATCAACCCTTTCTCTATCCTATTATGATCTCCATATGTTTGTTTTAAAACTTTTGCCAAACTTTATACTTCGCCTTTTTTGACCCTATCAATGAGATCTATTACTTTTTCCTTTATCATATCCCTCGTTTGTCTAAATCCTTCGATAGGGCCCCCTGAGGGATCTTCTAATCCCCAATCCTCTTTATGTTTGCATGGCACATATGGACATGATACCCCGCAACCCATGGTAATGAGAATATCGATTTCTGAGGGTATATCTGTCAAAAGCTTAGGATAATGCCCAGCCATATCAATTCCCGCTTCTTCCATCACTTGCACTGCCATAGGCTTTACTTCCGGATATTCTTCCGTTCCCGCCGAATACACTTCCAATACATCTGCCCCCAAATACTTTGCCCAAGCCTCTGCCATTTGTGAGCGACAAGAATTATGGACACATACAAAAGCTACCTTTTTTTTCATCATAAAACCTCCTCCATTTTTGTCGTGCTGCTTGTCAATGTTGCAGTTATGGTCTTTTTCATAAATCATTTTGCTTACTTATAGGGATTCTTTTTATAGCCAAATCCTTCACGTAAGATACGATGATATTACACTTTTTACAAAGAGCATAATATCGAACCGGGCAGGACATCTCTGCATATTCCCCCTTGGCCGATTCGTTTCTAATAATCCTAAAGCTTGCATTTTCCATACAGCCAGGACAAACGTACCGGTCAAATAACAAAGGCGCCTGCAAAACCTTTTTTCCTTGGATTGTTTTTCTCATAGCTTGATTTCCTCTTATACTGAATTCTTTTATCCTTCTCCATTATATATATTTTTTTCGTAAACAAAAAGACCCAGAACGAAACTTCTTCGGCCTGAGTCCTTTAATAATATAAATATTATGTAAAAATCCAGCAACGACCTACTCTCCCAAGGCGTCTCCACCTCAGTACCATCAGCGCTGAAGGGCTTAACTTCTGTGTTCGGTATGGGAACAGGTGTATCCCCTTCGCCATTGTCACTGGATGTGTGTGGC
>NZ_LOEE01000082.1 GCF_001562415.1 Thermotalea metallivorans | reverse complement strand
AAGGGGTGTCCCTATGACAATGCCAGTATAGAAAGCTTTCATGCAATATTAAAGAAAGAATGTGTATACCTGAATACATTCATAGATCATGAACATGCAAAATCAGTATTATTTCAGTATATAGAAGGGTTTTATAATAGAAAACGAATCCATTCATCAATTGATTATATGACCCCAGAGCAATATGAGAATATGTGTAGAGCAGCATAGCTTGCTTTAGATTTTAAGCCTGAGGGAATACTAGCCAACCCGTAGGGCTTGCCCTTGATAAACTAATGAATAAATGCTAAAATAGCTTGTTCCGAAGGCTGTATATAGCTTGCTTTGAGTTTATCGCCTTCGGGTAAAAGCCAGGGTGCATTTATGAATAGTTTGTCAAGGGTGGCGGTAGTTGAAATAAAAAACTTAAATTTGTGTCCAAACTATTGACATAGATCCAGTTATGTTATATTAAGGTCATAATAGTATTATAGTGCGAAATAATGAAGGAGAACATTATATGATGATATTGTTGAGCATTTTTATTTTAATTATAGGGATTATCATGTTGATTAGTCCAGATACATGGTGGCAAATTACAGAATCATGGAAATCATATGCCGCAGCAGAACCTTCAGATTTTTATATAAAAATAACTCGTGTTGTAGGCGGTTTTTTTCAATTGTTGGAGTTGGCGGCATAATAGTTTTTTTGTTATTACCATAAATATATGGAAAATTATAATGCTGTGAAAAATGATTTTAATGAAATACCAGAACTTGATGACCCGAAATGGAATCATAATAACTGTTATTTCAAACAATTCATGAAACTTATCTTAGATAATGTTAATACTTACCTTAACATCGGCTGCGGTAAAGGTGAACTCTCATTTATGCTGTCCAAAAAATCTAAAAGGGGGATATGTTATGATTGGTTTGCTTAATCTTGGTAGCCTAGTGCTTGGAGTAGTTGCCTGGATACTTCCTGTTGTCAATCTTATGCGATATAAGAATCAGGGCAACAGAAATTGGGCTTTTCTTTCTATTATGAGCATTAGCGCTTGTGCTATTTCACTATGTTTACAGATTCTTTATGGCTACCATCTAGTAAAGATTGAGGACTGGTCTGCTCTTATGGACACTACTGGTGCTGTGGCGTTTGCCGCTATTATTCTTCTCACTGTTACTATCATATTAAATGCAATTACTCTGATTGCATATCGAGACAAAACGTCAAAGTAGGAGGATAGGGTGTTTTTGTTTGCATATAACTTGAAATGAAAAGAAGAACAAATAGATAGAAAGGGAAATTTATAATGAAACAAAACAAATACGATGATGACACCTTTTTTAATAAATATAGTAATATGGATAGGTCGAAAAATGGTCTTGAAGGTGCGGGGGAGTGGCATGAACTGAAAAATATGCTGCCTGACTTCAAAGATAAAAGGGTTTTGGATTTAGGCTGCGGGTTTGGATGGCATTGTCGCTATGCTGTAGAGAACGGTGCCAGGTCAGTAATTGGAATTGATATTTCACAAAAAATGTTAAGTGAAGCAAAGAGTAAAACAAAGTGTGGAAATATCGAGTATATCTGTATGCCAATAGAAGACATAGATTTTCCTGAAGAATCCTTTGATGTTGTTATCAGTTCCCTGGCGCTTCACTATATTAAATCCTTTGAGGATGTTTTAGATAGAGTATATAAATGCCTTTCAAGGGGTGGAGATTTTATATTTTCTGTAGAGCATCCCATTTTTACTGCCCAAGGCCCTCAGGATTGGTATTATGATGATAAGGGCAATATTCTGCATTGGCCAGTTGACCATTATTTCACAGAAGGCATTCGCAATGCTAAATTTCTAGGTGAGGAAGTTATTAAATATCATCGGACACTTACTACATACTTAAACAGTCTCATAAAAATAGGTTTTGAAATAACAGGGGTTTTTGAACCAAAGCCAGAAGAAAATTTGCTCAACAGAGTACCTGGGATGCGGGATGAACTGCGCCGGCCGATGATGCTACTTGTGTCAGCAAGAAAGAAGTTATATTAGAACAAAATGAAGGCGGAGGTGAAGTGCTGCGATGGTAGAAAATATTTTGAATCAAATCAGCAGAGAATTGGAAGGCATACCAGGCATTATAGGTGTAGTTTTAGGAGAGCAAGAGGTACCCATCATGAAAAGTCCGACATAGATATTGGAATATACTATGATGAAACAGAGGGCTTTGATATCAGAGAATTAGGCAAGGTTGCTGCAAAACTAGATGATGAGCATAGAGAAAATTTAATTACGCAAATAGGTGGGTGGGGTCCTTGGGTAAATGCAGGTGGATGGCTTGTTATTCAAGAATATCATGTAGATTTTATATTACGTGACATAAAAAGGGTGTCTCAGGTTATTGATGATTGTTTGGCAGGAAAAGTATCTGCTCATTACCAAACTGGTCATCCCCATGCATATTTAAATGTAATGTATATGGGCGAAATTTCCGTTTGCAAAATACTTGTTGACCCTAGGGGCAAAATTTCAGAATTAAAATCCAGAACCAAGCCATATCCTCAAACTTTAAAAGATGCAATAGTTCAATATTTTATGTTTGAGGCCTCCTTTTCCTTAATGTTTGCTGAGGATAATGTCGATAAGGATGACATTTATTATGTATGTGGACATTGTTTCAGAAGTATTTCCTGCTTAAATCAAGTTTTATTTGCTTTGAATGAAGAATACTGCATTAATGAGAAAAAAGCGGTCAGAACGATTGATGGCTTTATTATAAAGCCCAAGGATTATAAAAATAGAATAGATGAGATTATTACATTACTTTCCGCTGATAGAGATACTACAAGAGAAGGGATAAATATGCTTAAGGAACTTATTTCTGAAACAGAAATCCTTCTTGTTAAGTAATAAAATCATTTTGTATAGAACTTATATTACGAACTACAAACAAGAAATTAAGAAGGAGGAACTTATAATGAAAGCAGAGATTAACCTTATTACAATTTGGACAGATAAAATTGACAGGATGAGAAATTTTTATAATCAAGTCCTTGGATTTAGAATTAAAAATGACCTTGGCAATTATGTTGAATTTGAAAATAATGGAGTAAGATTTGCTATATGTATGAGAAATGTTATGTATTCATATAGTGATGAGTATAGGAAAAAAGTAGTTGGTCAGGCTTTTGAATTGGCCTTTCCATGTGAAAATCCTGATGATGTAGATGAAGCATTTAAAAAGTTAGTTACGATGGGAGCAACTCCTGTTCATCAACCTCAAAATATGCCCTGGAATCAAAGAACAGCATTATTTGCAGACCCAGATGGCAATATACATGAAATTTTTGCAGAGATTATTTAGGTCAAAACTTTCTATAGAAATATGTATTAAGAGGTTATACATACTTGTGTGGGGGTAATAGTTTGGCAAAGCATGAGTTTGGAATAATAGATTCCTTTGAAGAAAACAAATGGTATAGTGACTATGAACCTGAAAAATATAATTGTATTTCTATCAACGACGATTTAATAGAAGAATTAATTATAAAATATAATGAAGAATTAATGGCAATAAAGACATATTTTCAGGTTACATCGCAGCCAGGTACTGGATTAGATTATTGCGGTGTAACGCTTATCCCTCCAGAATCCCTCAAACAATTCAGGGATATTATTATAAAGGCAAATAATCACTTCAAGGCAAAAGAACTTCAACTTCTCACTGAAAAAATAACTGAGGCTATAACAGGGAACAAATATTTAATTCACTATGGGATATAATAACATTGTTCTCCAAAACCCTTAATCCTCAAAACTTATCCCTATTTGAGGGCATTTAATGTACGTTACGGGAATTTCATATTAGTTAATGAATTAATGTATTAAAAGATTATTAGTCGATAAATGAGACTATAATTTTGCTTTATAGCAAAGCGTCTTTAATATTTATTTTGATGTATACGTTGATAAAAGCATTCTTTCCACAAAGAATTTGGATACTTAAGTGAGATGAATTATTTGGATAGTTGGTAAATGACACTTAAGTATGACGGATGGATTAGTTATTATTACTTGGGAAAATTTCTTCTAAGTAAATCTTAAGTTCATTAAAGGTTTGAGATACTGCATAATCATCACCTTTATAAATAGCAGCCTGTTTGTATTCATCTTCCTCAAATATGTATACTTCAATAGTTTTAAGTTTTGGATTTATCATCCAATATTCATTTATGCCAAATTCCATATAAGTACTGTATTTTTTAACTCTGTCATGGCTTTCATTTGATGGAGCGATAATTTCCATGATTAGGTCAGGCACACCATAATATGCATTTTTCTTTAATCCTGCCTTATCAGAGATTACCATCAAGTCAGGTTGAACTTTTATTTTGGTAGTTTTTTCTTTATTTGTTAACCATACATCCAGTGGGGAGATAAATACCTCGCAAGATTTGCCCCTAAAATAATTCCTGAATTCTGCTGCGATGTTTAATAAAACCCGTTGGTGTTCTACTGACGGAGATTCAAGGTAAACTACTTCACCATCAAAATATTCTAATCTATGTTCGTTCTCTTTATCCATCTGCAAAAACTCTTCAAGGCTTAGAATTTTCTTTTCAGGAGTCATATTTTCACTTCCTTTCCAAGGATATTTTACGATATCCATTAGTGATGATACAAGGGGTTAAAGGATTAAGGCTTAAAGGGTTTAGGAATAAGTAAATACATTTTAATTCTACCAATTAGTAGCAGCATCAGATTCATTATCTGAGTTAGATTTTAGCACTTTTATGTAACCAAATAACATTTTGATAATTTCAATCAACTTTTTATCAAAAGCATCATATTGTTCCCTATTGATATAGTCATTTTGATAGGCAGTAAGAAGATGATTTCTACATTCTCCTGCACTGCCAAGAGCGCTGTTGGCGTGGAAGAGTTCCCTTTTTACGAATAATTGGGTATTTCCCTCAGCAATATTTGCCCCAATACTGCGACTGGCTCTAATTAATTGGTCTGTAAGCCTATATTGTTCATGGCTTGGAAAGCCTTTAACCAATTCCCCTATCTCCTGCTCCAATGCATTCGCCTTCTGCCAAACCTTAAGCGTCCTAAAATCCTTTATTACTAAACTTTCACTCAAAAAGTTCATCCTTTCAATTTTGATTTTACATATTATACGGATTGTTAGGTGAAAGTCAATTTTTAATGATAGAATTTTTGTAAAGTAATCCTTGAAAGGTAAAAGGGTTAAGGATTTATATTATACATATTAACCTCCATTCCGCCGCTACCGCCGGCGGCACAAATAGTAATGAAAAAATGGTGCGCGGTTTTCACCAATTTGTTATGATTGATTTGAGGAGAAGATACACTACAAAGCACGGTGAGGTGAGTCGTAGACTGCTCTTCTCAGCTTAAATCAGTATATTAACCAGTGTAAGAATCACCTTTCAAGCACAAATGAGTGGATCTATAAGACCGCAAGCTAATCATTGCTTTAGCTTCTCGTTAAATGTGTGGTGATTCAGTCAATGTCTTCCT
>NZ_LOEE01000081.1 GCF_001562415.1 Thermotalea metallivorans | reverse complement strand
GATTATAGCACGATGTTTAGAAATTTCAATGCTAGGTGTCACTGATTCATCTGAACAATAAATTTAAAGTTGTCAAAGAACATTCGGGTGGGTTTTTGAACCCTAACCCTATAATTATCTTACAAGGGAGGTAAAAACAAAGAATACAAAGAAGCTCTAGAAGGGGATAAAACTCAAGACATTTTTCATTATAAAAAAATCACACCAGAAGGTTTAATTATTTTAGGGGATCATAAATACAGAAAAATGTTAGAAGTGATTCCTACCAGCTTAGGGTTAAAAAACGTCAATGAACAAGCTATTGTTTGGGAGGAATACAGAAATACAATTGATAGTATTAATGTAGATTGGAGCAAAATTATTCAAACAAGGCTCATGAATATTTCAGAACATATCGAAGAACAAAGAAGATACATTGAAGAATTAAAAGAGAAACATCCAAAATTTTATGATTTTGCAAAACAAACCATTGATAATTTGCAAAATGAATACCAAGAAAAGGGAAAAAGAGATCGGAAATATTTTATCATTCTTAAGATTGATGCCGAGGAATATCATGCTTTAGAAAGCAATTTCAATGTAGATAACCCCTTTGTTGGTGCAGTTGCAAGCAACATAGGAAAAAGCAATAAGCTCAATGATGATGAATTATATAATCTTGCTATTACCGAATTAGATAATGCTCAAAATCTTTTAATTGCTGGTTTGCAAAGGTGTGGGATAATTGCAAGGCCCTGTAATAAGCTAGAGGTACTAGATTATATCAACAATACAATTAATCGTGATTTAGCACAAATCCAGTCTATTGATCTAATGAATAAAGCCGGTGTTTTTAATTTCGTTCCTGTAAGTCAAACAGTAGATCTCTTCTTGGCCAAAGAAATTATTTTAGATGTCATGAAAAAAGAAGAAATAGACCTACAAAATGACTTTCTTTACGAAGATGAAGAAAACGAAAGCGAAATAAATGCTGCAAAAACAGAAGCAGCAGCAGGAGGTGTAAATTAGAGTGCAATTTATTAAAAAAGCAGAAAAAGAAAAAAAATCAATACCTGCTAAGCCTACAAAAGAAAAATCTGATAGAAAACTGTTTTCATTCAAAAACAAGAAAAAGAATGTTGAAAAAGACAACAAAGATTCAGAGTTGGCCAAAGACCTTAATATTTTTTCAAATATTGCTAAAGAAAAGGATGTTTTTTCACCTACCCTCATCCGGGAGGTAGACAAAAAAGATAAAATTCCCTTTGGTAAAAGGAACTTCAATGATTATATGGTTGAGGTAGGAACCACAATCGGATTTAATCGATATTTTCGAAGTTTTTTCGGAAAGATGATGGCAGAGAATACGCACTTTGGTATGTTTGACGACTTATACTTAGGAGGATTCGGCGACGCCGATTGTGATGTAGCTATTCATGTGTCAAGGGCTGATGATAGTAAAACCCGATACTTATTATCTCGAAAAATCGCTGGATTAGAAGCAGATTTGCAAAATGAGAAAGATACTATTAAAATCAAACAATTGCGGGATCAGCTTGCAGAATTACATGGCCAAGAAGAAAGATTAAGAAAAAACATAGAACAACTATATCATGTAAGCATACAAGCAACCGTTAGCAGTGATAGCTTAGAAAAACTAAAAAAATTCAGCAATGCTATGATTAAAAGACTAAGTAACCAAGGGGTATTTTTAAGAAGTGCAGATACTAAACAACTCCCTGCCCTGTTAGCCATGACTCCTTTTGATAATACAAAGCATGATTTTAAGCATACCTTTAAAAATGCAGAAACTAGCAATGTAGCTGATATGTTTCCTTTTGGCTTTGGAAGCATTTCTCACACAACAGGGGTTATCATTGGGGAAGATATATATGGTAAGCCTGTATATTACAACGATCGGCATCCTAGACTGCAAAATTATAACTCTGTAACCTTTGGTGTATCTGGCAGCGGTAAATCCATGAAAACCAAAGTTTTAAATAGCAGAAAAGCATACCAAGGGGACAAAACAAGGACAGGGATTATTGATTTCGAATTGGAAAACAAGGATTGGATTTTAGAATTGGGCTTCCCTTATATTGAATTTTCAACAACGGATTCTTTGTATTCTCTTAATATTTTTCCAATACCTAGAGTTGTTGTATCTAGAAATAGTCAAAAATATGCCGATATAGATGACGCAGTGAATACAGTTTTTGCAGTAGTAAC
Organism: Thermotalea metallivorans; assembly: GCF_001562415.1. Taxonomy (GTDB): domain Bacteria; phylum Bacillota; class Clostridia; order Peptostreptococcales; family Thermotaleaceae; genus Thermotalea; species Thermotalea metallivorans. Next base: position 3,054 of record NZ_LOEE01000081.1, on the reverse strand, counting down.
AAAAATGCTTAAAATTGCAACAAATCAGACATTGATGGGAAGCAAGCAGATTCTTTTAAAAGAAGCTATTCAGGATTGTTATAATGTTTGTGGTATTACCTATAATCCAGAAAGCATATATGAAGATTCTAATATGACTGATTCCGGCATATATACTTTAAATAGGCAATTCAAACCAATGCCACAGCTTATAACTCTGTATGAGGTTTTAGGCCAACAAAAATATTCAGAATTACAGGAAGAAAGAAAGATTGTAAAATCATTTACAAAGGCAGGAAACATTAAATCTCAAGCGGTATTTGACTGTCAGACTAATGTCAACTTGCAAGATAATATTATGATTGGCATGAGCGTAAATGGGCTTGATGATGTAATGAAGCCGATCGGACTTTATGTGGCTAGTTCTAATCTCTGGTCTACTTATGAAAGGCTGCCTAAGGCAATAAAAAAAGACATTATTATAGATGAAGCTCAAAATATGATGCAGGAAGATTATGAAGCCACAGTATTAGAAAACTGGTGCAGAATTGCACGAAGAAGAAATATAGGAATTCATCCTATTACACAAGGTTTTGAAGTTTTCCTTAGAAAACAACAAGGATTTGGTATTTTGAAAAATGCTAGTACAAAATTTCTCTTTAGACAAGATGCCCTTGATATTGAAGCAATTGAAGGGAAATTCAATTTACCAGATGGAGCCAAATTGCAGTTGCTTAACTTTGAAGCCGGGGAATGTATTATGATTGTAGGAAATGAAATGATTTTGATGAAAACCAAACCCATGCCGAATGAATACGAATTGTTCTCCACAAATCCCAATGAGGAAGGAGAGGTTTAATGTTAAAATACTTAAAGTTGCATAAACGAAAATTTATACTTATTCTTTTAGCTTTTTTTATTCTTCCTACATTTACTGTTTTTGCTTTGGATCCGAAAGCCCCGAAAAGTTCAATCCAGTTACCAAATATGACAGATGATGAAATAGAAAAAGCTAATGAAGAAGTGGACTTTCCTGAAAAATTTACAAGTTCTCTTATCATGTCTATCCCTAACTGGATTGCAAGAAAGTTAGGATTACTTGACTTGATTCCACTGATATATATGCGTATGCCAAGCCAGCTAGTTACCGAAGGAAAAGTTCCAACCAGTTGGCGACCGCCCGAACAACTAACTTATACAGTTTTTCTACCTGATGAGTTTATTGCCTTGCAGGAAATGAAAAGTATACTAGAAAGCATTACACCATACTTATTAGCAGCAGTTATTGTATGTGCAGGAACAATTCTTCTTATAAAAAGTTCCAGCGGAGGGCAGGAATACGGAAAATCTCTTGCCAAAAACATTATACTAGCAGTTATTATTTTACGGCTAAGCCCATATTTCTTTGAGTTTATTTTTAAGGTAAATAAACTAGGTGTTGATATAGCATGGTCTATGTTAAAAGAGAGTGATAAAGCAGTAAGTTTTCTAGACATGCTTTGGAAACCAAAATCTCAAAACTTAGCATTGGCCATTATTGCCTTTTTAGGTGTAGGCATGATCGGCATTTTAAATTTTCAGTATAACGTAAGAAAACTTATGTTGGCCGTATTGTTTTTTATGACACCAATCGTAGCAATTGTAAGCATTTTCCCAACAGGCAAACGGGCAACGACCACATGGATCAATGAATTGTTCTCAAATGTATTTTTGCAAATGGCCCATGCCTTTACATTAACTTTTTTTATAAGGTTACTGCATTTTAACCCAAATTTTTTCATGGCCATGGCTGGTTTAATTAGCTTAAATGGTATTGCAACACTCATTAGAAGCTTGTGGGGCTTAGATCAATTTTCAACGAAATCTCCTTTGGGTATGGCCGGAAATTTGCTTAATTTAGGTGCTGTTTTAGGTACAGCCAGACTTGTCGGTAGTTTTATGGGAAAATCCAAAGGTATAGCAGGAAGCACAGTCGGTGCTTCTGCTTTTACAAATGATAATGTTCTTGATAATACGCTATCCGATCTGACAAGTGGCTTTGGTACAAAGCCCACATTATCACAACAAGGATATTCGCCAATAGGAAATTTTACTAAAAAAGCTATCGTAGGAACATTTACAGGATTAGGTATGGCAACAACAGCAGTAGCAGGAAGTATGCTAACGGGGGCATTAGGACAAAGCCCATCCGCAGGTGCCATGACGGGTGCTTTGGTAGGTGGAGTTGCAGGTAACAAAGTTTCAAAAGGATCTATTTCTCAAACAGGCAGATTAAAGGAGCTAGGAAAACAGATTATAGAACAGAGAAAACAGGGTAATAGTTTTAAGACAAGTGTAGGCAATGTTTTTAAGGAAAATGCAGGTTTTTATGATCCAACACAGTTTTATGATGTGCAAGAAATGATCGCCATGGGTAAAAATCTTGGTTCTTCTTTAGGTGGTGAAACTGGAGGTAAAGTGGGAGAATTTTTTGGCGAATTAGGAAGCATAAAAAATAAAGCTATTGGTTTTACATCAAAAACATTTGTAGATTATAAAGCAAAAAAAGATGGTATGGCATCAGTAGAAGAAAAATATCCTAGCCTTTTTGAAAAAGGTTTAACTTATAAAACATCTGCTGAAAATCAAGATTATGTTCAAACTTTACAAGAGCAATTAATTAAAGCAAAAAATGATTATGTTTTGCATAAGCAAAAACTAGAAGCATTTAGATTACAAGCAGAACATCTAAGAAATACGGCAGGATCTGGATCTGAAAAATACCAAGAAGCTATGAATAAATACGAGTTGCAAAGCATGGTTACAACAGCAAAAGAAAGAGAATTCAATAGACTCAAACTTCAATCCATGGAAAACCAAATGACAACAGAATTGCAAAAAAGATTACAAAGATTAAAAGCAGATGTAAAAGATAGGGCCTATAAAAATAATGGTTTTGATTAGGGCTATATAGATTTGCGCCCATAGAAATTAACCTTTCTTAATAATTCTCTCTTTGTTTTGGAATAATAAGTAAAACACCAAATCAAAGGAGGATCATTCTATGGGTAGAAAGTGCATTCAAGTAGAAACTCT
>NZ_LOEE01000080.1 GCF_001562415.1 Thermotalea metallivorans | reverse complement strand
TGAGCTTTGCAATTTCTTTTTTAATTTTCTTGATTTCTTCAAGGCTTGTAACATCTCCTTCTATGTTAATTGGAGATTTCTTTTTTACCCAACTTCGGACTGCTGTTTCACTTAGGCTATATTCGCTGCAGACTTCCTTGACTGTTTTACCGGATTGTACCAAATCTGCTATCATTGTTTTGAAATCCTCTGTAAAAGTTCTTCGATTTGTCATTTATGGACACTTCCTTTCTTAAATCTTTAGTATATCTAAAACCTTATTTTGTGTCCATACTTATATACTAACATCAGAGAGCTTTCAAGTGGATATGAATACCGGGAACCTATTTTATCTTTCGCTGATAGCTTATCTTATATTTGGGGATATGCCTTTGCAGAATTGCTACTAATAAGTTATGAAGGAGCAGGAGACATAAGCGAGGATCTGTTGTTTCTTAATGAGTTGGTAAATGAAGAAATACAAGCCAGCGAACAAGATAAAACCGAGCAAGTTGCCAATAAAATGATTTTTATTATTCTTAATATGGTAACTTCCTTAGCTTTTATTATGAACATTTTTTTAAATCCAATCGCTAAAGAACTTTATTTCTATACCACATTAGGCAATACTCTTATATTGTTTTGGGTTTTTGTTATAGTAGCAGGCATAACTGCTTCATTGGTTATTGAACAGATATAGAAGGAGGGTGAAAGTATTAAAACACAATATATAATTCCTTTGCTATTCTCCATATTTTTAATATTAACAGATATATTTGTAACTTCTAAAAAGAAAAGACGCATAAAGACAAATGGATTTCTGCACAAGTTAGAAAAATTGGGAAAAAACCGGTTGATTCAACTATTACAAGATAAACCGGAAAGCAGAAAATATAAAAATCTGCAAAGCGATTTAAAAAAAGCAGGCTTAAGAATTTCACCAGAAGCCTTTCTTGCTATTACATATATTTTTCCTTTAGTAGTTGTCTTTTTACTGATAGCTATAAAATATACCAATGTTATCAATACTCTTGTAAATATAGAAAAGGTAAGAGAAGTAGCAGAAAACTTAAACAAGCCTGAAATAGCTCAAATTAGTTTAAAAATCACCAGCACCGGATGGATCTTTCTCCTTATATCCGCTTTAATTGCTAATATGCTTCCCAAATGGGTTTTAAAATTAATAATAGAAATAAAAAAGGGGTTGGGAGAAAAAGAAATTTTAATGTTGCAAACATACACAATTATCATGCTAAAAGTAGGAAAACCAGTGAAACAAATTCTTATTAGTTTATATGAGAGGGCTAGTGCCTATAAAGAACCTTTAGAATTGGCCATAAATACTTTTTCATCAGATCCTAATTTAGCACTGCAAACATTAAAAAACAGTGTGGCTAGTGAAGGTTTTGGGAAAATTTGCACAGCACTGGAACAAAGCCTAAACTATGACAGAACTATAAGTTTGGCATACCTAGAAAACCATAGAATTCTAGGAAAAGAAATAAACAAACAGTTGCGAATAAGAAAAAATACCAGAAAAAAAATTATTGGCGTTCTTTTGATGATTTTTCCATTGGTTGCACTGTTAGCGATAGGAAGTTATCCTTGGCTAATTTTTACATTAAAACAAATTGATAATGTTCCTATGTAGAAGGGAGGTTTCTTTATTGCTAAAATACCTAAAAAACAACAAAGGAGATAGTATTTTAGGATGGATAGTGGTCTTGGCTGCTGTTGCAATTATAGGGGCTTCCATAATTTCAGCGATTAACACATCTTTAGACAATCGAAAACAAATAACAATTGAATATTTTAATGGAACAGACACCATTACAGAATTTGAATAAAGAGTCTCCAAAATGTATTTTCAAATAAAAATATTAAATACAAGGGGGATATTGCAAATGATTGAAAACTTTTTAAACAAAACAAAAGAAATCTTAAAAAGCTAAAAGGGGGTATTCTTCAACTTATTATAATTACTATTGTTGTAATTATAGCTATTGTGCAAATCTCTAATATTAATGCAAAAATTAAGAATAAAGAAAACGGAGAAATTGACTATGTAAGTTTTGTTGCAAAAATCAAATGAAAAGAATTAATGCTAGGAAAATTTGGATAATGTGTGAGCAATTCATCTCATGACTAAAATCACGAGTATTTTTGCTCACGATTAATAAAAACATTTTATAAAAACAAGGAGGATATTACAAATGATTAGAAATTTTTTAAACAAAACAAAGGAAATTTTGAAAAATCAAAGAGGGGACATCTTTCAATTTATTATTATAATTGCTGTTGTTGCAATTATAGCCGTTGTATCGATTCCAAATATTAATGCAAAAATCACAAATAAGGCAAATGATGCTGTTGAAAAGATTGATGAACTGGATCCGGGAGCAGGGACAGGTAACTAAAAAATTTATAAAAATTTGGAGTTGGTTTATATGTTTTTACAAAAAATAAACCAAAGCCTATCCAATCAAAAGGGGGCAGGCGAAATCCTTGCTATGGTGGCCATTGCCCCCATTTTAACTTGGTTTTTTATGTATATTATACTAGGAGGAGCTTTTCTCCTAAGGAAAAATGATATGACAACCATTGTAAATAAGAAGTTTGATCGGGCTTTGGTTCAAGGGCAATTCACACAAAATTTAAAAAATGAACTTATAACAGAACTTCATGCAAAAGGATTTGATGCACCGAATTTAGAAATTACAGTTACACCTCTTTCAGCATACGATAGTGATGATTTTACATATGTGCCACGAGAAGGGGAAATTGAAATTACTGTGTTATATAAAAAAGAGCATCCTTTTTATTATGCAAACTTTGGTGCAGGAAGCAAGGAAAGATTCTATATTGGCACCAAAATACAGGGAATGAGTGAAAAATGGTAAGAGTAGAAGAAATCAAAAAAAATCTTTCAAACCAAAAAGGTGGAGCCATCATCTGGCTTATGATTGTTATTATCGCCTTTGTTGCCGTTTCTGCTTTGGTTTTGGATTTTACCAACCTTTATATTAAAGCAAAGCAAGTAAAGCTATCATTAAACAGATCTGTAAAAGCAGGTTCTCTGGCTATCTTGGAAGGTGAACAATTAGCCAATGGCAATTTTCTTATAGATACTGGAAGGGCAGAAAATAATTTTAGAAAAATCTTAGCCCATAATTTAGGCTTAAATGAAAGTACCTTAGAGCCTTTAGCAAAAAGTGTTTTATCTGAAAAACTAATAATTAAGGAATTTGCAGTTGAAAATAATACACCGGCAATTTATTATTCCGGCACCCTGAAAAGAAATTTTAACATAGAAAATCCATCTGTTATAGCTGTAGTTGAAGTAAAGATTAGGGGAGTATTTCTACAGAAAAAAATGAGATTATCCAAACTTTCAAGTAGTCAGTTAATCTCTATATATTAGCCATTCTATAGCGGAGGTGGTTTATATTGTACGAAGATATGTAGAATATATTCAGAAGAATTATTGTAAGAATACAGCCAATTCATATCTTAACGATATATACCAATTTATCAATTGGTTTGAAAATACAAGGCAAGAAAAGTTTGAGTTTTCAATTTTAACGGAATATGATCTTAAGCAATACAGAAAACATATCCAAAATCAATATGACAGTCAAAACACAATTGAAAGAAAAGTAACAAGCATAAACAAATTCTTGCAATGGGCGGACGCCGAGAAATTAATTAAGCCGTTAAAAATGCAGCAAATTAAAAATGAAAACTATTTTTCCCTGCCCTTAACTATTTCAAAAAAGCAAAGAAACAAACTTCTAAGATATGTATACCGCACAAAAAATCTAAGAGATATATTGGTATTTGAGCTGATTCTAAGAGCCAGTTTAAAAGTATCGGACTTATGTTCCCTGAAAATTAATGATGTTCAATTTCAAGACAATATCAGTTACATAACCATACATAATCCTACAAGAATCCTTTCTTTAGGGCCAAGAATAACAAAAATCCTGAAAAAATACCTTGTGGAAAGAAATGATTCTTGTCCTTATGTGATTGTAGGACAAAAAAACAAAAATATTCATGAACCTATATCCAGGATTGCTATATATCAGATCCTAAAAAAATATGCCAAAGAAGCAGGATTTGAAAAAATAAATGCTAATATCCTGCGTAATACATCTGTTGCTATGCTTATAGAAAAACATGATATTCAAACTGCTCAAAAAGTACTAGGACATAAGCTAATTGCTACAACTGCACGATACATTCAAACCACAGAAATATAAAAAAAATATATTTTTTTATAAAAAAATATTGCAAAAAAATATTATTTTTGCTATTATATGAACAAGATAAAAAATTTTACATTCCTCGTAAAAGTTGAAGGCAGGTTTAAATTTAAACCTGCCTTCAACTTTTTAGGTAAATACAAAGGGTGAAGGCAATTTTGGCACAAAAAATAAAAAAAGGAGGATAAACATGCTTCAAAGATTAAATCTTCTATCAAAACCAATTCTTTCTGTAGTTTTAATTCTCATGATAATCACTATGTTCATTCCTACTTATGCTTTTGCTGACACATCAGGAAGCACCATAGGAAAAGTAAATTCCGGTGGAGGTAGTTCAGGCAGCATTGTGAATGAAGCAGACAAAGCAACAACAGAATTCATTAAAATTGTACGTCAAATTTTCATCCTAATTGCAGTAGTCATGGTAATCTGGATCGGTGTATCCATGGTTCTTGGCGGCTCAACAGACTTGGCGAAATACAAAGTACAGGCTGGCATTTTTATAGTTGCCATTATCATTGTGTTTAAGGCCGAAGCATTAGTAGGAGGCTTAATGGGGATGGTAAAATAATGAATCGAGCGTTTTCTTATCATCCCCTTTCCAAAATAACAGTAAAAGAAAAGTTTATTTTCAATCTAACCTATCCTCAAACAGGTTGGATGTTGTTCGGGCTGTTTTTATCAATGAAAATGAGTGAATTTGTGCCAAAATTGCCTTTCAGTATGTTATTTGCTTATGTTCATTATTTAATTCCTTTACTAATTTGTTCTTTTTTTGCTTTCGTAGAACACAAAACGGGGCTAAGTTATGCTGGTTATATTCTTAGTTTCAGAAGGTATAAAAAAAGAAAAAAAATAAAGATAGATCATTGAAAAGGGTATAAGTCTTTAGACTTAGCCCTTTTCCTATCTTCATTCAAAGGAGGAAGGGTAAACATTTATGTCGGAAACCAATGTTGTAACAAAACAGAAAAAAATCAAGAAAAATTTTTATATTATAACCGGCTGTATATTTTTCATAGTATTTACTTTAATAGCTGTAGGTTTTACCAGTGGCCTTATCAACAAAATAAAAACGATAAAATCTTCTCAAGGGGAGCTATTATTTTATTCTGTTGATGAGAATGAAATTATAGAAAAAAAATTAAAACCATGGATTGATCAAAATAAAATTCAAGCAGGGATACATGTAAAAAAAGATGGGCTGCTTAGTAAAGACGAGTTTCAGTATATTCTAATAGCTGGTGGAGATCAAAAAAATGACCTTGACATTTCAATAACTTCAATCGAAGGTTTCAAAGATAAGATACTAATTCATGGAAAAGTCCTTCCCATAATATCCGGAAGCGTAGAAACAGAAGAAAAAACTTTCTACCCGTATAAAATCATAAAAATAGAAAAGGATTCTAGGAATATAGTTTTAGGCAATCTCAACCTTTTTGATGTCTATAATGCAAAAGAACATACCCAATATGTAGGGGTAGATTTAGCAATAGCAGAGGAAATAAAAGAAAATACATTAAAAATCAACTTTCGCAGGAAGCAACTGATAGCTTTAGCTTGATATAATCAGGCAAAGTCGAGACAAAGTAGTCCAAAAATTCATTAATCGTCTCTTTTGTCAGGAACAGTTTTTCCTGTAAAGCAGTT
>NZ_LOEE01000079.1 GCF_001562415.1 Thermotalea metallivorans | reverse complement strand
TGGACAGGGAAGGGATATCATGGAGTCAGCAGAGGAGGCGGAATAATATGTCACGTACATCGATTATTATGATGATAATTACTCTGGGGTTTTATGGAATAGGCTTCATCTATTTGCTAAACAAAGCCTTTAACTCTAAGAAAAACTAAATTATTTTATGTTCTGGCTTTTTCTCAATCCGAGAAAAAGCCAGAACAATAAATCATGGAGGTGGCAGCATGCGAATTGAGGAACATCCTATATTAAATTTTCAAAGAGGGAAACGGGTTACATTCACTTATAACGGTCAAGTGCTGGAAGGTTATGAAGGAGAAACGATAGCTGCGGCATTACATGCGGCAGGCGTGAGAGTTTTAAGTCATAGTCATGAGAAACAAAGGCCTAGAGGATTTTATTGTGCCATAGGAAATTGCTCCTCCTGTTTGATGGTAGTAAATGGTGAGCCCAATGTAAGAATATGTGTTGAAATGCTTCAAGAAGGCATGTGTGTAAATACGCAAATAGGGAAAGGAGATATTCTACGATGAAATCGACGGATATCCTTATTATCGGAGGCGGCCCGGCAGGTCTTTGTGCAGCGATTAGCGCAGCAGAAGCGGGATGTAAAGTTCTTCTTGCAGATAGAAATAAATCTTTGGGAGGACAATTGGTAAAACAAACCCATATGTTTTTCGGTTCTGAAAAGCAATACGCATCGGTGAGGGGAATAGACATCTGTAGATTATTATTGGAAAAAATTCATTCCATGGAGAATGTTGAGATATTCAATGATACCACTGTGCTGGGGGTTTATGAGGACGGCATTGTAACGGCGGAGGCATCGGGGAAATATTTAAAAATCAAGCCTAAGTCTATGATTGTAGCTACAGGTGCCAGTGAAAAAACTTTGGCCTTTCCAAATAATGATTTGCCAGGTATTTATGGTGCCGGTGCCGTGCAAACACTGATGAATGAATACGGCATAAAACCGGGGAAACGTGTTTTGATGGTAGGAGCAGGAAATATTGGTTTGATTGTCAGTTATCAGCTATTGCAAGCAGGTGTTGAAGTGGCAGCCGTCATTGACGCAGCTCCAAAAATTGGGGGATATTGGGTTCATGCATCTAAAATTCGAAGGATGGGCGTGCCTATGTATACAAGCTATACCGTAAAGGAAGCCTATGGGAAGGATGCCCTGGAGGGGGCTGTCATATGGAAATTAGACCAGCATTGGAATCCCATCCACGGAACGGAAATGGATTTAGAAATCGATGTGATGTGTATCGCTGTAGGACTATCACCATTGGCTGAGCTTTTATGGCAAGCTGGATGTGAGATGAAATATGTAAATGAGCTGGGTGGATTTGTACCCATACGGGACGAGAATATGGAAACTTCTGTAAAAGGAATATTTGTAGCCGGAGATGTGGCAGGCGTGGAAGAGGCTAGCAGTGCCATGGTAGAGGGGTATTTAGCCGGTATTGGTGCTGCACAAAGTATAGGCCATACAGTATACAATGTGGAAGAAAAGAAAAGGGATTTCATCCAACAGCTAGATGCTTTAAGGTCCGGTCCTGTAGGTGTGAAAATCAGACAAGGAATCGCTCAGCTACAGTCTATGGCGGAAGCTGCTGCCGGTGAAAAACTGTAATTTACATGGATAGGAGGGTATGCATCATGTTAGCCAGTACCGGAGTACCGACGAAAGAGGATTTAGAAAAAGTTTTTCCAAGTCATGCAAGGCTGAATCAGGGCGCTGTTGCGGTAATAGAATGTTTTCAAAACATTCCATGCAATCCGTGCTATACTGCCTGCCCTAGGAAAGCAATCAAAGAATTTGAAGACATCAATGATTTACCATCCATAGACGATGATTTGTGTAATGGATGCGGCCTATGCATCAGCAAATGTCCGGGATTAGCAATTATGGTGGTTGATATGACTTATTCGGAGCATGAGGCTTTAATCAAAATACCTTACGAATTTATTCCCCTTCCCGTGGAAAATGATATGGTCAAGGGGGTGGACCGGGAAGGAAATTACGTTTGCGATGTAAAAGTAGTGAAAGTTCTCAATACAAAAGCCCTGGATAAAACACCGATAATTTCGATCGCAGTCCCTAAGGAACATGTGAAAACCATAAGAAATATAAGAATGGGGGATTAGTATGGACGAGAATACGATCATTTGTCGTTGTTCCGATTTAACTTTGAAAGACATACGGGAATGGATTGCAAAAGGATATACTTCTTTTGATGAATTAAAAAGGATCAGCCGGGTAGGCATGGGACCTTGCCAGGGAAGGACTTGTGCCCAATTGGTTCTCAGGGAATTGTCCATAGCTACAGGTAAGCCTGTTTCCGAATTAAAGCCTGGAACATACAGGCCTCCTGTGAAGGCAATAAAACTAGGTGCAATCAGCGACTATGCCTCAGGGGGTGTTGACCATGATTAAAACTGCAGATGTGGTAATTATCGGCGGGGGTATTTCAGGATGTGCCATTGCATATAATCTATTGAAAAAAGGGGTAAAGGATGTTGCCATTATTGAAAGATCTTATCTGACCAGCGGAGCCACCGGCCGATGCGGTGCGGGAATCAGGCAACAATGGGGAACGGAAATGAATTGCCGGATCTCTAAATTGTCTTGCGAATTCTTTGAAAATGCCAAGGAAGAACTGGGCTATGAGGGGGATCTGGAGTTTAAACAAGGGGGATATCTGATTCTATCCAGTACGGAAAAGGAACATGAACAATTTAAAAAGAATGTGGCCTTGCAGAATCGTCTGGGAATTCAGTCAAAATTATTGACTTTGGAAGAAGCCAAGGAAATAGTGCCGTTTTTAAATACGGAAGGCTTGGTCAGTGCCACATTCCATCAAAAAGACGGGCACCTGAATCCGTTCCATACAACCCAAGCCTTTGCTAACGCCGCTAGGCGATTGGGAGCACATATCTATACCTTTACGGAAGTGACAGACATTATTGTAGAAAAGGGAAAGATCAAAGGTGTGAAAACAACAAAAGGAGATATTTCCACCAATGTTGTGGTAAATGCAGCAGGGGGATATTCCCAGTTGATAGGGAAAATGGCAGGTCTAGATTTGCCCGTGTATTCAGAGAGACATCAAATACTGGTTACGGAGCCGGTAGAGCCAATTTTAGGGCCTATGGTAATGTCCTTCTCTTTGAATTTATATTGCCAGCAAGTTCCCCATGGCGGTATTGTCATGGGAAGAGGAGATGAAGGGGAGCCAAGGGATCTGCGCATTACCTCCGGATGGCATTTCGTAGAAGAGATGGCGAAAACTATCACCCAAATATTACCGCCTCTAAAAAATGTAAGGCTTTTAAGACAGTGGGCCGGTTTGTACAATATGACGCCTGACCGTCAACCCATCTATGGTCCCGTGGATGAAGTGGAAGGCTTTTATCTTGCAATCGGTTATAGCGGTCACGGTTTTATGTTTGGTCCGGCTACGGGATTGCTGATGGCGGAGTGCATTTTAGGGGAGGAGACGACGCTGCCTATCGATATGCTGCATCTAAACCGATTTAAGAAAGGCGAACTGATTTTTGAACCATCCGTTGTATGAAAATTTTGTTTTAAAATAAATTTTCTGTGTGAAAATGTTTCATAAAAGTTGGAGGTGGGCTGAACTTGAAAAGATTAGGAAAAAGAGAAGAGCTGTGCATAGGATGCAACCAATGTGAGGAAGCATGCTCGAAGACATTTTTTAAAGAAAGCCTAAAGGAAAAATCTTGTATTCAAATTGGCAACAATGCAAAGGGAGGATATGCCATTCAGGTCTGCAATCAATGCGGCGTATGTATTGATATCTGTCCCATCGAAGCCCTATACAGGGATAAAAACGGCGTAGTAAGGGTAAAAAAAGATATATGTGTTGGCTGTTTCATGTGTGTGGGATTTTGCCCGGAGGAAGCCATGAGACAGCATGATGATTATATTGAACCTTTCAAATGTATTGCCTGCGGTCTATGTGCAAAAAATTGTCCTTCGGGAGCAATATTTATTGAAGATGTTCCAGTGGGAGAAATTGAAGCATTCGGAGAAACTGCTACAGCCGGCGAGATATAATGATAAATTTTGATAAAGGGGGATGGAAAGCCCATGAACGTGAAAGAAATGTTAAAGGAACATAAGCTTCTGGCTGAATTTCGCTATGAATTGGGACAAATTGAAAGAGGTTATACCAATCGTTCGCTCTATGTCAATCTTTCTGAGCATAGAATAGAATCAAAGCCCGTAACAGAAATGATGAAGGAAAAGTTCATTGGAGGCAAAGGATTCGGCCTATGGTATCTATGGAATGCGGTAACATCGGAAACCAAGTGGAATGATCCTGAAAATGAGATTATCATATCCAGCGGGCCTTTGGGCGGCATTACCCAGTATCCTGGGGCTGGAAAATCCTTGGTTGTTACCTTGTCACCCTTAACGGGGCTGGTAATTGACAGCAACGTGGGTGGATATTTCGGGCCGCTGCTGAAATTTTCAGGTTGGGATGCATTGGAAATTCAGGGCAAGGCTGATAAGGATGTAATTATATTTATTGATGGGAATGAAGGAACAGTTAGAATTGAAGAGACTCCTCTGGAGGCAACGGACAGCCATATCTTAGGAGAACAATTGACGGAGATGTACGCAGAATCTGAAGAGGATAAGAGAAATATATCCGTTGTTACGGCGGGTTCTGCCGGAGATCATACTCTCATCGGTTTGCTTAATTTTACTTTCTATGATGTAAGAAGAAAAGCAGTGCGACTGAAACAGGCAGGCAGGGGTGGTATCGGTACTGTTTTTCGAGATAAAAAAATTAAAGCCTTGGTAGTGAGATTTAGAGGGGTAAAGGGTGATTTAAATCATCCCGCAGACATTTCAAAGATTAATAAGGCTGGCATTAAGTTGCATAAGGAAATCAATAAGTTCGATGCTGTTCAAAATAGAATGCGGCAGATTGGAACAGCCAATATTATTGAGGTGATGAACGAGTATGATCTTTTACCCGTTCATAACTACAAGTTTGGAAGCCATCCCGATGCAGATAAAATTGCATCCAATGTATTTGTAGAAAAATATATTACCCAAGGACTGCCCGATGGATGCTGGTATGGGTGCTCATTGTCCTGTGCTAAAGCTGCCGATAAATTTGAAATCAAAACGGGACCCTATAAAGGGCAGTTGGTTACCGTGGATGGTCCTGAGTATGAAAATGCAGCGGGTTTAGGTGCAAACTGCGGAATCTTTGATCCGGAATATATTTTGGAAAGCAATTTCTATTGTGATACCTATGGTATTGATACAATTTCCTTTGGTACGATTACAGCTTTTGTCATGGAGTGCTATGAAAGTGGAATCATCAATAAAGAAATTACAGGCGGTTTAGCGTTGTATTTTGGAAATGCCGACGCGGCTATGGAGCTGCTTCATCAAATGGCAAGGGGGGAAGGATTCGGCAAAATTGCTGGGCAGGGTATTCGTAGAATGAAAAAATTGTTTATTGAACAATATGGAGCAGATCCTGATTTTCTTCAGGATATCGGCATGGAACAAAAAGGTTTGGAATATTCGGAATACCTGCCGAAAGAATCCCTAGCCCAGCAGGGAGGATACGGATTAACCAACAAGGGACCTCAACATGATGAAGCTTGGTTAATTTTTATGGATATGGTGAACAATCAAATACCCACCTTTGAGGATAAGGCCGAAGCTCTCCATTATTTCCCCATGTTCAGAACATGGTTTGGATTAAACGGACTATGCAAGTTGCCTTGGAATGATATTATCCCGGAAAGCAATGCCACTGCTGATGAACCGGCGAAAATACCGGAGCATGTACAAAACTATGTGGATATCTTTAACGGGGTTACAGGAAAAAATATTGACAAAGAAGAACTTATTCTGCAATCAGAGCGAGTCTATAATTTCCAAAGAGTATTTAATATAAGGATGGGCCATGGAAAGCGGGAGGATGATAAAATTCCATACCGTTCAGCAGGCCCTGTAACCGTTGAAGAATATGAGTCACGGCAAGAACGATATGATAGGCAGCTCATAGAACTATTAAATTATAACCCTGAAGGAAAAGCTACGGAGGAAAAGATCAAAGTATTAAGAAAATACAGGGAAGAACAATATGAAAAACTTGTGGATGCCGTGTACAAGAGAAGGGGATGGACGAACAACGGTATTCCAAAATTGGAGACCCTTCAGAAATTAGGCATTGATTTTCCGGAGGTAGTAGAAGTGGTGAAACCGTATTTATAAGCACTAGGGGGTTTAAGATGATTCAAGTAAACGGAAAGGATTTTGAATGGGAAGAAGATTTAACCGTACAGAAATTACTGGAAAAAAAGAGATATACTTATCCTAAAATCATTGTAAAAGTGAATGATCACCTGATACCAAAAGAAGAATACGAGTTAACACCTATTCATGACGGAGACGATGTGAAGGTGATCCATCTATTGGCAGGAGGATAAATCCAAGAAAAAGTAGAGCTGTTTTTGGCTCTACTTTTTATTTTATGGGGAAACCTTTAGGATTTGACTTCCTGCCCAAAACTTAGAACTGTACCGTTTTTTAAAATAAAAATAGGAGGATGTTTCAAACTGTTTCAAGCTAAAAAAATTACAAAAAATTACTATAGTTTTGCACAAAAGAAAGCCCTTAAAGTTCCTTAAAGTTTCACCTTAGCACTGTTATGAAGCAATAGAAAGTATAGCATCTTTTACGGACGTATTTTTCTCTACTTCTTGATCTAATGCGGT
>NZ_LOEE01000078.1 GCF_001562415.1 Thermotalea metallivorans | reverse complement strand
GTAGCCCTTGTAGCCGTAATGCACAAGCTTCTCCATTATATCTTTGCGGTTCTCCGTGATGAAAAGCCATTCGTGCTTAGGAGCCCTGAAGATCATCAATCATGGAGAAATGATAAAAATTCACGCCCAAGCATCGTTGCTTAGGTTGATACAACTCAAATCTTTTTAAAAGCCATTGTTCGGCTTTCATCAATGGTTAGCTTTGCTGTACCCTTTTTAGAAAAATCATTTTCTTTAAAAAAACTTGAATTTAACTATTGACTTTTATTAGCTGGTCTTCAAACGGATAAATCGCTTTGTATTGCATTAAAAAGCAATACTGCAAAGTAATATGCTGTTCTATATAACATTACGCCCACCATTAGAAATTCTCAATCTCGATATACAATCGTCGTAAACATCCCCCCGCTTGGACTGGTTAGATTATTGCTCATGTGGTGGGGGATGTGGCAGTGGAAAGGCCAAATGCCGGGGTTATTCGCTTTAAATTCAATATCCCATGTTTCACCAGAAGCGACAAGAATAGTACTTTTCAGCAGTCTGTTACCCACAGGGATTGAATTTCCATCAGCAGCAGTCACATAATACTGGTGTCCGTGAATATGGATAGGATGCGCCCCTTCCTGGATGTTTCCTAATCTGATTCGCACATTGTCACCATATTTGACATGCAACGGTGTTGTATATGGGAAGCTTCGCCCATTCATCGTAAAGAAATTAAAGGTATGGGCGTATGGATCAATATCATATATGCCCGGTTTAACTTCATGAGGTTGTAAGCCTTTCACGTGGAATTCTTGCAGCATAATAAAGTAATCTCGCTGTATATCGCTTTTATGTTCATCAGGCTCTAAAATAATAAACCCTCCTCCCAGTCCCATCATCTCCTGCTTTGCCGCAATATGGTGTGTATGGTACATATGAGTACCGGGAGGATTAATAATTTTAAAATGGTAGTCAAAGTAGTGGTTAGGTTGAATTGCAGGTGATGGCTGAACGTCAGGTACACCGTCCATAACATTAGGTACATCTAAACCATGCCAATGAACACTGGTGGCTTCAGGAAGCCTGTTATATACTCTTATATTGACATAATCACCCGGGTAGACTTGGATTGTCGGCCCTGGAATGCTGCCATTATATCCCCACCCTTTTATATAGAGCCCTGGTAATAATTCCCTGATAACCGGCTCAGCAACTAATTCAAAACATTTTACACCCTTTCGCATTATAAAAGGGAGATTAGGCACATCAGGAGTAATAACCATAGAAAACGCTCCTTTATCTTTATTTTTTTAATAACAATATATACTTATAAGGTTAAATATGTGAGAAAGTATTGAATGAATAATTTTCCGGCAAATGCACAATATACTATAGAATACTTAAACTATCCATTTCAGAGAGGTTTTTATGCTATGGAAAAAATACTTCATACCCTATCCAGTACATTGCATATTCTGGCTGCCGTAACCTGGATCGGCAGCATGATATACAGCGAATTTGCCGTTAAGCCAGCACTGAATAATTTAGGAGATATGAAGGCTCATGGGGTAAATGGCATCGCAATGAAAAAATTTTCTAATCTTACATGAGCCAGTCTAGTTATCCTCATACTTACAGGAATTTATGCAATCTATAGCGAGAAAGATAAGTTGACTCCATTTTTTGAAGCATCTTCAAGCATTGTCCTATTTGTTAAGCTTATTTTGGTAGCAGTCATGATACTTATTTTATTTCTTCAGGTATTCGTATATGGTCCTAAAATGCAAGGCCTTATCAGTCCATCTACACCGCAAAATCAGGAAAATCAAATGAAAATGACAAAAGTCTCGAACGTTGCCGAAGTTCTATCGAAAACCCACTTATATATGGGCATTATCATTATTATCCTTGCGGTTATTCTTTCAGGACTACTTGAAAAATAGCTATCAATGGTAATCGTTTAGGAGGTGCCGCTTTGGACTGGAATTCATTTTGGGAAGGCAGCAAGGATTTATCCACCTTTGCACTGGCCATCAGAGCAATTATTCTCTATATCGCATTAATTATTGCAACTCGATTGATGGGGCATCGTCAAGTAGGAATTTTATCAGGTCACAACTATTTGGTAGCTGCCGGCATTGTCAGCTTGGCTGCGATTCGAATGTTAAATCCTGAGTCTTCCCTTACTTCTGGAATCGTCATTGTTTTTGTATATGCTTTTGTAAATATCTTTTTGTCTTATTTGGATATAAAATGGCCTAAGACCATTGACCGAAAACCGACAATCCTTATGAAGGATGGAATCATACACAGAAAAAATATGCTTGATTGCCATGTAACAATAGATAATCTATTAGGACAATTAAGACTAAAAGGAGCCCATAATCTATCAGAAATTGATACCATTGTATTGGAACCCTATGGGAAAATCAGTGTTATTAAGAAGCCTGAAGCCTTACCCCTCACACGAAAACAAATGAACTTACCGCCGAAAATGGTAGCATTGCCGACAATTCTTATTTATGATGGAAAGATTGATGAAAAAAATCTTCATGCCATAGGATTAGATCATGAGTGGCTAATGACAAAATTAAGAGAAAAGGGCATTGCCAATCCAAAAGATATATTTTTAGCTATGCTTGAATCGGACGGAACAGTTTATATAAGTATATAGGAAAGAAGGGATCTCATGGAAATTTTAAAAGATATATTTGGATCCGCTGAAAAAATTGGTCCCTTTATATTCGCTTTACGAAGCATTGCCGTGGGAATTTTGTTGTACATAGAAGGGAAAGTTTTACCCCACAGGTCTGGAGGGCAATTTGCAGGATATGATTTTGCATTTTTCTGGATGATGGGTGGAATCACAGCAGCTCCGCTATTTGAAGCAAAAATAAGTTTTATTAATACTGCTGCCATAATTGCTGTTATATACCTTCTCCACTATCTCATATCCTATATTGCCGTAAAAAATAGGACTTTCGCTAAGGTTGTGATGGGAAAATCAATACCACTGATATCGGGAGGAAAAATTCTTCGTCCTAATATGGCAAAAGCCTTCTTTCCTTTAGAACTGCTTCTATCGGATATGCGGAACATAGACGCTCCGAATATTGGTGAAGTGGAAGCTGCCATTTTGGAAACCAGTGGACATGTAAGTGTTTTAAAAAAATCCGATTATCAGCCTGTAACACCAAAGGATTTAAATATTCAAACCATAGGTGGTGGTCTTCCTACCCTTCTTATCAATGATGGGAAGGTTGTTGAAGAAAACCTAAAAGAATTGGGATATGATCATGAATGGTTAAAAAATCAGTTGTCTAGAAAAGGCATAACTAATATGGCGGACGTCTATGCAGCAATGATTGATTCTTCCGGGGAACTATATTATTCAGTAATTACCGAAAAATAAGAAATACAAGGAGGTAATATAAAAATGCTTACGGAGCAAGAAATCATGAATAATGCTTTAAAGGAAATGCTATTTCATGAAGAAAGTATGGCAAAAAAATATGCCCACCTTTCTCAGCAGATTCACGATCCTAAACTCAAACAAATGTTAAAGGAAATGGAACAAGGTGCCCGAAATCACTATAATACATTGACACAAACCATGTCAAAATTTTCAATTGTTTAAAGGGAGTGATACACAATGAATACTATGGACTTCCTACAGGATTCTCTACAAAATGAAATGATGCTACAATCTATGTATAATAAATACATGATGGAGATCAGCAATCCAGAGATTCGTCAGCTTTTCACCCAATTAAGAGATGCAAAAATGCAAAATATTACACAGCTGCAGCAGGAAATTAAGAACATGATGAAACAAGGAAAAATGTAATAAACAAAAACTGTGGCATGCAATCACATCATTAAACTTTTAGAGCTAGGGCTTCAGGAGAATTTATCCTGAAGCCCTTCATTTTAAATAAAGTAGGATATTTCATGCTCCACTTTACAAAAATCGCTTCATGAAATTTAACTTGCAAAGTGGTGTCTTTTTTAATAGAGAGAATAATAAATCAAGGTACCGACTGCTCCGATTCCAAAGATTAGCATATATTCAAAAATAGATACCTTTACATAGTCATTGGAAGGTATTTCATTCGCAACCCTTTGTTTTTCACGAATACTTCTGCCCCCAAGAAATGCCGCGATAATGATAAAAAGACTTGTCACATGGGCAATGGTAAAGGGTTGAATGACCATTGGATTGCTTCTAAAGAACTCAACTATTGCCCTATTCATTGAAAATCCCATAATGTATTTGATAAATAGTTCTCCATTATATTTCAGTTTCCCCCTGCTTCTCCAAAGGTAGGTGAAAAGGATGAGGTTCAAAAGCATTTCATATATCTGCACAGGATGCAGTATCTGATTATTGATTTTTACACCCCAAGGGTAAATACGTTCCATGGGTATGCCAAACACATCACAGCCGATCCTTCCAATGGCTTGCCCCATGATGATACCGGGGGCAAAGGCATCGGCTGCTTTCCAAAAGAAAATTTTATTTTTCTTTGTATACCAAAGAGCAAACAAAACGCCTGCAATTAAGCCTCCCTGTATGGATAGGCCGCCATTCCTTATATAGAAGATTTCTATAGGATTTTTTAAATAATATGGAAAGTCAAAGGCTAAAATATAATATGCTCTGGCTCCGATAATGGAAACAATAATGGTATATGTGGCCAAATCCAGCATTTTGTTCTTATCCATTCCCTTGCGCTTCGCTTCCCTCATCATAATCAAAAGCCCTGCAAGCATGCCTGCTACAATTGTCACTCCGAATATATATATGCCAAAATGTCCAATTTTAAATAACTCTTTCAATTTTGTCCCTCCTACATTTATCATGTTGAGAAAGATGTCCAACTGATTTAGGAAAATCTTCCTTCAGAAGACCAGTAAATAGGCTTCGGAAAAACATATAACGGAAGTTGAAAAAACATCCATAATCTCCAAGTCTTTATTATCTCCTATGGGTTATGAAAAGAAGAGAGCTGCCGTTGACAGGCAGCCATGACACTAGTTCAGATATAAATGAATAGATAAACCTATTCTATTCTCATGATCTTTCATAGCCACTATTTATACCCCTAGGGGGTATAAATAGCAAAAATTTTTTTGATCTTCTCCTCTTTTCCTTATAGATTTTCCATCATGCCTGAGCCAGTCCTATGGCAGCTTTTTGCTCCTCCCATTGCATTGTGCATTTGAATCATTGAATCTTTGTCCATGGATTCCATCATATTCGCCATGCTTTCATAGCCATTGCCTCTCATCATTTTAATCATTTTTTGATAATCTTCGTCAGTCAGATTATTCATGAATTGATCCATAGCCGCATAATCCTTATCTGTCATTGCCTTTGCCATGCCTTCCCATCCATTTTCCCTCATTAATTTCAGCATATCTTCATATTGTGCTTTGTCTTGTTCTTTTCCATTACTGTTGCTGGTTGTCCATAGTTTTCTTTCCATATTCAACTTACTCAGTGCATCAGCATCTCCATTCTTTGCATTTGCATAAGCAAGACCTGTAACTGAACCAACAAGCAATACCCCTGAAATTGTTAATAATAGTATACTTTTCCTTTTCATTTGAAAACGCCTCCTTTTTAGGAAAATTATTTGTGTTTCACGGTTTTTGATTGATTGCTCTTTTGATTTACATCACAGCAATCTAGCCTTTGGGTGCCAAAATTTTTCTTATTCGCCTCCTCCAGTTTTTTTAAAAATTTCTGAAACCATTTTTTCATTATATCCTCTCCTCCTTCTTTTGCGTTGGCGATGCATTTCCTCCATGGTGTCCGTGGTGCCCTCCACCGCAGCATCCTCCACCCTTAAACATTCGGTATACGACAAAGCCAATGAGAATGATATACAAAATTCTAATGACCCACAACATAACGATTCACCTCTTTTCTCAAAATGACTAAATATTAAAAGCTGCAGCTAAAATTTGATTTAATGTGAGAATTCCTGCCGTAACACTTACTGTCAATACAAGTAAAATAGAAGATACTATAATCCTTTTTAACCTTTCCATCACTCATTATCCCCTTCTTTGTTTTTGTATACTTATTTTATGCAATATTCGTGCCAACATATTTTAAAACTAAAAATATTTTTGCTATTCTCCACAAAATATTGAATGATATCTTAACCCATTCAAATATAACAGACAAATAAACTTTCTATCTCCTAAATGGGAGAATAAGCACCTGTTCAGTGCTTATCTCTCATTTCTAATGCGATAGTTTTCTTTCAACACGATGCGTCATATACCACAGCTTATTTTTCATTTGCCGCAGCCTATACCCCAATGATCTTCGTCTATAGTGACCTGGCTTTCGTAACACCCGGTATATTTTTCAATATAGCTCTCCCATATCCTCCAAATAAAGTAAATGGGCCCTCTTTTTAAGGACAAACAAGGACAAATTTTTGATTGTGGAGATTCTTCCTAATAATTATATCCAACCCTTTCGGGGATTAAAGAAAATCCTAAATATGTTTTCCACATCTACCGTTCTTCAAAGGGTTAAATAGATATAAAAGCAAATATATTCCTGCCCCTGTATAAATAGCTGCATCAAAACCAAACTTCATGGAGACCATAATGGCCAAGGTTGAACCGATTACCGAAAAGATTCCATTGATTCCCCACATGAATGGAATCATATCCTTGTCGTGATATATCTCCTTTAGCTTCTGAAGCCCTGTAGGGAATGCCACCCCCATCAGCAGCCCCATGGGAAAAATCATGATAAATCCTATCCATGTTTTTTTCATAAAACCAAGGTGATTGGTCATCTCCATCATGTTATCCATGTTGAGCTGGGTAATGGTAATCATAATGGCGATACTCAACAAATAAGCAGAAGAATGGGCAGTAAACTTTCGTCCAATCCGGGTCCCGCTGAATCCACTCCCAATTCCACAGCTTACCAAGATACTAAATAAGACTACACTAAAGGTCATAGACGGATTTCCAAAATATAAATTCATTTTCTGAATCATTGGAATTTCTACAAGCATAAATGCAACCCCAAGCCCCATGAAATAAGTGGATGTCTTCTTGTTCTCCAGTCGGGTTAAGTATTTTTTGTGTATCCCCAACCAGACCAAAAGCCCTCCCAGAAAAACATATAGGATTTCCGTAGGAAAAAATTTTGTATATCTGTAAAAAAAGGGCTTGCTGTCTGTGATGGGCGCGGCGTTAAAAGGAATAGTTTTTACCAATTCCTCAAAATTCATTTTTTTCTCCTTTATCAGCTGATACAATCCATCTTCCCCGCCAGGATAATGAATCATTGCTCGATTTTGTTTTGTGACCTCTGCCTTGATAGTGTTAATTTCCTCTTTTGTAAAAGGCTGCTTCTTAAAAATTACCAAAGGCATACTGATTTCTTCTCTATGCATATTCTGATGCCGCTTATCGGCACCATTAATAATTACAAAATAATCTGTAACCTGTTCCTGGGGGATCCCCTGATCCAGCAAAACTTTGATCCCCGTGTTTACAATTCTTGTCAAATCTAAACTACTATGCATCATAAAACTAAGCTTGCCCTTTTCACTGAGATGTTCAAAATATTTTTGGAAGGCTTCATAGGTGTATATATAGTTTTCTGACAGGGAATAGGCTGTATTTTCAATGGCATTGGTCATAACCATGGAAAGATAGATATTGTCATATCTCTCCTTGCTATTCTCAATAAAATTTCTTCCGTCCTGATTGTGCACTTCTACGCCTGGTCGATGATAGATGTCCCCATTGAAGTCTTTGAAATAATTTACGGCCTCAATGGTAGAAGTGTTAATCTCCACTGCATGGATTTCTTCTGTTCCCCCTAATAAAGCAAACAAAACATCTTTGCCTCCCCCGGAACCGATGACAAGGGCAGTTTCATTCTTGCCAAAGCTGAAAGGAATATAGTTTACATCTTTTTTCAAATACTGAACAGATTTTAAGTCCCCATTGAATTTTATAATTGGGGCAGCACCTCCTCCATCGGTTACAATAATTTTCTCATTTCTATTGGTTGTTTCTATGACGTCGGTTCTAGAAATTGCGTCCCACTTGGTAAAAGAAATCCCTAAGGGTTTTTCATCAGTTTTTTTCAAATATCCAATGATCTTCGTAGAATTAGAATAATAGGCATTAAAATTTTTCTCTATACCTTTGATTACATCCCCTTGTATCAAACCGCTTACCAGCATCAGTAGTCCTATACCCATCGCCATAAGTCTTTTGGTTTCTTTAAAATATTGATAGATCAACATACTGGCCAGTAAGGATAAAATACTGATCACAACCACACTCCCCATGAATCCTAGCCTATTCATCAATGGGATGGCTGCCAAGCTTCCTATGGCTGAGCCCATTAAATCCATCAGATACAGTTTGCTGCTCTTGTTTTCCTTTTCCTGAAATATACATGAGATGATGATGCCTCCCAAACAAAAAGGCACGGCACCAATTATGGCATAAATCGTAAATATAGGCAAAAACGGCAGGAAATATATAAGCCCGATTGCCCAGAGAATACTTATAGGCATCCACATGGCAAATTTAATCAATATCTCTTTTGCACTTCTCCCTTTATTCTCTTTTAACACCTTGTAAACCCAAATCCCGCCCATTCCGCTTCCAAGAATGGAAAAGGAAACTACGAAAAACACCAAATTGAATGTTAAAATTACGGAAAAGAGCCTCGTCAATATGACCTCGTATAACAACAGGGAAAGGCCCATAAAAAACATCGATGAATAAAGACAAACTCTACTTTTTTTCTGAACATTTATCTCTACCATTTGTTTCCTCCTTATACTCATAAATTTTTTACCTTTGCGATAGTATAAACTTTTTGGTATTTCTCGTCCTTATCCAAAATGTATAAAATCATTTCTCCTACTTTTTCTTCAAACGCATGACAGCAGTTGCTGCAATAATATCTTCTCATTCCGATCTTTTCGACGCTTTTATTGTTGCAATGGAGGCAAATCAACTATACCATCTCCTCTCTTTCATTTTTTGCAAATAATATTTGCAATCTATATGCCAACATGAGATTTATCTTGAAATAAATCAATCTTCTCCCATTCTACTCTCCTTCCTGGATCCATCTTCTGTTGTATATCCTTCAAGCCTTGTGGCATATCCGTCACAAGCAAAATCATTTTTCTACATAGCCATAACAATCAAAAAATAAGTACCCTCTTGAGAAGGTACCTACTTTTGTGATTTCTTCTATTATGCCTCAGGAATCATTTCTCCGACCTAATAGTCCCGATATCATGAGTAGTCTTATTAACTGCAACATCGCCATGACGGTAGCCGCCACATAGGTCAGGGCTGCAGCATGAAGCACTTTTTTCACAGGCATTTCCTCTTCTATTGTAATATATCCCCCACCGGACAAAATATTCAAGGCCCTGTTGCTGGCATTATACTCCACCGGCAGCGTTATCAGCTGAAACAATACGGCAAACATAAATACAACTACCCCTAGTTCAGCCAAGGTTTGAGATCCTAGCAGAAGTCCAATGAACAATAGGGGAAAAGCCGCCTGTGATCCGATGGCAGCTAAGGGCACGATCATATTTCTCCATATCAGCATGGTGTAACCCTCAAAATGCTGCAGGGCATGACCTGCCTCATGGGCTGCCACGCCTAGGGCAGCTAAGGAAGTACCGTGATAAATGTCATAAGATAATCTTAATACTTTATTTCGAGGATCATAGTGATCTGTCATGTGTCCTCCGACCAGTTCAACACGCACATCATGAATTCCTTGGCTTCTGAGAATATCCCTGGCCAGTTCCGCCCCGGTCATTCCAATTCGTGCCCGGTATTGGTCATATTTCTGAAATACTCTATGCACCTTTCCTTGAGCATATATCGCCAAAAGGATTGCCGGGATCATTAAAATAAAGGTTGGATCATAGAAAAATGGAAACATCTTTTTGCTCCCTCCTCATTGGAATCACCCTCATACTTTTCCTGTTTGCTATTTTAAAACCTAATTCCCTCTCTGCCCGCCACCGTCTACCGCATTATCGTTGTCTGCCCTTCCATGGCAAGATCCTCCATGTCCCGATTTTCTCATCATAAACATCATCGCAATATGCATTAACGGACATAAAAGAAATGCAAGGGAAGACAAGATGCCTCCTTTGATTCCGAATAAGGGCAACCCTGCAATAATAAGGATTGGCAGTAAACAGCACAGGATCATGAGCAATCCGTGCTTCCATGTTCCCTTAGAATTTTGGTTTCCCTCATCATGACAATTTTGATTTTTTCTATCCATCTTCTCCATATAACTTCCTCCTTCATTTACTTTTTTATCATCTTTTTCAAATTCCCTGCCTTGATTGCTTGGCCCCCTGTATCCCATCCCTTGAATATTTTAATGCAATTTCCGTGCCAAGTTATTTAGGCAAATAAAAAAGGACCGTCGGCAAATAACTTCCCTAGTCCTTCTGTGTATTGAATTCGCTTTTCATTGCATATATTGAACATTGCATCTCATTTTGCAGAACATCCTGTAGGAAATCCTACAACGATTCTGATATTTGCTACATTGGAAATCAATTTGATTCCCTTTTCCTACATATGTTCTACCACATTTCGCACCCATTTCTTCGATATCACCCTAGGCAGGCCGATAGAAGCCTTCAGCAACTCTTCCAGGGAGATCAAAGCATATACCCAATATACCGGCAGTTTCCATAGAATAGCACCTACAAATGCCAGCGGTACTCCCAACAGCCACACGCTTCCCATTTCCAAAAACAATGAAAATTTTGTATCTCCACCGCTTCGCAATATCCCCACGATCAAGATCGTATTGAAGATCCTGGCAGCCATAAACAGCCCCATGAGGATCAATATTCTATGGGCATTTTCATAGACCGTTGGTGATACTTTAAATAACGATAGGATAAAAGGTGATGCCAAAATCAAAACAAAGCCCATGGCAGCCCCTAGTACAGGTCCTAATATGGAAAAAGTAGCTGCATAGGAGATGGCCTTTTTTCTATGGCCTGCTCCAATTTCATTGCCTAGCATAACAGCACAGGAGTTTCCCAGCCCCATGGCAACCACCATGAATACATTCTGCACGGTATTGGAGATCTGTATAGAAGCAATGGCCTCTGTACTAATCCTAGCGTAAGCAATAGAATACATGACCATGCCTAAGGACCAGAAGCCTTCATTCAGAATCACGGGGAGGGCCGTTTGAAACACTTTTGCCATAAACCCCAAGTCTAGGTTCAACATTTCTTTGATTTTCCCCGCCAATACCTCTCCATCTTTATAAATCATTTTCAACATTAAAAACAACTCAATCGATCGGGCGATGAGGGTAGCAAGGGCAGCTCCTCTCAATCCCATTGCCGGGAATCCCATTTTCCCAAAAATCAGCAGATAATTGAGTACCGTATTGGATAATAAAGAAACCGCACTGACCATCATGGGCAGTTTTGCCTTTCCGATACTCCTCGATGCAAACCCGTAGGCAAAGCTTATGGCCGTAATAAAATAACTGAAGGATACAATTCTCAGATACTGGGCTCCCAGCTCAATTACAGTTTTATCCTTTGTGAATATGCTTAAAATAAAACTAGGAACAAAGAAAGCACCAGCGGCAAAGCTAAGACTGATCATACCTCCAGAAATTAAAGCAAGCCCCAGCACCCTGCGAATATTGAATATATCTTTTTTCCCCCAGAATTGGGCAATAAAAATGGCACAGCCGCTATTCACCCCAAAGGTTAGAAGAATAAACAAAAAAAATACTTGATTTGCTAAACCTACGGCTGCAATTTCAGTCTCACCGAGTCTTCCGATCATCACCGTATCCACCATATTTAGGGAAGACGAAATCAGATTTTGCAACGCAATAGGCAAGGCGATCCCCAGCATTGTTTTATAAAAATGTTTGTCTTTTAGATATGTAGGATTCATATGCTTTCTCCTTATTTTGATGTGCTGTTTTTTTCATATAATTATTACGCCAATATAAATATTCGCTTCCCTTATAAATATTCCTTTGAATATACCATAGTTTGTTTTAAAAATCAATATACGCCTTGGTTCTTCTATTAAAATCAAGAAAAGATCAAGAAAAGATTGATTGGATACCATCTTTTCCAGAAAAATCCCCTGGTTATCCGACGATATCCAGGGGATTTTTATAATATCATAAAAAATAGGAAATGTAGTTATACTGATTCGATGGTTATTTCACCATATCTCTAGGGTTCGGAGCCTTGACCACAAAAAACTCAAGGATTTCCTCTGAATGGTTCTGAATATTCATCTTGGTTTGAAAAGGTATATTCAGAATTGTTCCCTGATGATACGTCTTCCCATCCCCGTCATTCAGCTTTATGGTCATGGTTCCCCTGATAATCACCAGGTACACATTGGAGTTTGAATAATGCTCAGGCAACCCCGTATCCTTTGGAAGGACGATGTGGTTGAGCATTAGATTTTCATCATCCACAATAACCTCTATGATCTTTTCATCCTGCATTTTAAAATCATACTTTTTTTCCATTTTTTCATCTTCCTTTCATTTATTATTTGGAATAGGAAACTTGCTGCATGTATCCAATAGAACCCTTAGGACATGCATCTACGCATTGATTACACTGCAAACACATTTTCTTATCAATATGGGGAATAACTTTGGGGCCATTCATTTGAACAGCCTCATCCGGACAGACCTTCTTACAAATCCCACATCTCACGCAGCTGCCTTCATCGATATGCAAAGAACGCCTTGCGAAAGAACCTGTAAAACTCAGAATTGTTCCAAAAGGACATAGATATCGGTGCCACAAAGCTGGAACAAAAAACAATGTTAGACCCGCCCCCAAGATCGTCAACACAGGCAGCACAGGCAGTCTCTTTCCGGATTTTATGGAAAAGATCATAATGCCTATAAACATCATCAGAACAGCATAGCGAAAGATAGGATTTTTCATCCATTTTGGCACTTCTTTTCTTTTCATGTTGAATCGCCCATATAAATTGTCAATTCCTTCTGTCAATGTGTTTATAGGACATAACCAACCACAGTAAAAACGGCCGAAAACAATGGCAGTTGCAGCACTTCCGAAAAATAGAAGACTCCACATGTTCACTCTTTTCATGCCAATTAAAATTATAAATGTTGTCAGAAAAATTCCTTGAACGATTCTTCTGCCCTTCAAAGACATGGCTCCCACACCTCTCCCTTTCCATTATTTTTTATCTTTTCAGAAATCATTATAGCCATATATACCTAAAAAAACTGTAACATTTGTCACTTTTTTAAATTTTTTATCTCCGTTCTCCTTTTCAATTTTTGAGGGTTTCTTGATATAACATATAAAAGTCATGGCCCTTCGCCATCGTTGGACGAAAACGCCATGACTTTTTGCCCTACCGCACCATTTAAATTCTTTCCTTTGCCTCATAATAGGTATGCAGCAATTGGTGGGCCTTTTCCCCATAGGGTTCTCCCAGGTATTCATGATATAATTGCAACACCTCAGAATTTTCATGGGATTTTCTTCTTGGTTTATTGCGATCCTCCTTGTAAATGGCCTCTTGACGCTTTCGGATAATTTCCATATTGCCATGATGGTACGGTTGCCCGCCACCGCCAACACATCCTCCGGGGCATGCCATGATTTCAATGGCATCATAATGGACTTTTCCTTCTCTAATGGCTTCCAGCAGCCGTCGGGCGTTTCCCAATTCATGGGCAATTCCGATTTTTAACACACGATCTCCTACCTTTACCTCCGCCTCACGGATACCCTCTATGCCTCTTAATTGGCTAAATTCCACATTTTCCAAGGTTTCTCCCGTGATCCATTCATAGGCAGTTCGAACTGCTGCTTCAATCACACCGCCGGTAGTACCAAAGATGACGGAAGCACCGGTACTTTCTCCAAGTATTCTGTCAAAATCACTGTCTTCCAAGGTAGCAAAATCAATTCCTGCTTCCTTTAGCATAGCAGCAAATTCCCTTGTGGTTACCACAATATCCACATTGTTATTTTCATCCTTTGTCAGTTCAGGACGTTTTGCCTCCGCTTTTTTGGCAATGCACGGCATCACGGATACAACAACGACTGATTCAGGATCGATACCCATTTTTTCTGCATAATAGGTCTTTGCCACTGCTCCAAACATGATATGGGGAGATTTGCATGTAGATGGAATATCTAGCATATCCGGAAACTGGTGTTCAAAAAATTTTACCCAAGCGGGGCAACAACTTGTCAAAATCGGCAGCCGGCCGTTGTGTTTCAATCGATGTACAAGCTCTGAAGCCTCTTCCATGATTGTCAAATCTGCACCAAAATCCGTGTCAAAAACGCCGTCAAATCCTAATCTTCTCAAGGCAGTAGCCAGTTTCCCTGTGACGATGGTGCCCGGTGCCATGTCAAACATTTCACCCAGAGCCACACGAATGGCTGGTGCTACCTGTGCAATCACATGCTTTTTGGGGTCATTCAGTGCTTTCCAAACCTTATTGGTATGGTTTACCTCTGTCAAGGCTGCCGTCGGACAGACTGCCACACACTGCCCGCAATAGGTGCATGATGATTCCACCATGGGAATGTTAAATGCCGGTCCCACAAAAGCATCAAAACCCCGGTTCATCCCCGATAAAATCCTACAGGTTTGTACATCATTGCACATGGTTTCACATCGTCTGCACATTACACATTTATTGGGATCTTTTACAATGGCGTCACTGCTGGTATCTTTGTCATAGTTCATTTTTTCTCCAACCCATGGTATCTCACGGATACCCAATTCCTTTGCCAATGCCTGCAAATCACATTCGAGATTTTTGGGACAAGTAAAGCATTCATTCGGGTGGTTGGACAGCAAAAGTTCCACTGCCATCCGTCTGGCCACAATGGCCCTTAGTGTATCGGTCCGTATCTTCATTCCCTCTACGGCTTCCGTTGTACAGGCTGGCATTAAATTAGGACGGCCTTCCACTTCTACCATACAGACACGACAGGATGCCCCTTGGTTGACGATTCCGAAATCTTCTAATTTTAAATGGCATAACGTAGGAATATGTATATTGGCAAATTTGGCAGCCTCTAAGATGGTTGTACCCTTTTTTACCTTTAATTCCTGGTGATTGATCCACAATGTAATCATTTCCTTCATTTTTATATTCTCCCTCCCTAAGGCTTAATGACTGCATCAAATTTACAGGCATCGTAGCAAGCCCCGCACTTGATGCATTTTGATTCCTCTATGCTATGGGGTTTTTTTACGGCTCCTGATATGCAATTGACGGGACAAACACGGGCACAGGCAGTACAGCCTACACATTTCTCCGGATTGATCCGATATTTCACAAGGGCTTTGCAACTTCCGGTTTCGCAGTAGTGATCCCTGATATGGGAGATATATTCATGCCTAAAATATTTCATGGTACTTAAGACAGGATTTGGTGCAGTCTGCCCCAGGCCGCACAGGGCACTGTCTTTGATCATATAGGAAAGCTGCTCCAGGTGTTCCATGTCCTCTGCTTCTCCTTTGCCTTCCGTAATTTTCTCCAGGATTTCATACATGCGTTTCGTTCCTACGCGGCAAGGTGTACACTTTCCGCAGGATTCGTCTTGGGTAAATTCAAGGTAAAATTTTGCAATATTTACCATACAATCATCTTCATCCATTACAATCATTCCACCGGAACCCATCATAGATCCGATTGCTTTTAGACTTTCATAGTCAATCGGTGTATCTAAATTTTCTTCCGTTATGACGCCCCCGGAAGGCCCCCCTGTCTGGACAGCCTTAAATTTTTTGTTGTCTTTGATTCCCCCGCCGATATCATAAATAATTTCACGCAAAGTAATGCCCATAGGGACTTCTACCAATCCCACATTATTTACTTTTCCCGCCAAGGCAAAGACTTTTGTTCCTTTACTCTTTTCTGTTCCAATGGATGCAAACCAATCGGCCCCTTTTAAAATGATGGGAGGGATATTGGCAAAAGTCTCTACGTTGTTGACACAGGTAGGCTTGCCGCGATAGCCTGATTCTGCAGGAAAAGGCGGTTTTTTCGTTGGTTCCCCCCTTTTTCCTTCAATAGAATGAATCAGGGCTGTTTCCTCTCCGCAAACAAAGGCACCAGCGCCATATTTTAACTCAATATCAAAGTCAAAACCTATTCCAAATATGTTTTTCCCCAATAGTCCCAGTTCTTTGGCCTGCTGAATCGCAATCTGCAGTCTGTGAATTGCCAGGGGATACTCTGCACGAATATATATATAACCTTTATTGGCCCCAATGGCGTATCCTCCTATGGCCATGGCTTCCAGCACACTATGGGGATCTCCTTCAAGGATGCTCCGATCCATAAAAGCACCGGGATCTCCCTCGTCTGCATTGCAAATGATGTATTTTGGGCTACCGGCAGCTTGCCTTGTCAATTCCCATTTTAGCCCCGTAGAAAATCCTCCGCCGCCCCGCCCCCTCAGGCCGCTTCTTTTCACCAGGGAAATAACATCTGCCGGCTCCATTTCCGTCAACGCCCGCCCTAAGGCTTCATACCCCCCAAAGGCAATGTATTCCTGTATGTCCTCGGGATTGATCAAACCGCAATTCCTCAGAGCAATACGGTATTGCTTTTTATAAAAAGCCATGTCTTTATGTTCCTTGACTTTCCTTTTCTCCATAGGTTCATGGTACAACAATCTTTCCACTCTTCTGCCCTTCATGATATGCTCTTCAATAATCTCCTTGGCATCGCCAGGTTGTACCTGCACATAAAAAACTTCATCTGGATGTATTTTTACAATGGGTCCTTGTCCGCAGAAACCGAAACATCCTGTTTTTACCACTTGTACTTCACCATCATATTGTGTCTCTATTAATAATCGATTCAATTCGTCAATCAATTGATCACTTCCAGAGGAAATGCAGCCTGTGCCGCCGCAAACCATGATATGCGTCCTATAAGTATTCATCTTCCGACCTCCTCAATCCAACAATTTATAAAACTCCGATCCTATGCCCGCTGAAATGTATTGATTAACACAGAATCCTTCAATATATTTCCACCAAGAATATGATGATGGATAATCTCCTTCGCCTTGTTTGAATCCACTTTTCCATAAAGTATAGGCTCTTCTCCTGGAATATTCACTTGTATCACCGGCTCACTATGGCAATACCCCAAGCACCCCACAGGAACAACCCGTATATTTTTTATTTCTCTATGATTGATTTCCTCAATAATTGCATGCAGCGTCTCCCTTGCTCCTGCCGCAATTCCGCAGGTTGCCATCCCCACCAATATTTCAATGATATCCTCCCCATCATCCCCTGATTGCCTCAAATTCACTTTTTTCTGAGCTCCTTCTCGGATTTTTATTAATTCCTCAAGACTCTTAATGGTCATATCCTATACCTCCCTTGTTCGATATTGATCCAGTATCCCATCCAGTTCACTTTCCTGAACACGGCCAAATACTTTATCATCTATCATCAGCACCGGTGCCAAGCCGCAGGCCCCAATACATCTTACATCTTTTAATGTAAACAATTGATCCTTGGTTGTCTCTCCGGTTTTTATCCCCAGCTTTTCCTGAAGCTTATGAAATAGCTTATCGGCACCCTTTACGAAACAGGCTGTTCCCATACATACATTGATGGTGTGCTTTCCTTTTGGTTTGGTAGTAAAATAAGAATAAAAACTGACGACACCAGATACCTCTGCCCCCGAAGCATCCAGCTTCCTGGCAATAAATAACTGGACTTCCCTTGGCAAATAGCCAAATATTTCTTGGGCCTTATGCAGCACTTGAATCAATGAATCTTCCTTTGTCTCTAGCCCATCAATGTACTCTTCCAAAGCATCATACTTCTCTTTTGGCAATGTTTGTCTATCCATGGTCTGGACTTTCGGTCTTGCCTTTGACATATATACACCTTCCCTTCCAGATAACTCTGTTTAAAAATTTTCATATACTTTTTTTGTACCTCTTTTCTAAATTTTCAAACAAATTTTCTTTCATAGGATGTATTCTGGAATTGCAAGAATATTCATAGGACAACTGTAAAATCGAGTAGGAGGTAGATAATTAATTTATCTACCGTCCTCTCACACCACCGGACATACGGTCCCGTATCCGGCGGTTCATCAGGATTAATATCACATAGAAAGCCTTTTAGTTAGAGTAGTGAATC
>NZ_LOEE01000077.1 GCF_001562415.1 Thermotalea metallivorans | reverse complement strand
TTATACTTCATGTCAAGTACCTCCTGTAGTTTTGGATTTGTGCTTTCGTGGTTGTTTGCACATCCCAATTCTACCGTGAGGTGCTCATTTTTTCAAAGTTCATTTTTGTTTATTACAGGAATGCTCCTAATAGTAGTAAACTTGAGCAAACTATTAATACAACATCCATAAAGGGAACCTATAACTTTACAGGGCTTAATATTACAGGAGATACAATATTTCCAATAACTGCAACAGCAAAAACAGCTTCAGGAAAAACGCTTACTGCTAACAATACTGTAAAGATCTTGACAGTAAAACCGGATACAGATGTTTATACAATAGAACCAAAACTATGGACAGATCCATGGCCGGTAACGACCAAAGTTTCAAAATATGATTTTGAAAACAATAAGCCAGTTCAATTCAATTTGGATCTTGATGCAAAGGGATCTACAGCAAGTTTAGGCATTGATGGATACCAATTTTCATGGTGGATTGATAAAAATAATATTGCTGAAGGAGATTGGACTAAGCAGGAGCTTGTAAAACTCACCGGCCTAACACTATATCCTTCTATGGCTAATTCAAATAAGGAAATCACAATAGAGGGAAGGGTAGCTGTAAAAGATACAGCAGGACATATAAGATATGCTAGGGATACAGGTAAAATTAGGTTAGAGATTGTAACAGTTCCACCGGAAACAGAAATAACAGTACCTTTTAGATCTTATCCTAAAGAGGTTACAGACCATACATCAATAAAAAATATCGTTACATGGTCATATTTTAGTGAAGATGATGCAACATATAAGGAATCTATTGTAAGTCTTTACAAATGGAATGGATCGGCATGGCAGCCTATATTTGAAAATCAGAAATACAATAAAAGAGAGTTAGAAATAACAGGCAATGCAGAGGAAATATTTAAAATTGTTGTAAAGGTAGTAGATGAATATGGGAAGGAGAGCAAACCGGTTGAGGGCCTTGTTTATTTAGAAACAGCAAAGCCGGACATAGATGTAACTGTTGATTTACTAAAATTAAGGGACAATATATTAAGAGTATTTGTAGATAATCTGACTCATCCAGAAGTCGAGACATTGTACCCAACCTCATATACTAACTGGGAGATAAGAAATGCAGTGGGAACATTATTAGCAAGTGGAGATGGAAAAGTACCAGAAGAAATATTGATGGATAACAGGTACTTCGGGACTGTAGTTGTAGTAAAACAATTTGCAAAAAATACGCTAAATAATACAACTGATGATAAAGATTTTTATAAGGCTAATGCAAACCTTGAAATTGATGTAATCCCGAACCGCTTATTTGAAACGGAACTTGCGACTGTATATAACTATGCTAGAGGACTACAGTATCAGGAATGGGGAATAAAAAGAAACGAAGAGACAGCATATGGTGAGCTTATTACTGTAAATGACCAATTTACAAGACCTAAAGGCTTCTATAATGTCATGAGTAAAGGTGCTGGTATCATTGCCACTGAAAAAGAGTTATACCAATATAGTAATAATATTGCTGACATGTTGAAAAAACCAAAAGAATTTACCCAGACAGAAATCAAGAGTGCTTTTGGTACTAATTTCGAATATGCAATAGATTCACAGTATTGGAAAGAGGATCTAAGAGGAATTGAATCTGGAAATTATACTTATATGGGACAGTCCTATAAATTTAGGAGATTAGCAAACCTTACAGTATACAGTGTATCTGATTTCATAAGAATTAAAGATGTTGAATTTATCAACGGTAGGCCAACAGCATATTTTGATGTAAGCGGAACTTTAAAAGCATATAAAAAGGTTACGGTAGATGGCAGTAAATCTATAGATTACACTGATGTTGAACTACAAGAGCATTACCCAATCGATTTTGACAGCACCCAAACAAGATACATTATCGAACCCCTTAAAGGGTTAGAAGGGGATGTAGATTATAGCAAAAATGAATTTATTAAAGGGGAAGGTGGAGAGCTGATAGATGGCAAGGTAGTATTCCCTGCTAAGAAGATCCAAGATCTCCGTTTCGATAAGGAAGGGGTATACCGGATCACCTATATTACCTATAATGGACTCTTAGAGAGTGAACCTTTCTCCAAAGAAGTAGTAATTCAACCAGAATTAAAGCCAACGGTGGATATAAATGTATCTACTCCAATCGTCTATCGTGACCCTAACTATGATCTAAAGGCATTTCTTCATGTGACGGTGCTTTATAATTCTCCTGACGATAAGATCGATTTAGACAGATCTTTTCTGACAGTTAAGTATGATGCAAATAATGATGGAGATTTTAGTAATGACATTGGCCATCAAGGAACGATCAAAAAAAATGAAGAAAGTCTCATGGAATATGCTACGGTTACAAATAAAATATTTCAGAATGATAGAGCAATCATTAGTATAGCAATTGATAATCCTGATAAAAACCTATTCGGGAAGTATCATTTTGAATTTACAGCCTATGAAGATCCTGAAACACCATATTTCATTTTCGAGGAAGAAACGTTTGATTTTTCAGCAGACACAAATGACCTTGATGTTGATAAAAAAGAAATTATGCTTGATAATACTCAGCCGATTATCAATATTTTGATGTCAAGAAAAAGTAAATCAGAACTAACGATTATTGAAACAAGCGTTACAAGACCAATGACCGCAGCGGATATTCAATATATCTTAGATTATTTTGCATCACAGAAAATACAAATTGATATCAAGTATATTGATTTAGCTGGAAATGAACATAATTATAAGAATTATTAAAGAGGGAGGTATCCTATAATGAAAAAAAGATTAGTTGCTAGGACATTAGTCCTAGCAATTTTATTGCAAATTTTCTTTCTAATCTTTCCTCTAGGCAAATCAAATGTTTCTTATGCCCACACGATTCCTGCCCCTTATGCAGAAGGGGATAAAATAAGGATAAAATATGATGAAGATACTTATTATCATATGGAATCAAAAGGGATTAAAGTAGACGAGAGAGATACAATGCAACTTGTATCAGCCGATCCCGTTCTAGGTGATTATGTTTTATATCAGCATACAACAAATACTCATCAACTTAGAGTAGGCGTATTTAATCCAAACTATACAATCAATGGGGGTAGTAACATTACCAGTCCATGGAAATTAATTGGAAAAGTAGAGAAAATAGGAGGATATCAGACAGATTGTAAATATACAGCAGAGCTTGATATGCAAAGGTATGATGTGATTAGGCTAGAGAATTTCAGTGTGGGACCTTTTCCTAAAAATTCTTATGTGTATATATCTTCACCTCAATATAGCATAGGAGATTATATAGCTGAGAAATATCAAAATAATTTATATTTCATAAGACAATATGATGGCATAACATATCCTAGCAGACAAATATTGGGGAAGGTAGAACCATTCAACGATTATATTTATATGCATAGTGGCACACCTATGAGTATAAAAGCTTCAAATGTAATCGAAAATAAATATAGATTTGTTAGAGGGGCAGCTACTCCAGTTGGAATAGAAGAAGGGGTTGCTTTAAAAGATAACAGAGTAGCTTATTTATGTAATGATGGACGGTTTTATATTTATGATCCAAGAACAGACAGATGGGAACAAAAATCTAGCTTCCCCAGAGATACATACTTTCCAAACATAACAGGGATGTTTTTTTCTCCTACACTTGCAGCCATTAATAATAATCAGATAGCTGCTATAGGTGGAGCATATGAATATGGTACAAATTATAATGATGCAAACATAAGCGATATTTTTATTTATGATATTTACACAGATGCATGGATAAAAAGAATGGAGAAAATATTAGATAGTTATCCTTCCAAAAAAGCTCCTGCGGTTTTAGACGATGGACGATTGTTTCTTGCAGGGGGAGAAAATCGGGCGAGTAGCGAATGGTGGTCTTACAGTAGTTTAGTACAAATTCTTAATCTTTCCAATAAAACAACCGTAACAGCAGAAGGGCAAATGGCATCACAAGGTCATGGTTATACAGCCATGAGAGCCGTTAAATACAAGGACAATAGCAATAAAGAAAAAGTAGTCTTTGCTGGGGGTTACAACAGAGGATATGGACAAAACAATATAGGCATATTTGAATATGACCCTTCAACAAACCAAATGATTAAAAAAGAAACTTTAAGCAATCTAAATAGTAGTTTTAACGGCCTTTCAGGTGAAATACAGGTAGGGCAAATAGGACAAGATAAGCTCATGTTTAAAAATGGTTCTATAAGCGGTGGAATGCCCTATGTATATGATGCAAATAAGAATGAATTAAGCGTTTTACCAATATTACATGAAAGTTATTATAATGCTATTAAAAACAGTAACCTACGGACACAGATGTACACACCTGATGGTACAATCATATTTCTTGGAGCAGATGGATACACATGGAAAGCTCAACCCAATAAGGCACCTACAGTAACTATAAATGCACCAACAAATAATCAAGAAATACAAAAAGGAAGAACCTTAAATATTAAATGGAATGCTGGGGACCTAGACAATGACAATTTAACTTACAAGGTACGTGTTTATACTGATACCCAAGAGTTTTACAATGGTACACCTAATGCAGGATTTAATAATACTAGTGGGCAACATAATTTTGATACATCTAGTATTCCTCTGACGTGGAACGCCTCTACGGGAAGATATGAACAGAGAGTTAAGGTAGATGTTTCGGTATTTGATGGAGTTGAAGGAGCTGTAAGTACAAAAGAATTTATTGTAATTAACTATGATGCTAACGGAATTGTAACAACACCTGCTACAATTCATGTTGTAAACCTTGGGGATTCATTTAGCTTAAAACTAAAGGTATGGGATGTAGCAGCAGACAGAGTTACTGCCAGTGCTTCGATTGATGGTAAGATAAGAACCGCAACTATTGATCCAACACCAACGGCCATGCCAACCATGGACAATCTTACCCTAACATGGAGTGGTGCAAATGCTT
Source organism: Thermotalea metallivorans (assembly GCF_001562415.1). Classification (GTDB taxonomy): domain Bacteria; phylum Bacillota; class Clostridia; order Peptostreptococcales; family Thermotaleaceae; genus Thermotalea; species Thermotalea metallivorans. The sequence continues at coordinate 3,064 of NZ_LOEE01000077.1, read as the reverse complement.
TAAGTGCAGGTACATATACCAACATCTCCATAACGATCACTGATTCCGACGGAGCTACCAAAACGATAACTTGGAATGGTACGATTATCGTCATGGATCTCCTAACCATGGTGAATAACGGAATCAGTAAAACACTGCTAGATTCTAGCTATGACTATCGTTTTGTAATGGTTAATACTGAATCCTCTATTCAAAATACTACTAGGAACTCAGGTTTGCTCGAAACGATTAAAAATAAACTTAATAGTAGAGAACAAAATGCATTATGGTTGGGGCAGAGCGGCTCAAAATCCTATATTGATAGCAAATTGATACTAAATAACGAATATCTCTACAAATCCATTCCTACAGATGGAAAGAATGATATTATTAACTTTATCATGAGTGTTATCACTAGTGACATCAATGGTGATACATTCCTTGTAGGAGATACCATAGAAACCCAAATGCTCTTTGAGGATTATGAAAAGGATTATGAGGGGATCAGTTTAATAGATAAGTTGAAATCAAATCTTGAATTAACTGATGAACAGAAAAAGCCAAAAGCAGGGACAACACAAATCAAATATACCCATGATCCGAATATCTTTGATAATCCTGTTCCAAGACACAGCAAGGCTGATGAAGAATGGCATAATGTAGTGGATATGAATGATCCATTTATTCTTAAAGAGGCTACAGAGGATATGCGTGGTCTTTGGACTTTAAGCCTACAGGCTTCTGATGCAACAAAGAATCCTGACTTTGATAAGTTTGCCACACCAAAGACAAAAACCTTTAGGGTACATACAGCCCCTAAAGCTATCGCAAACCTATTTGAATCGCCTACGGATCTATATTTATCGGCAGATGAAAGTTTTGATTTAGACTTCCAATATTCTTTACCGAATAACGGCATTGTAAAATATGAATGGTTTTATGAATTAAGCGACGGATCAATACATAAATTCCCTACGGAAAGTAAATATGTTAAGATCCCAAAACAAATAGATGGGAAAAATATTGTGAGTTTTACTCTTACGGTTTATGATTGCTATGGAGCAAAAGACAGTACCAATATTGCATGGTTATTGGTTCCAGGCATAAAAGCAAAAATATGGCCTGAACTTAGCAAATTTGATATATTCGGTACTGGTATCCCTGCAAGCGAAGAATTGAAAGTAACCAACATTGAAACGATCCCCTATGCTATGGATCGGATTGAGTTTGCACTTTACAAAGGAGCTACAATTAAAACACCAAAGGTTACAAAAACCAATCCTACAGGTTTAGAAATATCAACACCACCTTATAACAAGTGGTATGATATTAGAAATTATAGAATACCCGAGACACTACCGGATGATATTTATACAGCGAAAATACAGGCTATTCAGGAGGCAACAGTACTAGAATTACTTTGGAATATTGTAGTCAATACCCCAATCAACCTACAGCCTAGTATGTCTGATACTGTAAGAGTAGGAGAAACCTATAATATCGAGGCCACTACTTCTAAATATGCAAATAAAGTTGAAGTAATTGCATTTAAAGGTACACCCTATGAATCATCTGTCATGACATTAAGTAGCACGACAACAGGAGATTTGAAAAAATGGTCTATAGGGTACACCATTCCTAATAATTTAGTAGATGGAGTCTATACCTTCGAGTTTAAAGCAACTACGCCAAATGGAAATAAAGAAACTAAAACTCTATCGGTGAAGGTTATTTCTTTACAATTAACAAATTTTAGAATAACTAATATTGTAAATCATGACCATTTGACATATCCAATCACAAAAGATATGTTAATTAATTCCTTAGTTGAATATAAAACAGGATACTATGTAATCTTTAGAATTAACTCTAAAGGTAAGCCAAATACTGTAGAAGCTAAAATTGATATAGGCCATGATGGGTCTGTTGATCAAAATGTTAATCTAACGAAGGTTGGAGATAGTGGTACAGAAGAAATCTGGGAAGGCAAATTCTATACTAATGCCAGACTACCAAATAATACAATAATCAGCCTAGAATTAATTGCAAGGAAAAATACTACAACATATAACTATAATGACAAAGAAAACTGGGATGGAAAGGCATTAATCATCAAAGGAACAGCCTTACAAGACGGAAGAATTAATTTAACAAACTAGAAAAAGAATGGAAAAACCATTCTTTTTCTAGTTTTTGAGAATATTTTGAAGGAAATTGAAGGAAAAAAATTTTTTCTGTCGAAAGTTAATACAAACAAAAAAGCGAAAAACCCTTTTGCTTTCCGACTGCACAGGGTTTTTCTTTGGAAGATTTTTATTTAGTTATAGAGTTTTTAGTTTTATAAGTAGATTTTAGCACAATCTACTTATAAATGCAACAGAAATTTATAAAAAATTCTATATGCTAAGTAAAGATCCTTCCTAGCTTAGTAAATGACTATTATTTTTTTACAAAAAACAGGGAGGTTTTTTTATGGCCACAGATAAGACAACAATCATCAGAGTACAAAAAAATAAAGAAAATCCATATGTAATGATAAATAAACAATTTTTAAGTGATGAGAGATTATCTTGGAAAGCCAAAGGGCTTCTTATACTTATTTGCTTTCTAAACCTGATAATTGGAAAATCATGATTGGGGATCTTATTAAACAATCAAAAGATGGAAGAGATTCTGTTTATGCAGGACTAAGAGAATTAAAAGATAATGGCTATATGGAAAGAAATCCAGTTAAGGATAAAAACGGGAAAATTGTTTATTGGGAAAGTGTTGTATATGAAACATCCATAGAAACAGAAGAAACAGAAAGTCCACTTACGGAAAATCCGGAAATGGATAATCCACTTACGGATTTTCCGTATCTGGAAAACCCTGATCTGGAAAAACCTGATCTGGAAAACCCGACACTACTAATAAATGAATATAATAATAATAATTTAAATCAACTTTCGCACAAAGTTGATGTGCGATGAATATTGAAAAATCAATAGTTTTGGGCAATAAAAAAGTCCAAGAAGCCCCCTCTCTGTGATATAATAGAAGTGACAAAACCCCATTAAAATCAACGGTTCGGAGGTTCTTGAAC
>NZ_LOEE01000076.1 GCF_001562415.1 Thermotalea metallivorans | reverse complement strand
GGGACTTTGCCTCCGGCTTCCTTCAGATTCCACCTCACGATGGACACCCTTGCCTTTGGCTAATGGTTCCCACTGCCAAGCCCATAGCGGACTTTCACCGCCAAGTTACTGCCCATGCCGGGCGCACGTGATCAAAAGGCCAATCTTTCCAGATTGGCCTCCTCATCACTCTCCTTGATTGCTATGGACACGTCTCTTTCAATCCCCATATGCTTTTTAGTTGCTTTCCATCATCTTCTCAAAGGTTTCCTCATCAATGACCCGGATGCCTAACTCCTGGGCCTTGTCCAGCTTCGACCCTGCTTCAGTCCCTGCCAGAACATAATCCGTTTTCTTGCTGACGCTGCCGGAAACCTTTCCTCCCAGCCGCTCAATCATTTCCTTGGCTTCATTCCTTGTATACTTTTCCAATGTTCCTGTGAGAACGAAAATAAGGCCTTCCAATTTCCTTTCCATGGATGTATCGGCTTTCCTTCGGGCTTCCATGTTGACGCCTGCCGCCTTTAGCTTCTCAATGACCCTCCCATTGCTCTCCTCTTGAAAAAAAGCAACGATACTTTGGGCCATTTTGTCTCCGATCTCAGGAACAGCAATAATTTCTTCATAGCTAGCCTTCATCAGCCTATCCATAGAGCCAAAGGCATCGGCCAGAAGTCTTGCTGCCCTCTCTCCTACCAACTTAATTCCCAAACCAAAAATAACCCGATCCAAATCATTATTTTTAGACTTCTCAATGGCATGGATCAGATTTTTGGCAGATTTTTCCCCCATTCTTTCTAGGGGAATCAAGTCCTCCTTCCTCAAATAGTATAAATCAGCCACATCTTTAATTAATCCTTTATCCAGGAGCAAACCTACAATAGACTCTCCCAGTCCTTCAATATCCATGGCATTTCTGGAAACAAAGTGGATGATCCCCCTCCGCAGCTGATCAGGGCAGGCGGCATTCATGCACCGGGTTACAGCCTCTCCATGAAGCCGTACCGTTTCATGGCCGCAGGAAGGACATACACGGGGCATTTCAAAAACCTTCTCCTCTCCCGTTCTCTCGTGGAAAATGACGCTTACCACTTCAGGAATCACATCTCCTGCCTTCTGAATCCATACTTTATCTCCAATGCGGATATCTTTTTGCCGGATGTAGTCTTCATTATGCAGTGTGGCCCTGCTGACCACGGAGCCTGCCACTCTGACGGGCTCCAAGATGGCCGTAGGCGTTAAAGCTCCTGTCCTTCCCACCTGGACAATAATATCCTTGACAGCGGTCTTCTGTTGTTCTGCCGGGAATTTATATGCAATCGCCCAACGGGGACTTTTCGATCTGGTGCCGAGAATTTCCCTCTGCTGAAGATCATTTACTTTGATGACCAGCCCGTCTATGTCAAAGGGCAGTTCCTTTCTCTTGTTGGCCCACCTCTCACATAAGCCGAGCACCCCTTCGATATCACTGAAAACCTCGTATATAGAAGTTTTAAATCCTAAACTTTTTAGATAGTTCAATCCCTCTGTATGTGTTCGAAAAGCTTTGTTTTCTATGGTCTGTATATTGAAAATAAAAATATCCAAAGGTCTTTGGGCCGTAATCCTAGGATCCAGCTGCCTCAATGATCCTGCCGCTGCATTGCGAGGATTGGCGAATGCCGTCTCCCCCTTTTCTTCCTGCTTTTGATTTAATTCCGCAAATTTTTCCCGGGAAATATATACTTCGCCACGAACTTCCAAATTTATTTCTTCCTTTAGTCGCAAAGGTATTGACTTGATGGTTCGCAGGTTTTGTGTAATATCCTCCCCCACAAATCCGTCGCCCCGGGTCGCCCCTTGCACAAATTTGCCTTCATCATATCGTAAAGCTACGGAAAGGCCGTCGATTTTCAGTTCGACAACATATTCTACTTTTTCTCCCACAGCCTTCCTGATGCGCCTGTCGAACTCCCGCAAATCGCCCTCATCATAGGCGTTGTCGAGACTTAACATGGGCACCCGATGCACTACCTGCTGAAAGACTGAAAGGGGTGCTCCTCCTACCCGCTGCGTCGGCGAATCAGGGGTAACCATCTCTGGAAACTGATTTTCCAGAGCAATCAATTCATTCATCATCTGATCATATTCATAATCCGTAATTTCAGGGGAGTCCAATACATAATACCGATAGTCATGATAGTGAATCTTCTCCCTCAGATCCTTTATTTTTTCAAGGGCTTCTTTTTGATCCATAGCCATCCTCCTTCTTTTGCTGCCCATTGCATCATTCACTGTTGACCATTGGCAGTTGGCCGTTAAAAGCCAATAGCCAGTATGACCTACTCATTTATCAATTGTATCGGTGCATATCCTAGTGCCAACTTCTTAATCCCTGCACGATCAAAGGCAATGGTAAGTTCTGCCTTTTCACCGCTTCCTTTGACCGCAATCACAGTTCCTATGCCGAATTTGTCATGCTTCACCTTACTGCCCGGCTTAAATTCTCCATCGCCCCCATGCTGCTTTGGTTTTGGCGGGTCTCCCATACTGATGCCACGGTAAATACCCGGCGCCGGAGTCAAAGTTTCCTTTTCTTTCCTCTCCAGCTCTTTTCTATCCATATCCAGCAAATCATCGGCAATTTCTTCGATAAATCTGGACATGGGGTTATAATTCGTACGTCCGTATAAAGTTCTGATCATGGCATGGGTGATAAACAGACATTCCCGGGCCCTGGTAATCCCCACATAGCAAAGCCTTCTCTCCTCTTCCAGGGCTCCCTCGTCATGCAACGCCCTGGATATGGGAAATATTCCTTCCTCCATGCCGGCAAGGAACACTACAGGAAACTCCAATCCCTTTGCGCTGTGAAGGGTCATTAATGTCACTGTATTTTCTTCCCCATCCATGTCATCCATATCAGACATGAGAGAAATATTGGCTAAAAATTCTTCTAAGCTGTTGATCTCGCTGTTTCGTTCAAACTCCATGGCTACGGAAATAAATTCCTGAAGATTTTCGATTCTTGTTCTGGCCTCCAAAGTATCTTCCTTTTGCAGTTCATCCATATAGCCGGAATCCTCCAGCACCCGGGTAATCAATTCCACTACGCCCATTTGATCCTTTTGTTTATAATATCCATCAATGAGTGAAACAAAATCTTCAATGCCTCTTTGCACCTTTTTGGAAAAATCGTGGATTCCGTCCAATTCCAATAGTGCCTGAAACAGGCTTTTGCCCGTCTTGCCTGCATATTCCGCTATCCTTTCCATCGTCTTGTCCCCAATGCCTCTCTTGGGCACATTGATTACCCTTTTTATACTGATGTCATCGGCAGGATTTTGAATGAGGCGGAGATAAGCAATGATATCTTTGATTTCTTTGCGTGCATAGAATTTTAGCCCTCCAAAGATTCTATAGGGAATATTGGCCTTTAAAAGCATTTCTTCGATCACCCGGGACTGGGCATTGGTTCTGTAGAGTACGGCAAATTCCCTGTAGTTTCTCCCTTCCCTTTCTGCCATGGATTGAATCTGCTCTACAATGAACCGGGCTTCATCGTGTTCGTTCATGGCACGGTAGTAGCGGATGAGGTCCCCCTCCCTGTTGGAGGTCCAGAGAATCTTTTTCTTCCTGCCCACATTGTTTCGGATCACACAGTTAGCCGCCTCCAGTATCTTCCGGGTAGAACGATAATTCTGCTCCAGCTTGATTACCAAAGCATTTGGAAAATCATCCTCAAAGCTAAGGATATTGCGAATGTCAGCTCCCCTCCAACTGTAAATGGACTGATCATCATCCCCTACAACGCAAAGATTTTGATGTGTCTTTGCCAGCAAACTCACCAGCTTGTACTGGGCCTGATTGGTATCCTGGTATTCATCCACCATGATATATCGAAACTTGTTCTGATAGTACTGAAGCACTTCCGGATAGCCCATGAACAGCTCCACGGTCTTGAAGATTAAGTCATCAAAATCCAAAGCATTGCTGCTTTTCAGCTTCTTTTGATACAACCCGTAGATCTGACCGATTGCGGCCATCTGAAAATCTCCCATATGTTCCTGCATCCATTTCTGGGGCGACAGCAGCCGATCTTTGGCACTGCCGATCTTTCCCTGGACCATGGATACAGGATATAGGTCTTCCTTCATGTTCAATTCTTTTAAGCAATCCTTGATCAGGGTTTGCTGGTCCGATGTATCATAAATGACAAAATCCCTTGTATATCCTAGTTTCTCAATATCCCTTCGCAATATTCTCACACAGGCGGAATGGAAGGTACTCACCCAGATATCGGTGGTTCGTCCCAAAAGATCCTCCACCCTGTCCTTCATCTCTTTGGCTGCTTTATTGGTAAAAGTAATGGCTAGAATGTTTCCCGGATATACGCCTAAATTTTCTATCAAATGGGCAATTCTATGGGTCAGTACCCTCGTCTTCCCCGATCCTGCTCCGGCTAAAATCAATAGGGGCCCCTCCGTTTTTTCAACGGCTGCCCGCTGCCTTTCATTGAGATTTGCTAAATCCATTGGATTTCTCCTTTCTTTTCCTTTGTCCTATAACTATCTTAAAGGATTTTTCCGGTAAATACAACCATATGGCAGAATTTTTAGAACGTATGTTCATTTTTTTCCTTTAGACACCCCTTCTCCTGCAGCAGATTGCGGCAAATTTTGTTCTATTTGCCTTTGAAAGTAAAATAGATGAAACCCTATCGTTTCACCTATCAACGCCTATGCCATTCCTTATCTTATATAGATTGAAAAATAAATCTACTTTCCTTCCCCTTTTTGATGTTTTTCTTCCAGCCTGTCCAATATGAGGTTATAACCATCGGCACCGTATTGTAAAAATCGGTTAATCCTGCTGATGGTTGCTGTGCTGGCACCTGTTTTTTCCTCAATTTCATGATAGGTTTTATTCTGTCGCAGAAGTTTTGCCACTTTCAAGCGCTGGGCCATGGCTTGAATTTCTTTGATCGTACAGATATCTTCAAAAAAACGATAACATTCTTCTGTATTTTCCAGCAGCAATATGGCTTCGAAGAGCTCGTCCACAAATTCACACTTTAACTTGGAATGATAGGTCATCGGATCACCTCAAATCTTCTTGCCTCCATTGAAAACAACTGTTCTCTCCGGTAGCAGATTGTTCTTTTGCATGTTATATTCTATATTTATCTATTATATCCTTTTGCCATCATGAATAAAATTAAAAAAAGTATATTGACAATGATGAAAAAAAGCTTTATACTTAACATTAATTTCACTATTCACGACAATTGAATACGATGGATATCTCTTATCCAGAGAGGTGGAGGGACTGGCCCTATGAAACCCGGCAACCGGCTTTATCATAAAGCATCGGTGCCAATTCCTGCGGTACGATTGTACCGACAGATGAGAGAGAAGCAATGATTCTATGCCTCTTTCTCTGTGAAAGAGGCTTTTTTCATGCACAGGAAATCATCCTTTTGCCATTTTCCTGGTCCATTGCAACAGCATTTGATCCCTAAGGATGTACCCCAAGTTCTATTGTTTATATCAATCCAAACCCTAGGACATCCATGTTTTCGTAGGTGTGTATTTTTATTGCTTTTATGTTTTATCACCATACAGTTATAAAGGAGTGAAGTTATGATTAATATTCGTCATTTGTCAAAGATTTACCATCAAGAAAAAAGCAAGGTCGTTGCCCTGGAAGATATCAACCTGTCCATTGAACAGGGGTCCATCTATGGCATTATTGGCCTCAGCGGCGCGGGAAAATCTTCCCTGATTCGATGCATCAATCGGATTGAAGAACCTACAAAGGGTGAAATCTGGCTTCGCGATATCCCCTTAACCAGCCTTTCTCCTGATGAGCTGCGAAAAGTTCGGAAGAAAATTGGCATGATTTTTCAAAACTTTAATTTACTGAGCACCAAAACGGTATTTGAGAATATTGCCTTTCCCCTTCGATTGAATAAGACTCCGGAAAAAGTGGCCCGGGAAAAAGTAACCGAGCTTTTAAAACTGGTGGATTTGACAGACAAAGCCCATGTGTATCCCTCCCAGTTAAGCGGTGGCCAGAAACAGAGGGTGGGCATTGCCAGGGCTTTGGTATCAGATCCCGATGTATTGCTCTGTGACGAGGCTACATCGGCTTTGGATCCAAAAACAACAAAGCAAATTTTAGCACTGTTAAAAAAGATTCACCAATCCTTGGGCCTAACCATTCTTGTCATCACCCACGAGATGGACGTGATTAAAGAAATTTGCAGCCATGTGGCCATATTGGAAAACGGCAGGGTCATCGAACAGGGGAGAACCATTGATGTTTTCTCAAAACCCGGCCACGGCATCACAAAACATTTTGTAGATCAGATTCATCATTTGCCGAATCATCTGCAAAACGGCAAAATCCTCAACCTGTCCTTTACGGAGGGAAGTGCGGGAGAACCGATCATTGCAAGACTCATCAAGCATTTTGACGTGGAAGTAAATATACTGTCGGGCAGGATCGAATGGATTCAGGAAAAACCCATCGGCAAGCTGACAGTTGAAGTGGACGCCGATTCTCCCCAATGGATGCAAATCATCGATTATTTAGAAAAAAATCATGTGAAAGTGGAGGTAGTTCATCATGAATGATTTCATTGTACTTCTTCTCCCTTCCCTGGGAGAAACATTGTATATGGTATTGGTTTCCATGATTTTCACTGTACTCCTGGGCTTGCCCCTGGGTGTCATTCTGGTAGTAACGGATAAGGACCACATCTTGCCCAATTCTTTCATTCACAGCATACTCTCTTATATGGTCAACATGACCCGATCCTTGCCCTTTATTATCTTGATGATTTTTATCATTCCCTTCACCCGGTGGATTGTAGGAACTACCATTGGCACTACCGCAGCCATTGTCCCCCTGGTGATAGCCGCAACGCCCTTCTTTGCTAGGGTTGTAGAAACAGCCCTCAGAGAAGTAGATTGGGGAGTTGTTGAGGCTTCCATTGCCATGGGAGCCACACCCCTGCAGATGATCACAAAGGTATTAATTCCCGAGGCCATGCCTTCTTTGGTCTTAGGAATCACAATAACAACCATCAATATCCTTGGCTATTCAGCCATGGCCGGTGTCGTGGGAGGAGGTGGATTGGGAGACCTGGCCGTCCGGTACGGGTATCACCGTTTTCAGACAGAAGTGATGCTTGCTACCGTATTGGTTTTAATTTTGCTTGTACAAATCATTCAATACTGCGGCAATAGAGCTGCACAAATTCTCAATAGAAAATAGGAGGTCGAGCATCATGAAAAAAAACATTTTTGTATCTATCATCGGCTTTGTCATTCTGTCCCTGCTGTTCAGCGGCTGCACTGCCCCGTCTGCTTCAAAGAGCAAGGGGGCAACTGTCTTGAAAGTCGGTGCAACCCCTGTCCCCCATGGAGAAATCCTTGAGTTTATCAAGCCAAAATTGCAGGAGCAAGGCATTCAACTAGAGATTGTAGAATTTACCGATTATGTAAATCCCAACCTGGCCTTGGAAAGCAAAGAAATCGATGCCAACTTTTTTCAACATGTTCCCTACATGGAGGCATTTTCCAGAGAACGGGGGATCCAGATGATCAGCGTCGGAAAAATCCATGTAGAGCCTTTAGGCTTATACTCTAAGAAAATCAAAACCATCCATGATTTGAAAAATGGGGCTGTCATCGCTATCCCCAATGACCCTACCAACGAAGGCCGGGCTTTCATCCTACTGGATGCCAAGGGCATTATCAAGCTCAAGAAAGATGCAGGTCTCGAAGCAACTGAAAAGGATATTGAAGAAAATCCAAAAAAACTGGTCTTTAAACCCATTGATGCGGCACAGCTTCCAAGAACTTTAGAAGATACGGATGCTTCCGTCATCAATACCAACTATGCCCTGCAAGCCGGTTTAAATCCTGTAAAGGACTCCTTGATCATTGAGGGCAGCGAATCTCCCTATGCCAATATTGTAGCCGTCCGTCCGGAAGATCAAGATAAGGAAACCATAAAAAAATTGGTAGGAGCCTTGCAATCTCCGGAAGTAAAACAATTTATTGAAGAAAAATATAAAGGTGCCGTCGTCCCTGCTTTTTAAATATATAGGTATGCTGGCCAATGGCTAAAAGCCCATAGGAAATAGGTTCTAAATGCTAGCTGCCATGGGCGCTGACAAACTCTAGTCAACAAGAAAATTTATCCTTTAAAGTTCATTATGAATAGGCATAGCAAGCAAAAGTTAATTTTTGCCTTACATATATCTTTCTCCTTCAGAGTAATAATAAATAATAATAATGAAAGAAGGAGTGTGAGCCATATGGCTGATAAAAAAGATCGATATTTTGGTGCCAATGAAGCCCAGAATCTCATTGACGGTACCTACAATGCCAAAGATTTTCCCATTATGGAAAAGAGGCAAAATGCTTATGTAATGCCTGACCGCATGCAAAGGGACGTGGATTGCATCGACAGTTTAAGATTTTATGAGGACACAACGGAATTTACAGAGAAATTGGGAATCGAAGGCATTCCTGCCAGTCCTCAAAGCAAAAAGAATACGGCCCTTCGCTAATCCCCTTTCACAGCTAAAGTGATGGTTTCAATCCCATCCCTTTAGCTTTCTAATGTTATGGCTTTAAAGATATGAAATTATCAATTTCTTCTTCAATCAATTTCAAGGAAGATCTCCAAAAATCAATGCTGTGAATATCTATCCCCATCATTGCCGCCACATCGGCAATCGTCTTCTTGCCAGTGACGGAAAGCAATCGATCGTACTCCTGCACGAAGCTTTCTCCTCGTTTCAAATATTCCGCGTATAATCCTTTTGCAAACAGCAGTCCGAAAGCATAGGGGAAATTGTAATAATTATGGGATGCATCATAATAATGAGGTTTGTTGATCCACATATAAGGATGCAGCACATCGTGAGCCAGCCCGTCTCCATAAGCTTCTTTTTGGGCCTTGATCATCATTTCCTTCAATTCATTCACCGATAGGGATCCTTCCTCCCGTCGCCTGAATAATTCACTTTCAAATAAAAATCTGCTGTAGATATCCACAATAACCTGTCCTGCCCCCATGAGACTGCTCTCCAGAATGGCAAAGGCTTCCTCCAACGAAGCCGTTTTCAAGGCCGCCTTTTGAATAATCGTCTCACAAAAAATGGAAGCTGTTTCCGCAATAGGCATAGGATAATGGCTGTTCAAGTAAGTTTCCCCAACCAGGCAGTACCCATGGTATCCGTGTCCCAACTCATGGGCCAGGGTTTTCACATCATGGAAAGTACCTGTAAAATTCAATAAGATACGGCTTTCCCCTATGGCATGAAGATTGGCGCAGAAGGCTCCTCCCCGCTTTCCCTCTCTGGGCTCCCCATCAATCCAGCCCTTTTCAAAGGCACCATGGGCATAATTAGCCAGCCGTTCACTGAAAGTTCTAAAGTTTTCTACAATGAAATCTTTGGCCTCCCGGTATGTAAGTTGCATCTTTCCTCCGCCCATAGGAGCAAACAAATCATAAAAAGGAAGACCACGGTCGTGCCCTAGAAGGGCAGCTTTTCTTTTATAATACCGGTGAAAGGCGGGCAGACTTTCTCTGATGGCTGTCAGCATGGCTTCCAAAGTTTCCCGATCCATCCTAGAATTCATAAGGGTCTCCTCTAAAGGCGAATCATATCCTCTCATTTGTGCCAGAGTAATAACCTCTCCTTTGATTCCATTCAGGGCGGCAGCAGAGGATTCTTCAATCTTTGGATAGGCTTTCAACTCCGCTTCATAGGCTGTTCTTCTGACATCAGGATTGGGATCATGGGCCATATTTCTCACCACAGTCAAAGGCAGCCGCTTTTTCTCTCCATCTACCGTCATATCCACCAGCAAAGTGGAGGTGAGCAGTTCCTGCAGCTTTGACCAAGCATTGGACCCTGTATTCTTCATTTTCGCAATGAGAATTTCTTCCTTTTCGCTTAAAAGATATCGGCTGTTTTTCTTAATCTCTTCCAAATAGAATCGATGCTCCTCCAGAATCTTAGAAGAGGCAATCACTTCGTCCAAATTGTCTATATTGTTTATCCATTTTTGAAACATCACCATGGGCTTCGCCAGCTCTGTTCCCTTTGATTCCAGACGCTCTACAATCTGCAGGGCCTTCTCATCCCTGGCATTTACACTAAGACGCAATTCTCCGAAACTCAACAAACGGGTAAATAGGTGAAAAAACCGGTTTTGCATCTGAATATAGGTTTCCATTTTTTCTGCCGTCCTGTCACTGCTGATTAGATTCTCCTCCGCCCATCTCTTCATGCTTTCGATTTCTTCATCACATTTTTTCAAATCCTCTTGAAAAACTTCCGATTCAAAAGAAGGGTACAATGCATCCAGACTCCATCGCATCTCCATTTTGATCACTCCTTCTACATATAAATTTTTTTTTATATTTAATATATCATATCCATCTCATAAAAAACAACCTCATCAAAAAATTTGATTTTCCAATAGGTACACAGAATGTTCCAAATCAAAAAGGCAAGATTTTCATCCTGCCCCATCGTGGAAAAAACTTTTCATTTTCGAAAATCATCCAATAGCCCTATATCTTTTCTGTAATACATGCCATCAAAGGAAATTCTCGCCACATTGCTATAGGCCTTTTCCCTTGCCTCCGCTGTGGTATCGCCCCAGGCCGTTATCCCCAGCACCCGGCCGCCATTGGTTACAATCTTTCCCTTTTCAAATTTTGTTCCTCCATGGAATACTACCACATCTTCATCCACTGCATCCAATCCTTCAATCACCTTTCCCTTTTCATAATCATCGGGATAGCCTCCGGATGCCATAATCACACATACCGTTTTCTTCTGGCTCCACTTGATTTCCTGCTCCTTTAATTTCTTTTGCAAAATGCTTTCCATGATATCCAAAAGGTCTGTTTCCAATCTTGTCAATACCACCTGGGTTTCCGGGTCTCCAAATCTTGTATTGAATTCCAATACCTTTGGTCCTTCCTTCGTAATCATTAAACCGATAAAAAGAATCCCTTTGTAATCAAAGCCGTCTTTTTGAAAACCCTTAATAATCGGCGAGAGAACTTGGTTTTTCACGGCTTCTTCAATGGTTTCGTCATAAATACAGCTCGGAGAGTAGGTTCCCATACCTCCCGTATTGGGCCCCTTATCCCCATCAAAAATCTTTTTATAATCTTGAGCGCTGGCCATGGGCACAATGGTCTCACCATCTACAAAACACAGAATAGAAGTTTCAATGCCCGTCAAAAATTCTTCGATGACCACTCGGCTGCCGGCTTCTCCAAACCGCTTCTCCCCCATGATGCTTTCCAGGGTTTCCAATGCTTCCTGCCGATTGGCCGCAATCACCACACCCTTGCCTGCCGCCAGTCCGTCGGCCTTAATCACCATAGGATAGCCGTACATGCCTACAGCTTTTTTGGCCTCTTCCAAATTTGTAAATTCCGCATATCGGCCTGTGGGAATCCCATGCTTTACCATAAAATCCTTTGCAAAGGCCTTGCTCCCTTCCAGCCGGCCACAGAACTTGTTGGGGCCGAATATTTTCAGACCTTCTTCCTCGAATCGATCCACAATGCCTGCCACCAAAGGAGCCTCCGGTCCCACCACCGTCAAATCAATCTTTTGTTCCTTTGCAAAACGGCATAGGGCTTCTATATCCTCAGCCTTGATGTCTGCAATATCTGCTATGCCGGCGATCCCTGCATTGCCAGGAGCACAATAAAGCTTTTCTACCCTTGGGCTTTGGCCTAGCTTCCACGCAATGGCATGTTCACGACCACCGCTGCCGATAATCAATACTTTCATGGATTCACCTCCCGGATTCCAACGAATTTCCCACAAACTCCCCTAGTGTTTGAAATGCCTCATGCCTGTAAATACCATAGTGATTCCATACCGATTGGCCATCTCGATCGACTCCTCATCCCTGACAGAACCGCCCGGCTGAATGATCGCCGTAATACCGGCCTTGGCCGCAGCCTCTACACAATCGGAGAAGGGGAAGAATGCATCGGAAGCCAATACGCTTCCTTTGACTTGGATGTTGGCCTGTCGAATGGCATTTTCCACTGCCCAAATTCTATTCACCTGACCCGGACCGATTCCCAAGGTCTGCTTATCCTTGGCAAGCACAATGCCATTGGATTTGATGTGCTTCACTACCTTCCAGGCAAAGAGCATATCTTCCATCTCTTTTTTCGTAGGTATGCGATCCGTTACAACTTTCAAATCTTCCTCCACAAACAATTCATAATCTACCTCCTGGATTAAAAGTCCTCCGTGAACTTTCTTTATATCCATGGCATTTGGAGGCTGTTTTTTCTCGATGTCCGGAAGCTTCAGGAGCCGGATATTTTTTTTGGAAGCTAAAACTTCCAATGCCTCCTCCTCAAAATCCGGTGCAATGATGATTTCTAAAAAGATTTTATTCATCTCCAGGGCCGTTTTTTCGTCAATCTTGCGATTGGCCGCCACAATTCCGCCAAAAATAGAAACGGGATCACAAGCATAGGCCTTCAAATAAGCATCATAAATATCATAACCGCTGCCTACGCCACAGGCGTTGGTATGTTTTACTGCTACCACCGTCGGTTCCTCGTATTCCTTCAATAACTCCAAAGCCCCGTTCGCATCATTGATATTGTTAAAGGACAGTTCTTTGCCATGGAGCTGTATAGCGTTCACCAAAGACCCTTCTACCTTCCCTGTTTCTTTATAAAAAACTGCCTTTTGATGGGGATTCTCCCCATATCGCAGATCCTGAACTTTTTCAAAGGTCATGGTCAGCAGATCGGGCAGCTCCCCATGGATTCTTTCCCTTAAATATTGGGCAATCATGGCATCATAATGGGCCGTATGCTCAAAGACCTTCAAGGCCAGCCTGTACTTTGTATCATAGGATACTTCTCCTGCAGCAGTCAATTCCTCCAAGACCTTGCCATAATCCCCGGGATTGACAATCACCACCACATCCTTGTGATTTTTGGCAGCAGACCGCAGCATGGCAGGTCCGCCGATATCGATATTTTCAATGGCCTCTTCCAAGGCAACTCCTTCCTTTGCAATGGTTTCCTTGAAAGGATATAAATTAATTACCACCATGTCGATGGGTTGAATATTCAGTGCCTCGATCTGCTTCATATGTTCCGGATGATCCCGCATAGCCAATAGTCCTCCGTGGACCGCCGGATGCAAGGTTTTTATCCTTCCGTCCAAACACTCGGGAAAACCGGTAATATGGAAAATGGAGATGACATCAATTCCATTTTCCATCAGGGTCTTCGCTGTCCCCCCTGTGGATATGATTTCAATCCCCAAAGCCTTCAGCTTTCCTGCAAATTCCACAATCCCTGTCTTGTCTGAAACACTGATTAACGCACGCTTCTTCAAAGGGAAGACCTCCTTTGTCCTATAAACATCTAACGGATAATTCTCACTTTTCTGCCCTCTATCACCAGCTTACCTTCAGCAAATAATTGTATAGCCTTTGGCAGCAGTTCATGTTCTATTTCCAGCACTCTCTTGGCCAGGGTCTGGACCGTATCCTCATCCTTTACCTCCACAGCCTTCTGCAGGATCACAGGACCTGTATCCGTACCTTCATCCACAAAGTGAACCGTAGCACCGGTTACCTTGACTCCATAATCCAATACTGCCTGATGGATCCGCTCCCCATAAAATCCCTTGCCGCAGAAACTGGGGATCAAAGCAGGGTGTACATTGATAATCCTGTTTCTATATTTCTCTACCAGTTTTTCCCCAAAGATACTCATATATCCTGCCAGCACAATCAAGTCAACTTTTTTTTCTTCCAAAACAGCCAATATTTTATTTTCTCTTTCTTCCAAGTCCGGATAATTCTTTTTTCCTATATAAATGCCTTCAATGCCGTGTTTTTTTGCTCTCACCAGTCCGTAAGCATCCTCTCTGCTGGAAATCACGACCTCTATTTTTCCTGGAATGGCTCCCTTTTCTATATGATCAATCATTGCCTGCAGATTTGTCCCGCCGCCGGAGATAAAAACAGCCATGCTTATTTGTCCCATAAGGTCACCCCATGTTTGCCCCGAACTACATGTCCGATGATATAGGCCGCTTCACCCATGGATTTTAAATCTTCCATGATTTTCTCCCCATCCTCCGGTGTCACCACTAGGATCATGCCGATTCCCATATTAAAAGTAGCAAACATTTCATCTCCCTCAATATCCCCAAGTTTTTGAATCATTTGAAATATGGGCAAAACAGGCCAGCTTCCCAATTGAATCTCCACACCAAAGCCTTGGGGTATCATTCTGGGGATGTTTTCATAGAAGCCGCCTCCGGTCACATGAACCATCCCTTTGATTTCATATTTTTCCATGACTTTCATACATACGTCCACATAGATGCGGGTAGGAGCAATCAATGCCTCCCCTAAAGTACAGCCCAGTTCCTCCAGATAAGCATCCACCGTCATATTCAGTCGATCAAAGAACAGTTTCCGCACAAGAGAGTATCCGTTGCTGTGAATCCCGCTGGAAGGCAGGCCGATCAACAGATCTCCATCCTTTATCTTTGCGCCGTCGATGATCTTATCCTTATCCACGATGCCTACGGCAAAACCGGCCATGTCATATTCTCCATCATCATAAAAGCCTGGCATCTCCGCCGTCTCCCCACCGATCAGGGCACATCCCGCCTGAAGACATCCATCAGCAATTCCTTTCACAATGTCTGCAATCTTTTCCGGCTTTAATTTCCCTGCAGCCACATAATCTAAAAAAAATAGGGGCTTTGCACCTTGACACAGGATATCATTGACACACATGGCCACACAGTCTTGTCCCACGGTATCATGCTTATCCATGAGAAAGGCAATCTTTAGTTTTGTTCCCACGCCGTCCGTACCGGAGACCAATACAGGTCTTTCATATCCTGTCAAATCTAGTTCAAACAATCCTCCAAAGCCGCCCAAATCACACAAAACCTGCTTGGTAAAGGTCTTTTTCACATGTTGCTTCATCAATGCTACGGCCCTTGCCCCTTCGTTCACATCTACGCCTGCATCCCTGTAGGTTAGCGACTTTTTCTCCATTGGCTTCACCTCTATCTTTTTTCAAATAGGAACTTATTGCCTTCCTTTGGCACTTCCATAGGGTAATCTCCACTAAAACAAGCGTTGCATAGACCTTGTCCGTCCATATGAATAGACTTCATCAAGCCTTCTATACTTAAATACCCCAGACTGTCTGCCCCGATCATCTGCCGGATTTCTTCCACGGAATGGAGTGCTCCCACAAGATTTTTCCTCGTGGGGGTATCAATACCGAAATAACAGGAAAACTTCACGGGAGGAGAGCTGACTCTTACATGGACTTCCTTGGCTCCCGCAGCCTTTAGCATATCCACAAGCCTTCGGCTGGTGGTTCCTCTCACAATGGAATCATCAATCAGCACCAGTCTTTTCCCTTTCACATTCTCCTTGAGCACATTCAATTTCAGCCGCACACTTAACTCCCGCATTCTTTGGTCCGGCTGGATAAAAGTTCTTCCCACATACCTATTTTTCATCAGCCCTTCTCCAAAGGGGATTTTTGATTCTTCCGCATATCCTATGGCAGCCACCGTACCGGAATCAGGCACGGCAATCACCATATCCGCCTCCACGGGATGTTCCTGTGCCAGGATCCTGCCTGCATTTCTCCTGCTGATATAGACACTCCTTCCGTCCATTACGCTGTCCGGTCTTGCAAAATATACAAACTCAAAGGAACACAGGGCTTTTCTTCCATTAGGTGCATACGGAATGCTTCTTATGTCATTTCCGTCAATGACCACCATTTCTCCGGCTTCCACATCTCGAATGAATTCTGCATTCAATACATGAAAGGCACAGCTTTCGGAAGACAGCACATATCCTCCTTCTATTTTTCCTATGCACAGGGGTCTCAATCCGTTAGGGTCCCTTACCCCTATCAGTTTGTCCCTGCAGGTAATAACCAAAGCATAAGACCCTCTGATTTTCTTTAATGCCTCTTGGATGGCTTCTTCCATGGGCATGGCATTATACCGGGCAATCAGATTGGCTATGACCTCACTGTCAATAGAGGTTTGGAAGATAACCCCATGCTCCTCCAATTCCTCTCGAATCTGCTGGGCATTGACCAGATTGCCGTTGTGTGCCAAAGCAATGCTGCCCCCTTTATAATGGACAACCAGGGGTTGGGCATTGGTGACATAACTTTCTCCTGTGGTGGAATACCGCACATGCCCAATGGCAATATCTCCCTGCAGCCTTTGTAGCACCGTATCGGAAAATACCTCCTGGACCAACCCCATCTCTTTATAATAGGTAATTTTCCCATCTTGATTGACTGCAATCCCTGCACTCTCCTGCCCCCGGTGCTGGAGGGCATGAAGACCGAAATAGGCCAACTGGGATATGTTCTTCATACCGGGGCTGCAAATACCGATCACCCCGCATTCTTCTTTTAACTTATCAAAATGAATTGGATACACTGCTCTGCCCTCCACCCTTTTCCTATTTCTCTAATCTCGCCAAAACTTCTTGGTAAGTTTCCTCTACTTCTCCTAAATCCCTTCTAAAGCGGTCTTTATCCATTTTTTTGTTTGTCTTTGCATCCCACAGTCTGCAGGTATCTGGGGAGATTTCATCAGCAAGTATCACTTTCCCTTGGTACAGACCAAATTCCAGTTTAAAATCAATAAGCTTTAAACCTTTTTGGATAAAGAATTCCTTTAGTACTTCGTTGACCTGAAAGGCATATCTCTTAATTTCTTCCAGCTGTTCCTTTGTAGCCAATTCCATGGCCTCAATATGATAGTCATTGATCATCGGATCGCCCAGTGCATCGTTTTTGTAGCAAAACTCCAATACCGTTGTTTTCATTTCCACGCCCTCTTCAAGGCCAAGACGTTTTGCCAAAGAGCCTGCCGCCACATTTCTTACAATAACCTCCAAAGGCAGGATCTTTACAGCCTTCACCAACATTTCCCGATCACTCAGCAGGCTTTCAAAATGGTTGGGTACGCCCTTTTCCTCCAATAGCTTAAACAACAATGCAGACATCTTGTTATTGACGATTCCCTTATCCTCAATGGTCCCCTTTTTTTCACCGTTAAAAGCTGTAGCATCATCCTTATATACAACGACATATCGATTGGGATCCTCTGTCTTGAATACCTTTTTTGCCTTTCCTTCATAAAGCATTTCTAATTTTTGCATACTCATTGCCTCCCTTTTGTGGATTTTTCATAGCATTATCGGATTCTAAATTGCTTATCTTTTTCAATCACTTCATCTGCCATGGCTTTCCTATAGTCCTTCATTTTCCCCCTGAGCTCCGGATATTTTCCCGATAAAATCTGTATTGCCAACAGAGCAGCATTTTCAGCCCCATCGATGGCTACCGTCGCCACAGGGATGCCCTTGGGCATCTGCACAATGGACAGCAAAGAATCTAATCCGTCCATAGTGGATGATTTAATGGGCAACCCGATAACAGGCAACACTGTCAGGGCAGCCAGAACCCCAGGAAGATGGGCAGCTTTTCCTGCTGCGCCGATGATCACCTCAATTCCCTTCCCTTCTGCTGTTTTTGCAAACTCCATTGCACGATCGGGCGTCCTGTGGGCTGAAATAACATGTACCTCCACATCTACACCAAAATCCTTTAAAATCTTTTCACCTCTCTCCACCACCTGATAATCGGAATCACTTCCCATCACCATTGCTACTTTCATCATTAATCCCTCCTCTATTTTGCTTGCAAAAAAGCCCGATATAGACTGCATCATCTATTTCGGGCTATGAAATTCTAACCTACGGCATGCTTTAATACAAACAGTATGGCAATAATATACAGCATCGGATGAACTTCCTTTGCCTTTCCGGTGAAGCTTTTCAGAAGCACATAGGAAATCACGCCAAATACAAGGCCCTCTGCAATGCTGTATGTCAAAGGCATCATGATGATTGTAAGAAATGCCGGGATTGCATCAGTAAAATCATCAAAATTCACTTTTAGAATAGGGCTCATCATGAACAAACCTACCAAGATCAATACCGGTGCTGTAGCTTGTGCCGGTACTGCGGTAAAGACCGGTGCAAAAACTGTAGAAGCCAAGAACAACACGCCCGTTGTCAATGCCGTCAATCCTGTCCTGCCGCCTTCCGCTACCCCGGAAGCACTTTCTACATAGGTTGTAACAGTGCTTGTTCCCAATAGGGCACCCGCCGTTGTTCCGATGGCGTCAGCCAATAATGCCTGCTTCGCCTTTGGAATCTTTCCGTCTTTGTCTAGCATGTTGGCCTTTGTAGAAACACCGATCAACGTACCGATTGTATCGAATAAGTCCACAAATAAGAAAGTAAATACAACCAATAACATATCAAATGTAAAAATTTGCTTGAATTCAAATTGAGCAAAAATGGGCTTTAGGGTTGGCGGTGCGCTGACAAGGGTAGTTGGTAAGGCAGCCTTTCCGATAAATACACCGATGATTGTCGTAGCGATCATACCGATCAGCAAAGCCCCTTTGACATTTCTGATCAGCAGAATTCCCGTAATCACAATTCCCGCCAATGCCAGCAGAACGCCCGGATCCTTTACATTCCCAAGTCCCACGAGGACTGCATCATTGTTAACAATAATTCCCGCATTTTGAAAACCAATAAAGGCAATAAACAATCCAATACCTACGCTTACTGCATTTTTGATGACCATAGGCATACCATTGATAATGGCTTCACGAATATTCAGCAACGTTAAAATAATAAATATAATCCCTTCAATCAGTACGGCTGTTAAAGCAAATTGCCAGCTATAGCCCATACCTAATACCACAGAGAAAGCAAAGAATGCATTCAGTCCCATGCCCGGTGCCAATGCAAAGGGCAAATTGGCTAAGAAGGCCATGCAGAAGGTTGCAATAGCAGCCGATAATGCCGTAGCCGTAAAAACAGCTCCTTTGTCCATTCCTGTAGCACTCAAGATGTCCGGATTTACAATCAAGATATAGGCCATGGTCATAAAGGTCGTAATTCCGGCGATCATCTCCGTTTTTACGTTTGTTTTGTGCTCGCCCAGCTTAAATAAGCTGTCAAGGGCTCCTTTGTTGTGTTTGTTCGTTAATTCCATCTTCATCCTCCTTGTCTCATTGGGGAAATATTCGGCTTATACATTTTCATAAGACAAAATAAAGCCCGGGAAGGAAGGTTTGATGCTCACAAAAGTGAAACCTCCCCGCCCGGGCTTTTCTCCCCTCGGTGTAGTATCGCAAGGCCGCAATACCTGTATCACTCGGACCAGTCACTTTTTCAGCCAACCTATCTTCCCTAGTCACTATTATGCCCAGATAGCACAATTCTACAATAAGTCAAGCTATAAAAGCCGGAACCCTAGATACACTTTCACCCATAGCTAGACAATTTACGGTTGTCTGGTAGAGACTTTTGGACCATATTACCAAAATTATATGAGTCAGTGTGCTGATTTTCTGAAGTTGTCCTTGCACTATTATAATATCAAAGGTCTACGCCCTTGTCAATGATTTTGTCGAATATTTTATTGTTTTTTAAATTATTGATATGGATATTTTCGAACATTAATTTAATAATATTGCTTATTCGTTCACTTTTTAGGTTGTTTCTCTGATGCTATCTTTCCTGCCTTCTACCGTCATCCTTTTTTGTCCTAATCCCTAAAATAGGCCACCCCTGCCTCAAAAATCCTTTGATCCTTTTCACCGGGAATATTCTTTCCTACATGGAAACCGATTCTCTCCGAATGTCCCATTTTACCCAGAATTCTCCCGTCGGGACTGGTGATTCCTTCCACTGCATTGATGGAACCGTTGGGATTGTAGGCAATATCATAGGTCGGATTCCCTCCGAGATCCACATACTGGGTAGCAATTTGCCCTCTTTGCACCATTTCTTTGATCTGCTCCTCATTGGCAATAAATCTTCCTTCCCCATGGGATACGGGAATGGTATGGATATCCCCCACCTTTACCTTTTGCAGCCATGGAGACATGTTGGAGAGCACCTTGGTGCGAACCATACAGGAAACATGTCTTCCAATCTTGTTAAAGGTTAACGTAGGACTGTTCTCCTCCATATCTCTGATTTCGCCATAGGGCAACAATCCAAGCTTGATCAATGCCTGAAAACCGTTGCAGATTCCCAACATGAGTCCATCCCGTTCTTTTAGGAATCTCATGACAGCCTCTTTCACCCTAGGATTTCTAAAAACCGTAGCAATAAATTTTCCTGATCCGTCGGGTTCATCCCCAGCGCTAAATCCTCCCGGAATCATGATGATTTGCGCACTGTCAATCTTTTGCACCATATACACAATGGATTGTTCTATATCCTCCGGCGTCAGATTTCTGAAGACGAGGGTATTTACGATTCCGCCGGCATTTTCAAAAGCCTTTGTAGAATCATATTCACAGTTTGTCCCCGGAAACACAGGAATGAAGATCCTTGGCTTTGCTATTTTTATCCTTGGTCTGGAAGGAGTTCCCCCATGATAGGGGGTATCGGTCAATATCCCCCGGATTTCCTCTGTTTTTGTAGGGAATACTTTCTCTAAAGGTTTCTCCCAGGCTTGAAGAGCTTCCCTCAAGGAGATTTCCATGCCGTTTATTTCGATAGCTTCCTTTTCCTGAGTTTTTCCCAGAACCTTGTAGGAAATGTTTTCGAGCAGGCTGCAAATATCTTCCTTGCCATCGATCTCCAGAAGAATTCCTCCATAATCCGGTGCAAACAGACTGGCCAGCTCCATTTTTTCTTCAAATCGGAAACCAATTCTGTTTCCAAAACACATCTTGCTGATGGCCGCTGCAACTCCGCCTACCCTGACAGTGTGGCTGGCAAGCACTTTACCGGCACGGATCAGTTCTGTAATTTTTCCATAATGTCTATCCAGCTTCTCAAAATCAGGCAGTTCATATTCATCCCGCAAGAGGGGTATATATACTACATGGCTGTTGACCTTTTTAAATTCTTGAGAGATCACATGGTTTACATCCACTACGTTCACGGCAAAGGCCACAAGGGTCGGAGGTACATCCAGATCCTTAAAGGTTCCCGACATGCTGTCTTTTCCCCCAATGGCTGGGATACCCAGCTTTTTCTGGGCATAGAAGGCACCCAGCAAAGCGCTGAAGGGTTTGCCCCATTTTTCCGGATCTTTGCCCAGCTTTTCAAAATATTCTTGGAGGCTTAGCCGGATCGTCTTGTAGTCCCCTCCTACAGCTACCACCTTGGCCACGGCTTCCAGCACTGCATAGAAGGCACCATGGAAGGGGCTCCATGCAGACAGCTTTGGATGATAGCCATAACTCATGATGGTTCCTGTGGAAGTTTCCCCCGAAATCAACGGTATTTTGGCC
The DNA here is from genome assembly GCF_001562415.1 of Thermotalea metallivorans. GTDB lineage: Bacteria > Bacillota > Clostridia > Peptostreptococcales > Thermotaleaceae > Thermotalea > Thermotalea metallivorans. The sequence continues at coordinate 16,936 of NZ_LOEE01000076.1, read as the reverse complement.
ACCATGGCTTCCGCCGGCGTTGCCTGGTATGTTCCGCCAAAAGGCATCAAGACCGTTCCTGCGCCAATGGTGCTGTCAAATCTTTCGACCAAGCCTTTTTGGCTGCACACATTCAAGTCTTCTAAATTTGTCAACCATGCAGCCTTTACGTCCTCCTGATGCCGCTCTATGGCCTCTGCCATGGAATGAAAATAGTTTTTCTCCGGTGCAGGGGCCTTGACAAAAACTTTTGTCTTCTGTTTTACCCCATTGGTATTTAGAAAATCCCTACAGATATCGAGAATCGCCTTACCCCGCCAGAACATTTTCAAACGGCGGTCTCCCGTTACCTTGGCCACCACAACAGCCTCCAAATTTTCTTCCCTAGCATACTCGATAAACTTGGCTGCATTTTTCTGGGAAACAACCACCGCCATACGTTCCTGGGATTCCGAAATGGCCAGCTCTGTCCCATCGAGGCCTTCATATTTTTTGGGAATAGCATCCAAGTTGATTTCGATGCCGTCTGTCAGCTCTCCGATGGCCACGGAAACCCCCCCGGCACCAAAGTCGTTGCATTTTTTAATCATTCTGCTGACCACCGGATTTCTAAAGAGTCTTTGGATTTTTCTCTCCGTAGGAGGATTTCCTTTTTGCACCTCGGCACCACAGGTAAGAATAGATTCCTCCGTATGCTCCTTAGAAGAACCCGTTGCCCCGCCGCATCCGTCCCGGCCTGTTCTTCCTCCTACCAGCAGCACCACATCCCCTTCACAAGGTTTTTCCCGCACCACATTCTGCCTTGGGGCAGCGGCAATGACAGCACCGATTTCCATTCTCTTGGCTATAAAACCTTCATCATAGATTTCCGCTACCTGTCCAGTGGCCAGACCGATTTGATTGCCGTAGGAGCTGTATCCCGCTGCGGCTCCGGTGGTAATCTTCCGCTGAGGCAATTTTCCCGGCAGTGTATCTTCAATCCTTGCTCGTGGGTCACCACTTCCTGTCACACGCATGGCCTGATACACATAGGTTCTGCCCGACAGGGGATCTCGAATGGCTCCCCCCAAACAAGTGGCAGCGCCGCCAAAGGGTTCGATCTCCGTAGGATGGTTATGGGTTTCGTTTTTAAACATGATCAGCCACGCTTCCTGCTGACCGTTCACATCCACATGGACCACAATGCTGCAGGCATTGATTTCATCAGACACATCCAAGTCTTCAAGCATTCCTCTTTTGCGCAGCTCTTTCATCCCCATGGTGGCAATATCCATCAGGCATACATCTTTGGCCTTTTCCTCGTAAACATAAGCCCTTGAGTCCATATATTCATCATAAGCCTTTTTGATGACATTGGTAAAAATTCCGTTCTCTATCTTTACATCCTCAATTTCTGTGAGAAAGGTAGTATGGCGGCAGTGATCGGACCAATAGGTGTCGATGGCCTTCAATTCGGTGATGGTTGGATTTCTTTTTTCCGTATCTCGAAAATAGGTTTGACAGAAAATCAAATCCTCTAGGCTCATGGCAAAGCCCATGGCCTCCCGAAAGGAGACAAGCTCCTGCTCATCCTTATGGATAAAGCCTTCCAGTACAGCCACATCTTCCGGCATCGCTGCTTCCATCTGAAGGGTAACGGGTTTTTCCAAGGATGCTTCCCTAGAGTCCACAGGATTAATGCAGTAATTTTTGATTTTGATGAACTGTTCCTCTTCTATGTTTCCGCCCAGTACAATCACCTTTGCCGTCAGTACATCAGGCCTTTCCTTTTGGGTCAAAATCTGTATGCATTGGGCGGCAGAATCTGCCCTCTGGTCATATTGTCCCGGCAGATATTCCATGGCAAAAACTCGGTCTTCCGGACCATAGGGCAATACCTCATCGTATACATGGTCTACGGGCGGTTCGGAAAATATGGTAATGCGAGATTTTTCGTATTCCTCGTCGGAAATTCCCGCAATATCATAACGGTGGATAATGCGAACATCCTGCAGCCCCTGAATGCCAAGGTTTTCTTTCAGATCATGAAACAAATGACGGGCTTCCACATCAAAGCCTTTTTTCTTTTCAACATATATCCTTCGCACTGCTTTTTCCATTGGGTTTTCCCACCTTTCATCATCATCGACAAAAATCCCCGCGTATCTTTACAACTTGATTGTAGCATAATATAATAAATAAGAAAAATTAATGGTATTAATATTCTATATTAGGAGTGTTTATAAATGGACATCAATTTTGAATTATATAAAGTCTTTTATTATGCTGCCAAGGGCTTAAGCTTTTCAGAGGCCGCCCACCAGCTCTACATCTCCCAGTCCGCCGTCAGCCAATCCATCAAGCAGTTGGAAGAAAAACTCAATACCCCACTTTTTGCCCGGCACGGAAAGAGGATACGCCTGACGCCTGAAGGGGAAACTCTATTCAAGCATATCGAACAGGCCTTCTATTGTATCAAATCCGGAGAACGAAGCATCCAAGCCATACAAAATCTGCAACAGGGGGAAGTACGCATCGGCGCCAGTGATACCATCTGCAAATACTATCTTCTCCCTCACTTAAAGGAATTTCACCGCCGGTATCCCCACATCAAAATCCGCATCACCAACCGGCCTTCGCCCCTGTGTATCGATTTGTTAAGAAAGGGCATCATCGATATTGGGATCGTCAATATGCTTCCGCTGGACTTCTATTCTCAAATGAGCGTAAAGCCCTTAAAAAAAATCCAAGATATTTTTGTGGCCGGAGAAGCTTTTTCCCATCTGAAAAGCAAAGAAATCTCGCTAAAGGACCTAACATCCTATCCCCTCCTTCTCCTGGAAAAAAATTCAACCACCAGAAACTTTTTTGATGAACTTGTGAAAAAATACCAAATCCATATGATTCCCGAGATCGAGCTGGACAGCGTGGATCTTTTGGTAGAGCTGACAAAAATCGGCTTAGGCATTTCCTATGTGATGTCCGATGCCGTAGAAGAGGAATTGCAAAACGGGGAATTGTTTGCCCTCTCCATCAAAGAGGATATTCCCACCAGGGATTTGGGCCTCATTACCCATAGTCAAATCCCCATCCCCGTTGCCGCACAAAAATTTATGGAGTTATTGATGGTTTGGGCACCTGCTTCTTCCCCACACCTGTAGTTTTCTTCTCCAGAACAAATTTTCCCTTAGGATCCCTACGGTTCAATTTCGTTATATCGAAAACAGTCCGTCCCATGATCATTCACCATACCCACCGCCTGCATAAAAGCATAGCAGATGGTGGATCCCACAAACTTGAAGCCCCTTTTTTTCAAATCCCTGCTCATGGCATCGGATTCCGGTGAAGTAGCAGGCACATCCTTGAGGTTCTTCCAAGCATTTTTCTTAGGTTTTCCTCCTACAAACTGCCAGATATACCTATCGAAGCTTCCGAATTCTTTTTGTACCGCCAAGAAGGCCTTGGCATTTTCGATAGCAGCTTCAATTTTTTTACGATTGCGGATAATTCCCTCATTGGCCAACAAATCTTGAATTTTCTGTTCGTCATAACAGGCTATTTTGATAGGGTCAAAATGATCAAAGGCTTGACGATAGTTTTCCCTTTTTTTCAAGATTGTAATCCAGCTGAGTCCTGCCTGGGCCCCTTCCAATAACAAAAATTCAAAAAGTTTTTGGTCATCATGAACGGGTACTCCCCACTCCTGGTCATGATAATCTATATAAATCTGTTCCTTTCCTGCCCAATCACATCTTTTTTTCATTTTTTCTTCATCCTCCTCTGATTTTTCAACTTGCATCTCTCCCTTATATTCCTTGCCTTTTTTCAAAATCCTCCACAGCCAATGGATTCTTTCCTAGAAATATCTAAAAGGTTTTGCTTTTAAAAATGAAACTTTTTCACTTATGACGGGTATTTATTTATATAGACACTTCGACGGAAAGGGGGAGGTGCTTTGGATGTTTCCGATAAAAAATTAATACGCCTCTGCAAAGATCATCATGAAGAAGGTTATGGGCTCCTGTTGGAAAAGTACGAGAAGTATATCTACCGGCTCTGTTATTATTATGCCCATTCCAAGGAGGATGTCCTCGACCTGATGCAAGAAGTGTACATAAAAATTTACAGAAACATGGAGCGTTTTGATGAAAACCGTCCCCTTTTGCCTTGGCTAAAGACCCTCACGGTCAATGTCTGTTTGAATTTCATCAGACAAAAAAAAGTTCAAGCCCTTTCCGTCCGTATATCTCCCGATGGGGAAGAAAATTCCCCGGAGCAATGGATTGCTTGCGGTACCAGCATTGAACAAGAAATCACCTTTTTGGATATAAAGAGATCTTTAGAGCAGGCCATCAAGGAACTCCCCGAGGATATGAAAACCGCCGTTATTCTAAGGCATGTGGAAGGTATGAGCTATCAGCAAATTGCGGAGGTTATGGATTTACCCCTCGGCACAGTGAAAACCCACCTGTTCCGAGGACGTCGGCTCCTAAAAGACAGGCTGAAAAACGAAGGCCTTTGGGAGGTGTAGCATGGGAGAATGTAAATTTGACGAATTTTTGCTTCATGAGTATTTAGACGGAACCATTGCCCCCCTGGAAAAAATTATATTGGAAGAACACCTGAAAAGCTGTACCTTATGCAGAAAAGAATTGACAGAGCTCAAACTGCTCATGTGGGAATTGGAATCTCTTGATGAAATGGATATACCACCAGATATCACCTTGCTTCGAACCAAGGCGCTGGGTGAACTGGCACCGGCAGAAAATCAAGGCTTTGGTATCAAGGAATTCATCCATGTCCAGCGAAATATATTCCGACATGCCGCTTTATTCCTAGAAGCCGTACCGGGGATAAAATCTGGTGCAGCCGCCATTGAAAAAGGCATCAAAGATACACCTTCTGCCCTATACAAAACCTTTGACATCCTATTTAAGGGTAGAGAAAGGCTGCTGACATTGAGGGAACGCCTATGATCTTTTGGATTGTTCTCCGTGTCCTAGGGATTATTTTTTTCACTTTTCTCCTTGCCCTATGCTGTATTCCCTTTGAATACACATGGACAGGATACAGATACCAGGATTATGAGATCCGGGGTGAAATATCATGGCTCTTCGGCGGTGTAAAAGTATCTGGAATAAAGAAAAAACATCATCCACAGTCTTGGGTGTTTCATATCCTAGGCTTTCCAATATTCCACCATATCCATGGACTCGAAAAAGACAGACACAAAAAGAAAAAAGATAAAAAGAACAGGAAGGAAATAAAGAAAAAACAGAAAAAAAGCCATCCCCTTGCAAGTTATTTCAATCAAGAACTATTTCGGGCCCTATTCAAATTTGCAAGGAGTCTTCTAAAGCATATGAGACCCCGCCGTTTTGAATGTGATGGGCAATTGGGTTTTGATGATCCTTGTCATACGGGCATGTTTTGGGGTATGTGGAGCATGTTGTATCCTTCCCTCTCAAGGTTTGATATCCATATCACCCCCGTATTCGATGACCAGAAATTGGAGGGGAGATTTCATCTGCAAGGCAGGATGATCATAGGCGTATTCTTGTTTCTGGCCATCAAACTGTTGCGCTCTGCCTCTGTAAGAAATATGATGAAAAATATGATCAACCATAAAAAGGAGGAAAAAGCATATGTCATTTAATTTTAGTGAAAACGTGAGTGTTTTATTTGAAAGGTTAGAAAACTTGCTGAAATCCAAAACCGTTGTGGGAGAAGCCATCCAAATCGGTGAAACCACTTTGATCCCTGTGATAACCCTTTCCTTCGGCCTAGGCACCGGCGGCGGCGACGGAACAGATCCAAAGGGCTCTACGGGCATGGGCGGAGGTGGCGGTATCGGTGCAAAGGCCTCCCCGACAGCTGTGATCGTTATCAAAGGAGATCGAGTAGAAATACTCCCCATCAAAAATCAAGGAGGCTTAGAAAAACTAATTGACATGGTTCCTGAAATCGTAAACAAACTGAAAACCCATCACAAAGAAGGGGGATGTTGTACACAAGAATAAAGGGCAATTTCTCTTATCGATCCATAAAAATTATCTTTTTCCATTGACTCCATAGCAGCTTTGTAGTAGAATAGCCCTAATAAGCAAATATGGAGAAAATTCTTTGAATAGGAGTAGTAGGCAGAATATCTGGCTGCAGCGAGTCGGAGTTGGTGGAAGTCCGACGCTTTGATTTCTGTTGAATGGACCTAGGAGAAGCCAGGCGAAATTGCAGTAGCCGCAGCCGGGAGTTTCCCGTTACAGAGACAGGATATCGAGTTCCATACAGCTCCGTATCCGGATGAGAGAGATAGAAGATTTCTATCTAATTTGGGTGGTACCGCGGAAGCAAGCCTTTCGTCCCTAGTTGCAGGGATGAAGGGCTTTTTTATTTGCGGACAATGGGGAGGTGATAAGCATATGTTGTGAACTTTAGAAGAATCGGATTGCCATTGGAAAAAAGAAAAAACGATATATCAAAGGAGAGATTGGAATGAATCTAAGAAAAAGCATTTTAACAGCATTGCTTATCGCCATCGGATATATACTCCATCAGATTGTACCCGGCACCATCGGAAATATGAAATTCGATATCATGCTTTCCGTGATTTTTGTCTCCCTATTGATCAACCGAGATTTCAAAAATGCAGTCGTCACGGCCCTTTTGGGAGGCATCATTACCGCCATGACCACCACGTTTCCCGGGGGACAGATTCCCAATATCATGGATAAGCTCGTTACCTGCAGCCTTGTGTTTCTTTTGATCAAGCTAACGGAAAATCTGAAGGGGCAGACCATCGTCGTCGGAATCATCTCCTTTTTGGGAACAATCGTCAGCGGCATTGTATTCTTGACTTCCGCCCTGTATATGGTGGGATTACCGGCTCCCTTCCATATTTTATTCATGGGCATTGTACTGCCCACAGCCGTGACCAACATCTTTGCAACCATTTTCATCTATCAAACCGTAAAACTTGCCATGAAGGTTTCAGGCATAAAATTAATAGATCAACAAAGGTAAATAACAGAAAAAAGGAACGTGGCACTGCAAACCGCGTTCCTTTTTGATTATTTCAGCATCCTCAGGGCTTCCGCAAGCTTGGGCAAGATCTGCTTCTTCCCCACATTCGCAATCCCCTTCCCCACTTTGTCTGAAGCAATTTATAAAGACTGTAGCATTGTTTTATCTAAGCAAAAAATACGCCAATATTTTAAAGCTTCCCCAGAACAACACACAAAATAGCAGAACAAGAGGCATCAATATTTCAAACTGAGCAATCATTATGGCTAGAATATCTTTACATTCCAATTTTATAATTTCCTTTTCATGATTCCCCATAATCTCACCTTCCTATTCGATGGCATGCTACAAAATGATTGTTCCCTACATTTTTGTATTCCGGAACCTCAGCTCTGCATATATCCTTTGTATAAGGACACCTTGTATGGAACTTGCATCCCTTCGGAGGATTGGCCGGACTTGGAATATCTCCTTCCAATATATTTCTTACTCTTTGCACCGTTGGGTCTGCAACCGGAACTGCCGATAAAAGCGCTTGGGTATACGGATGCAGTGGATTGGTATAAATTTCTTTTTTGTCTGCAAGTTCAACGAGGGAACCAAGATACATCACGCCCACCCTATGACTTATATGCTTTACTACGCTTAAATCATGAGAAATAAAAAGATAGGAAAAATGAAACTTCTGTTGTAATTCACAAAGCAAATTTACGATCTGGGATTGGATTGAAACATCAAGGGCTGATACCGGTTCATCGCAAACAATAAACTTTGGCTTTAATGCCAGTACCCTTGCAATTCCTATCCTCTGCCTTTGGCCTCCTGAAAATTCATGGGGGTATCTTTTCATATGAAATAGGCTTAACCCACACATTTCTAAAACTTCTTGTACTTTATCTTCAACCGTATTTTTATCCGCCACCTTATGCTCAATGAGAGCTTCTCCTATAATCTCTCCAACTGTCATCCTTGGGTTTAGGGATGAATATGGGTCTTGGAATATAATCTGCATATTAGGTCTTAATCTCCTTAACTCCTCCCTTTTTAATCTATAAATATCCTTTCCTTCAAAAAATACCTCCCCATCAGTTTTTTCTATTAGCCTCAAAATCGTTCTCCCTGTAGTTGATTTTCCACATCCGGATTCTCCTACAAGCCCCAATGTTTCTCCCCTTTTTAATTCTAAAGATATGTCATCTACTGCTTTCACAAAACCTACAGTTCTTTGAAATACACCTGCCCTTATTGGAAAATATTTTTTTAACCTTTTCACTGACAGTATGACATCATTCATTTTCTTCACCCCCATAAAGATGGCAGGCCACATAATGTCCATCATGGATTTGCTTTAATTTTGGTGCACATTGCTCGCAAATATCCATTGCCCTTTCACACCTTGGATAGAAATAGCATCCTTTCGGCAGGTCAAAGGAGCTTGGTACTTGCCCGGGAATAGCATATAGTTTTTCCTTATCAATATGAATTTGAGGTTTTGATGCTAAAAGACCGGACGTATATGGATGGAGGGGATTTTTAAAAAGTTCTAAAACCTTTGCCTCTTCAACGATCTTGCCAGAATACATGACAGATATATAATCTGCCATTTCAGCAACAACGCCTAAATCATGGGTTATCAGCATGATGCTTGTCTTTGTATCTTCCTTTAATTTCCTCATCAGATCCAGTATCTGTGCCTGAATCGTAACGTCAAGGGCTGTTGTCGGTTCATCTGCAATTAAAAGTTTCGGGTTGCAGACCATTGCCATGGCAATCATCACCCTTTGTCTCATTCCGCCGCTCAATTCATGTGGATAGGCATTTATTATTTCATCTGCCCTTGGAATTCCCACAAGTTTTAATACTTCAACTGCTTTTTCAACTGCAGCTTTTTTGCTTAAGTTTTGATGAAGCATAATCGCTTCAATAATTTGATTTCCTATTGTAAAGACAGGATTTAAGGATGTCATCGGCTCTTGAAATATCATAGAAATCTCGTTGCCTCTTATACTTCTTACTTCTTCTTCGCTGAGCTTCAATAAATCCCTGCCTTCAAAGACAATTTCTCCCCCCTCTATTCTCCCCGGAGGATTTGGTATTAATCTTAAAATCGACATTGCCGTTATGCTTTTGCCGCAGCCTGATTCTCCAACAATACACATTGTTTCTCCTTTGTTGATTTTTAGGCTGACATCATCCACCGCCTTTACAATCCCTTCATCTGTGTAAAAGTACGTTTTTAAATTTTTAATTTCTAACAATTTCTCCATCGATACCCTCCCTACCTCTTAAGTTTAGAATCAAAAGCATCTCTTAGTCCATCACCTAAAAGATTGATTGCCATCACTGTAATGAAGATGCAAATTCCCGGCGGCATCCATCGCCATGGATGAAATTGAAACACATAGGCATCGGTAACCGCATTCACCATATTCCCCCAAGACGGGGTTGGCGGTGTAACTCCCAAACCCAAAAAACTCAGAACAGATTCAGTAAGAATTGCATTGCCTACACCAAGAGTAGATGAAACTATAATTGAGCCAAAAGTATTCGGCAGCAAATGCCTGAATATTTTTCTTCTATCCCTGAGTCCCAAAGCTTCCGCTGCTTGGATAAATTCCTGCTCTCTCAAAGATAAAATTTGCCCTCTTATTATTCTTGCAAGGCCTGGCCAGCTTAATATTCCTATGATCAACATTACAACATAAATTCTATAATCGGGATTTATCTTATAATCCGACATTACTGCCGCAATCATCAAAAGAAGCGGCAAAAATGGAAAACACATAAAAATATCCACGATTCTCATGATAATTGCATCAATTATCCCCGAATAGTATCCTGAAACAGCACCAATCATACTTCCAATCACAACACTTATGAAAACGGCAACAATTCCCACAGACAGGGAAATTCTCCCCGCATACATAACCCTTGTTAAAATGTCCCTTCCGACTTCATCAGTTCCCAGGGGATGTGCAATGGATGGAGGCGCTGAAATATTTGCAAGATCGATGGTTTCCATTTTATATGGGGAGATTATGGGTCCCAAAATAGATATGGATACCATAAAAATAAGCACATATAACCCAACCATAGCAAGTCTGTTTCTTTTTAACCTTATCCATGCCAGTTGCCATGGTCCTAATATTTTTTCCTTTTTTTGCTCTATCCTGTTTTCCCGAACAATTTCCATCCGTATCCCCCCTATTTAAATCTAATCCTTGGATCCACCAAAGCATATGTAATATCCGCTATCAAGTTCCCCAACAATGTTAATGCCGCAAGCAGCATATTTATCCCCATTAAGAGGGTATAATCTCTCGTATTTACGGCTTGTAGACCGATGGGTCCAATACCCGGCCAGTTGAAAATTTGTTCCGTAATAATAGCTCCTGAAAAAAGCCCGGGAAGTGACATCCCGAAAATAGTAACGACAGGTATTAAAGCATTTCGTAAGCCATGTTTATAAATAACAACTTTTTCTCTTAACCCTTTTGCCCTTGCCGTTCTTATATAATCTTGGCGTATTACCTCAAGCATACTGGATCTTGTATATCTCATAAGACCGGCAAGGCTCCCCAACGTCAAAACTACCAAAGGCAGCGTCATATGATGCATTACATCTTGAAAAAGCGCAAAACCTGTTGCTGTACTTCCGGGAACCGTCATTCCGGATACAGGAAATAATTTTATATCGACGGCAAACCATTTTATTAGCAATAACCCAAAGAAAAAGGATGGCATGGAAATCCCAATCAGTGCAAATACAGTAAATATATAATCAAACTTTGAATACTGTCGTGTGGCAGAAAGAACCCCTATAGGAATTGAAAGCGCAGCACTTAACAAAAATGAAGCCAAGGATAGGTAAAAGGAATTCCATATGTAGGAATTAATCACTTTTTTCACAGGCTGCTTGAAATAAAAAGATTCTCCCCAATTGCCTTTCAGTATATCAGTTGCCCAATATTTATACTGGACAAGCATAGGTTCATTTAGATGCATCTGCTCCCTCAGCTTTGCTTTTGCTGCTGCAGATGCCTTAGGATCAACCATTGTGGAAACTGGATCCCCCGGGGCCAGTTGAAAAATTGCAAAAATCAAAATAGAGATTCCAATCAATACCGGTATCATTTCCAAAAGTCTTCTTGTGATATACTGTTTCATTTGAAGCCCTCCTGAATATTGCCCGGAAAGACCCGGGCAATTTTTATTCAATATCAATTATTTCAACATTTTGAATGTCGTATGTCCAATCAATATACGGCGAAGGATTTACACCCTTTACTCTGCAGCTTACAGCCACATTATCTTTGTTATAACCTAAAAACAGGTATGGCAAATCATCATTAGCAATTTTAAGCCATTGCTTATAAATTTCTTTTCTCTTTTCCTGATTAAACTCACTTAGTCCTCGCTTCATAAGATTTTCAGCTTCTTCGTTTCTCCAACCTACAGAATTATTACCCCCTGGAACATCTTGGGCAAATGCAAAGATTCCTGACGGATCTGGGTCAATGGCTAATGACCATGCCATGTTATACATTTCAAATTCCCTTTTGTCGTATACCTTTTCAGCAAGGGTACCGAATTCCATAAGTTCAGGTATGACCTCGATTCCAAGTTTTCCCCAATTATCTTTTAATATGGGAATTAACGATTCAACATATTTGCTGCCGGTATATGTCATCCAATGGATTGTAAACTTTTCCCCATCTTTATATCTAAACCCGTCTTCCCCTTTAACCCATCCTGCCTCATCCAAAAGTTTATTTGCAAGATCAGGATTATATTCATATGTATTGATTTCATCGGTATATGCCCATGAAACCGGTGATACAGGAGCATTGCAGACTTGCCCATTGCCTTTATAGTAAGCATTTATAAATCCCTTTCTGTCAAGGCCGTACATAAGAGCCTGTCTCACTTTCTTATCTTTAAATTTTTCATCTCTAAGATTTAATCCTATATATCCGTATGAATTTGCCGGATAGCTGTATATATCTAAGAAACCCGCCTGTTTTATTAATTCAACCATTTCCGGCTTTCCTACAGCATCTATGTCAACATTGCCTGCTGTCAATTCTTGAACTACCGTGTTGGCATTGGTTACCTTCATTACAATGGTCTTTATCTTAGGCGCACCCTTCCAATAGTCAGGATTTTTTTCAAATACCACTTCTTGCCCTGCTTTATAGTTCTTTAAAACATATGCTCCCGATCCCATAGGCTTAAGAAATAAATCTTTCAGTTTCTGAATATTCCCTTTTTCAAACCCATAGTAATGCTTTGGTAAAATTCCATATCCGAAATTCCAAATAGCAGGAGCCTGTGCCTCAGTTAATGTAAATTGTATTGTATAGGGATCTATCACCTTTATTCCTTTGACTTCCTTTACTTTATTTTCTTTATCTTTGTTATATTCTTCATATCCTTCCAAATACATTACAGCATCCGTTCTCGGGCCGTCATAATTGGGATCACACATCGCAGTAAATGTAAATGCTACGTCCTCTGCAGTTAATTCTTTCCCATCGGAAAATTTTATTCCCTTCTTAATATAGAATGTGTATGTCTTTCCATCCTGAGAAATATCCCATTTTTCCGCTGCATGGGGAATTGGGTTCCCTTCAGCATCATTATTGATTAAACCATCAAAAATCAAGGAACAAACGCGCGAATCATATACACTGCCTGAATAAATAGGGTTAAATGTACCTTGAGGGGCTGTTGTTCCAACAATTAAAGTATCCTTCCTATCCTTTGCAGCTTGAGGAAGTTTTTCCGGATTAGCAGCTTGTAGAATTTCAATTTGACTTTTGTTTAACTCTTTTCCGCTGTTGTTCTGATTTGAACTTGGCTCTGTACATGCTGTAAATAAACCTGCAAAAACAATGAAGCTTAACACTGCACTAAATAGCCTTTTCATTATATCCCTCCCACCTAAAATTTGTTTTATGATAATATTTATTACATATCATAAAACAATTTTTAATATTATTGGTAACAAATTGGCAACAATAAAAATATTTTCAATTTTTTTATTTTGACAAAGAAACTGTAAAAAAAACGCAAGGCTTTTAAAAGTCAAGCTTTGCGTTTTCAACAAAGTCAGGTATTTCAATGATTACTTTTGTTCCTAACCCTTCACTGCTTTCTATTGCTAAATTCCATCCATGAAGCTGAATCAACTCTTGGCATATTGCCAGTCCTAGTCCGCTTCCTTCCTTGTGGACATCGATTTTATAGAATTTTTCCTTTACCTTCTCTATTTTATCCTTCGGAATCCCTATGCCGTCATCTTGAACCATTATTTTTATCTTATCCTCTTTGGAAACAGCAATGGAAATATTTCCATTCGGTTTGGAAAATTTGATTGCGTTATCCAAAATGTTTATCACGATCTGCCTGAACCGGCATTTATCCCCATATATGTTTTTTATTCCATCATTCAGTTGTAGAGACCAATGCAACTCCTTGGCATGTGCTTTTGTCTTATACAAACACCATATTTCCTCTATGATGTCAATAAAATCAAACCATTCAAAATTCAAATTTAATTTTCCGCTTTCTAATTTAGAAAAATCAAGTAAGTTGTCAACCATCTGAGATAATCTATCGACTTCTTTTGATATTATTCTTAATCCTGTCTTGATTTCATCAGTGTCATTCAAACCACTTGTGGCGATGGTCTCACTCCATCCTTTTATTGATGTCAACGGCGTTCTTAGCTCATGAGAAATAGAAGAAATAAATTCATTTTTTAAATTTTGCATTTTCAATATTTCCCCGGACATATAATTTAATGTATCTGCAAGCTGTCCTATTTCATCATTATAGTTCTTTTGTATTTTTGTATCAAATTCTCCCTTCGCCATTTTTTTTGCCACAGCATTTATTTCTTTTATCGGGTCTAATATACTTTTCGTAAAAAAAATACTAAGCAATGACAGGGTAAAAATAACTGCTGATGATATCATAAGAGAAATATAAATCAAATAATTCAATCTTATATCTATTTTTTCAATGGAAGTTAGAAATCTAAGTATGCCAATAACTTTATGATCTATTTTTATGGCAGCATACGCTGACATCAAATTTTCATTTGTCTGTTTATTTCTGAACACATGGATTATCGGTTGATTCTCAGGTACAGTCAAAGATTCCTTACAAACATATTTTCCCTGGTTTAGCCCCTTAGAATCTGCAATAATTTTTCCGCTCAAATCTAATAGTTGCACTTCAAAGATTTCATCAAAGCAATAATCCTCCACATAGTTTTTTAAGAGAAGCTCCATGGATTTATTATACTCGGCATACTTATTAAAAAAATCTGCTGCCGTGGCGGATTTGTTTACTAGCATTTGTTTTATGTTAGCGTAATAATAGTTTTTTATCATCACTATAAAGGCGATATTCAACAAGAACAACACAAAAAGTACACCTAAAACATAATTTTTAAACCATCTTTTTTTAATGCTTGACATGCCATCATTCCTCATGCTTCCATATGGACTTTAAAATTTCGTCTTTTCTTATAGATATATCTTTACAGTCTAAGTAATAATCTGCATTCAACACTTCAAATATCTTATCTCCTCGGCCTTTTTCTTGGTGTTTTTTATCAACTTTATAGATTGAAAATAAAAGTTTTTCTCTATTTTGAGAATAAAACAATGTTTTCTCTTCCTCAATTTCTATATGAATTTTTCCATCTAAAAATCTAGGGATTACAAAATAATATTCCATGCTGTCATATGTAGAACAATGGTAAATAAGACCTCTCTTTCGATCCCATTGAAACCACTTATGAATCCAAACAGCACTATCCTTTGAATGATTCAACATTTCAGGGATAGCTATTTCGATAATCCCGTCCCCATCTACATCCTTGGACTTCACATAGTATGGCTTTAAAATCTTTTCTGAATATTTATATAAATAATTTGAAAAAACATTTTTTTCTCTTTCATTCTGCAGGATGAGTAGTTCAGTAGCCGAAATTTCTTCTCCTAATTGTTCGTCTATAAAAATTGCGTCTGTATCTTTGCTGGCCCTCCCAATCGTAATAGACTTTATTTCTTTCAAGTTTCCGTCCAAGTCTACCGCTGCAATTCTTTCGAATCGATCATTTTCTTTAAATTTGACTATGTTCATCTTTGCATGCTTTTTGTCAAATTCCAGCAGTTCAAAAATACCGTCTCCATCGACATCGAAAAGCTCAAAATCTTCAATGGCTTTTGCGTAGACTGCTTTTAAGATACCCGAATGTTCCTTAACAACGATGAAATCCTTTAGTTTACCATTTGAATTCATTTTTAGAATTAAAAATTCAAAAATTCCATCTCTATCAAAATCATAATAACAAAATTTATCAATTTCATTTCCACTGAATCCTATACTCGTAGCATTTATAAAGCTATTGTCTTTTATAATCCCCATTCTTAAGGGAGCATAAGGATCCTCCGTCTTATAAAAATAAATTATTTCTTCTGCCTCATCGTTATTATAATCCAACAAATAAACTGCATTTTTATTGTCTCCTTTTAGAGGAGACGTAAGTTTAGAATTCTTGGGGATAAAATTTTTTATCTTTATAAAAGCTTCATGATGTTTCTTATCAAGCAATGGCGGAGAGAGCAAATCAGCAGGTTGATTATTGCATGAAGATAACAAAAAAATTATTATCAGCAGCGCCAAGTGGCAGACCAAAAAAGATTTTATTAATTTACAAATACTAACATTCATCATAGACATCCCATCTGTATCCATATCCTCTTATGGATTTTATATATTGTGGATTTGAAGGATTTTCCTCTATCTTTTGCCTCAATCTACTGATATTTACATCTACAATTTTATAATTGCCTATAAAATCCTCTCCCCATATGGAATCAAGTATTTCATTTCGACTCAGCGCCTTATTTGAATTATTTGCAAATAGCTTGATCAACTCAAATTCTATGTGGGTAAGTTCTATTTCTCTGCCATTTTTATATAATTTCCTTGAATCTACATCAATAACAAAAGGACGCACTGTTATTTTGTCCTTATTATTTCTGGCCATTGAAACTCTTCTATAAAGAGAATTTACTCTAGCTATCAGTTCGCTTGGACTGAAGGGCTTCACTATATAATCATCTGCACCCTTTGATAATCCGTTGATTTTATCCTCTTCCTGTGATTTTGCAGTTAAAATTATGATCCCTGTTTTTTCATCCTTTTGTCTTATTTTGCTGCTTACAAAAAATCCATCAATACCCGGAAGCATAATATCTATGATTGCTATATCTATATCTGTATATATATCAAATAATTCAATCGCCTTTTCTCCAGAAGCAGTCTCTAATGTCGTATATCCTTCTCTTTTTAAATTTATTTTAATAAATCCTCGAATATCATCATTATCCTCTACCAACAGAATCTTTTTCACAAAACCCCCTCCTGTTGCTCAGGCTATTTGCCCTCAATCTGCTTTCAATGCATAATTATGAGCAATGCCAGAAAATTCAACCGGTTTAAAAAGTAATAAAAATATCCTATGCAACCGACCCCCTAACATATCATTGTTCTTGCAGCAGATATGTATGCAGCACATAACAATAGCTATAGGTATAAATCTGTAACAATATGCCATAAAATAAAATATTTTCTATGTCTTTGATTATTAATCCTGTACAAATTATTGAAAAGAAAAAAAATATTTTCTTTTTAAAATATTATAACAATATTTAGCATATTATGGCAACATTTAGTATATTTATTGAGTTTGCAGACAAACCTTTGAGATTTGACTTCCTGCTCAGATTTGTGCCGCTTTTTTAATGAACAATCGAGTAGGAGGTAGATAATTAATTTATCTACCGTCCTCTCACACCACCGGACATACGGTCCCGTATCCGGCGGTTCATCAGGATTAATATCACATAGAAAGCCTTTTAGTTAGAGTAGTGAATCC
>NZ_LOEE01000075.1 GCF_001562415.1 Thermotalea metallivorans | reverse complement strand
AGGAATTAATATTTGATACTTTCGTATCCAGCTTCGAAAGTGCCAAAATTTATTCAACCGTTAAAGAAGCTGTGCAGAGCTTCCTTGACAAAGATCAGGTAGCTTAGTCAAACTTGTAAAGTGGTATTAAATAATAATTAAATTATATATTTAAGTTTTCTAGGGTTCCGCAATTTATATTTGGCAGGTCCGAGAGAAAACGCACAGTTAACTGTGTACACGGAAGGATAAAAGCCTGGGAGATATTTTCATAATATTTCTTTGGGCTTTTTATTTTACTTATTTTGAAATATTGCTATGAGATATTATTATGGTGAATGCAAATACTTATCTTGGGGGACTAATTATGAAGTGGTTTTACTTAGTGGCAGCAGGAATTTTTGAAGTATGGTGGGCAGAGGGATTAAAGTATTCACAAGGATTTACAAAAATAATATCCAGCATATTAACTTTGATAGGAATGGTTGCAAGTTTTTATTTTTTATCATTGTCTTTATAAAATTTCCCAATAGGTACTGCATATGCAATTTGGACAGGAATAGGAACAATTGGTACAGTATTATTAGGTATTATTTTGTTTAAGGAACCTATTGATATGATGCGTATAGTTCGTATAGTATTAATAGTTGGTGGAATCATTGGTTTGGAATTAATATCAATTGAATAATCATTGACGCTAATATAAAAAATGACTGATTCATTATACTATACAAATAAGTAAATCAGGCAAAAATGAAAACTATCTTAAATAATATTGAGGAGGTATTCAAATGAAAAAATTTATTATTGAGGATGATTTTTTAGGAGTATTCCCTAATGCAAAGATTGGAGTTGTAATTTGTCATGGTATAGATAATTCCATAAAAGATAAAGAGCAATATGAAGAAATGATTTTAAAGGCAGAAAAGGAAGCATTAAAGTATCTACAGAATGCAGAATTTAGTAAAAATTCAGTAATAAAAGTATGGAGAGAAGCATTCCAAAAATTTAAAACAAAGAAAGGTGCAAGGTCATCCATAGAAGCATTACTAAAGAGAGTTCATAATGGCAATCATATAGGAACTATTAATCCACTTGTGGATATTTACAACTCTATTTCATTAAGGTATGCATTACCTTGTGGCGGTGAAGATATAGACAAATTTGTTGGTGATATAAGATTAACTAAGGCTGTTGGAAATGAGGAATTTATTCCATTGGGAACCGAAGAGAACTCGCCTCCATATGAAGGGGAAATAGTCTACAAAGATGATAAAGGTGCAATTTGCAGATGCTGGAACTGGCGTGAAGCAATAAGAACAATGCTTACTGAAAATACGACTAATGCTTTCTTATGTATTGAATTAGTAGACGAAACTAGAGTAGTAGAATTTGAGAATGCATTAAAAGATTTGGCAAAATCAGTAGAAGATAATTTAGGTGGAACAAGTAAAATTTCAGTTTTAGATATAAATAATAAGGAAATAGTAATAGAGTAAATTAGGGGGTATAGGAATGAACGTTTTTAGTTATAAAGATATTTATATTGAAGATGGTAAAAGGGTGTTAGAAGTAAATATCCTGCCTGAAAAGTATTGTAACTTTGATTGTATATTCTGTCCTATTGGAAGGTCGTATAATAAAGTAGACACACAGCAGTCCTTTGATGAAATAGATGATTCATTTAATGAACTAGAAAGTATGATAGAAAATAATAATGTTGATTTAGTTTTTATTAACTCAAAAGGAGAAGCCCTTGTAAACAGTAGAATTAGTGATATCATTGACTTAATCAAAAGTAAGGGAGTACCTGTAAGGCTGTTATCTAACGGCTATTTATTGGGTAGAAAAGAATATATGCAAATAGCCAATAAATGTGATGAAGTTATTGGAGAGATAAAGGCAATTTCAGAAGAAGATTTTCAAAAAATCCAAAGACCAATTGAAGGATATACGCTAAAAGAATATATTTCAAATATGATTCTATTTAATAAACAATATAAAGGAAAATTTATTTTAGAAGTAACAATTATTAAAGGCTATAATGATACAGAGGAATCTGTTAATAAGATAAAAAATATTATTAATGAAATATCTCCAGACAAGGTAATTGTTGAAAGAATGAATGATGAAAGATTTAAGAAAAAACTTGGTATATCCGATGAAAGGTTTGATGAAATTTCAAAAGCATTACAAAATATTTAACTTTAGTGAATAATATTCTCACAATGTGTATTAAGAGAGGTTATATGCATTTGCAGGGGGGTAATAGTCTGGCGAAGCATGAGTTTGGAATAATAGATTCTTTTGAAGAAAACAAGTGGTATAACGAGTATGAGCCTGAAAAACATAATTGTATTTCTGTAAATGATGATTTAATAGAAGAATTAATTATAAAGTATAATGAAGAATTAATGGCGATAAAAACATATTTTCAGGTTACAACTCAGCCAGGAAACGGCTTGGATTATTATGGGATAACGCTCATCCCGCCAAAGTCACTTATACAATTTAGAGATGTTATTATCAAGGCAAATAGTCAATATCAATCCCAAGAACTTCAAGCCCTTATTGAAATGATAACTGATGCGATAAAAAAGGATAAATATTTAATTCACTATGGAATATAAGCAGTATTTACTGATAAGATATTGAAAGTTGATAAAGCAAATGTGAGGATTTATCGGATAAAAAAGTACTCTGTACATTGCGTATATTTTTGAACTTTATACAAAATAGGTATTGACTATCACCTTAGGGGTTAGCCTATGATAAATTATGAGGTGATACGAATGTTAATTAAAGATGTTTGTAAAAAATGTAAATTGACAAAAAAAGCAGTTGAATATTATGAGCAGCAGGGATTGATTTCTCCAGCGGTTGAGGATAATGGTTACCGAAATTATAGCGATGAAGATATTTCTGTATTAAAAGAAATTGGAGTTTTAAGGAAATTAGGCATCAGTATTGCTGAAATCAAAGATATTCTTGCAAGTAAAAATAAAGCCGTTGTTCTGGCAAAGTGCAAATATAAAATGGATTTAGAAGTTGAAAAATCAATGGCTAAAAAAAATGCCTGGAACAGTTAATAAAAGACTATGACATTGAGCAGGCAATTACCTATATTGAAAAAGACATTGAGAAGAAATTTACAATCAAAGAAAAACTGCTGCAAGCATTTCCAGGAGGTTATGGAATGTATTTATGTGTACATTTTGGACAGTTTCTTAATGGGAGAATTGATACTGAGGAAAAAGAAAGGGCATATAATAAAATTGTTGATTATTTGGATAAGATTCAAGAAATAGAATTTCCCAAAGAATTGGAAGAATTTTTGCAGCAGGGTCTTGGACAGATGGAAGAAGCAGATACGCAGAGAATTAATTCATCTATAATAGATTCATACCACTTTACAAGTTTGACTAAGCTACCTGATCTTTGTCAAGGAAGCTCTGCACAGCTTCTTTAACGGTTGAATAAATTTTGGCACTTTCGAAGCTGGATACGAAAGTATCAAATATTAATTCTT
>NZ_LOEE01000074.1 GCF_001562415.1 Thermotalea metallivorans | reverse complement strand
AAGAATATGCTCAATGATTCCTTGGAGAAATTTATTCTATATCCCATATGTTCATAATAATTAATTCTACATTTGAGCCACAAATTCCTTTTTGCCTATCAAAATCTTTTATTTTTTCAGGGGAAACCAATTAGCAGGACTAACGGAGAGACAGAAGGAGATAGCCCTACTGCGACAGCGATATTCATATACGGAAATTGGACTTTACTCTTTATTTTCTTCATCTTCAATTGCCTTAATAATTCGGATGATTTGTTTAATATCTTTGTCATCCAATTGTTTAACTTGTTTAAATAGTATTTGCAAGCTTTCCCGTTCTTTCATTTCTTCCCAAAATTCAGCGAGCTCTGGATCATCTTCGACAGCTTTGTGTATATAATCAGACGGATTTTTTATATCTGTTCTTCCAAGGAGATAGTCAACAGAAACATTGAAATAGTTTGATAATTTTTCCAATGTAGAAGTATCTGGATCCCTTTTATCTATTTCATACATGCCAATAGTACCTCTAGACACACCTAATACTTCTGCTAGCTGGCTTTGAGTCAGGCCTTTTTCTTTTCTTAGAATGGACAATCTTTGACCAAAAGTCATGTGTATTCCTCCTAAAATATTTCTGTATAAATATTATCATGAAATGTCACAATACGTAACACATGTCACTAAAAGCTACAATGGAAAAATAATTGCTTGACAATATAACTTAAGGTTACTATAATAAAATTAAGAAAAGTAACAATAAGTTACAAACTGGAGGTGGACTAATGAGAAACCAAAGAAACAAACTTATTGAGTTAAGAACAGCAAAAAACCTAACTCAGAACTACATAGCCGAAAAACTGGGAATTTCAAGGAGTTTTTATACTATGATAGAAAATGGCAATAGAAATCCATCATTAGAATTGGCTATAAAGTTAGCCGACTTGTTTCAAGTGAATGTTAGAGATATTTTTTTAACCGATTTAGATGACAAAAACTTACAGGATCAAGATACAGCCTAAACTATAGCTTTTACGTAACTCTTAGGACAAAAGGAAAATAAAAAGTTTGGTATAAGATTTCAACATTAAACTGTAGAAACCTTCAATTATCAATGAAATTTTTAGGAAAGCAAAGGGGGAAGGGATAATGCATGCAACGGGTGGAAATTGGTCTTCGTGGTTGGATATGAGTATAGAGTATAGGGAAAGTAAAAACAAGATCAACAGATACCGTCAGCAGTTACGAGAACAGGGGGGACAGAAAACAGCGGAAGAGATGGTTCTTCTGGAATTGGCAGGCAGTATGGAATCAGACTTAAATAAAATGACTGCAGAAATGGAGAACAGGGTGCTATACCAGTTTCAGGCTATAGATGAAAAAGATATCCAATTAGCAGGACTAACAGAGAGACAGAAGGAGATAGCCCTATTGCGACAGCGATATTCATATACGGAAATTGGGAAAATGTTGGGAATGGCACCCAGTTCAGTTTTTAGTATCTATCGAGATACCATTACCAAAATAAAAAAGTATAAGATGGCACAAATGCAGGATCAACCGCATGGTCTTGGTAATCGTCAACTTCAAATTTATTTTCTGCAAAAAGAGGGTAAAAGTAATAGTGAAATTGCAGAGGAGCTAGGAATTAGTATTAATACAGTAAAAACCCAAATTCGAATTATAAAACAAAAGCTAGGGGTGAATAAATTACCTAAAATTAGCTGTAGGGAAGACTGTGCCCATTTTTAATCTGATTTCACTAAGTGCCTGCGACTTTTACTCTTATAGATAATAAATGCAAAAATTATCCTACCATAATTGACAAATTCGTATATTTTTCATACAATAGTAGTAAATAATTGATGAAAAGGAGATGTGCTTTTCAATGCAAAGGGAAGATGTACATGCTATTGCTATG
Organism: Thermotalea metallivorans; assembly: GCF_001562415.1. Taxonomy (GTDB): domain Bacteria; phylum Bacillota; class Clostridia; order Peptostreptococcales; family Thermotaleaceae; genus Thermotalea; species Thermotalea metallivorans. The sequence goes on along the minus strand of NZ_LOEE01000074.1, from coordinate 6,520 downwards.
AAAGATGTGGTAAGGGTAGAGGAACTTGGTGTTGTAAAAGAAGCATGGAAAGAAAAAATCATGAGATGGTTTGATTATGAGTTTTTCAAAGAAATTTCAGAAATTATAAAAAAGGAAGGCGAAAAATTTAACGACCATCAGAAATCGGAATTAGTTCTGGGAAATGGATGGCATTTTTATAGAGCTGAAAAAGTACAGGATGCTTTAGCCAAGAGCAGGTATGGAGATGTGTTTATAGCACATACGACAAAACTAGCTGAAATAAAGAAAAATCGAATAGCCCTTTCTATAACAAGTAGCAAAGATGTAAAAGACCTTATCAGAAATCCAAAAAAATATTTAAAAGAAAGAGTGTCCGTTAATTATAATTTAGAAGGGCAGTTGTGTTTTGAGGAAATATTTGAATTGCAAAGTATTATATCTTCAGAAATAAAAGAGAAATATGATATAACAGGCGTTATGCTATACCATATGGATGATGAAAATAGGTTAGAGTTATTAAAAATAGTATTTTTTGATCCATCTTTTAAAAAACCTTTATTGATTTTACATGCACCAATAAGTATGTTGTACTTACATAAAGATGAATTGGCAAATCAAGATAGCAAGATATTCGATAAAGATAAGATTAAAGAGGAGGAGCTTTCCCTTAAAAAAACATTAAAATTTAAGTAATGAAAAGGTGTGGACAAATGAACATCTTAAATGGTAAGTTGAAAGGAAGACATATTATGGCATCTGAGGGCACATCACAAATTGTCGGGGAAAGAATAAAACAAGCAAGATTATATAGAGAAATGACCCAGGAGGACTTGGCAGACCTTCTTGGAATAAAAAAACAAACGATTTCTAAATATGAAAAAGGTGATATTACAATTAGTACAGATATTATCTTTAAGCTAAGAAATGCCCTGAAGTTCCCTGTAAAATTTTTTTATACGCCTTATACTAATTCTGAAAAAAAAGAGAGTATTATTTACTTTAGAACCAAGAATATACCTAAAAAAACACAGGCTCATTTAGAACAAACAATCAGGCTGCTGGATGAACAAATTATGCCTTTTTATCTGCAATATATAGATTTTCCCAAACCGGATATACCAGATTTGTCAAAATACATTTCTTATGGAACCTGTGGATATAAAAAAGAAGATATAAAAGTAGTAGCACAAAAATTAAGAGAATATTGGAATTTAGGAGAAAAGCCTATAGGGAATTTAGCATATCTTTTGCAAACAAAAGGATTTATCTTAATTAAAAAAGAGATTAGCCAAAATAAAACCGATGGTTTTTCAAAATGGATTAATAATATTCCTTATATCATTACCAGCTCAAATAAAGATTCAGCGGTAAGAAGCCGCTTTGATCATGCTCATGAATTAGGCCATCTTATTCTGCATAACGGAGTCGGAGAAGAAGAACAGGGCTCCAAGCACATAGAGCAAGATGCAGATTATTTTGCATCTGAGTTTTTATATCCTAGCGATGTCTTTATTGAAGAGATCAAAGAACTTCCTTTGAGCATGGAAACTTTCATACGATTAAAGGAAAAATGGAAAATCTCAATACAAGCACTAATCAGAAAATGCTTGGATCTTCACTTGATAAGTGAAGAAAAATACACCTACTTTCAAAAAAGAATTAGTTTTAAAGGCTGGCGTACAAGAGAACCTTTGGATAATGTGTTAGTGATAGAGAAACCTAGAATATTAAGGGATGCAGCGGAATTACTGCTTGAGCATAACAAAATTACCAAGCAGCAAATTGCAGACGAAATTCCTTTGGATAAGGATGACATCATTGATTTATGTAATCTGCCTAAGGATTTTTTTTCAGAAAACCTATCCAAGATTATAAAAATATATTAGCACTTCAAGGTAGGAAAAAATAAACAATAACGATTAATTTGAAAACGGGGTAAACCTCGTTTTTTTATTTTGAAAATTGTAGCGGAAAAAGAGAATTAATATGTTTTTTAAAATAGGACAAATTGGTAGGTGAATATATATATTTTGTAAGAGAGAAAGGAGGATTTTTATGAAAGAAAAGAATTATGTCGTAAACAGAATATTTAAAGATGAAGGAAAAACTATACAGCAGCTTATGGAGGAACTGATAAAGGAAAAATTAATTTATATATTAAACGCATCCTAAATGAAAATATTGATACTACCTGTCATATGGTATAAGATCAAAAAAGGTAGGTAGTTATCTTTATCAGAGGAGGTATTAATGTACACAGATAACTGCTATTCAAAAATAGATAATATATCCGTCGAATATTGGAGAGTGGGGATATATTGCAGACTATCAAAAGAGGATGAAGGAACTGGACAGTCTGAATCTATCAACAACCAACGGGAGTTTCTAAAGAAATATGTAAATGATGCAAAATGGACCCTTTTTAAAATATATATTGATGATGGTTACTCCGGTTTGAATTTTGAGCGTCCTGGTTTTCAAGATATGATAAATGACATAGAATCCGGTTTAGTCAATTTAATCATAGTAAAAGATCTAAGTCGTTTGGGGAGAGATTATATTCAAACGGGGTACTACCTAGAAAAGTATTTTCCAGAAAAGAGGGTACGTTTTATTGCAGTAAATGATTGCATAGACACTTTTCGGGAGTCTGCAGCTAATGATTTTTCACCCATTAGATCAGTATTTAATGACATGTATGCAAAGGATATATCCAAAAAAGTCAGGACCGCATTTAATATTAAAAGGGCTAAGGGTCAGTTTATCGGATCTCATGCACCATTTGGGTATTTAAAGGATCCTGACAATAAGAATAAAATTATTGTGGACGAAGAAGCTGCAAGAATTGTAAAAAGGATTTTTGAGATGTACCTTGGAGGAATGGGACTCACGACAATAGCCTATACACTGAATGAAGAAGGCGTTCCCAACCCTTCTCGATATAAAAAAACTGTTTTAAATTCAAGCTATGTCGGACGGAACAAAACAATGTACTGGGATGCAACCACTATAAAGTGGATATTGACCAATCCCACCTACATGGGAAGTATGGCACAGGGAAAATCTGAGAAGCTTTCCTATAAATCCAAGAAGTTTATCAACATTCCCAGAGAAAACTGGCAGATTGTTGAGGGAACCCATGAACCCATTGTTTCTAAACAGGAGTTTGAAACAGTGCAAAAGATGATAGAAAGAAAAAACAACCAAGATTTTAAATGTAGAAAAACCCCAAGGCTGTTCTCCGGATTTGTATATTGTGGAGATTGCGGCTCGTATATGACCTATAATGCGAAAAGAAATCATTTATATCTTATATGTTCAACCTACAAACGTTTCTCGAAAGAGTTTTGCAGCAGACACTCTATACAAGAAAAAACGTTGATTTCCATCGTAATTGAAGATATGGTACAAATGATCCAAAAATATGTTGATGTAAACGGTATAAAAGACAAAACAGTAGGGTTAAGTTTTAAAGATGGAAAGAAGAAGGAAATTCAAGATGATATTAAAAGATGCAGGGATCGACTTGAAGAGCTGAAGGCAATGGTAAAATCCCTGTATACGGATAAGGTGAAAGGGATTATCAGTGAAGAAGATTTTTTGGAGTTAAATAAGGGGTTTACTGACGAAAAGAACGGAATAAATGAAAAACTGCAGAAGCTTGAAAAGAAACTTGCTGAATTGGATAGAAAGGAGGATGAAAAGCGAGAAATTGAAGATATTGCGAAAAAGCTGCTAGAATTTAAAACCTTAGATCGGTTTATCTTAGAAAAATTGATTGAAAAAATCGAGATCTACGAAAATGCCGAAATAAAGATTCATTATAAGTTTTTAAATCCAGATAAATGATGTATTCTTATTAGAATGTGCCTTGGGGCAGATATGGCATTCATGGGACAAATAGGCCAAATTCCATCGGTTTTGCCGCTTCCCATGGGTGCATTCGGATGAGAAATAAGGATGTGGAGGACTTATATCGATACGTAAAAGTAGGAACACCTGTGACAATCTGGGGCGGTATTTTTGGCCCTTTTGGAAATGGGTTTAGGATTTTGTTGCCTGGAGATAGGGGATCCGATGTATATGAGGTGCAAAAACGTTTAAAACGATACGGTTACTATCATGGACATATCGATGGCATATATGGAGAAGGAATGAAGGCAGCCGTAATCCAATTCAGAAAGGATCATAATCTATCCATCACCCACAACATAGACCATGAGTTTTATAAGGCATTGGAAATACAGCTATTTGAATGAAAATTTCTTGCAGACGCATAACGGAAGGAATTTTTTTAAAAACATAAAAACTCCTGCAGGTAAATAACTGTAGGAGTTTTTATAAAAAATATTTTAAAAATTTAGAAAAAATAGTTGACGAAAGCAGAAAAAAATATTAATATGTAAGTAAATATAACAAAAATCTAAACTTACTAAATAGACTATAATAATAATAATGATGATTACATGGCATGGTGCAAATTTGATAATGAAAAGGGGGTGAGTCCAATGCACAGGGATAGAGGCATCTAAAACATAGGAAGAATAAAAAATTATAAAAAATGGGGGATGGAAAATGCATGATATGAAAAAATGCAAAAAAGTTATTTCTATGATCCTGCTGGGGCTTATGGTTGCTTTGACCGGGTCCTATGGTTTTGCCATGGATCAGGACATTGTAACGGAGAAGGCAAAGGTAGAAATCAAAGAAAAAGAAGTTATAAAGTTATATGATGAAAATAAGGACAAGCTGTTTGAGAATTTGTCCAAGAAAATGGATAAAGCCAATGATGATGAAGAGATTTCCGTGATCGTTGTCTTCAAAGACAAACTGGATACAGAAAAGAAAGGCAAAGTGAAGGAAGTTCTGGGTGAATACATGGCAAAGCATGAATATGAAAATATTCCGGCAATGGCAATGAAGCTAAAGAAAGGGCAGATTCACAAATTATCAAAACTGGACATCGTTGAGCACATTGAATATGATGAAGTTGTTCAGGCCTTCAATAATACAGCCAACTATTGGTTTGGGGCAGAAAAAGCCAGAACCGACTTTAATGTGGACGGAGACCGGGATGGCAGTCCAAAAGGTTATTCCAAGAATGATGTTGTGGTTGCAGTAATCGATACAGGTATATATGGTGGACATGTTGATTTGGACGGCAGCAAGATTATTGGATGGAAAGACTATGTAGGCGGAAAGACAACACCATATGATGACAACGGACATGGAACCCATGTTGCAGGTACTATTGCAGGAGAAGGAGACGGTAATGCCATCTATGCAGGTGTTGCAAAGGGAGCGGCATTGGTAGGATTAAAGGTTTTGGACAAGCAGGGCAACGGATCCATGAGTGACGTTACTGCAGCCGTTGACTGGTGTATCACAAATAAGAATGTTTATGGAATTGATATCATCAATATGAGCCTTGGAACCAGCGGAAGTTCTGATGGAACAGATGCTACATCTTTAGCGGTAAATCGTGCTGTGGATAACGGTATTGTAGTGGTTGTTGCAGCAGGAAATTCAGGACCTGGAAGATACACCATCGGATCACCCGGTGCGGCTGAAAAGGCCATTACGGTAGCAGCTATGGCTGATGTGGGAGAAAAGGGATTTAACCTGACCAACTTCTCAAGCAGAGGACCTACTGCAGATGGAAGAACCAAGCCTGACATTGCAGCCCCAGGATATAATATCACTTCCGTCAAGACCAATACAACCAACAGCTATATTACTTATAGCGGTACAAGTATGGCGACACCGTTTACCGCAGGTACAGTGGCCTTGATGCTGGATGCAAATCCAAGCTTAACGCCTACGCAAGTGAAAAGCATATTGACATCTACTGCCCAGGATTGGGGTCCTACAGGAAAAGACATTGAATACGGCAATGGAAGACTGGACGCTTATGCAGCAGTGAAGCAAGCAGGTGGTTTTAGTGGCAATAATATTGCCGTGCCAAACCATATGTATGCTTCCCAAAGCTTAGGATCCTCCGGCAAATCCGATATGTGGGAGTTTACAGTGGATAACAAGAATTATCCTATTGCTGTGACCTTCATTATGCCGAATTGGAGCAGCGGAAGCCCTGACTTTGATATTTACTTATATGATGCCAACGGAAATCAGCTGGCTTCTTCCACAGGAACATCCAGACAAGAAAATATCAACTATACACCTACGGCTACAGGCACTTATAAAATTAGGGTTTACTCCTATTCCGGCAGCGGCAATTACTTCTTCGATCTAAGTACGGGCGGATCTAATCTAAGGTTAACCCAAGATCAATAAAAAACTTTATTTCTCTATATAAGAAAGCCGGCCAAAGCAATCTCATGAGAGAAATAAAGTCTTTATAGTATTATTATACTATAACTCAATTGTAAAACCAATCAAAGCTTCCGTAAAGTTTGTGTCAAGTAGAAGTTTGCAATTTTTTTTATTGCCTCATCCTGTATAGGATTATAAATGTTATATTATTATAATTTTTCTATATTATTACAAAATCCAAGAAAAAATCTTTATCATTATACCA
>NZ_LOEE01000073.1 GCF_001562415.1 Thermotalea metallivorans | reverse complement strand
AATAATATCAGACGCCTCCTAGGGTGTTGGTTTGTCATAAGATTAGTATTCCTAGGATTTAGGTGTCTGATTTTGTTATTTTATGGAATTATTTTTAAATCACTACATTACTTGTAAAGTGGTGTAGATTCAGTAAACAATATAGATATGTATTTAGAAGAAAATAAAGAAGATATTGAAAAATATTTGGAATACAGAAATTCAGATGAATATAAAAAATCACCAGCCTGTAAAATACAGCAATTATTATTGAAATTTCAGCAAGAGAGCGGATATTACGATATATTTATTGAAAATTTAAAAATATTTAGCGACTCATATCGGGAGTTTTTTGAAAAACTCCAGGCTGCAAATAAAGCATTTGTAGATAAATATCCTCAATTTGATAATATTTATAAGGTGTAGTTCTACAATATTAATCTTATGCCACACAAACTTATCAAAAATTAAAGAATTAGTAAAAGTCACGGTAAAATAAGAGTAAAAACCTTATTAAAACCGTGACTTGTTTTTATCTGGAAAGAGTTGGGGAAATAGGGTTAAGGTGAGAAGGGACAAGGGTTTTAGGAGTGTGGGGGTTTGACATGAATTTTTATGTGTATACATAGTTAGGATTAAGTTTTATTCTAAAAAGGGTAAAGAGGTAAGGGTGGAGAATAAAAAACTTGTGTTAAAAATAATAAAGTCACATCAAATAGATAATAAAGTTATGTTAAGATTTTAATCACATAATTATAGTTAAAGGTTAAAAGCCCTTTTCTTTTAATGATAGAAGAATAATTACAAAAATAAAAATATACTGTCATAAAAAATATACTATCAAAAGGAGCAAAACTTGTTTAATTGAAAATGAAGTTTGATGTTAGTATATAAGTATGGACACAAAATAAGGTTTTAGATATACTAAAGATTTAAGAAAGGAAGTGTCCATAAATGACAAATCGAAGAACTTTTACAGAGGATTTCAAAACAATGATAGCAGATTTGGTACAATCCGGTAAAACAGTCAAGGAAGTCTGCAGCGAATATAGCCTAAGTGAAACAGCAGTCCGAAGTTGGGTAAAAAAGAAATCTCCAATTAACATAGAAGGAGATGTTACAAGCCTTGAAGAAATCAAGAAAATTAAAAAAGAAATTGCAAAGCTCA
>NZ_LOEE01000072.1 GCF_001562415.1 Thermotalea metallivorans | reverse complement strand
TTTCATGATGCCCATGCAATCCCATTGGTTTTTACTTAAAAATCGTTCCCAGCTTGCAAGATGCTTCTTGTAAAAGAAACAATATCTATATATATTTCTGGTAGTCTTTTTACCTTCAGTCACTAGAAGACACCAGATAAAATTAATAAAATATTTATAGTTTGGTATGGATAACAGTTCCTTGAGAAATAATAATTGTAGTATTTCTTGAGGAATATAAATGTACACAAGCTTCACTCCTTTGACTAGAGGTATTGTGTACATATATTCCTCTTTTATTTTGTAAATTATTATGTAAATTTTTGGTAACTATTTTAAAAGTGCAAAACTTTAGAAAATGATAGGGGGATAACTTAATATGGAATTAAAAGATTTTTATATGTTAACTAATTACACCACTATTAAAGCATTTGTGCTGGTTAGCATAATTATACTAACTAGTGCAGCATTGCAAAATAAATCACCTTTTTCTTCAATAAATTTTCATAGTTCTAAAAGTCCATTTTATCAAAAATCTAAACTTATATCTAAATTCATAACTGCTTTTTCATTTTTAGCATATGCCATATATCTTTCTCAATCTACTAATCTAGAAAAGAGAGTAAATTGGGCCCCTATATCTGTAATATTTATCTTTCTATATCATTTTTATATTTGGCTTATTACAAGAATATTTGAAGCTAAAAACCAGTAAAATACAAAAATATAGTGAACTCATCGGGCGGACACAATGCGTAAATCCGTGTTATTACGGTTTTCAACCGCTAACATGATGTACCTTGAAAAAACGATAGCAGTGTGGATAACCATCATATCCTATGAACGACCTTGAAATTCTTTGGCTAACTTAAGATATGACTTGCACATTTTAAAGAAGACTTCAATATCCCAGCGTTTTCCGTAAATCCTGATGATCTCTGTTTCCGGAAGGTTTATATCCGTAGAAATCAGGGCAAGCCATTTACTCTTGTTTCTTCGGTCACGAATAAATACAATTTTTTCCGGGCAAATGGTATAGGTGAGTTCTCGGCCTCATAATTCATAAACAGATTCTTACCCGTAAAATCAAGGGTAAAAAGAACCTTGAATACTTGGACACAAGGAATTCCCTTTTCCTTGTATGCATTTGCCTCTTTCAGCATTGAACTTATATGAAACTTTTTAAAAAAGATATCGACTGTTCGTGAAAAACCATTTTCTACTTTTATCTTCTGTGATACAATAGACATATTCAAGAACCTCCCAATCGTTGATTTTAATGGGATTTTATTCACTTCTATTATATCACGAGAAGGGGCTTCTTGGACTTTTTTATTGTCCAAAACTGTTGATTTTTTAATGTTTACTGGACATTAACCATGTGCGAAAGTTGATTAAAATTCTTTATGGATGAAGATGTGCCATCACCTCCAGACGGTGGCTCTTCTTTATATTATAAGAATGCATTGAGCTAACGGTGGTACGGTTCTCCGTAACGGGTATAACGGCGGTGTTTTTTATGTATTTCAAGCAACGATCTATTGCTACTAAACCTCCATTCGGGATAGAGTCCTGTCGCCTAGTAAAAGATTATCAAAACCTTTGTCGTTAACCCTAGCTTATCTATCTAATGAAAATAATAGAATCAAATCATTAGGGATAAGGGATCTGTCCCTATCCTCATGAGTTAGATACTTTTATTCTTGATGTGTTGTTTTGACAATTCTATCATTGCTGACAAGGCTGGAGAAAGCCATTTATTCCTACAATAAAGAATTTGGGTATGTATGTTAAAGTCTGGCGAACTCCATGATATTTCTTTTAGTTGTCCATCTCTGATTTCCTTTTCAACAGAAATAAGCGGAAGAATGGAAACTCCCAGCCCGCTGATGACACATTTCTTAATCATCTCAACACTGCCAAATTCCTGAATTGAACTTGGATAAACACCAGCTTCAGCCATCAGAGATTCAAATATCATTCGATAGCAGCATCCATCTTCTTCTACGAGTATCAAGTCTTCTCCTTCAAGATCCTTTAATTCTATAGTATTTTTATTTGTCATAAAATGGTCATTTCCGGCAATTAAAACTATTTGCTCCTGGCACAAACATTTCGAAACAAGACTAGGAACGTCAAGAGGAGTATCCATTAAAAAGGCTATGTCAATAATGCTTTTCTTAAGCCAGCTAAGAATATCCCTGCAACTTCCCAATTTCAACACAAGCTTTACATTTGGAAACCTACTACGGTATTCTTTCAATAGCTCAGGTAATCGGAAAACACTTAATGATTCTGGTGCTCCAATTATTAGGGTTCCTCTAGGCTGAGTACTTCCGGTTACTGAATCTTTTGTTTCCTCTGCCAGTTTCAATAATTGTTCAGCATAAACCAAAAGCCGTTTTCCTTCCTCAGTTAAGCACACCGCCCTTCCCAAACGTTCAAACAATCTGACTTCAAACTCTTCCTCCAAAGCCCTTATTTGACCACTTACACTGGATTGGGCATAATCAAGTAACTCCGCTGCCTTAGTAAAACTACTTACTTTTGCAATTGTTATAAATGTTTTAAGTTGCTGTAGTTCCATTTGATCTCCTTTCTCATCGATATAACCGATTGATATAATCAAAACAATCGCATGTAACTATTTTTCATTAATGTTACAATAAAACTGAAAAAAAATCTAGTAACTTTTTTAAAAAAAAATATTAAATGAGGAGGGATAAAATGAAACGTCAGCTCGGTCAAACAGATGTCTTTTTTCCTGCTCCTGCAGCATTGATAGTCGGCGGGACAATCGAGGAGGCTGATGTGGCCACGATAGCATGGATTGGCATGCTCAGCTCAACTCCGCCAATCGTTGGAGTTTCCTTTGATAACCGCAGGTATACTTTAGAACTGATTCGTAGAACAAGAGAATTCACTGTGAATATCCCCAGTGCTGATCATTACAAGGAGACAGATTTTTGCGGTCTAATTTCCGGCAGGGATACCAACAAGTTTATAAAAGCTGGTTTAACTCCGATAGCCGCAAGCAGAATAAAGACACCGATCATAAGAGAATGTCCTTTCAATCTGGAATGTAAGATTGTACAAGAATTTCAGTTAGGTGATTACCTATTAATTATGGGTGAGATTGTCGAAACACACATTGACGAGGACAAAGTTAATTTTGTAAATAATCGACCCCAAATTGATATCTCTAAGATAAATCCCCTTGTGTACTGCGCAACAGTACGTGAATATTGGAGTCTCGGAAAGAAACTGGGAAATGCATTTCAGTCCGGTATGGATTTACTAAATCAATAATAGAAGGAAGGTATCACATGGGTAGCAAAGATTATTTTGAAAAGGTAGCTGAAAATTGGGATAGCATGCGACAGAGTTTTTTCACTGTTGCAGTTCGTGATGAGGCATTTAAAAAAGCAGGTATTATTGCAGGTCAAATTGCTGCCGATATTGGGGCAGGAACTGGGTTTGTAACAGAGGGTTTAATTTCCCACGGATTGAGAGTAATTGCTGTTGATGAATCCGAAGCCATGCTTTCACAAATGAAAAAACGCTTTGCTGGTTTTAATTCAATTGAATACCGAATAGGGGAATCGGAAGCTCTACCTCTTGACACTGCATCTGTAGATTATGTATTTGCAAACATGTATCTTCACCATGTGGAATCACCAGGAACAGCTATAAAGGAAATGACCCGGATATTAAAACCAAAGGGAAAACTAGTAATAACTGATCTTGACGAGCACCAATTTCTTTTTTTAAAAACCGAACATCATGACCGCTGGATGGGTTTTAACCGTAAGGATATCAAAGAATGGCTAATAGATGCAGGCCTGACTGATGTCGTGGTAGATTGTATTGGGCAAAATTGCTGCACTCAGTCAATTTGCAGTAATGAAAAAGCTGCAATTAGTATTTTTGTGGCTTCTGGGAACAAAGCCTAACCGACTGGAATAGAAATAATCCATTTATATATGGAAGGGGCTATTATATTAGAAATTTACAAAGGATAATCACTATCTGAAAGATATTGCTCTGGGAGTATATCACACGAAAACCATGGACACTGAAAAATAGAGGAAGGTACCTTGATTTATATCTTTTTATTTGAATCGCGGTACCTGTCCCCATGATTGCACATGATTGCATGTAATGCGTTCGGTTCTCCGTATCGGGTATAACGGCGGTTTATACTAATATAAGCAATAAACGCAACTATCTTTACTTGTAATTAAATGACTGGCTTTTTAACAATTATATTGATTAAAGTAATGAAGAGTAGATATCTACTCTTCATCTCTATATATTTCAATCAACTTCTCATACCAATAGACGTTATATTCTGTCTTTCTCTGACTATTCATCGGAATTACCCTTATCCTCCTTGGAGAACTTAGTCGCAATTTTTTTAATATTCCCTTATTTTCGAGACTTCCTTTTACCAAGGCTTCATAATGTGATTTTCCAAATGAAGATATGTTTTTACTCCAGACATTTTCTGGCAACCATGTAGTAGCATAAAAAGATGTTCTATCTACGTAACTTTTGTACAAAGATCTAATCATGGATTGGATAAGTTATCCATGGAAATATAGCCAAAAAAATAACAAAAGGTAACACCTTGTGCCTATCGAAGTAGTATTTTTCCAACAAAAACTCTACGAAAGGCGGTATTACCTTATGAATAAGATAACATTTCACCAGAGTAATTGCAAGGAAGAAACTGCTTCAGCATGGTTGGTTTCACTACTGAAGTTTGCTTCTGAAACTGAGTATTTTAAAGAGCTAGAAGATTTTCAGCTTCCAATGATTAAAAAGGATTACACTATTTACCAAAAGCTGATGACCTTGATTGCTTCCATTGCCGTAGGCTGTGAGTCTACAAATGATATTAATGAAAAACTTCATCCTGAAAAAGTGGCTGCAAATATTTTAGGCATGGAAAGATTTCCTGACCAATCTCAGATCAACCGCTTTCTACAAGCGATGGATGAAAAAAGCATTCATCAACTTCAACAAATTCATCATCAAATTTTTATGAAACATAGCAATAGCCTTTCTTTAGACGAAGAAATTGTCGTTGATTTTGATCAAACAGGGCTGATCGCCAATGGCAAAACTTACGAATGTGCTAGCAAAGGTTACTTTCCAAACAAGAAAAATCAGCTAGGTTATCAAGTTTCTGCTGCTTTTGCAGGAAAAAACTCTGAAACCGTCGCTTTGTTCTTAGATACAGGCAACACCCATTGCAAGGATAGAATAGAAGATTTACTTACTGCTACCCTGCCAAAATTTAGAGAACATCCTTTAGACAGAAAGCTCATCATTCCCATGGATAGTAGTTATGGTTCTATGGAAACCATAGAAAAATTAAAAAGCATTCCTCATCTGCTATTCCTTACAAAGGGCTATTCTACCCGTCAGTCACCAAATTTAGCAAAAGGGATTAAGTTAGATGAATATACCCAAGCTGATGAAGGAGTATAGATATATGAGTTTTCTTCAAAAGATGGACTTAGAGTCATATTGGTTCAAATACTAACCAAACATGGAAAACTAGTATATACTCATTTGATTACCAACATTTCGGAGGAAGGAATGTCAGCCGTAGAACTCTTTTATTTCTACAACCAGCACCAGACCATAGAGGCTTTCTTTAAGATGGCAGAGAATGTATATGGTATGAAAAACTTAAGAACAGGAAAATTTTACGGGATTTATGCATTCTTATGGATAGTGTTTATGACCCATAACTTTATAACAAATGTCAAGACCCTGTTATTTGAAGGCTCACCTTTAGTTGATACCGGAATGAAAGTACTGGTAAAGAGAATTGGAAATATAAAAGCCCTTGTAGAACGAAGCGTCGAAGGTATAAACGTAATTATGCCTGCGTTTACTAAATTGGCAAAACAATTGGTTACCGCTTTAACAGAGCCGAAGTATGTGCAATTAAGCTTGTTTGATAATCAGAGATTCTGAAACAGTTTGTAAGTATGGAATAAGCAAATATATTCCAGAAAGGGTAATAATCCTATTCCCTTTGGTTTTTGGGACTATTTTATAGATGGAATATTATTCCTGTTAAAAGAAACCAAATAAAAGGAATAATATAGAATTCATTTCCTAATTTAAACTGGTAATTTAGTTCCAATTGCCTCGGTTATTTTTGTACAAAACTTAGGTAGTTAAAAAAACATCTATAATTCTCTTGCATAAGATTTGAAGTCCAGTGACTGCACCGTATATTGAAATATTTACCAACTAACAGAATTAACAAAAAACCGCCGTCACTTATGGTACGGTTCGCCCCTCATGATTCTAAATCCCCTATAAATCTGTTCCAGCAGAATGACCCGCATCAGTTGATGGGGAAAGGTCATGGGAGAAAAGGACAATCGAAAGTCTGCTCTTTTGAGAACTTCATTGGATAATCCTAAAGATCCTCCGATAATAAAAGCCAGGCTGCTGTTTCCCGTAACCCCCAGCTTTTCCAGCGTATCTGCCAACTCTTGGGAGGACAGCATTTTTCCCTTGACATCCAGGGCAATAACGTACATCCCATCCTTCACATGCTTTAAGATATTTTCTCCTTCTACATTTTTAACATTTTCCATCTCTTTATCGCTAAGACTCTCCGGCGCCTTCTCATCTGGTACTTCTATGATATTCAACTTGCAGTACCTGCGAAGCCGCTTTCCATATTCATCAATGGCCTTCGCAAAAAAATCCTCTTTTACTTTTCCTACGCCAATAATGGTTATATTCAACCTTCATCCCTCCGCCGCCACAAAATGATAAGGCGAGGTTTTCCCCGCCTTCATGATCTCGTCCTCTCAGTTTCCTAACATCTGATGTCTTGATCAAATCCAGAAAACAATTAATTTTTCCCACAAAAGAAATCAGACTATACCACCAAATATCTAGGCGGCCTATCGCAAAAATCACAGACATGGGGACTCGTCCAGTCAGTAAAAGACACTTTATCTAATTCATAAAGATCCGGAGGCTGCTCATATACTTCTATAAATTCATCAATGGCCTCCGAAAGGTGGTCCGGACACACTACATACATTTTATCCACTCCATATGCATTATTTTTTTATTCTGTCACAATCCCACCGCTGTTATACCATATTTTTAACCCCTCGGTGCAGCTTCTAAGGTCACCCCAAGCTCCATTTTCTTACCTCTTCGGATGATGCCCACAGTTACCTTATCCCCGGGTCTATATTGATACAATTTTCTCACCAGTTGCCCCATGGTGTCTATTTTTTGTCCATCCATAGAAACAATTACATCCCCATCCTCCATGTTTGCTTTATACGCCGGCGAATCGGGGGTTACCCTATAGACAAACACACCCTGTTCTGTTCCCAGATTATTTCCATAGCTTCTTATGTATTGTTGCACATTGATTCCCTGAATACCCAACTGGACCTTGACAAATTCCCCTTTTTCAATAAATTCATCTACAATAGGCTTTGCAATGTTAATGGGGATGGCAAAACCCAAACCTTCTCCCGTCTGAATCTTCGCCGTATTGATCCCGATAACTTCTCCCTTCGCATTCAAAAGCGGCCCGCCACTATTCCCAGGATTGATGGACGCATCCGTTTGTATCAGCCCTTCGATGCTTTCAAACTCTCCTATGGGAATGCTTCTCTCCAAACCGCTGATAATTCCTGAAGTAACGGTTCTCTCAAAAGTCAGACCTAAAGGATTTCCTATGGCAATCGCCGTCTCTCCTACTACAATCTGATCGGAATTTCCTAAAGCAGCCGCCGTTAAATTTTGGGCATTTACCTTTAATACTGCCAGATCCAGCAAGGGGTCATTCCACAGTACATCTGCCTTTAAGCTTTTGCCGTCATAAAGCAGTACCGTTACCTCTTCACTCTTGCCGTCATTCACCACATGGGAGTTGGTCAAGATATATCCTCTGCTGTCCACAACGACCCCTGTGCCTACGCCTTGTCCTCTTCGAGTGCCGAAAAACAAATCTCTTTGAACGGTAACCGTAGTAATGCCTACCACAGAAGGCATGGCTTTTTTGGCCACAGCAGGTATCACACCCAATTCTTCGCCCTTCGTAACAATTTCAATCTGAGGTTGGGGACTCATGCCCTTTCCTTGCGGATCAGGTATGTACTTTCCATATAAGTAGGCAGGCCCTATATAAGCACCGATAACTCCCCCCAGCATGGCAGCAATCAAAGCCACCAGCATGATAGTAAAATAGGGCATCCTTTTTTCCCTATAATAATACGTTTGGTTCGGCCTGCTGACATAATACCTGGAGCTGGGATGGCGTTCTTCCTGCTCTTCTCCGTTCATTTCCTGAAAGGCAATCCTTCTTTGGAAGTCATCCTGATTTTGATGGTCATCATGATAATCCATAGGCTTCCCTTCTTTCTCTAGAATGATTTGCATACATCATATACTTTACTTACCCGATCCCGATAAGTTAAATCTATATTTAGATCCATTCCTACTTTGATTTTTCTTGATTCCAATATTCCCCTCACTGTTTCATAAGCCAGCTCTGGAAAATTGTTTTCTTTGCTTAAGTGGGCTAAAAGCACATGGCGGATAGGAGCATTGGCTTCCATCATTTCCGCAATGACGTTCCCTGCTGTCTCATTGGAGATATGCCCCTTGTCCCCTAGAATTCTCTTCTTCAGATACCATGGGTATTTTCCCATTTTCAGCATCTCCACATCATGATTGGATTCTAGGACCAATAAGTCCGAATCTTGGATCTCTGCCTTGATCCGATCGTCCACATACCCCAAATCTGTAGCTACGCTGATCTTTCCCTGATCATGGTAAAAGGAAAAGCCCACAGGTTCCATCGCATCATGGGAAATAGGAAAGGCTTTGACACGAATATCGCCGATGGCAAAGGGCTCCCCTGTATGAAACACACGGATATTTTCCTCATGGACGACACCAATTTTATCTTTGATTTCATTCCATGTTTTAGTATTTGCATAGATCGGTATATGAAACCTCCGGGATAATACGCCAATTCCTCGAATATGATCACTGTGCTCATGACTGACCAAAATCCCGTCTATTTTCCCGATTTCTTCCCCAATACCTTCAAGACATTGAATAATTTTTTTCCCGGTTAGACCCACATCCAGCAAAATCCTGTATTCTTCACTGGCAATATACTGGCAGTTTCCACTGCTGCCACTGGCTAATGAGCAAAATCGAAATCCCATATGCGTCCTCCAATTCTATGTGCGTCTATAATTCCTCCAAAAGGAAAAAACAGGCGACTACATACAGCCTGTCTATATCTCTTTTTTACGATGGATCTTGGCACCCAGGCGCATCAATTTTTGTTCTATATTTTCATACCCTCGGTCAATATAATGGATATTTTCTATCTCCGTAATTCCCTCTGCCATCAATCCTGCAACAATCAGGGCAGCACCTGCTCTCAAATCCGTGGCGGCAACAGTAGCACCGGATAAACACTCTACACCCTCAATCACGGCTACTCTTCCCTCGACTTTGATTTTTGCGCCCATACGTTTCAACTCATCCACATGTTTAAATCTGCCTTCATAGATTGTTTCCGTCACAATGCTGGTCCCCTGAGCTTGGGTAAGCAGGGCCGACATGGGCTGCTGCAAATCCGTGGGAAATCCAGGATACACCAAAGTTTTTATATTACACCCTTTCAGCTTATGGCAACCAATCACCCTGATAGATTCCCCGTATTCCTCTATTTCCACGCCCATCTCTCTCAGTTTGGCTGTAACAGGATCCAAGTGCTTCGGGATAACATTGTCTACAATCACATCTCCGCCGGTGGCAGCAGCCATAATCATAAATGTTCCAGCCTCGATCTGGTCAGGAATGACACTGTAAGTACATCCCCTCATTTCTTCCACGCCATGGATTTTGATGACATCGGTACCGGCTCCTCGAATGTCAGCACCCATGGCATTCAAGAAATTGGCTACATCCACCACATGGGGCTCCTTGGCTGCGTTGTCAATAATGGTGATTCCTTTTGCCCTACAGGCTGCCAGCATGATATTGATCGTAGCCCCTACACTGACTACATCCAGATATATTTCTGCCCCTGTCAGCTCCTCGGCTTCTACATGGACAATTCCATGCTCAATCTCTACCTTTGCCCCCAAGGCTTCAAAGCCTTTGATATGTTGATCAATAGGTCTTGTCCCAATATCGCACCCGCCTGGATAGGCAACCCTTGCCTTTTTGAATCTTCCCAAAGCAGCACCTAAAAGATAATAGGATGCTCTAAGCTTTTTAGCCATCTCATAGGGTGCATAGCATTCTTGAATCATACTGGTATCTATATGCATTGTCTTTGCTTTACCGTCAAATTCCACTTGTCCGCCAAGCTCTTGCAACATCTCCCCTAGCACTTCCACATCCTTGATATTGGGAAGATTTTCGATGGTACATCGATTCCCTGCAAGGATAGCAGCCGGTATAATCGCCACTGCCGCATTTTTGAATCCGCTAATGCTTACTTTTCCCTTTAATTTGTGTCCACCCTCGATAACAAATTTCTCCATATGTTATTTTCAACCCTTTCAATCCATAATTGCACGATTTATGTAAACTTATAAAAAGACAGTATTTTAAAAGAATATCCATAGTTTTCCAAAGACATCATATGTCAACCTTCCCTCATTATATCACTATTGTTTCCATTTGATAAGTAGTAATTATATGGAAATGATTGTTTTTATTCAAAAAAAAGAACAAAATCTTCCCCCATTCTAAATAAAGAAGATTTTGTTGCTAAACAAGGAAAAAATCAAAAAAGTATATCGTGAAATTTCCCTTTTCTTTTTCAGTCCTATTTTTCATAGAATCAATCATTTTCATAGGCATCGATAAAGATCACATCCCCTTCTTTCAGCACAATCCTCCATACAGGAAAGGCAGTTCCTGACTTTACATTTTGCCAATTGGGCGGATCAAAGCGATAACCTAATGCAATATCCGTAATCACTTTTTCCTCTTCCGGGTTTCCCATTTTTTCAACAGATTTCAGCAATGCCTTGGTAGATGGTATAATTTCATTTTTATGACTTCCGGCCTTCAAAGGTCTTAACCATATCCTTTCAAACAACCGCACAGCACCTGTTTTGCTGATCACCACCTTCATATAACTTTCTTCCAAAAAAGTATTTTTATATTTTTGTTTAAATATGATCTCATAGCCCTCTTCATGATAGACAGTACGCCAATGATCCACGTCACTTTTCATAAATCCATAGGCCCTTAAAAATTTTTCTGCCACATTCAATGCCTTTTTATGATCCATTGAACCATTTGTGCCTTTTGCACCGGAATTGGTATAAACCAGCATTTTTCCATTGATAATCTCTACCTGTCCCCTGCCGTTTGGATCAGCATCTTTACGCCCCCCAAAAAGCTTCATCATTTTATCCTCATCATAGGTTTCATATGCTACTTCCAATACGGCCATAGGTGCCATATGTCTAGGAATATCCCCTTCCACTTTCATATTTTTTTCTTCCAATATACGGACAACATTTTCAACAGTTCTATCGATTGGCATTGGCATACCTTTACTGGCGAGCATATTTTTTTCTATATTGATGATCAGAAAAATATTCGTAATGGTAAATGCGATAATCAGTATATTTTTTGCCTTTGACCAATCCATAATGCCTTCACCATTCCTTATCCCTTAAACCTGCTAATGATTTTCCCCTTATAGCCATCAAAGAAATATATGTCTTCACCCAGTTGAAGCCTCCAGACAGGTGCCAGTTTGCCTCTTTCTCCATTCATATAGTCATAATAACAAAGCTCTACAGATCGTACGGAAGCCAAAATCTCATTAAACACTTTGCTATCTTCACCGGATAGCCCCATATGATTTTTAATCGTATTAAAATTTTCCACTAAAGCTTCCTGGGGTGTCAACAACATAGGCAAATTATCCGTATCTTCTATAAAACTTATATCGATCTTTTCCCTTGTCAAAAACCTCTTAAAATAAGTAACTTGTTTCCCAAACACTTCTACTTCAATGGGTGCCTGCATCCGATTGTCCTTTACATACACCGGCAACCCATTAATGCGATTGGTAAAGAGAAGCAAATATCCTTTTTTCTTATCTTTCTCAATGATTTTAATGTCTCTTAAATATATATTATGGCTTGGTGTAATTTCATGGGACAAAACAAATTGCACAGCCGCCTTGACAGACTCTCCCAGTTCTCCAGTGCCAAGAGCTTTTGTACTGTCCAATTCTTCCACATATTCTAGTCCTCCGAAAGCATCCACCTTCAATACTTTCCGTCCATACCCATACATGTAGGTTATCGAATTGTTGGTTCCGATGATTTTTTTTACAAAATCAAAGTTTTCTCCAAAAAAGGTACTGGCAAAGGCATCTACCTGTTTTAAATTATCCATATCAATCTCATTTACAACCTTAATCTCCGGTATTCCCTTCGATACATGCAAAGGAACAAGTACATGGTTATTCACATCAAACAAAACTTTAATGGAATAATAGTAATCGTACTTTGGAATTTCAAATTTCCTTTCATGGATGCTGTTTTCCTCTTCGATTTGATCAATAATGGCAGCAATTTTTTCTTTGCTCATACTTCCAACGGCTTTATAAAATTTTCCGTTGGACTTATCCCATATGTAAATCAATCCATCCTCGGAAATAGGAATCAAAATACCGCTTATGGCAGAAATCTTCCCATAAATTCCTGTTTCTTTTCCCTGGGCAAGATTTCTTAACACACCTATAGGCATGCTATACCCAAAATTTACCTGGATGGCCCTAACATTATGGATTTCTACCCATCGCTCCGGTGTTATTTCTTCAACGGTCACACCATCTTCAAAATATCCTTTGATCATCGGTAGGATTTCCTTCCAGATCCTATGGGAATCGGAAAAAAGTACCGTATGATTTACACCCCCAAAGTTAACTGTAAAACTTTGGGGGTTGATAACATCAGAAATATCAATTGTATTATTGAATTGTTTCCGGTTTGTATCAAGATCAGTCTCTTTTGAAGAAGGAATACCAGATGTGACTGGAATACTCATCCACAGTTGCCGGGTAAGGGCTATACTTAAAACAACTAATGCTGCGAGCAGTATTGTTTTAAAGCTCTCCTTACGCATTTCGGTGATCACTCCCCATACCCTATTTATAAATTAAATTGAGGGGATTTGTATTCTGGATACTATTTAAAGTTTTGCTCATTTCTTCTTCCTTATTCTTCACCGTAAATTCTTTTACGACAGCATCTCTTTTATTGCCGTTTTTATCTCTTATGTCAAATACAATGGCATATTTTCCCGGGGACAGTCTAATTCTTTTTTGATAAAATTTCAAATTCTCCCCTTGTTCCACCTTATCGGGTCCAAACACAACTGCTCCCTTGATAGTAGTATCACCCACAGTAATTTCTTCTATCTTCACATCGTCCGCTTTTACTGCATCTTGCTTGTATATCTTCAAAGATACAGTGGCATTATCGAAAACCTGTACAGAAATCAGCACATTGTTTTCAAAAATAATGTCTCCCGTAGGCTGAATAATCTTTACATAGCCTTCCGTTATCGTTCCGGTATATTGATAAGATGATAATTTACTTGATGCAGCATGACCAGTTACACTCGCTGTTCCTAATATAATCACAGCCAGTGCCCCAGCGACGACCTTTTTTAACATCGCAATTCCTCCCAGTGTACACAATCATCATGATACACTTACATTATATACTATAAATATTACAAACAGATTACAGCCATTTTAAATTCCCATTACACAAGCTTTTTCTTCTAGGGGCAATTGAATGATCACCTCTGTTCCCTCTCCATAAACGCTCTCGATCCAGATCCTTCCCTCATGGGCCTCAATAATCTGCTTGGCGATAGAAAGCCCTAATCCTGTTCCCCCCATTTCCCTAGACCGGGCTTTGTCTACCCGATAGAATCTTTCAAATAATCTTGGAAGATCCTCTTTAGGAATACCGATGCCATTATCTCTCACGCGGACAATGCTCTGATTGTCCACTCTTTCCAGAAAAACTTTAATTTCTCCCCCATCGGGCGTATACTTAATGGCGTTGGTAAGTACATTCAAAATCACCTGCTCAATCCTGTCGCTGTCAAAATAGCCCATCATTTTATCTTCGCTGGTAATCAACGTCATCTTTTGCTTCTTATTTTTTGCAGTCATATCTAATTTAAACACGGAATTTTTGACAATTTGCACAAGATCTGCATCCTTTTTATTCCATTTCACCTGCTTATAGTCTAAGCTGGAAAGCTGCAGCAAATCCCTGACAAGCCTTGCCATACGGTCTGCTTCACTGTTGATTACCCTTAAAAATTGTTCTGCCATCTCCCGATTCTCCAGAGCTCCTTCCAACAAAGTCTCTGTGTAACTCTTAATACTGGTCAGAGGCGTCTTTAGTTCATGGGATACATTGGCTACAAATTCCTTCCTCATATTGTCAAGCTTCTGCCTTTCAGTAATATCCTGCAGCACCATAACAATTCCGGCTTTATCGCCCTTTTCATCTTTAAAAGGGGCGAAATTGGCTTGATAAATAGAATCATTTACCCGAAGGATTTCACTTCCCATCCAGTCTGGGTTGTGTTCGTCCAAATAGGCAAGGGTTAGCTTCTTATTGAGTTCTCCGATAAAATCATCATAAGGCTCCTGAATCAGCGCGTCCCTTGACAAACTTAGCATCCTTCGGGCACTGGGATTGGCATGGATTACTTCCCCCTGCAGATTTACCGCAATCAGGCCGTCGGCCATATAGTTCAAAATGGTTTCCATCTTGCTTTTCTCACTGGAGATTTCAGAAAGGGTATCCTTTAACTTTTCCGTTAAATAGTTAAACATGTTGGCCAATTGTCCGATCTCATCATCGGACTTCACTTCAACCACCTGATCAAAATCTCCTTTGGCCATTTTTGCTGCCTTCACCGTAACATCGGTAATAGGTTCCGTTACGCTCCTGGCTATCAAAAAACCTAGGACCACCGTGATCAATAATGCCAACACCGTTGCCTGGGTCAAAATGATTGTGGATTTGCGGAGGGTTGCATAAATATCCGACAAGTCCGAACGCAGGTACAAAACCCCTTGAATATCACCATTGGCAGCCTTGATTGGAAAAACCATATTTTTTACATTGATCACCGTGTCCCGATTTTTAATTAAACTATCTTTTTCCGCGATTTGTCCTAGAAATCCGTCAGTAATCAACTGTTCATCCACAATATCTACAATGTTCCTATCCAACAGGCTGTCGTTGCTGCTAGCAATAATTTTAAAATTACGATTCACTACAATAATTTCCTCATTGATGCTTGCCTTTCCGATAATGTCTTGGATTTCTTTTCGATTGGCATCCAAATCCCCTATTTTTTCAACATTTGGAAGCAGATTCAGCCGGGCAATTCTGGTTAAATTTTCACTGACAACTCCCAGATGGTAGCCTTCAAACTGCTGAATGATAAATACCCCCACAATTACCATCGCAATAAACACGAGAAGAAAATAGATGGTAATAAACTTCCATCGAATACTTCGAAACATCTTACGCCCTCCTAAAGTAATATCCTACGCCTCTTTTCGTCTGGATATACTGAGGGTTGCTGGAATTATCCTCTATTTTCTCCCTTAATCTTCTCACTGTAACATCTACGGTGCGGATATCTCCATAATATTCATATCCCCATACTTCTTCCAGCAATTGTTCCCTTGTAAATACCTGATCCTCTTGGGTGGCCAGAAATTTCAGCAATTCAAACTCCCTCAATGTCAAATCAATCACTTGCTGTCCTTTCTTTACTTCATACTTGCTCAAATCAATATTTAAATCGCCAAAGCAAAGAACCTGACCCTTTTGGTGATTGCCGTTGGATTCCATTCTTCGCATATTGGCTTTTACCCTAGCCATCAATTCCCGAATGCTGAAGGGCTTTGTAATATAGTCATCGGCCCCCAATTCAAGCCCCAGTACTTTATCCACCTCTTCTTCCTTCGCTGTCAACATCAAAATGGGAGTATTCAAGTTCTCTCGAATTTTTTTGCATACTTGAAACCCATCCAGTTTTGGCAGCATAATATCTAATAAAATGAGATCGGGCTCAAATTGATATACTTTTCGGATTGCATCTTCTCCGTCATAGGCAACATTCACTTCATAGCCTTCTTTTTCCAGATTAAATTTCAAAATATCCGAAATGGGTTTTTCATCATCTACGACAAGCACTTTCCTTTTCATGCCGTTTCACCTCATTATTTTTTCACTTTTTATGATAATATTCTTTTTTTTTGTTTCGAATCCTTTTGCTGCCGTACAAAATATTTTAAGACTTTTGTACTAGACGAATCCTACAATCAACCCATATGCACAACCTACAAGTTGGGGTATAATGACATTAACTTATATTCTTCATAAGTACTTTTCCACATTTTCTCCATGATGTACCTTTTTCGCCAAAATCTATATTTTCCCTTCCTATCTGCAGAAATCTATCTATAGAAATTTCGTCTCCTCCTTTTCACATAGATCTGGCAGGATATATTTGCACCAATATATCCTGCTTTTTTGACGCTATTTTCCATAGATTGTTTCAATTTCTTTACCAAAAACCTCCCTGTGTACATCGGAAAAATTTTCCCCTCTGCCCAAGGCCCTTAAAACTTTATTTAGTCCATCAGGTCCATAGGTTTCCACCATATGCTTCATCATTTCAAAGGATCTCTTGTAAGCCAACATTTCATCCAGTTGATGAAAATTCTCTGTCATTTGGCTTATTGTATAAGGGGCGCCTTCAAATTCCAAATCCTTTCCCCATTCATATCCTGTATGAATATATTCTTGATATAGTGCAACTCCCTCCGTAAACCACAGGGGATAATTTCCCTTGGCTAAGTCATCCACCAGCAAATGGGCAAATTCATGGACCATAGGCCCCTCATTCAAGAATATCTCCCGCATGTCTTCATTTTCGGGAACCCATAATCTCGGGGATAGGATTTGGACTGTAGAGGCGTAATATACGCCCATAGGAGGCTTTCCTTGCCTTAGGTTTGTATTTTTCATCAGTTTCGCCGGATCATCATAGACAATCACGATCGTCTTTTTTTTCGGATAATAGTCCAACAAACGGCTTACATCATCGTAATATCTTTCCGATGCTTCCGCGATAAGATCCAACACTTCGTCATCTTTTGTCTGGTACTTTATAATAAAATGTTCCGTTTCCCTCACACCAAAATCCCTTGTCCGGTACGCTATGATACGATATTGCACTTCTCGAAAAAGAGGATATAAACCTACTTTCATGGTCTCCATGGGCAAAGCCCTAAAGATCAAGGCAAAACCTAGGAAAAGCAGTAGAAAAACTTTCCCCTTTCTTATGCATACTCTTTTCATCTGCATCTCCTCCCCCTTTATAAAACTTGCGGCAGAAAAACTAACCTGCCATAGGTCAGGATCAATGCCGCACAAAATTTCCAAGGAACCTGATGGCTAAATCCTTTGGGATTTATGTCCAGAGATTCAAAACCCAGATTCTTTTTTCAGGGTATGTATATGAGGAGATACACCGATATTATAACATAATGTTATGTCAACTTCACTAGCAATAATAGGAATTTCATTGGCCTCACCCCTGATTTCATCTTATTTTCTTCCTTTTGAACACTTTATGACATGCCGGCATACATTGGTATTGAAAATAAATGATATGGAGTGAGCATGATGAATCAAAATAGAGTAATAACCAAATTTGTCCATCCCACAGTATTAAAGCGTATTGCGGCAGGATCCAAACAGACCCTTTCGGTCATTGTATATAGCCATGGCAATTGTGACCATATAAGGGAATGCATCGTAAAAGCCGGAGGGAAGATCAAATATGAGCTGCCCGTTATCCATGCCATTGCCGCCGAGATTCCTGCAGAATCCATTGATCAAGTTGCAGCCCATCATATGGTCCAGTATATCAATGATGATGCCAAGGTATTCAAATGCATGGATATGGCTTCTCTGGCTGCCAACGCCGGCTTAGTCCATGACGCAGGCTATACGGGCAAAGGCATCGGCATTGCCATATTGGATACAGGGGTATATCCTCATAATGATCTGGTGAAGCCTACCAATCGCATCGTGGCTTTTAAAGATTTTATTAATAACAGAACACATCCCTATGACGATGACGGCCATGGCACCCATGTGGCAGGCATTGCCGCCGGAAACGGCTACAGCAACGAGCGATATAAAGGCATTGCCCCCGAAGCCAACATCATCGGTGTGAAAGTTCTGGATGAAAAAGGCAGCGGCACCACTTCTGATATTGTGGCAGGCATTCAATGGGTCATTGACAATAAAGATAAGTATAATATCCGGGTAATCAATATGTCCTTCGGTTCTCCCGCCGATGCCTCATACCGTGATGATCCTCTCGCCAGGGCAGCAGAAGCAGCAGTAAAAAACGGGCTTACCGTCGTTGTTTCTGCAGGCAACAGTGGGCCCAATCCCAGAACCATCACCACACCCGGCATTGCTCCCTCTGTGATTACTGTAGGCGCCGTAGATGACAACCGTACATCCACCTATGAAGATGATTTTGTAGCAAACTTCTCCAGTAGGGGTCCTACCCCCGGTGGCATCATGAAACCCGATGTGGTAGCACCGGGCGTAGATATCACCTCCCTTTCCAATACAGGACCAGGGGCCTATGTCAGTCATTCTGGAACCTCCATGGCAGCTCCTATGGTGGCCGGGGCAGCAGCACTGCTCTATGAAAAGGAATCCAATCTATCGCCGTCAGCCGTAAAAGCCAAAATCATGAATACTGCTGTCCCTATCACTCAATCAAGAAACGCAGGAGGGTCCGGAATCATTAATGTCAATAAAGCCCTAGGAGTAGAAGAAATTTCCCTGCCGGATACACCTCATTCTAAAAGGCCCAGACCATCCTTTCCTCGGCGACGGCCTAGGCCAGGTTTCACCTTTGACCCCAGCCTCCTGATCATGTTTTTGTTCCTTCTATAGCAAATAGCCTGACGCTTCAGTCAGGCTATCAGTCTATAGAAAAAGTAATAGAATAAGTAAGAACCCTTGAGATTTAGGCTTCGTCGCGAATCAGCAAGCCGCTTTTTTCTTCATTTTTTTTATTTAGAAAAGCGGCGCAGGTCTGAGCAGGAAGCCAAATCTCAAAGGTTTGTCTACAAGCAAATAGCCTGACGCTTCAGTCAGGCTATTTCTATTTAATATCGCACATATTTCAATGGATTTACCGGCTGCCCGTTCTTTCTTACCTCAAAATGTAGATGGGGCCCCGTACTTCGTCCTGTATTTCCTACTTCAGCAATTTTTTGACCCTTATATACCTTATCTCCTACTGCCACAAGATTCTTGCTATTGTGTCCGTAATAGGTCTGGGTTCCGTTGCCGTGATCAATAATTACCAACTTGCCATACCCGCTCCTTACGCCGGAAAATATAACTTTTCCTCCGTCAGCCGCATAGATAGGCGTTCCAATCCTCGCCGCAATATCAATCCCTTCATGTTTTCTTCCCCATCTCCAGCCGAATCTGGAAGTCAATTTGCCCCTTGTAGGATTCGCCAAGACACCCGTAGCCACCGTCAGGGGCTTCTTTTTGGTGCCCTGTAATACCACTTGCTTTTCCGGCTGTACAATCATCTTTTCTTCCAAAATCCTTCTCTCAATCTCTATTCCGTTATGTCTTACAATCTCTGCTATGACTTCCCTTTTCCCGTCTTTTCCTTCAATTTTTATCTTTTTCTCTCCTTGAAACAGTGCAGAAGTATTTTCCATCACAATTTCACGGGGGATCTTTTCTTCATATCTCACCTTTTCCACCGTAGCCACTGTTAATAGGGGCTTTGGAACAACCAAATTGATTTTTTGCTTCAGCTGCAGTTTTTCAGGATTGATGCCTGGATTGGCCTTTTCCAAATCCTCAACCCTTAACCCGTATTTTTTCGCAATGGTCCAGAAACTCTCCCCGCTTTGCACTTCATGCACCCGTATTTCATCGGTTCCCTGCTGAATCAGCTTTAGGGCCTCTTCTGTGGTTTTCAGATCATAGAATTCCGATACAACCTCTGCGATTTCAACCTTTTCTCCAAAGTACACTTGCCCATAGACTGCATTGGAATTGTCGGTGTATATTTTTTTGATCTCATCTAAAACTTTTTCTGCCTCTCCCTTCGTAGACAGGCAAGCAATCACCTGCCCATTGGCTTTGATGCCGTAGGCCCTTACCTGAAAATGCATCATTTCTTTTACAGCCTTTTTTAAGGCATTGCTATCCGTCAATTCTTTCTTTTTCGCCTTCGTCCTTTCATAGACAATGGTTTGATTCAAGACAATCTCTTTATTATATGTGCGATGCAAATTTGCTTGCATGGTTTCCACAAGTTTTGAAAAATCCTCTTTTTCTCTAACGATTCCCACAATCTTGCCGTCCACTTTCACAGCATAGGCCATATTGTGGTAGTGGATGAAAATGGATAACAACAGCATCGAAGCAATCGCCCCAGATCCTAGGGCAATCTTTTTTCGGTCTTTTCGATGGAGACCCATCCAATATCTCGTCAAGCGTATGTAATTCCGTGATATCCACCTTTTCACATGCTCATGGAATTTGTTTATAGGCATTGGAAAAGCTCCCTTCCTCTTTTCTATAGGTTTGCATTTTCTATATCTTTCACACTATGTTGATCCTTTAAAAATTTTTGTAACATGAATGTAATATTTACTTAAGCTTTTTCATTATATCAATACTTTCTAGTTTTATCAACCCTTATTCCCATCACCCCTGCTTGCCGGATTATCTTAAATTTTAGCATCCATCAAAATTTTCATGGAACAAAATTTTTTCACAAAATAGGATTTTCCATAAAATGGACAACCCCTTTGCTACTATTCTATGTGAAATTTTTTATATTATTCCTGATGATATCGAAGCCACGCTTTAAAATTATCTCTCCATCCTTTATCCGTTACCTGCTCGCAAAGTTTTATAAAATCTTCCGTATTGGCATTTTTAAATTTATACTTATCAAAATACACCCTCAGAAGCTTGAAAAACTCCTCATCCCCTAATTGTTGCCGCAAATCCTCTACAAACATAGCCCCTTTATAATACACCATCACCTGGTATTCCATAGAATCTTTAAACTGGTGCAAGCTCCTGTATACCGTTTCATTGCTTTCGGGCTGATGTTCTCTATAGGTATGATAATAATGGACAATCATGTTTTTATAAATCTGATCCTTTACTTCTTTTCCGTACTTCTTTTCGTAATAGAGCAAGGTAGAATACTCCGTCAATGCTTCATCCAGCCAAGGCTCGTTTACCTCATCATTGCCCACAATGCCGTACCACCATTGGTGGGCCGCCTCATGGGCAATGACATATTCCAATATGTCCTGCCGCTCTCCCCTGTACAGCCCTTCATCGATGAACACAAGATTGGGATACTCCATCCCTCCAATAAAAAAATCTGCCGCTGCCACAGAAAATTGTTCATAGGGGTATTTCCCGAAGCATTCACTGAATATTTTGATGGCATCCCTGGCCGTTTTTAAGGCAATATCTGCATATTTGTCTTCAAAATAATAGGAAAAAATTTTAATACCGTTCACCTGATCTTCCATGATTTTATACTTATCACTAATGATCATGGCAAAGTCTCGAACGGTCTTGGCATTCATGGTCCATACAACCTTGCCGTCCTTATTTTCTTTCTTTGTGATATTCCCCGTGGCAGCTACAATATATTCGGGAGGCACAGCAATAGAAACCCTGTAATTGGCGATATCGCTATAAAAGGGATCTCCAATGGCATAGTAGGGCTCCAAATTCCATCCCTTATGGTCAAATACAGCAGCGATGGGATACCAATTGGCTATGCTGATGGTATTTTCACCATAGCCAAATCTGCCGTAGCTGGGAGGAATTTTCACAGCAAAATCTATATCCAAATCGATGGTTTCCCTTGGTTCCAATTCCTTGATCAAATTTACTCTTAAAATCGTGTCCCCTTTTCCCATGACCACATAGCTTAAGGCCTCATCCCTGCTTTTTACCGATGTAATTTGTATGTATCCCGGTTCAAATCCCTTGGGGTAGGCTAATCCCATCTCTTTTTTCTCAAAAGGCACCGTTTCCTCGAGCTTAAAGGCATTGGGGTAAAGATGAAAATACAGGGTATGGAAAGGCCGATCTGCATGATTGACATAATGGATCTTCTGGCGGGCCGTTAGCATCTTCTCCGCAGGGTCCAATTGAACCTCCATATCATACGCATGAATATTTTTCTCTGAAAGCAGCTTCCCGTTGGAATAGACAGATGTAATCCTTTCCAATACATGCAATTTTACTGCAAATAAAGATAAAGACAATATGAAGAAAACTACCGTGAGGGCAGTAAATCTTTTGTTCAATTGTAATTTTATCAAACAAACCCCTCCTATTCCGGTTTTTCTGCTTATATAAACTATATGTCGCCAGCCTTCCAATATGTGCATATTTTGTTTCTCGACTTAAATTCTTCTTTGCAGTTATGATATAATGGAATCAGTCCATATCTTCAGTAAAAAGGGAGGATGAGGTTATTGCGTTTTATCAAGCAAATAGCGGATTTCGATTTAGGCGATACCCCCATTGAGAATATATTTATTAATGATTTTATGCCTATGGCCAACGGTACCTATGTAAAGGTATATCTACTGGGATACAAATATGCCTATGATAAAGATACTTCTTTGTCTGTAGATCATCATACCATTGCCAAGCATTTGAATATTCCTTTGTCTGATGTTCTGGATGCTTGGGATTTCTGGGAAAAAAAAGGTATTATCAAAAAACATGCCGCCGATCCGGAGGATAAATCCCAATTTGCCGTTGAATTCCTAAGCCTAAAACAGTTATATATACATAATCATTTTCAGAGCACGTCCAATGAAAATACCGCAAAAAGCTCCTACACCTGTTCTCCGGCCGATCTGATTGAGGCCAATAAAGTTCCGGAGATCAAAGAAATGTTTTACCATATCAATCAGCTTATACGGCGAAGTCTTGTTCCCAATGAGATGATGGAGATTCTGGAATGGATATACAACTATAACATGGATCCCGACTTGATCATCCAGGCTTTCATGTACTGCGTACAGCAAAAAAACATCAAAAACGTCAAGTATGTAGGTGCTGTCATCAGAAATTGGTATGATCACGGTATCACCAACGGACAAAAATTGGAGGAATACCTTTCCAAAACCGATGAAAGATACATGCAGTACAGCAAGATTTTCAAAGCCTTGGGATTTCGTTTCAGAGAACCTTCCGAGGCAGAAAGGAAGGCCATGGATACCTGGCTGGACGAATGGGGCTTCAGTATGGAGCTGATCTTAAAAGCCTGCGAAAACTCCAAAAAAACCTCTAATCCTAATATCAACTACATTCACGGCATTTTGGCAGATTGGAAAAATAACAATGTAAGGTCCGTAGAAGATATTCCCGAACAACGCTCGGGGGAAAAATCTCCCGCTAAGAAGCAGAGCCGGCGTGCAACAAACCGTTTCCATAATTTTGAACAACCCCCCTTTGAATATACAAATGAGGAACTGGAAGAGCTGCTGAGAAAAAAGAAATAAGGTAGGTGTTAAGCTTGTACCATCAATTTGTGAAAGACATATTGCTGGAATACGAAAAGATAAGGGATTTCGAGCATAAGGAACTGGAAAAAAGAAAGAAGCATGTATACAGCTTAGTACCCAGAATCAAGGCAATTGACGAGGAAATCGGCAAGACCGGAATGCTGGTAGCCAAGACGATCCTTTCCAATCCCCAAAACTATGAACAGTCCCTCCGGTACATCAAGGAGAAAATGGATCGGCTGAAACAGGAAAAAGCCATTCTTTTGACCGAAAACAATTTTCCCCTTCATTATATGGAGCTGAACTATCAGTGCAGTACCTGCAAAGATACAGGTTTTGGGCCGGACGGAGAAAAGTGTAGTTGCTTTAAACAACGGCTGATTAACCGTGCTTATGAAATGTCTAATATGTCCAGGGTTTTAGAAAAGGAAAACTTTCAAACCTTTAACTTAGAGCTGTTTTCAGACAGCAAATACAAGGATGAAGAGCTTACACCAAAACAAAATATGCAAAATATCCTGAGTATTTGCGAGGGGTTTGTCATCAATTTTGATCAAAAGCCAAAAGAAAATCTGTTTTTCTACGGAGCGACGGGGTTGGGCAAAACCTTCATGTGCAATTGCATCGCCAAAGCTTTGCTGGATAAGGGAAAAATTGTCATCTACCAAACAGCCTTTAAAATTTTAGAGATTCTGGAGGATTATAAATTTAACAACCAGAGAACTCCAGACATAGAAACCAGTTACCAGCTTCTTTTTGACTGCGACCTGTTGATTATTGATGATTTGGGTACAGAACTGAACAACTCTTTTACCAATACAGAAATCTTTAATATCATCAATTCCAGGTTAGTTCAAGGAAAGAAAATTTTGATATCCACCAATTTATCTCCCATTGAAATAGCAAATATATACAGCCATAGGGTATCCTCGAGAATCTTTGGAGAATTTACCATCCTCAAATTCTATGGCAAAGACCTTCGCTGGGAAAGATAATAAAATTGCAAAACTTTCCATAAAAAAATAGTGTATTTTTATTGACTTATGCTGTTTGATGGTGTAATATATATAACTGTGGTACAAAACAGTTGGACCCATTAGCTCAGCAGGTAGAGCACTTGACTTTTAATCAAGGTGTCCCGCGTTCGAGCCGCGGATGGGTCACCATCTTTTGCTGGCGTGGCTCAACGGTAGAGCAGCTGACTTGTAATCAGCAGGTTGGGGGTTCGATTCCCTTCGCCAGCTCCATTACATAGGAAAAAGGGATGTGAGATTGGTGTACTCATATCTCTTTTTTATGCATTTCCTGCATATGCAACAGACCCTGGAGTCATAAATCATACCCCAGGGTCTATTTTTATCTGAAAATTTTATCCCGAACCATCGTCTGTTTTCTTTTCGGTCCTACGGAAATCATCTTCACCGGAATGCCGATGAGGGCCTCTATGCGTTCAATATATTTTCGTGCATTTTCCGGCAAGGCCTCATAGGAAGTACAGCCGCTGATATCCTCTTTCCATCCGTCCATCTCTTCATAAATCGGTTCACATTTGGCCAATACCTCCAGACTGGCAGGAAAATGCTCAATGACCTTGTCCCCGATCTTATAACCCGTACAGATAAAAACTTTATCAAAACCTGTCAATACATCCAGAAGCATCATGGATAAGCAAGTCAGCCCGTTAATTCTGGCTGCATATTTCACCATTACCCCATCGAACCAGCCGCACCTTCTTGGCCTTCCTGTAGTAGTACCAAACTCATTGCCCGCTATCCTGATTCGATCACCGATCTCGTTGTCCTGTTCTGTGACAAAGGGTCCTTTGCCTACTCGGGTAGTATAAGCCTTGATGACTCCTACCACTTCTTCAATCATGGTCGGTCCAATGCCGGCACCTACCGTAAAACCTCCTGATATGGGATGGGAGCTGGTTACATAGGGGTAAGTTCCCAAATCCACATCCAGCAATGTTCCCTGGGCCCCTTCAAACAACACCTTTTTGCCGGCTCGAATGGCTTCATATAGAATTACCGTCGTATCATCCACATATTTTCGAATACGTTCTGCATATTCTAAATAGTTTCTGATGATTTCATCCTTATCCACCTTTTCGCCGCCGTAGACTTTCTCTATAATTTCATTTTTTTGCTCTATTTGCTTCGTTATCTTTTCAATAAATACTTCTCTGTCCATAAGGTCGCAGATCCTGATGCCGGAACGCTCTACCTTGTCCATATAGCAAGGACCGATTCCCTTCTTTGTGGTGCCAATCATTCCTTCTCCCCTGGAAGCCTCCGCCAGTGCATCAATTCTCTTATGATAGGGAAAGATCACATGGGCTCGATCGCTGATTTTAATATTATCTGTTTTCACTCCCTGCCCTTCCAGTTTCTCAACTTCCATTAAAAATCCTTCAGGATCAAATACAACACCATTTCCTATGATATTGATTGTTTCAGGATATAAAATTCCAGAAGGAATCAAATGCAACGCGTATTTTGTATCTCCCACCACCACCGTATGTCCTGCATTATTTCCTCCCTGGGCCCTTACAACCACATCTGCTTCCCCTGCCAGATAATCGATCACTTTTCCTTTTCCCTCGTCTCCCCATTGGGCTCCTACGACCACAACCGTTGACATAACCCACACCTTCCTTTACCAATATTTATCCTATCTATTTTACGACGCTCCCTATGATCAGATCTATCCTTCCTAATTTCCGAACGCACACAATTTATAGTATCAAATTCACCCTATATAGTCAATAAAAAACCGAATATTTATTTGTTATGATATATTTTTATTCGTAACATGAAAGATTTGTTTTTCCTTCTCTATCAACGATTGCATGATCAACTTCATCTACTCCTGGGGTTCCATTTTTGCCGGCGCTTCAGCATTTTTTATAGAACAGATTTCCTTGCCTTTGGCCATTTTGCTGTCCTTTTTGGGTACCGCAGTTATTTTGCCCGTATTTTCTAAAATGGCAAATTCTACATCGGCTACATTGGTATACCCCAAATCTTTTAACTCATCCACCAACTCCGATAAAGTGAGTTTTGCAGATTTTAGATTTTTTTCCGATATTTTTCCTTTTTCAATAAGCATTTTAGATTTTCCTAAGATATATTCCCTCATTTTATGGTTCATGCCCAATACCTTCAGAAGCAAATGCAATCCCATAAAAACGCCCATGCCTGTCAATGCCAAAGCAAAATCCGAAGTAATTAACGGCCCGGCTGCAATGGCACTGAGAACGAAAATATTGGCCAAGTCATAATTGGTTAACTGGGATACCAGCCTTTTCCCTAGAATTCTAAAGCTAAACAAAATAAAAATAAAGACAATGATAATTTTCAAGGAATATGCCATATTACCCTCCCATATATTCATATTTCTACGGGTAATATAACGCAAACTTTCATGAAATATACCTTCGCCTGCAGTCTTTTGCATTATCTATTATCTTTTGTGCTATAGATTTACAACTTCAAAATTGAATTTACTGTAAAAAGTTATATTTTTTGAATAACAGTTCGTCGCCAGTTATCAGTTGCCAGTACTGATGACTGGTAGCTGGTAGATGCAACAAAAAAATTTATTGAACTGAACAAGCAATATTCAATTGTAGAATTGCTTATCTATATATGTAAAAAGTGCCTAAGTTTCCCTAGGCACCTTGAAAAAATTACTCCCCTTTGTTTTCAAAATAATCATTTAAATCTTTTAATAAAGCGTCCACATCTAATCCGTGAACCATTGCAGCATCACCAATGCTTTCCATAGAAGATGCAGGGCATCCTAAGCAGTGCAAACCGTGTCTCATGAATATGGGAGCAGTGGCTCTATCCATTCTCAGTACATCGGCAATAATCATGTCCTTTGTTATTTTTGCCATTTGATTTCCTCCTCTTTTTGATTTCACAATCCATTACCATTATACCATTTTTCAAAGAAAAACAAACAATATTTTCTAGAGGGACTCCATCAATGGATGCAGCCTTCCATGCCCTTAGTATCTCTTTAAATTACTGCTTCTAAACAATCCACGATTTTTTTCATAATTTTTTTGCCCTTTACTAATTTATCCAAAATTTGCAAGGCCTCTTCTTTTCTGAGTCCCCTGCGATAGGGTCTATTCTCCGTTAAAGCCTGATAAATATCTGCTACGGCAATAATCTGATCCTCTTCCGTAATCTGATCTCCCGTCAAACACTCAGGATACCCTTCTCCATCCAGTTTTTCATGATGGTTTCCTGCCCATCGGGCAATATCTTCAAAACCTTCCACTTGATTAAGAATCAGTTTTGTATAGTAGGGATGCGCTTTGATTTTAAAAAATTCTTGAGGTGTGAGAGCCCCCGGCTTATCCAGAATGTCATTAGGAATTGCCAACTTGCCCAAATCATGAAGATAAGCTGCAATGCCGATTTTCCTCCACTTGAGCTCGTTATATCCCAAAAACTTTCCCATTTTTCTAGAATAATAGGAAATGCCCTGGGAGTGCATATAGGTAAATTCACTCTTATTGTCGATCAAAAGGGCAAAAACCTCGGCAATTTTTTCTAAATCCGAAACATCCATGGTTACCGTCCGAACAGGTTCCATCTTGTTTAAAATAGGGTGCATATTATGGTACTGCAAGTCCATCCAGAATTTTTCCGTTTCTGCAATGGCCACCAAGCTCTCCACCACATCGGGATGAAATTGGGTCCCTGCCCCTTCCTTTATCTTTTCCATGATCACTTTTCTGGATTCATAGGAACAATCCCTGCGATGAAGTAGAATATCAAAACTATCAGCCACATGGATAATATGGGCCCCCAAAGAAATTTCATTTCCCTTTAATCCATTGACACCGGTACCATCCCAATGGTCATGATGAAACAGGATAGCGTCCGCAACAAATTTACTGAAAGGCAGTTTTTGTATAAGCTCAAATCCGTTATCCGCATGAAGTTTTTTCAAAGTTTGATTTCTGTGAAATTCTTCGATACGATATTTTGACAAAGCGCCTGACATCCCAATGTCATGGAGTAGAGAAGCAAAATATATATCCGATCTTGTGTTGACATCCAATGCCATCTTATCTGCCAACCTCAATGAAATATAGGCCGTTCTCCGAGCATGTTCATGACTTCTATTCTGGGCCAAATCCAACGCAATGGATAAAGACGATAATAACTGATTCAAGCTTATATTGATTTTCTCCCTAGGCATCCACAACCCTCTTTTCAGATATTGAAACTCGTTTTCAGTTACATAATGCTATCATCTTATTTTCCCTTGTCAATTATATCATCTTTTTCCAACATTGTCTAAGGAAATCCTCGTTATCCCCAGATTGTATCATAGATTTTTGTGCAGTTGCTCTAGCATTGTTTCACTTATCCACAACTTTATTCACATTTCCACACAGTTTTTGTGGACAGGCTGTTGATACGATGTTCATAATTCTCTTTCTTTAGAGCCATTCTCATGTATTTCGTTGCCATTCC
Source organism: Thermotalea metallivorans (assembly GCF_001562415.1). Classification (GTDB taxonomy): domain Bacteria; phylum Bacillota; class Clostridia; order Peptostreptococcales; family Thermotaleaceae; genus Thermotalea; species Thermotalea metallivorans. The sequence goes on along the minus strand of NZ_LOEE01000072.1, from coordinate 68,568 downwards.
TTGCTTTGTCCTTGTGAATAACTTTTGAAGATCATGGTATTTGGGATTGTAAAAAATCTCTGCCCTCTGATCTTCAAAGGCCATCTCCTCTTCACCAATCACCTCAAAACCGCACTTGCAGTAGCATCGGATAGCCCTTTCATTAAAATGGGCTACCCTTAAAGTAATCGTCTTCATCTTCATCCCTTGAAAATAATAGTACAAAAAGGCTTTGATAGCATCGGTCCCATACCCCTCATTCATACAATCGGGATTTAAAACAATGCCCAATTCGGATTCCCTTTTTATCCACTGAATATCCCGTATGGAAAGAAAGCCAATGACTTCTCCCCTTGTATTCTCAATGGCAAAGCTCTTTTTTCTAAACTTGCCCGTTTTCGACCGGTACCATTCATCCCTCTCGTTTGTGTCCAGATAGGGAAAATTATAATGAAAAAAGAGGGGATCCCTATGGCTTCCCCAATTTTGCATTTGATCCACATCTTCCCTGAATAGCTTCCTAATCCTGGTTTTCTCTCCTATTGCAATCCACATGATGCAGAGCCCTCCACTTCAGTTCTCTATCATCTTGCTGTGCCATCCTACCATCGATGGATTATCTCTACCGATCTATCCTCCCATCAAGGTTATTTATTTCCGGCCATGGCATTTTTCAAACAACTGTTTTTTTATTCTCTATACTTTTCAAGATTGGCAAATTTCGTGAATTGTCCGAGCCATGCCAGCTCTACCGTTCCTGTAGCGCCATTCCGCTGCTTGGCAATGATGACTTCTCCTATATTTTTCTTTTCACTGTCGGGATGATAATATTCATCCCTATATAAAAACATCACCAGGTCCGCATCCTGTTCAATAGCCCCGGATTCCCGCAGATCGGAAAGAATGGGCCGATGGTCAGCCCTCAGCTCCGGTGCACGGGAAAGCTGAGAAAGGGCAACCACAGGACAGTCCATTTCACGGGCCAAGCCCTTTAGGGCACGGGATATGGAGGAAATCTCCTGCTGCCTGCTTTCAGCCTTTCCATCACCGGACATCAACTGCAGGTAGTCAATCATAATCATATCCAATCCATGTTCCATCTTGAGCCTGCGGCATTTTGCCTTCATCTCCATTACCGTAATGCTGGGGGTATCATCAATAAAGATTTTGGCCTGAGCCAAAGGCCCCATGGCTTTGGCCAATCTTGGCCACTCATCTTCACTGAGGGTTCCCGTTCTGATTTTCTGGATCTCAATATGGGATTCGGCACTGAGCATACGTTGTACCAACTGTTCCTTCGACATCTCTAAACTGAATATAGCCACCGATGCACCGCCCTTTAAAGCAGCATTCTGCGCTATGTTGAGGGAGAAAGCGGTTTTCCCCATACTAGGTCTTGCAGCAACCAAAATCAGGTCTGAGCGTTGAAGTCCCGAAGTTTTCCTGTCTATGTCCGTAAATCCTGTGGTAATTCCCGTAATGCCGCCTTTATTTTGATAAAGCTCTTCAATTTTATTAAAGCTCTCCAAAAGGACTTCTTTGATAGGATGAAAGCCTTCTTGAGATCTTTTCTGGGAAATATCAAAAATATTCTTCTCTGCTAAGTCCAAAATATGATTGATTTCATCCTCTGCTTGATATCCTTTTTCCAAGATTTCGGCCGAAGCCTTGATAAGCTTGCGAAGAATGGATTTTTCCTCTACAATTTTGGCATAATATTTTACATTGGTGGTGGTAGGTACGGCGGAAGACAAGCCAGCCAGGTAACTGATACCTCCTACGGCATCCAGAATCTGACGTTGGGCTAATTCTTCCGCTAGGGTAACCATATCCACGGGCTCATCCCGATTATACAAGTCCACAATGGATTCAAAAATTTCCCGATGGGCCTCTTTATAAAAATCTTCTCCCCGAATCATCTCCGTAGCCGTAATAATGGCCTCCCGATCCAGGATCATGGCTCCCAGCACCGACTGCTCCGCATCGATATTATGCGGCGGAATTCTACCCAAGTATTCCATACATGTCCCCCCCTACACAACGCTTACAAACATGATCTGTAAAACTTCCTCTATGGTTTCCACAGGAATAATCTCCATATCATCCCATTGGCGATGGACATCCTTTACATTATCCCTTGGAATAATCACCTTTTTCATTCCTGCCTGCTTCGCCCCGTAGATCTTTTCATTGATGCCTCCTACAGGCTTAATTCTTCCCCGTAAAGAAATTTCTCCTGTAACTGCTGTATCCTGTCGTATCTTCCGATTCTGTATGGCACTGATGATGGCGGTCACAATAGCAGCTCCCGCAGAAGGACCGTCGATATTTCCTCCTCCAATCACATTTACATGAACATCATAATCTGAAAGCAGTTCCCCTGTCATCCTGCGCACCAAGGAAGCCCCATTGAAGAAAGAATCCTTGGTCATAGCACCGGCCGTATCATTCAACCGGAGGCTGCCCCTTCCCTTTTCGGCTGCCTGAAAAACTACACATTCCAATTCCAGTACGGAGCCTAAAAACCCATTGACCCCCAACCCGAAGACCTTCCCTATTTCCGGCATATTACTGGCCTTGCAGGCTGCGACCGGTGTCAATCGGCTCATCTGCACAACCTCGAATATATGTTGTTTTGTAATGCAGATATGCTTCTGATTCCCTTGCTCATACAGAGCCATGCTATAAGCATCGGAAAGAAGGTTGATGGCTTTCCTTCCCTCAACTGTATACTGACTGATGATTTCTGCAACTTCTTCATCCAGTTTTACCGATAATCTCTCTGCTGCCTTCTTTACAATATCTTGGATATGTTGTGCCGTCAAAGGTTCAAAATATACTTCCGCACATCTTGACCGCAAAGCTCCATTGATCTCGTGGGGTTGCCTTGTAGTTGCCCCAATCAGTATAAAATCGGCCGGAGCTCCCTCATGAAACAACTTCTTTACATAGAGGGGCACAGCCGGATTATCGGGATCATAATAGGCAGACTCAAACTCGACCCTTTTGTCCTCTAAAACCTTTAACAGCTTATTTTGAAGCATTATATCCAATTCTCCGATTTCATCGATAAACAATACACCCCCATGGGCTTCCGTTACAAGACCAGGCTTTGGTTCTGGTATTCCCACTTCAGCCAGATCTTTTTTGCTTCCTTGATAAATTGGGTCATGGACAGAACCTAACAGGGGATTGGTAATTTCCCTGGGATCCCATCGTAGAGTCGTTCCATCTACCTCTACAAACTTGGCATCCTCTGCAAAGGGTGTATGTTTCATTTTTTTTGCATACTCTAAAGCAAGCCTCGCTGCCGTCGTCTTCCCTACCCCCGGAGGACCGTAAATAATGATATGCTGTGGAAAAGGGGATGCAATCTTAGATACCAGAGACTTTATCGCCTTGTCCTGTCCTTCAATATCCTCCAATCTTTGGGGCCGGAAAAGCTCCATGGCTGATCTGGTCAATTTTTTGGACTCCAATTTTTCCAGAAGAGCATATTTTTTAAATGTATATGCATTTTCCGGTCCTGCAGTGCTTTTCAAAATCTGCATCTTTATTTCTTCCATGTACTGCTTCTGCTTACGTTCTAGTTTGTCTAGGGTTTCCCTTTCAATTCTATACTCCACCGTCTTTCGCGCCAATATATCGGCAATTTTTTCTTCAATACGGCTGAGAATCAGCTTTATATTGGATTCTTTGGACATTTCCTCTGATTCCTCCGAATCAAATACAATGCGATGAAGTGCCAAAATTCGATCCTCCACCTTTTCCGAATGGATTAATTCCTGTAGCCCCGTTTCCTGAATCTTTTTGGAAACCTTCTCTGTTCCCAACACATCATTTAAAATATGATAAAGAGCGGAGATTTTTCTTGGGATCAGTCCGCTCTCACTGATTTTCTCGTAAAAATTTTCCATATCCTTCATTTCTGGATGCTGGTCCAATTGTAACGCCATGGATATCTCCCTTCTATTCTGCTGTAACCTCTACCTTTGCCTTTGCTGTTACCTCTGGATACACTTTGATTTCTACAACCGCTACCCCCAATTCTCGAATAGGGTTCTCCAACTGGATCTTCCTCTTATCAATTTTAATCTTATGCTGCTGTTCCAATCCTTCCGCTATATCCTTCGATGTAATGGAGCCAAACAATCGGCCTCCATCTCCTGCTTTTCCCTTCAGCCTTACGGTAAGTTGAGATATTTTATCGGCTAAAGCCTTCGCTTCTTCCAATTCCTGCTGTCTCTTCCTCTCTTCGGCGGCTTTTTGTTTTTCTAATGCCTTGATCCCACCTTCTGTGGCTTCCTTGGCCAATCCCCTTGGAATCAAAAAGTTTCTGGCATGGCCGTCGCTGGCATTGACAACTTCCCCTGCTTTCCCCAATCCTTTTACATCCTTTAACAAAATTACTTTCACTTGATATCACCTTCCTCAAAATATTCATCAATTGCTTTTTTCAACATCTCCTTTGCCTCCTCTAGGGTTACGTCCTTCAGTTGCGTACCGGCAATGGTCAGATGTCCCCCTCCCCCTAATTTTTCTAGAATAACTTGAACATTGATATCCCCCAAGGATCTTCCGCTGATAAACAGCTCCCCGTTTTCCCGAATACCTAATACAAAGGAGGCCGTAATCCCCCGGATGTCCAACAGCTCATCAGCAGCCTGGGCTGCAACCAATGCCGCATTATGAGTTCCCTTGGGGCAAACAGATATGGCGATATTCCTTCCGATATCCTCGGCATTCTTTACCACCTGAGCCTTTGCCACAAAGGTCTGAAGATCATCTTGAAACAACTGCCTGACACTGGTAGTATCTGCCCCTGCTCTCCTTAGCAGGGATGCTGCCTCAAAGGTTCTAACGCCCGTCTTGAAAGAAAAGTTCTTCGTATCCACGGCAATCCCCGCCAACAGCGCCTCGGCCTCCACCTTTTCCAATGTGATTTTGTCCTCCATATACTGGAGAATTTCTGTCACCAACTCGCAGGTAGATGAAGCATAGGGTTCTAAATATGTAAGAACCGTATTTTCTATGAACTCCGTACCTCTGCGGTGATGGTCAATTAAAACAATCTTGTCTGCACGGCTTATAGCCTCCGGACACTGGGTAAATTGAGGCCTATGGGTGTCCACCACCACCAATAGGGCATTGTGATCTAAAGTTGCCGGCACATCTTCCACATCGATCATCCGGTATTCTCCATGCTGTTGAATCCGATGATATAAATTCTCGATGGCAGGATTTACGCCATCAAATACAATATATGGGTCCTTCCCTCGATTTTTCACAGCCCGGTATACACCAATGGCCGCCCCAAAACTATCCATATCGGGGAACTTATGTCCCATAATTATCACCTTGCTGGATTGATCAATCAACTGCCTTAGGGCATGGGCAATCACCCTGGCCTTTACCTTATTTCGTTTCTCTACGGCCTTTGTTTTTCCTCCGTAAAAATTCAATGTGTCAATTTTTTTCACCACAGCTTGGTCGCCGCCCCTTCCCAAGGCCAAATCTACTCCGGCCCGAGCAAACTCCTCCAGCTGTATCGGGTTTTTTCCGTTTACGCCCACACCTATACTTAACGTGATGGGAATTTCATTGCCTCCTTGTATTTCCCGAATTTCATCTAATATGGCAAATCGCTTTGATTCTAATCGCTCCAGATACTTGTGTTCAAAGAACACAATATATTTGTCCTTTTGATACTTCTTTACCACAGCATTCATCCTGGCCGCCCAAAGACTAATCCTTCGATCAATCTCTGCAATCACCAAAGGACGGCTGGCTTCCTCCGTATTCTGCAGCACATCATCATAGTTATCTACTTGGATAAGAGCAATGGCAGGCTTTTCCTCATTATATTTTGCTTTTAGATTCTGGAAATTGGTGATATCGATCCAATACACCATAATAATATATCTGGAATCGCAATCGCTGGCTATTTTCACTATATTATAGAGGACTTTATAATGTCTATCCTTAATTGTTACCTCTGTTACCATATCTTTTTTGTCCTGCAAAATATTGCTGACCTTCAAGCTTGGAATCAAGTCTTCAATATTTCTTTCCAATATGTCCTTAGCATCGATCATTTCAGAAAATTTGGGATTATACCAGGCTATGCTGCCATCAAATTCTACAATGGCCAAGGGAATTGGCAGATTCAAAATAGCATGTTTCGTGGCTGCATCGATGTCCGAAGACAAACTCTCAATGTACTTGGTCCACATCTCCTTTCGGTCATGCTGGGTTTTCCAATGATGATAAATAAGATACAGTAGCACAAAAATACCGATTCCACCTATCATTAGATTATAATAGGCCAAAATAGAGATACACACTGTCATAATCCACAAATGTATCTTCGTATCCGGTATAAGCATTTTCATAAATCGTTTATTTCCCATGGGTTGCACTCCTAATGATTATTCATGACTTTTTCTCAGTTTCCTAAAATCCGCAAAAGCATCCGCAAGTCCCAATAATATGGCAACCGTTCGCCCCAACGGATTTAACACCGCAAGAATATAAATGAAGATTCTTAGCGGTTTGCCAAGACCATAGGCCGATGTTAAAAAACTGATCACTGCCAATCCCTGTATAAAAAAGACCATGTTAAAAAGATAAGATACGTTCACCATCAGTGTTTCATAGTTTACGATTTTCAGATAACCGGTAACATAGGTAAGCACTAAAATAATGACCGTGCCCATGATAATGCTCTTTGGCAGCCGGAAATAGCGAAACGGTTGAAACGTAGCAGTCTTGTGCCCGATACGGTTTAAAATAAAAGCCGTCAGGATGTAGTTGATATAGGAAGAAAATACCGCAGCCAAAATAACAGCAGAAGGCAAAATCATCCTGGCAGTATAGAGCATATAATCATACATTTTTTCCATCTCATTCAATTTATCTGCATCTACGCCCATGCCACGATAAAAGGACATGGTCATATCAATGGATTTTTTCATGGTTTCCATCATTTGTTCGACCAGATTCACCCCATGGACAGCGGAAATCAAACTAATGATGAGCAGTATAGAGATAAGGGATGCAACGGTTCCGCCTGCCCAAACCTTTCCAACGGCGTATTCTTTGCCCATCATATATCCCATAACTATCGCCATAATTCCAAATTGAATAAATAGGAATAACATGGGCATGGGTCCGATAAGGCTGCCAATGACCATGCCAGCAGTAACAATGGAGAGAATTTCCATATAGGCTCCGTGCCTTTTTCCCAAGATCATAAAAGGTACCGGAAGAAAGATTAATAACATACTTAGAAAAGGTATATAGTTGCCAATAATAACAAATATGCTGGTAATTGCCACGATAAGGGCAGCTTCCACCAATGCCCTTGTTTTATTTTGTATACGCAAAATTTAATCACTCCTAGCTTCTATTTCTATCTAAATATTGTTTCAAATTTGACAAGTCTCCATACCAATCCTCAACTTTGTGCTGCTCCAATATTCCCAACCGTATCTTATCATCTATACGCATATCTATAGTAGCAAAGTTGATCCCCAAACGTTTGCCTAAAATATACGTCACAAGAATAATATTGGCCAATACATCTATTAAAGTGTCCTGGGTCCCCTTTACGCCCTTTACCAAAATCTCAAATAGAGATGCGATGGTCGTCAGCAATTCGCTTTTCAGCCACTCAATAGTTTTTATATTTTTGGTTACATCAATTTGTTGATCTCCCATAGCCATATGTATACTCTCCTCCTTTATATACATTATAGCAGATTCCCCCCCGTTGTATATATTCTGCAGGAAAGATTCCTATCCTTTTTAGAATATTTTCCATTAGGAAATCCATTTTATTTTCCCCCTGTTAGCAAGAAAAAAAGAGAGGCCTTTGCCTCCCTAGAGTTTGCAGACAAACCATCTTTCTCATTTCTTCTCCTCTATAATTTGACTAATCTTTATAGCGTAAAAACCATTGAAAAAATCTTTCCTCCGCATCTCAGGCTTATTGCCTTGTTTTATCCCGCGTATTCAAAAATTTTGGTCTTTTTTTCGCTAGAGTTACATCACTGAAAAGATAATCTTTCAAATCCGTCAGATTGAAGGGTACCATAGGAGTAAAATAAGGTACACCAAGACTCTTCATAGAAATCACTTTGATCATAATCATGGTAAGTCCCAGTACAAATCCCAATAATCCGAATATAGCCGTTACAATGATCAATGGGAATCTCAGGATACGTATAGGATTCATGATCGTATGATCCGGAGCTAAAAAAGAAGCCATCGTCACCAAGGATATCACGACCACCATCAGGGGACTCACTAGACCGGCACCTACGGCTGCCTGGCCAATGACAATCGTCCCTACGATGCCGATGGCAGGACCAATTTGTTTCGGAAGTCTTGTACTGGCTTCCCGAAGTATTTCTGCAACAATTTCCATAATGAAGGTTTCCAAAGCCACATTGACGGGAACCATTACCCGGGTAGATGCCAAAGCCAGGATATATCGTGCCGGAAGAATATCGGGATGGAATGCCACCACCGCTATGTATAGGGAAGATAATGTGAGGGTTATCAGTAAAGCTATGATTCTCACCCACTTCAACAATACCGCCAGGAAGATATTATCATAATGATCCTCTCCAGCATCTAGAAATTCCATGAAGGGGTACGGCACTATCAATGCTATATTGCTGCCCTCCACAATCATGCAGATCATCCCCTTCAAGATGCTTGCACATGCCCTATCGGACCGCTCGGCAGTACCGGCTTGGGGAAAAAGACTAAAGGCATTATCCACTATAAACTTCTCGATATGGCCTGATGCTAAAATGCCATCCACACGGATCTCCTGCAGCTTTCTGTTGATTTTTTCTACATATTGGTGGTTTACAATATCTTCGATATAGATCACAGCTACCCTCGTCTTTGTTCTCCTTCCAATGGCATGTTGCTGGATGCGAAGGGCCGGGTCCTTGATCCGATAGCGTATCAAAGACAAATTTGCCTCGTAGTTTTCTGTAAAAGCATCCTTCGGTCCCCTAAGGGTGTTTTGTATCTCCGGCGATTCTACATTCCTTTTTTCAATCTTTAAAGTATTGGCAATCATGTACTTTTTGCTGTTGGCCATAAGGATTACAGAATAACCGTCTAAAATGTAGTCAATGATCTTCTCTTCGTCTTCATCCATAGAAATATCATCAATATATACGACAGCGGCAGCAATCATATCAATAGTCATCACTTCCTTCCCATGATACTCAAGGATGGGTTTAATAATGTCATGGGAAAGACGTTTCCTATCGGTAAGCTGCGGAATATACAATATATGGACTTCCACACCCATGGCCCACAACTTTCTCATGGATATGCCCTGATCGCCCTGACAAAGGGCTTCAATTTTCATAATGCGTTTATCTTTTTCCTTCATTTCCCTCATCTTCTCTATCCTTCAATATTTTTTTTCAGCATTAGGATCTGATAAATGTTGGTTTACAATCTTTGTTTTTACCATTACCCGGATATCTGCCTTAGGATATTCTTCCTTCCATTTGATTTGTTTATAGATATCTGGATGATCTGCCCTAAAATACATGCCAAATCTAAAAATATCACATTCGAATTCTTTCTGTGTTCTTTCTACAATTTTGAGAATATCTTTTTTTACTTGTTGTGAGATTTCCTGCTCCAGCTTCTTGATTTCTGCATCGCTAACCGGCTCTATATGGTACTGGTACTGCAATTCCCCCTTTAAATCCAGTTGAATATGGATGATAGGCCTTCCATCGTTATAATCTGTCTTGATCTTTCTTTTTTCTAAGGTCTTTTTTACGGAATATAAATTGCCATTTTCCTTTGGACTGGGAATTGCTTGGGTAGATTGCAATTGATCCGCCAATATATATAGAATCCCCTTGGTATCTTTGACGTCTATGATTTCAATCAACTTAGAGTCCTTCATTACGGCAAGCCCAAGATATCTTATGGCTCCCTCATCGATTCCTATATAGGGAAGCACATAGCCGATTTCTCCCATGGCTATATTGGACAAAAGTTCTCCTATCGTTGGATATAAGACAGCCCCGGTCCTTTCTAAAAACCGCAAGTTATGTTCAATGAAAAATCCTACAGATATGTCATTTTCTACTCCAAAATCAAATAATTTTCTAGGAGGGTCACGACTCACCACCGCAGGGAGGGTCTTTCGATAGTCGAATATGTTATTGATTCTATTTAAATAAGATTCAATTCCTTCCCTTGCGTATTTTTCACTGAAGACCACAACCCTCGTTGTACCTAAGAAAGTTGGATAGGCACGTTTACTGTCATAACTGACCCTTGCTTCTTCAAAGGTCTTTCCGTAAGATACATCCCGATATACTCCTTTGATAGCAACTTGTTCTGCCGCAGCTTCACCTCTAGAGATAAGTTTGGCAACTTCCGTAGAAAATTCAACCTTGTCCCCAACACGATCCACCCCTACGGAAATTACAAGGCTTTTTTTGTCGATATCTTCATAATCCCAACAACCGATCAATAATATTGTACTGATGAGTACAAAGCACACCAAAGTCCGTCTATTTCTCTTTTTTAACATATTTTCTCACCTGCACAACGATCAATAATAGCATGGGAATTGCCAATACAACAAACATTCCTAAATAGCCCACATAGGAAATTACTTTTTCTATCTCTTCCATGGTTTCTGGAATTTGGGAAACCACAAAGGCTCCTGTGATGACAACAGTTGGAAGTCTGCGGGAATGATTGCCTGGAAACCTCTGTTGGATGCAAAATACAGTGCCATAGGCATATAAAGCAACAGTAGTGAATATGGCCATGATCCATGCCACCAAAAAAAGCCCGTCCAGCCTGCTTAAAAACTCCAGATAGGGTACATCCACCCGCCGTATGGCAGCAATCAATGCATCTTCATAATGAATAATATCATCCACCCCTATCACAGACAAACAAGATTCCACAACAACGATATAAAGAACCCCAATAAAAGCGATCATTCCTATGACGTTCTGAAATATTCTTTTCTTATTCTCTTGACAAATAGGAATAAAGACAAGGACTTCCATGCCTAAAAATGGGATAATGGCTTCCTTGCCTGCTTTTACATATGTCTGAAGATCTTCAAAGTGAAAGAAGGGTCTTAAATGAATAAGATCTCCCTGGGTAAACATCACCGTATGTATAAATATGGCAAATACAATAATTATCATCCCATAAAATTCACAAATCCCCGCAATGGTTGGTAGGCCTTTCGATACAGCGTAGTATATTACAATAAAAAAAAGTAAGGATATAGCCCATACAGGAGTTCTAATCAGCATAGTCAATCGGATAATTTCACTGGAAATCCGGACAACCATGGCAAATAACAGGAAAAAATATACAATATACAGGATCATAAAGACAGATGTAACGGATTTCCCCACCAACAATTGGCTGTACTCGTAAAAGGTTTTATTTTCATAAATATATCCCAGGTAGGTAAGGACACATGCAACGATAATCGCTATCACAATGGCAATGAGTAAAAAAAACCATCCCTCCGTGCCGACAATACTGGCAATATCCTTTGGCAGGCCTACGACACCATACCCTACGATTGCTCCGAAAAGAGTAAAAGCAATTTGCCGGTTGTTTAGCTTTTGATCCATCTGTCCACCTCCCTGCAATTTGTAAAATTAGTATGTCCAATCGTAAAAAAATAATATGTATTTCTCCCATAAAAACTCCCACAAAAACACATGGAATTTATTCGGAGTATAAAAATTTTTCAAAAACTTTTTTATATCACGGTTTTTTATATTTTTGAGACCGTCACATCCATCTATAAAGAGGCGTATTCTGTATTAGACAAATAAAACTACATATCCGATAAAGGAGATGCAAATCCATGATCTCTTTCCCCTTCACACATATCCGTACAACATGAATAAAAAGAAAGAGAAGTGATTTTCTCACTTCTCCTATTCTTACTCTGCAGTATATGGTAATAAAGCAATGATTCTTGCTCTTTTGATTGCTGTTGTTAAAGCTCTTTGGTGTGTTGCACAAGTACCGGAAATTCTTCTTGGAAGAATTTTGCCTCTTTCTGTAATGTACTTGCCAAGCTTTCGAATATCTTTATAATCTATATAAGTTGCTTTATCTGCACAGAAGCTGCATACTCTCTTTTTGCGAGAACGTCTCTTCTTCATCATCATCTTTGTTCCCTCCTTTTTAGAACGGAATATCATCATCTTCTTCGATGGCTTGGAATCCGTCGGTATCCATAAAGCTCGAATTGTCAAATCCACCGCCGGCTCCTTTATTTCCCCAATCTAGAAACTCTACTCTATCGGCAACAACTTCCGTTGTATATCGTTTTTCTCCCGTTTGAGTCTCAAAATTGTTATTTTGAAGTCTACCTTGGATTGCAACAAGTCTACCCTTTGCTAAATAGTTGGCACAGTGTTCACCTTGTTTGCCCCATACAACGATTCTAAAAAAATCTGCTTCATTCTCTTTGGAAAATGGCCTGTTTACTGCAATTGTAAAGGTGGCTACTGCTTTCCCGCTGCCTGCCGTAAAGCGAAGCTCGGGGTCCCTTGTTAACCTACCGATAAGGATTACTTGATTCACAAAAACACCACCTTAATTTTTCTCTTACTTCTCATCAAGATTTACGATCAAGTGTCTGATTACGTCGTCAGAAATTCTGAAGTTTCTGTCCAACTCTTTTGGCAAATCAGCACTTCCATTGAAGTTGATCAAAACGTAGTAACCCTCATTCATTTTGTTGATTTCATAGGCTAACTTTCTGTTGCCCCACTCATCAACATTTGTTACCTCACCGTCAGCAGCGATGATTGACTTGAACTTGTTAATTACTTCGTTTCTTTTCTCTTCTTCAATGTTTGACTTTAATATGAACATTGCTTCATATTTTCTCATGTATTCCACCTCCCTATGGACTTATTCGGTCCTACTTCCCGTAGGACAGAGAGTATCATCTCACGTCTTAGTATTATATCATCTGCATTGAAAATATGCAAGGATCAAAATTCTATTTTGTGTTTAGTGTGTGATTGGGAAATAGATGTTTATTCAGAGCAAAGATAGCATTATCATACTTTCAAAAATAAAGGAGTGGTAGATTTGAAGAAGTTTAATTTTATATATCTTATATTAGTTCATATCTCTTGCTTGGTTTTATTTTAGCATTTCGCCTTTATAACTACTATAAAATACGAAAAGCCCCTTCTATTCTAAGTGGCAATATAGATATTAGCAAATTTTACTCTATATTGTTTTGGGTGGCCTTAATTTATATAGTCTTTATAGTTGTTACTTATAGAATATTTGTTATTCCAAAGAATAAGGTTGAATAAGGGTTTTCTCTTTAAAAATCGAGTAGGAGGTAGATAATTATTTTATCTACCGACCTCTCACACCACCGTACGTACCGTTCGGTATACGGCGGTTCAACAGGAATTAATGTACTTGCTTATACCTTTTATGAATACTTGTATAACCTATGGTTTCAAGATAAGTATTTGTAAGAGTTGTGCTAAGTATCGGGCTATTGGATATTCTCCAGTAGCCTTTTCTTGTATTAGCGTATTCCCATGCTTTTTGTTCATTGGCTCCAAGTCTCTTGAGGTTATCATGCTTGGTCTTTATTTTCTTCCACTGCTTCCAAAAGCACATTCTTAGCCTTCTTCGTGTCCATTCATCAAGTTCTTTTGTTAACTTACTTATATCAGCTATTCCAAAGTAATTAATCCACCCAATTATGCACTGCTTTAATTTTTGCATTCTATAATCTATGCTTTTCCCTGTACTTCTTGAGGTGATTTCTTTTATCTTTGCTTTAAACTTGTTTATAGACTTCTGGTGTACTCTTATTCCTATCTTTCCGTAAAATTGATAGAAGGTAAACCCTAGAAATTTTCTTTTCCATGGTCTATCCACTGCACTTTTATCTCTGTTTACCCTAAGTTTTAGCTTCTCTTCTAAGAATTTTGTTAAACTAGCCATGATTCGTTCTCCTGCCCTTTTGCTTCTGACGTAAATATTGCTATCATCCGCATAACGGCAAAATTTATGTCCCCGCTTTTCAAGTTCTCTATCAAATTCTTTTTCCACTTTCAAATGCCGTAGAAATACTATGCACTCCCATGGTTTCTCGGAATTCCATTCCTACCTGCCATGACCAGTCCTCATATGAAGTTTTCTGCAATCTTCGCATTTCTCTCGAATTTTTCAAGTTTCTAAGACCTCCTATTGTTCAGTCCTTCCTAGAGCATTCATGACTGCTCTGGTACTATGACCTCTGCTGACTTCTCATGATAAATCTTGTTTCAACCATGCTTCGAAGTTCATCTTTGCATGTCCATGAGACCTCCCCAGGTAAGAACGATAACCTTCATCTCATCTATCTGCCCCATTTACTCCTTGAAATTCGTGTAGTGTTGGACTTTGTTTTGTCTTGCAAACTCGTCCGTTCCAAGAAGCCTTATATGTGGTTCGTGTTCCTCAGACCGAGACTTTGCCTAGGGCTTCCTTCAGATTCCACCTCACGATGGACACCCTTGCCTTCGGCTAGTGGTTCCCACTACCAAGCCCACAGCGGACTTTCACCGCCAAGTTACCGCCCATGCTGGGCGCACACAAACAAGAAGTCGTATTTCATCCATACGACTTCTTGTTATTCTTACTTTTGAAGTTCTTCTCTTAATACCTCGCCTAATCTCTTAATACCTTCTACAATCTTATCTTCAGGCATATTGGAATAGTTTAAGCGGAATGTATTTTCACGTCCTCCATTAGGGAAGAAAGATCCTCCGGGAACGAAAGCAACATTCTTCTCCAATGCCTTGACCATCAGCTCTCTGGCGTTAATATGGGCCGGCAGCTCCACCCATGTAAACAACCCGCCCTCCGGATAAGTGAATTTTGCTTCCGGCGGGAAAGTTTCCTTCATGGTATTGATCATGAGATCACGGCGTTTTCTATAGATATCCTTAATTTTTTCCACGTGTACATCCAAATCATACATATTTAAGTATGCATCTAATTCTCTTTGAGAAATAGAGCTGGATTGCAGGTCTGCCCCCTGCTTCACCAAGATATACTTATTTAGAATTTCATGGGAAGCAGCTACCCAACCGATTCTTAACCCAGGGCAGAAGGTCTTGGAGAAAGTTCCCAAATATACAACTCTGCCCTCTGTATCGAAGGATTTGATAGACGGCGGGATTTCTCCTTCAAATCTTAGCTCTCCATAGGGATTGTCCTCGATAATTGGCAAATCATATTTATTTGCAAGTTCAACCAGTCTCTTACGTCTTTCTACAGGCCATGTTCTACCTGTTGGATTTTGGAAGTCCGGAATTACATAGATCATTCTCGCCTGTGGTGTCTTTTCTAAAATTTTTTCTAACTCTTCCATGATCATTCCATGGTCGTCTGTAGGAACTTCTACAAATTCACACTCATAGGCCTTGAAAGCATTGATAGCTCCTAAATAGCTTGGACTTTCGCAAATTACCACATCACCGGGATTTAAAAAAATCTTTCCGCTAAAATCCAAGCCCTGTTGGGAACCGCTGGTAATAAGAATATCCTCAGCCGTTGCCTGAATACCGAATTTGGCCATCCTTGCTGCAATTTTTTCTCTCAAAGGCAAATATCCTTCTGTCGTACTATATTGAAGTGCCTGTCTTCCTTCGTCTTCTAATACCTTGAATGTCACTTTTTTCATTTCCTCCACAGGGAACAGTTCCGGTGCCGGTAGCCCGCCTGCAAAAGAAATAATTTCTGGTCTTGTGGTCAACTTTAATAATTCACGTATCTCAGAAGCTTTGATTCTTTCCATACGCTTTGCGTATTGAATTGCCATTTTCCAAAGCACCTCCACAATAAAATTTCAATGAGGAAAAGGTTTGCCCGACCAATTATCCATTATTATTATATCATGAATCCCGTGTTTTTTGTGGGGATTTTTAAAAAATTTTTGTATACATGCAACAAAATTTGTAAGAAAATTCTGTGTTTTGCTGCCGAATACTTGAAATCTCTCTATGGACCATCAAAAGGTTTTGCATATTTTTCCACAGGAATATGTTGGAGTTATACTTCTTTTCTTTCTAAAATCTTTTTTATTCTCTTCTCTAAGTTTACCCTGGAAATCCAAACCTGCTTATCGCAGCCCAGGCATCGGATGCGGAAATCCATTCCTGTCCTCATGATTTCAAATTTATTATTCCCACAGGGATGATTTTTTTTTACCTCAACAATATCTCCCAATCTTAAATCCATCGGCATACAACCTCATCCTTTCTTTTTCCTACAACTCTTTTTGTAACACAATTTTTCCCTTTTCCATTTCCATTTTTATATGGGTCCCCTCAACCAAATGATTTTTCAGGTATTGTTCTGCAATTTCATCTTCAATGTATCTTTGAATTGTCTTTCGCAAGGGTCGTGCACCATATTTTTCACTATATCCCTTTTCCAATATAAATTCCTTAACTTCGTCTGAAATCTCTATGGTCATGCCTTTTTCCTTTACTTCTTCCACCACTTCCTTCAGCATAAGATCTACAATTTGACAAAGTTCTTCCCTGGTAAGGTGGGAAAATACAATAATCTCATCTACCCTATTCAAAAATTCGGGCCTGAATGTTTCTCTAACAGCATCCTTTATACGGCTTTCCAAGGCTTCATATCCTTCCTTTGCAAAACCAATACCATAGGATTTCAAATGAGTTCCGGCATTGGATGTCATGATGATGACAGTGTTGTCAAAGTGTACGGTTCTGCCCTGGCTATCCGTCAGTCTTCCATCCTCTAGAATTTGCAGCAGTATATGAAAAACATCGGGATGGGCCTTCTCAATCTCATCCAATAAAATCACAGCGTAGGGTTTTCTTCTCACCTTTTCCGTCAATTGGCCTCCCTGATCATGTCCTATATATCCCGGCGGTGCCCCGATCAACTTGGATACCGTGTGTTTTTCCATGTATTCCGACATATCCACCCGGATCATGGCTTCTTCACTGCCAAAAAGCTCTGCCGCCAAGGCCCTTACCAACTCCGTCTTTCCTACCCCCGTAGGCCCTACAAAAATAAAGGATGAAGGTTTTTTCCTTTTTCTAAAGCCGGAACGGTTTCGCCGTATGGCCCTGGCCAGACTGGCAATAGCCTCATGCTGGCCGATGACCCGCTCGTGGAGTTTATCCTCTAATGCTAAAAGTTTCTGAGCCTCTTTCTCCGTAATCTTTTGCACGGGGATCTTTGTCCATGCCTCAATCACGGCAGCCACATCCTCCACGGTAATCTCACTTTCGCCTGATTGTTTCTCAATTTCTTCTATTTTTTCCTGGATTGCACACTCCTGCATCTTGTATTGGGCTGCCCTTTCATAGTCATTGTCTCGGGCCGCAGCCTCAATTTGTTCCTGTATTTTTCCCAATTCCTCCTTCAGGGCTTCCAGTTCCACAAGTCCTTGATTCCTCAGATTCACTTTTGAGCCGGCCTCGTCAAGAACATCAATGGCTTTATCAGGCAAATATCTATCCGTTATATATCTTTCCGACAGCCTTGCTGCCGCTTCAATGACTTCATCGGATATCTTTACCTTGTGGAAATCCTCATAATAGTCCTTGATTCCTTTTAAAATCTCGATGGTTTCCTCTATGTTAGGCTCCTCCACCAGTACTGGCTGAAATCTTCGTTCCAAGGCAGAATCTTTCTCAATATGCTTTCTGTATTCTTCAAGGGTCGTTGCCCCGATGATTTGTATTTCTCCCCGGGCAAGGGCAGGCTTCAAGATATTGGCTGCATTCATCACGCCCCCATGGACCTCTCCTGCTCCCATGATGTTGTGAACTTCATCAATCACCAAAATGATATTGCCACACTCCTGGGCTTCGTTGATAATGGCCTTCATTCGGCCCTCAAACTGACCCCTAAACTGGGTGCCAGCCACAATGGCCGTCAGATCCAAAAGATAAACCTCCCTATGAAATAACTTGGCCGGAACCTGCTTCTCAACAATACGAACTGCCAAGCCTTCTGCAATGGCAGTTTTCCCTACCCCCGGCTCTCCGATCAGTATGGGATTGTTTTTTGACCTTCTGTTGAGAATTTGTACAACCCTGTCTATCTCCCTATGTCTTCCGATAATCTTGTCTATTTCTTGATTTCTGGCCTTTTCCGTCAAGTTTGTTCCATACATTTCTAGGTACTTCTTCTTTCCTTTGGCCTTCTTATCTTTGGACTTATCCTTTACACTGGACCCTTGCTTCCTGCCTTCGGCCTCATCCTCCCTATAGCCTATGGCATCAGCGGGAGAGAAAGAACCGTTGAAAAGATCCATTAACGTCTTATTTTCATCAAAACCCTCCATCTCCATATCATCAAAGGTATCGTTCATTTGCTCTGTTAAGCTTTCCACCTCTTCCCGGGTCATGCCTGTCTGCTCCATGATCTGGTCAATTACAGGAATCCCCAGTTTTTTAGCGCATTCTATACACAAACCTTTCATTTCAGACTTTCCATGTTCAATTTTCGTCGCAAAAACAACTGCCATGTTTTTATGGCACATAGAACATTTTTTCATACAAACCCTCTCCATTATTTTCATAATATCGTCAAATTTATTGATTAAAAATGCTCAAAGTTTTTCCCTTTTATAAATTGCGTAATTTTTCCAAAAATTATTCTGGACTATCCTTTATAATAGAAATGATCACTTTCAAATTTACTTTATTATAACATAAATTCATCATGGAAAAATATAACCCGGGATCTTTTGCCCGGGCTTTCTTTATCTTCGATCTGCCGACTGGATGATTACCCTTCTGGGATAAGGAATCTCAATGCCTTTTTCATCCAATCTTCTCTTTATTCTCTTTCTTAATTCCCTCTCAATCGCCCACTGCTCCATAGGTACAGTTTTGGCCATAATAGAGATGACGACTTCCGATTCTCCCAGCTTCGTCACTCCCAGAACCGTAGGTCCTTCCAAAATCTTATCATTTTCCTGGGCCACTTCCTGACATACTTCATCCAATACGCGGATGGCATTGTCTATATTCTCCTCATAGGCAATGCTCACGTCCACCCAAGCCCGCATGTTTCCACGACATTTATTGGTTACCTTGTCGATGGAACCATTGGGAATAATATGGAGGTCCCCATTAAAATCCCGGATCTTGGTCACTCGCAAGGCCATTTCCTCTACGATTCCCGACTTGCCCCCCGTTTCAATATAGTCTCCTACATGAAATTGGTCCTCCAGCAGGATAAAAAAACCCGTAATGACATCCCGCACCAGATTCTGGGCGCCAAAACCAATGGCCAAGCCGCCGATTCCTGCTGCCGCAATAAGGGAAGAAACCTTTACCCCCAGCGTTTCCAAAATGGGCGTAAAGGCAATGAAATAAATGGTATATCTCAAAATGCTCTTGGTGATTCCCTTTAAGGTATTAAATCTCTTCTCCTCTCCAATGATTTTGAGTTTTTCCCTATTGTTAAAAAATTTATCTACCACTACATTCATAAATCGAATGGCTATGATTGCCACAAATAGAATCAGTACAATTTTCACCAATTTGCCTGTATATTCCGCCAGTTTATCAGGATGGGTATACAAGATAAGCACTTCTTGAAGTTTATGAAGAATACTTTGATACATTTCTTTCAAATGAACCTCATCCCCCTCCATCAAGATACTTTTGTCACATGCCTGCCGTTACTTGATTTTTCTATGCGAAAAACCTTGTATTCTCCTTGGTCTTCTTTCAGCATTTCCATCACAGGATCAAAAATAGCCTTTGAAAACTTGATGGAAAGACCACAACTGGCACTGATTTCTCTGGGCGTAGGAATCATTTCCACCGGAAATCTGCCCTTTAGCAACTTCTCTGTTTTGAGGGCATGGTGGGTAGAATCAAAAGAGATTACATAAAATTCTTTTTCCAACATAGCCTTCCTCTATATCTTTACCGTATTTTTTGCACTGTTCATTTTCTCTACAATGGTATACATATTGGTTACACCGCCAACCAACAGTTTGTTTTTCAGATTAAAATAATCTAGACAAGTACCGCAGGATAAAATCTCCACTCCGTCACCCTCCATTTGTCTTAAATAGTGGATGACCTCAGATCCTTCCGTCGTCAGCTTCACACCAGAATTGACAAATAGGATTGCCTTGGGATAGGGCTGACTCTCCGTCAATGTGTAGATAAATCCTTTCATAAGTACTTTGCCCAATTCAAAAGCACCCTCTCCCATGACTTCACTGGCGATCAGCAGCACCATATCCTTTTTATTGATTGGCTTCATGGCGGTTTCTTTTCCCATATCCTCTTTATAAATATTGATATAAAAATTCCCATCATGTTCTCTTACATCTACATGGTAAGCCATGCTTTGGGCCAGTTTGATTACATTTTCCTTTGCAACTTCATTATCGACAATGGTAGTAACGCTGCCTTCCTTCAAAGTATCCAATATTTTTTTTGTCTCAATTACGGGCTTCGGGCAGCCCATGCCCCTCGCATCAATTTGTCTGTTCATTTTCTTTCCTCCGATTCTTTCGTTGAAATAATCCTACGTTTATTATATCGATAATCTTCCCTTCCATTCTATAGATTTTATCTATGAATCTCCGTATTTCTATAAATTTTATCTATGTTTCTCCGCTATATTTCTGTGAATTTCTCAAACATGGCAATAATGGGATTATGATTGTATAAATATTTTCCTAAAACAGAGGCATCTACACCCTCGGTAAAGATATTCTTTTCGGCCATGGCTGCAAAGGGAGTGATCATCGTAAGAAAAATCAAGACGATAAACAACCCCTTCATCACCCCTAGGGATAACCCTCCCAATCGATTCATTCCGTTTAAAACAGGCAAGGATGCAATCCCATTCAGCCCATAGGCCAACAGATTCAAAATGATTTTTATTGTCATAAATAAAATCAAGATACTGATACAATCAATAAACATCCGGGTGAGCACATCGGCAATATAACTCTGAACCCCCTCCATGGCCTTGGCACTATAGTCTTGTATCACTTCATTCTTCATCAGCAGGGTCTCCAAGCCTTTAGGAAACCGCAGCACTTGAAATATATTTTCACCGGGAACCATACCCATGGAAGCTCCTTCTCCGGCAATGGCTATCTTTATTCTTCTCCACACCATATCATGGAAAAACAGAAAAAACTTCGGGTTTTTCATCATATAGGCCGAGAGCACAGGATGGTACATCTTAGCAACAAATCCCGCAATCAGAAAGCCCATCATACTAAAAAAAGTATAGATCAGACCCCTCTGCCAGCCATGCATTCCATTGATAAAAAGAATTACCAGAATCAACACATCCACCCAGCTCATGCCTACACCCCTATCATTTTTTTATTCGCATCATTTCCAGCCTGTTACTTAACACCAAGACCATAGTATCATTGGTCAACATACAAACATTTTGAAGATCATTGTAGACTTTTTTCTCTCCCAGCCCTTTGCCTTCCTTAGAGAAGACATATAGGGTTCTTCTTGTAAAGGTGACTATATTTTTTCCCCTTGTATCAATACCCAATATATCTCCCTTTATTGCAGTCCTCCCCAATTCTTTCCCATCCATATCTACTGCCAGAAGATAATTGCGATTTTTGGTATCAATCATCATCTTTTTATTATTGACCAAACTGAGTACGGCAAAACCCTGAGGATTCCATGCCATTTTATGGACTGATCCGTCGATTTCTCTGCTCCATAACAATCCCTTTTCTTTTTCAAAGGCCATCAGATGCCTATCGCCTACATGGAACAATCTGTTGTCCCCATGGAAAAAAAGCTTTGTGATAATCTCGTTTTCGTATAGATTGCCCCCCAACAGCTTTCCCTTTGCTCCATAGAGAATCACATTGGTTTTTAGTTGATCATTTTCCACATCCAGTACCGATAGGGCAACCATCTCTCCATCCTTTGAAACTGCCCCATCTACAATATGTCCTTTATTCAAGTGGATAATCCCCTTTTGTTGTCCCTTGGGATCATAGATAAAAATTGTTCCTCCAAGTTCTTTTTCCTCACCCCATAAAACCATGTATCCTTGGTTGCAGGCCATGTCCCGAAAGGCTTTTCCCGGCTTTACATAAAAAACTACATTCCCCAGGGTATCAAAACTGTAGATTTCCCCCTTGTCCTTATCCCCCAAAAACAACAGCTTGCCACTGCTGTGTAAAATAGGATTTTCAATCCTTTGCTCCTTTTCCCATATCATCTGACCCTGGCTGTTATATACCGCCAGCTTTCCCTGATTGTATAGGGCAATATGGTTTTCAAAGGGTTGTATGATGGTATCCTCATTTTTTTGATAGGGGATAGTACCTATTTTTTTTAATTCCAACTCTCCCCGGCCCGTCAAGGTTTTGATCCAAGCAATCCCCTTGGTGCTGCCAAATATAAAAATGGTAATAGTCAATGTTGCAATTATCCATCTTCCCCATGGTTTTCTTTTCCGTACCATTTCTTCTCCTCCTGCAGAATTCCTACATTTCATGATAAATTTCTTCTGAAAAAAAGAGAGCTGGCAGCAACCGAACTCTCCTTTTTGCTTTTTCCTTATTTCTTAGCCTATGATTTCACCTGCCATAATAGCAATATCATCCTTTATCTCCTCTGTGGCAAAATGTTTCACCCTATCAATTACCGCATCAATCAATAGTTCGGTGCCTTTGTCCCTATTTTCTAGGCACACCTCTAAAACCTTTGTATTTTGGAAAAATCCTTCTTGCACATTGTATGCTTCAGAAATTCCATCGGTATAAAAAAGTAGCTTGTCCCCCTTTTCTAGGATAACTTGCCTTTTCTCATAATCTACCTCTTCAAAAATGGTACAAATGGGCAATCCCCCGATGGAAATCTCCTCTACCCCATTCTTGTTGATGAGTATAGGCATACAGTTATGGCCGGCATTGGCGTAGGTAAAAAGCCGTGTGCCTTTGTTATATACCCCGTAGAATATGGTAATATAGTACTGGTCGTCAATATTTAACTCCCGGTAGCGGTGGTATAGATACTGCAGGGTTACCGCCGGATCTATGGCCTTGTCCCCTAGATTTTTTAAGGTTTGCCGGATAAACATCGTCATCATGGAAGAAGTGACACCATGGCCGGAGACATCGGCAATATACATCCCGAGATCATCATCGTTGATTTCAATAACATCATATACATCCCCACCCAAAATCTCACTGGGAATATATTTCGACGCAATCTTTAAGGTATGGTTGTATATCCTGTTTTCCGGCAATATTTTATGCTGCAGCTGTTTTGCAAAATTCAGATCACTCTTCATTTTTTTGTTTTGCTCCAAGAGCAATCGCTCCATAGCCCTTTTTTCCGTTACATCCCGAAACACTTCCACAGCACAATATATATTATTATTTTCATCACGTATGGGAGAGCTTATCACCGAGAAAATTCTACCGTCAACAATTTCTTCCTTTGCAATAGATTTTCCATCAAAAATCGCACGATTGGAAATGCAATACTCACAAGGTTTATTTTTCCCAAGGGCTTTATAACATTCCTGGCCTATTCTGTCTCCCACATATTTCCGCATGGGTTCGTTCATAAAAATAACCCTGTTGTTTTGATCAATCACCCGTACCCAATCCTTCATTCCCGATAAAATATCTTCAAAAAACTTCCGCTGCTTGATTAGTTGACTCTCCAGCTCTTTGCTCATATAGGCATCTCCTCAAACTCATTACTATGTATTCTATTATTCGAGCAAACTTGTAAAATTCCTCCTAGGGAACTCCTTAGGTGCTTAAATCCTGCAAATATCCCCCTGGAAAACCTTACTTCACCGTTGCTGGCAGCGTTATCCCAATGATTCATAGTTGTAGAAAAAATCTTATTCTCTTGAAAATGATAGTCCTAAAATTTATGCTTTAGAAAATGATTGAAAAAACATAGCACATACAATGAAGATGCCGATGTATCCAAATAAGGGGTATAGGGTATGGATCAGGTTTTTGAAACCAAAACTTGCCAAGGGTATGGCAGCAATACAAAATGCTAAGGATGTCCATACATGTCCAATTCCCAATGTATCCTTTATGCCTTCTATGCAAACAAATCCATTGGCGATGGCCGTTGTCAGCATAGCCAACCACAGGAGAATTCCATAACCAATTTTGACATTCTCTCCCAGCACTGCCACAACGGCCATCATGGGAATCTCCACACCGCTGATGTCCGTATATAAAATCAACATAGGCACCAATAGGAAAAATGCCAATAACCCCAGGCCCAATCCTCCTAAGATTCCTCCTCCCACGGCTACTCTTTTATGTTTTATCAAAGGCAATAAAGAAGCCATGACAGCAATGGCGCCAATACTGTTATAGCTTACATACAAAAGAGATGAAGTCAGCCAGTTGCCGGTCATACCGGTAAAAATTGCCCCGGAGGCATTGCTCATAGTAAAATTGTTTTGAGCTATCACCATGCTTCCAATGGATAAGATCCCAAGCAACAGAAGAGGAACAACCAGACTGTTTACAAAAGCCAAGCCGCTGATGCTAAAGATAAAGGTGATAAAGGCAGCGATCGTCATCGCCCAAATCCCTATCCCTTTTCCCAAGCCGAACTGTTCCTGAAATAGGGCCCCACTCCCCGCCAGCATGACACAATAGCCCGATAGCAATAGCAAGTATAAAACGACCTTCACCATCCTTCCCAGTTTCGGCCCCAACACCGATTGAAGCAACTCCTCAAAGGATTTCAGGCGTGCGGAATAGATCTTTAACAATATCAAACTGCCAGTAAGGCTGAATAAAATCGAAGCGATGGCAATCCCATACAAACCTTTGACGCCATATCGGGCAAAAAACTGCATGATTTCTTGCCCTGAAGCAAAGCCAGCGCCAATTACTGTTCCCATATAGATACTGGCTATCTTGAAGGTATTTGACTTATACATATGGGCCCTCCTCTTTTATTGATAATTCATTTTATGTCTAGGCAAGGGCTTTTCATGATAAAATTAAGGAATAAAAATTGCCTGCCTATACCCTTCCTTCCATAATGATATAAGCAGGCTCTTTGATTATATAAACAACTGGATATCCGATTCTAAAGCCTCTTGGATAAAGGTTTCCGCCGTTACTACTTCCAATTCCGGAATCAACTCTTCCTGTTTTAGGCCCATAATCTCCATGGACAGCTTGCATCCATAAAATTTTACTCCTTTTTTTCTCGCTCCTTCCACGAAATCAATTAAGCGAGGAGCTTCATCATCTCGCATCATTTCCAAAAGCATTTGCTTTCCCAATCCGCTGAAATTCATTTTTGAAAGAGGCAAATCCTCGGGTCCTTTTGGGGTCAGTGCTCCAAACATCTTTTCAAAATTGGTCTTGTCCTCCATGGTCCCATGCTCAGGATTTCTTAAAATAAACAGTCCCCAAAAAGCAAAAAATATACTGACCTCTATATTCATCTCCCTGGCAGAATTGGCCAATATAAAGGCTGCTAAGGCTTTATCATAATCTCCGCTAAACATCAAAAGGGTCATTTTTTTATCCAAAGAATGATACCTCCTCTTTTATAGGAACAAGCCTTTTTCCATTTTATAAGTTTATTTTGCCCATCCTGCCGTTTTTTCATGCCGTGAAAATGAAATTTCAAACAAAACAAAAAAACCTTCTCTTTGGAAGGCAATATTGCACAAATTTTAACTTTATACACCGCTATTCACCAAATGCAGCCACAAAAGTTCTATGACAATAAAGGAGATTGTGATGATCCAAGTAAACACGATAAAAATGATATCTTTTTTTATATTTTCGTCCTGTTTCTTTCTACGAAACCATGAAAGTCCTTCTTTCAAAGACCATATAAAGCTTATAACAGATAGGAGCAATACAAGGAATGTTCCAAAATAAAATCCCGTTGCTCCATGAAATATCGGAATATAAACGGTCCAAAAATCTGTGATTTGATTGAGAATGAATACAAAAATGGATAGCAAAGCGATTAGGAAAAACTTATATTTACATATGTCCATTGAATAACTCACCACCAAAGCCTTTTTATTTTTATTTAAAAAGTAAAATTTCCTTCTGTTCACAAGTTAATTTCCCTTTATTGGCCGAGGCTTTCAATTACCAATATTAAAATTCATAAACTGTAAATAATCTTTAATCTAATATTATCATATCTTGCACCAATAAATTTTTTTATGTTCTAGATTAATGGTTTTTTCAATTTCAAAATTATTTAAATTTATAATAACGTATGTTTTACAAAATACCGGCGGATGAAAAAATGCCCGATCCGACTTAACTCAAAAACTTACCCATCAAGCCAAAGAAGTTGTTATGGGCAACCGGGTAATCCCTGACAGGCTGGTAAGCTTTTTTGACCCCGAAGCCAGGCCGATAAAGAAAGGAAAACTTTCAAAGAATACGGAATTTGGCTACAAGCTTCGGATAGACGAAACAGAAAGTGGATTTGTAACAGGCTATGAAATATACCAGGGAAATCCGTCAGATGACACATTGCTTATCCCTGCAGTAGAAAACCATCAACGGCTATTTCAAACTGTGCCCAATGCAGTAGCAACGGATAGAAGTTTTAGCAGCAAAGACAATGAAAAAGAATTATCGGAAAAGGGTGTTCGACATATCAGCTGCCCTACAAGGGGGAAAAAGAGTCAGAAGAGAACGGACCATGAAAAGCGTCCATGGTTTCAAAGCCTGCAAAGGTTTCGTGCGGCCGGTGAAGCCAAAATCAGTTTGCTAAAAAGAAGGTACGGCTTGAGTCGAAGCCGATATAGGGGTCTTTTTGGCTCAAAAACCTGGATTGGATTTGGGATCTTGGCCCATAACCTAAGAAGAGCCGCTCAGATGGCAAAATAAAGGGAAAATCCCAAGAAGTTGTTTAAAAATTTCTAATATATGCGGATAGATAAATCGAAAATATTGAGTTTTTCAGGGGAAACTAGTTCTAGTGTGATGGCCCCAAAATATTTTCCATAAAAAAAATAATGCATAACGCCAACCAAAAAAATATTCGGACTTTATGCACGATTTAAGATTTTTTTGTATTTCAAAAGGTAATCATCCCTATGGGCGGCAATTTTGTGAAGCATCTGCACCAAAACATTGATTTCATCATAATGGTTATAAATCCCAAAGCTAATACGAACCATCCCAGGGTGATCCATTTTGGGATCTTGAATGCGTTTTTTCACTTCTTCCCCAGGTATATTCAACAACCTTTGAACATACGGCTGGGCACAAAAACAACCGTTTCTTACAGCAATCCCTGCTTCATAGGAAAGAATTGCAGCCAAAATATCATGGGGCATCCCTTCAATATTAAACGGAATGATGGCCACACGATCCTGGCAATCCTCTTTATTGCCGTACAACCTAAGACCCGGTACAGTTCTGATCCTGCACAATGCATAATCCGTCAGACTTCTTTCATATCTTTCTACATTTTCCATGCCGATGCTCTCCAACATTCTGACAGCCGCTGCTAAGGCCACAACGCCAATGATATTGGGGGACCCGGCCTCTTCCTTGTGGGGCGGTTCTGCCCAGCGAATGAAATCATGAGTAACAATTTCTATCGTTCCTCCCCCCACGTCGGCCGGTACCCCTTGTTCAAAGACAGATTTGGGTCCAATCAATACACCTATGCCAAAGGGAGCATACATTTTATGGGCAGAAAAAACAAGGAAATCAATATGTTCCGGCGAGCCATCGGGCTTCATATCAAAAGGCACATGGGGAATCAATTGGGCTCCATCTACCAGTATTTTCCCATGATATTGATGCACCAGGGCGGCAATCTTATGGATTGGATTCCTATATCCCGTCACATTGGAAGCTCCCGTTACTGCTACCAAAGCAATAGAATCCTTGTATTTCCTTAACTTCCTTTCCAAATCCTCCATAGAAAGTCTTCCGCACTCATCAATGTCAATATAATCTACCTTGTATTTATCCCTCCAGGGAAGATCATTGGAATGATGTTCCATGCAGGTGGACAGTACAACCTTCTTTTTTCCCTCTTCACAGAAACGATAAGCAAGCTTATTGATAGCCTCCGTTGTATTTTTTACAAAAATAACTGTATTTTTTTTGGGGTCAGCCTTGACAAATCGGGCTATCACGTCCCTTGACTGCTCATATAGATTTGATGAAAACTGGGATTTATATCCTGTTCCACGATGAATGGAAGAATACCATGGGGCAAAGCGGATAATTTCCTGCAAAACCGATACAAAGGGCGGTGTGGTGGCAGCATTATCAAAATTTATAGCCGTAACATAGCTGCCATTTATCAAAGGAATTTTTGTATTGACACCTACTACCAAATTCCGAAAGTTTGTCTTGTATTTTACAAAATTCATGAATACCTTCACCTACTTATAGCCTTTTACTATCTATTGTATTCATGAAAAATGTAATGGTGATACCAAAATATCGTCTGAAATCTCCCTCGATTGTTTTCCACAGCATATCTAGTGAAAAATTTAGCATGTTTTATAAAATTAACATGCTTTTTTTATAAATACTATTTTAAGATTTAACAAAATAGTATAATAGTTCTATCAATGTACATCAGAAAGAAGGGGTGTCATGGATAAAATTGAACAATTAAAAATGCAAATGGAATCATTACGCGATCAATTGTCCCAATTGCTGGATCGGCATAATAGCCTTCATGCACAGGAATTAATCCAGCTTAGCGATCAGCTTCACCAAATGATGAACGAATATTACAAACTTTTAGGATTGGATAGATAGTGATTGTCTATTTTTTGTTAATATTGATTTTTATTCATTTATCTTTATTTTCTTGCAATGATATAAACTGTATATAGTATATAAGAAAGCAAGAGAATTAGGCCTTCTGCCTTGGTTATCTTATGATGGGTTCTTGAAAAAATCAGCAAAAGAACTGTATATCCAATCATCAAGTTTAGATCAAAGAAAATTTTTTGTTCTACGGGTATCGATGTAATTATCGATGAAATTCCCAGGATAAACAGGATATTGAAAATATTGCTTCCTACAATGTTGCCTACAGCAATTTCACTCTGTTTTTTCAAAGCCGCCACAACGGAAGTAATCAATTCCGGCAAGGATGTTCCAACAGCTACAATCGTTAATCCGATCAGAGTTTCACTCATGCCGAATTGCTGGGCAATCTTGATGCTGTTTCGAATAACGATTTCTCCGCCCAATATAATAGCACCCAGTCCGCCCCCTGCAAACAGTATTTGTTTGGTCATGCTTCCTGCAGGTTTCTCGATCTCTTCGGTGCTTTGCTCACGACTGTGAAGCGCCACTTCCAGCAGATAGTATATGAATATAGAAAAGAAGGCAAGAAGTACAATACCATCTGCTCTTGTAATGGTGTTGGTTTGATATCCCTGCAGCCCCATATCCGCCGCCAAGACCAATAAAAGAATACTGGACAACAATGCAAAAGGAATTTCTTTTTTCACCGTTTCCCGTTCTACCTGCAAGGGATACAGCAAGGCAGTAATGCCGACAATCAATGAAATATTAAATATATTGCTTCCCACTACATTCCCCAGAGCAATGCCATTGTTTCCTTTGATGGCAGCCCCGATACTGACCGCTGCCTCCGGTGAACTGGTTCCGAAAGCCACAATCGTAAGACCAATCAGTATCGGCGGAATTCTCAAAATTCTTGCAATCTCTGATGCTCCTTCTACAAAATAATCTGCACCTTTCATCAGTAATACAAATCCAATAATCAATAAAATATATGCCATTTTTTCCTCCTGTTTGATTTTTACTACTTATTTTTGCTTTGTATACCCCATATTTTTGACAATAGGCACAAAATTATGTGCATTGGAAAACCATGGATATCATCATCTCTTCCACCTTAGATTGCAGCAAAATCTTCTGCCTATTTCATCGTCTTGCCAGATTTCAGCCACTTCTCCCAGCGCTCGTCATCACTGCTATAGGTGGCAACCTTTCTCTTTTCCAGCATCCCCCGAACAATAAATCCTAAAATCAAAGGAATTGACGCACTGGTCATATATTTTATGATTTCTTCTAAACTATGTCCCTTTTCTAAAAATTCCTCCAAAGCATAGTCTGCAAAACTACTAAGATAAAAGGCCTCACAGTAGTCCAACAATGCCCAACTGAAAAAAATCAGCAGTACTGCATTCAACAAAGTGCTGCGGTCCTTGAAATGAATCATCAAATATTTTACGCTAAAGATGATGGGTATAAATACAAGAATGATATTTATCATGGAAAGCACTCTGTACACAGGTAAACCACCCTCTTTTTTCCATAATAAGATATGGGTTTTTTACTTTTTATAACCAATGATATGCTATTTTTTACAGATAGGCCGGATCGTATCAATGGATATAAAAAAATAATTCCATATTTTTTAGAAAATTCCTTTTTCATTATTTCAGGAGAATAAAAATATTTTTTATCGCCGTCATGAAAATATTTTTTCTATCCACTTATAGATGCTATAGAACACCACTACGATATATGGCTATCCTCAAGGACCTTCTCTTTGCTCGCTGAATATGTCCATCGATTACAATTTATATGCAGAAATTTTTCTCCTATTCTTCTTTTGTAATCCTCTTATATAAAAAATAGGAATAGACATTGGTATATATCAAGGGAATAAATAGTCCCAACATCAGCGCGATAAAAGCAATGGAATCTCTTAGAAAAATAGTAAAAACAGCAATAATCCCGGATAAAATAAAGGCATATCCCCCAATCCGGTGAGTTTTTTTCCATACCTGCTCATTGGCCAAGGTCCATGGATTTTTTATGCCAAAAAAATAATTCTGACGAATTTGGCTCATATAGTTTCCGGTGACGATAAATAAGAATCCCATTCCCAATCTGACCAATATACCTACGTTTAGTGAATATCCCAGTGCTACTGCCACCGTAATCCAATGAATTGCTATTAAAAATAATGTGATAAAAATTTGAAAAATCTTGTAAGCCCTTTCATGTTTCAAGTATGCTGCTTTTTTAGGATCTATTTTCGGCAAAAAAAACATCAACAAATACAATCCCAAAGGCAGTATCGCCGTCAGAAATAAAAACCCTTTACTCTGATAGCGGTCAATCTCTCCTTTAAAATTCCAATGACCTGGCACCATTTCCGGCACATATGGATACACAATTGCCGTACCGATCACCGATAAAAGAATGAGGACTATCAGCCACTTATTGATTTTCATCAGATTCTCCCCTTTCCATAAATTCAAAAAACCACTGCATAACTTCCTGAAAAATTGTGGTATTTAGAGAATAATATACATTTTGGCCCTGTTTTTCACTTAGAACCAAACCCGCTTGTTTTAGCAAATTTAAATGATGACTAATGGAGGGTTTGCTGATATAGAAGGCATCGGCAATCTCTCCGGCAGATAAATCCCCCTCTCTTAGCATTTTCAAGATTTTTCTTCTCGTAGGATCGGCTAAGGCTTTAAAGATATCATTCAAAATCTAACCCTCCTTCTCCTCGGTATTTATTGTATTATTCTATTTGAATAGCCTATTTAGATATTTATATATTTAGATAAATATCTAAATATATTATATTTCTTTTTTATCCCCTTCGCAACCCCTATTTTTATGGCAAACAACCTATATGAAAGCTCCGATGCCTACTTTCTTTCGTCAAATGCATATGCTACATTTGCCCATGTGTTGAATATGATCTCGTTAAATTCCTCGATATTATTGATTGCCGTCGGCATATTTACCCTGTAGCCTTTGTTTGAATTGTTATCAATTTTCAGCAGTCCCGTTTTTAAATCCTCCGACGTAGACACAAGATTTGTGATGTTTGTATCGAACAACTGAGGATTTGTAAGATAGACACCTGCAACAATATCCCAATTGTAAAAGCCTTTGATTCCAAATTCTTTCATGATATATACAAACCAGTGATTCGTCTTGTTCCTTATATATTGATATATTTTTATGTCATGACTTTCCATAAGTCTTTTATATTCCTTTTCTCCAAAAAGTGCCTGGAGACAGATATGGCCTGTGATCACTGTAACTTTTGCACCTGAACTTAATACTTGATAGGTTGCTTCCGGATCACAGGAAAAATTAAGCTCATCCAGTTGCTTCCCATTTATCATCAGCGGGTTGGTAATTCCACCCATAAGAATGATTTGTTTTGCATGGTGAAAGAAATTGCTGTCAATTTCATATGCGCCGAGCAGATTTGTAAGGGAACCCGTTGCCAGGACAGTAATTTCCCCCGGAGATTCAGCAGCCTTTTCAGCTAAAAATTCTGCCGCTTCACTATGTCTGTTCTTCGGAGAAGAAGCACCCCGCAGCAGAGGTATATCTTGAATCGATAACTCATGAAACATCCGTAACGTATTATCATAAACAATATCCATTGTGCTGTTTCCATAAGTTGTCGTAACACCTGATATGCAAACATCTTTTCTTCCTAGCAAATATAAAAAGGTAAGTCCATCGTCCACATCCCTTTCTTTTACTCCCATCGTATTATCGCAGTCATATATGATTTTGTGCATTTTCCATCCCCTCACTTTTTATAGTTTTTCACCCATTTTATCATAGCAGCTGATATAATAGAAAGAAAGTGCAACACATTATAATATATCATTATCCTATATAATAATTTTGTATAGGTATCTTTTGATGAAGTAATATATAATAGACATGACGGTTTGTTTATTATTTAACAGACAACCAATCGTCCTTAAAGGAGTGAGAGGCATTGGCTGCTAATAAAAATACGGAAAGGAAGAAACAAAATGAAAAAATCAATTCTTTTATTCCTTGCCTTATTGCTTATTATCAACTTCGCCGGATGTACGTCTAGAGACGAAAAGCCAACGGCACAAATTACAGCGGAGGACTGGAACAGCATTTTAGAAAAAG
Source organism: Thermotalea metallivorans (assembly GCF_001562415.1). Taxonomy (GTDB): domain Bacteria; phylum Bacillota; class Clostridia; order Peptostreptococcales; family Thermotaleaceae; genus Thermotalea; species Thermotalea metallivorans. Next base: position 35,585 of record NZ_LOEE01000072.1, on the reverse strand, counting down.
CCAAAGGAACAACCGTAAACTTTTATGGATGGGGTGGAAGCCAAAAAGTTAATGAATGGATCGACAATTATGTAAGCAGGAAATTGAAGGAGGAATATGATATCATCCTGAACAGAGTACCGATGGATATCGATGATATTTTAAATAAATTATTAGGTGAAAAGCAGCTCAACAGCAAAGAGGGAACCATTGACATTGTTTGGATCAATGGTGAAAACTTCTTTACAGCTAAAAGAAATGGCCTGCTTTTCGGACCCTTTGTAGATGATCTCCCAAATTACAAGAAATATGTGGATACAGAATCCATAGAAATAAAATATGACTTTGGATTTCCTGTAGAGGGATATGAGGCTCCTTATGGAAAGGCCCAATTGGTATTGATTGGAGACCAGGCCCAAATAGTCCAGTTTCCTAGGAACCATGAAGAACTGTTTGAAATGGTGAAAAACAATCCTGGAAAATTTACATATCCTGCACCTCCTGATTTTACAGGAAGTGCCTTTGTAAGAAATATCATTTATGATATTGTGGGCTATAAACAATTTATGAATATGGAAGCCGATAAACAAAAAGTTGCGGAAGTTATAAAGCCTGCCATGGACTATTTAAAGAAGATAAAACCATACCTGTGGCAAGAAGGAAAAACTTATCCGGCAACAGTAGCCCAATTGGATAATATGTATGCCGATCATGAAGTTTTCATGACCATAAGCTATAATCCAAACCATGTTGCATCAAAGATTGGAACGGGAGAATTTCCTACTACATCACAAGCTTTTATATTTGAAAAGGGAACCATCGGCAATACTCACTTTTTGGCTATCCCTTATAACGCAACGAATAAAGAAGGAGCACTGGTGGCCATTAATTTTCTCCTTAGTCCAAAAGCCCAAGCTTCGAAATATGATCCTAAAAACTGGGGCGATTTGCCTGTTTTAGATAACGGTAAATTCAGTGATGAAGAAAAAAAGCTTTTCCATGATGTAAAACTGGGTGAAGGCGTATTGCCTCAGGACATACTCCTTGCCCACAGATTACCGGAGATACCGGCCCATCTCATTCCAATCATAGAAGAAATCTGGCAGGAAAACATACCTGTAGAGGGTGAATAGGAAATTGTATAATAAATTAAAGCCTTATATCATGTTAACCCCCGTATTGGCAGTAATCTCCTCTGTATTCATATCAGGTTTGGTCATGGGTTTTTTGCAAAGTTTAGGGCATTTCTCCGTAATAGGCATGAAACAGTTTACTTTCAAATACTATAAAGAAGTCTTTATGGATAGGGGTTTCCTAGAATCGTTGAAATTCAGCTTGTATATCTCCTTTGTATCTTCCGTCACAGCTGTAATCGCGGGAGCTCTGTTGGCTTATTCTATTTTGCAGAACAAACATAACAAAGGAATCGAACAGCTATTATACAAACTGCCTGTGATTGTCCCCCACTCCGTTGCAGCTTTGCTTGCGTATAATATGCTGGCCCAAAGCGGAATAGCATCCAGGATTTTATACCATATGGGCATCATCAATGCACAAACGGATTTTCCTTCTCTGGTATTTGATAAAAATGGTGCAGGAATCCTATTCGCCTATTTATGGAAAGAAATCCCTTTCGTTGCCATGGTTGTATATGCCATATGGCGCAATATGAATGATCAGTTATCTGAAGCTGCACTGAATTTAGGAGCAAACAAAAGACAGGTTTTTTGGCATGTACTTTTGCCCTTGGCCATGCCAACCATTGCATCCACCTTTATCATCATATTTGCATTTTCCTTTGGAGCCTTCGAGATTCCATATCTTCTGGGGCCAACGGCTCCCAAAACCTTGCCTGTAAAGGCTTATATCGAATATACAAATCCTGATTTAACCCATAGACCTTATACAATGGCTATCAATATGATATTGACTTTGATTTCTCTCTTTCTGCTATGGTTGTACAATAAAGCATTCCAATTGATTTCAAAATATAACCATGAAAGCAGGACATAGGGCACAGGACCTCTATAGGAAAGGTGGATTTTATGGGCAAAAACATGGTTTTCAAAATCATATTCAATATATTCCTCCTCTTATTAATCTTTCCCCTATTCATTATCCTTTTGTGGAGTTTTACAAAAATATGGCCCTGGCCGGATCTTTTCCCTAAAGCCTTTGGTTTACGGGGATTCCAATATCTATTGAATCCCTCAAATAACTCCTTAAGAATATTAGGGCTTAGCATTTGGCTTTCTACCGTCGTCATGTTTATTGCAATTCTGATCAGCATTCCGGCGGCAAAGGCCCTGGGCCTTTATCATTTTAAGGGCAAAGGTTTCATCAAGACCTTGATTCTGGCTCCTATCGTTGTTCCTACCGTAGCAGTCACCATGGGAATTCATGTTTCCTTTATCAGCGTGGGGCTTGCCAATACTTTTTGGGGCGTTGTTATTGTCCATTTAATCCCTTGTATACCCTACAGTGTCAGAATACTGACCGATGTTTTTGAAATCATGGGAAATTCCATGGAGCTTCAGGCCAGGATCCTCGGTGCCAATAAAATGCAGACCTTTTTTTATGTCACTCTCCCCATGCTAGCCCCCGGTCTTATCACTGCCGGAAGCATGGTCTTTATCGTATCCTTCAGCCAATACTTTCTTACCTTCTTAATTGGAGGAGGAAAAATCGTTACTTTTTCCATGGTAATGTTTCCTTTTATACAAAGTGGGGATCGAATGATGGCATCGGTATACAGTATGGTTTTTATATGGACTACCTTGCTCATCCTTATATCCGTTGAAAGAATAGTAAAGAGCTACTATAAGGGTGAAAATTATTTTTATCTCTAATTGCTCAATAAAGATCTAAAATTGGACTTGCATATAAATAAGCAATTTCAAAACCTAGCACATATGATTCAGCTCAATAAATTTTTTGTCGCAGTTGCCAGTCACCAGCCATCAGCAGCTAGTAGCCGGCAACCGGCAACTACTAATTAGCAACAACAATTTGCTTTACCAAAAAATCATCTTCATAAAGACATAGATTAAACTTTAGGATCGTATTCCTATATAGCAAGGAGAGCGAAAAATGTCTCAAATCGAATTAAGAAATATATGCAAGAAGTTTGAAAATAAAAGAATATTGCATCATGTGAATCTTTTGGTGCAGGAAGGGGAAATGATTTCACTTTTAGGGCCTTCGGGATGCGGTAAAACCACCACCCTGAAAATTATTGCCGGACTCATGGAGCCTGATGCCGGGGATATATTGTTCAATGATACCTCTATTTTAAATATTCCTGTTGAAAAAAGGGGTGCTATCATTGTATTTCAAGATTATCTGCTGTTCCCCCACCTCACCGTAGAAGAAAATATTGAATTCGGCCTAAAAATGGCAAAAGTGAAAAAATCAAAGCGAAGAGAAAAAGTAAGGGAAATGATAGATCTGGTACAGCTTGAAGGCCACGAGAAAAAATATCCTAAAGAACTTTCCGGAGGACAAAAGCAAAGAGTGGCTATCGCAAGGGCATTGGCAATTGAACCGAAAGTTCTTTTGCTGGATGAGCCTTTTTCAAACCTGGATACACGTTTGAGAGAAATCATGAGGGAATTCATTTGTGATATTCAAAGAAAATTTAAAATTACAATGATTCTGGTTACCCATGACAAGGAAGAGGCCCTTATGACATCCAGTAAAATCGCCGTAATGCTGGATGGAGAAATCAAGCAGTTTGGCACACCCAAAGAAATTTATGAACGCCCGGTATCTTCTTTGGTAGCTGATTTTTTTGGTGAAAAGAATTATGTCGACGGAGAAATAAAGGAAGGGATATTTTACAGCATTATGGGTAGTTTTCAGACTGGATTGCATAAGAATGGAAGGGTGAGGGCCATGATCAGACCAGAAGAGATAGAAATCACACCAAAGGGCAATATTGCCGGAATTATTAAAAATAAGACCTATGCCGGTGAAAAGATTTATTATATCATTGATTGCAATGGTAAAAGGCTAAAATGCATAACCAATGGAAAAACATTCTATAATATTGGAGAAAAAATCAATGTTTATATAAATTTTGACAATATCGTATTTTTTGAGAGGTAATGGTATGGTATCCATCATCATCCCGGTGCTGAACGAGGAAAGAAACATCAAAGGACTTCTTGAACAACTGAATACCCTTGATGGCAAAAAAGAAATCATCGTCGTTGACGGGGGAAGTTGTGATCGAACTGTGGAGATAGCGGCAGATTATGCTAGGGTTATCTGTAGCGAAAAGGGCAGGGCAAAGCAAATGAACAAGGGCGCCGAAGCAGCAAAGGGAGACATTTTGTGGTTTGTTCATTCCGATTCCATCGTCCATGAAAGATCTTTACAGGCGATGTATAGGGCTGTTTCCCAAGGATATGCAGGGGGAGGCTTTTCCCTTTATTTTTATGATTACCCTACGAAATTTATGAAATTTGTCGCCATCACCTCCAATATGAGAGCAAAATATTTTGGGTTATTTTTTGGCGATCAGGGTATTTTTGTCAAGAAGTCTGTTTTCTTTCAATTGGGAGAATATCCTGATATAGAATTAATGGAGGATTGGGAATTTTCCAGAAAGCTTTTCAAAACCAGCAAGACAGTCGTTCTGGATGTACCCTTAGGTACTTCGGCCAGAAGGTTTAAAAAGAGAGGACAGCTCCGAACCCTTTTGCTGATGCATAAAATAAAGCTGTTGTATATTCTTGGAGTACATCCTTCCAAACTGAAGGAAATGTACAGAGAGGTGAGATCGTGAAAGCCTTAATATTGATGACCAGAGTACCTCTTCCCGGGTGTACAAAAACCCGGTTGATGGAAATCCTATCGGGAGATGAATGTGCTGAACTCCATAAATGTTTTTTATTGGACTTATTTCATGTTTTTGAGTTTATCAAAGAAGATATGGACATTTTTTTGACTTATACCCCCAAAGAATCTTTTTCACAGATGGAGCATTTGGTACCTTCTTTCATCTGTTGTTTTCCCCAGGAAGGTAAAGATTTAGGAGAAAAAATGCATCATGCATTTCAATACGTTTTCAACAGAGGATATGACAAGGTTGTTTTGATAGGAGCCGATACTCCGGATATACAGCCCTATGAAATCAAAGGTGCCTTTGATAGGCTTCAAGCAGGAGATGTTGTTCTGGGGCCTACCTTTGACGGAGGATATTACCTGATTGGGATGAAAAACAGCATCAAGGAATTATTTCATCATCAGATCAAATGGGGAAACAAATCCGTATTGGAAAGAACCATGGATATTGCCAACAGTTTAGGATTAAAGCTGCAATTCACTTGCAAACATAGGGATATTGACACAAAAGAAGATTTCATAGCCCTGAAAAATAGGATTAGCGGCGGAGATTTTGATAATAAAATCCCACCGATGTACACAATAGATTTTATACATAAGATATGGAGTGATGGTGAGCATGCTCAGAGATACATTCATAGATAAGATAAAAAATTATCTTCTTGAAAGGGATTTACACCCATACATCCCCTTAAAAAAAGATTTTCAGGTGGAATTTCTAGCCCAAGGAGAATACAATATCAATTTTATTGTAGATGATTCTATCCATCGATATGTTTTCAGGGTTAACACAGGAAGCCAATTGGAACTTGCCAATCAGATCAAATATGAGTTTGATGCACTAAAAAGCCTTGAGCACAGTGGAGTAACACCAAAGGCATTTTATATAGACGATACCAAGGAATATTTCGATTACGGCATACTCATGATGGAATATCTCGAAGGAAGACCTTTAGCGTATCATAAGGATTTAAAAAAAGCAGCAGAAATCTTTTCTCGAATTCATTCCATTGATACAAAAGAAATCAGCCATGGTTTCATCATAGAGGAAAAGATATGCACGGACAGAGTAGAAGAGGGCAGAAGGTGGCTGAAGGATTATTTAAAATCACCTATGGTAGACATAAAATTAAAAAATTTTTTTGAAAAATTCCTTGACTGGGCAGAACAAAACAAAGACAGGGAAAAATATTTTATAGAAAACAAGTGGCATGTCATTAACAATACAGAAGTTAATTCCCACAATTTTATTATAGGTAAAAAACAAAGCTATCTCATTGATTGGGAAAAGCCCGTCATCAGCGACCCCTGTCAGGATCTGGCCCAGTTTTTAGCACCGACCACTACCCTTTGGAAAGCCGATTATAGAATAGACAGCGACGAAAAGGAAATGTTTTTTCAATCTTATGCAGAAGGCTTCCATGGAAAGGATAATCATATAAGAGAAAGGGTACACCTGTATACCCCCTACCTATATCTGCGGGCATTATCCTGGTGCGCCCATGCATGGCTAGAGTATCAAAATCCCCACAAGGAAATAAGAAATATGGATACCTTTCAAAAGATCAAACAATATCTGGACATAGATTTTATGAAAAATCTGCTGAAAGATTACATGTTCCTTTCTCAATAAGTTGCAAAATAATTTCATGGCACACCTCATCAATGCTTTTATTCTCCGTATCAATCACCAGTTCTGCTGCTTTCAGATACCGTTGCCTTCTTTCATCCAATATTTTTGTAATTTGGGTTATGCTCATATCATCTTTTAACAAAGGTCTTGAGAAATCCCCCTTGATTCGATGGTATATGGTATCTGCCCCTGCCTGCAGCAGAACAAGTTTTCCTTTCTTCTTTAAAGCTTCCACATTTTCACCCTTTAGAATTACGCCGCCGCCGCAGGATATAATCATATGGTCCCCATGCTGCAGATCTTGAACAACCGCTTTCTCCAGTTCTCGAAAATACTTTTCCCCATAGATTTCAAAAATTTCTCCTATGGTCATCCTCGCCCTCTCTTCAACCATTCGATCCGTATCCGTCCAAGGCATCCCCAACCATTGGGACAATTGTTTCCCTACGGCACTTTTTCCTGTTCCCATAAAACCAATCAATACAATATTGTAAGGAAACAAATGCTTGGACTGCAATCTCCTGCTCACCCGCATAATTTCTCTATATACTTCTTTTATTTCCCCGGAAAAGTTTTTGTTTCGTAGGTTAGATACTACTTTCTCCAATATCTGTTCCTCTCTTTCCGGTTGAAAGACACCCATCCCCTTTGCTTTTTTACACTCTAAAATTTGAAGTACAATCTCCATTCGTTTTTCAAAGGCCTCGACAATTTTTTTATCACATTCATCGATTTCCTGACGCAACTTTTCCAATAAATCCAGTGTTTCCACCAGCCTTTCCTACCTATCTTTCTGATTTTCCCGAAACTTCCAAAAGGGCTCTCAAGGCCAATGCATAAGATACGTGGGCAAATCCAGATATTTGCCCTATGCAAACAGGAGCAATTACAGACTTTCTTCGAAATTCCTCTCTTCCATGGATATTGGACAAATGTACCTCTACAGTCGGTATGCTGATGCCCGCAATGGCATCTGCAATGGCATAGCTGTAATGGGTAAAAGCTCCAGGATTCATAATAATTCCATCCACTTTTCCCATGGCATGTTGAAGTCGGTCTATAATTTCTCCTTCATGATTGGATTGAAAAATTTCTACTTCCAGTCCCAAGGTTTCAGCTTCCTGCCGTATGTATTCATTCACAAAGCTTAAATCATGATTTCCGTATATATCTTTTTCTCGGATGCCTAGCAAGTTCAAATTTGGTCCGTGGATTACCAAAACTTTCATTTCATTCACCTGTCCCCTGCTTTATTTTCTCTAAGAAATATTTCTCTATTTCTTTATACAGGAAATATAATATTTCTTCCTTCAATACCTTGCCTGTCCATATTTCCTGGGCCTTTACCGCTTGATAAAACAGCATGGGCAAACCGTTCTGTGTTTTGCAGCCGTATTGTTTTCCTTGAAGAAGCAATTTTGTCTCATAGGGATTGTAAATCATATCATATACAAAGGCAGTACCCCTTAAAACTTCCTCTTTCATAGGCATCTCCTCGCACCATGGACCCATCCCCAGCGGGGTAGCATTGATTACACAATCAAAGCCCTTTTCTAACTGATCCAAGGACCTTATCTCTATCTCCTGAATCCCTACATTCCCAATCAAAACATTTTTTAACCTTTCTGCTTTCTCTGTATTGCGATTGGCAATGGTTAGTTTTCCCCCTAACAACAAAATTTCATGGGCTGCTACCCGGGCCGCTCCCCCTGCCCCTATGAGTAAAACTTTCCTGCCTTTTAGATCTATTCCTGCTTCCAAGAGGCTTTTTACGAAGCCATACCCATCGGTGTTGTATCCGATCATTTTTCCCTCTATAATCTTTACCGTATTCACTGCCCCATACCATTGAGCCCGTTCATCCATCTCATCTAAATAAGAGATGATTGTTTCCTTGTGAGGAATCGTTATATTGAAGCCCTGAAAATTATTTTTCAGCAAAGGAATTGTCCGTGCCAATTCCTCTGGTGAAACGGCCAAGGGAATATAAATACTGTTCTCCTGATTTTTGTCAAAGATGCTGTTATGAATTTCTGGCGACAGACTGTGGGATATAGGATATCCAATGACGCCATAAATCTTCGTATGCCCATTGATTCTGGTATTCACCTTCTATCCCTCCATATCCTTTTCAAAACTATGCTTTCCCTATCCATATTTTACAGAGGAATCTCCCATGCTCTTTTCAGTATATCTACTCCTTTCTTGTGGCAGACAACGCTTTTTTATCATCTCCCACAATGGCATATACATCTGCCAAATCCACATAAATTTTTCCCAATGGCTTTGTCCTTGTCTAAGTCCTTTGTTTTTATGTAATAATTTACATATGGTGTCTGCCAAAGAAACATCTTGCATCTCTTTTTTCAAAATCTTTTAAAGTCATATTCAAGCGTTTCCGATGCAGTTTGATTTTTTCTCCTAAGCTCAAAATTTCCACCCATTCTTCCACTCGCAAAAAATATTTTGAATACGATGTTTTTATATTGTTCTACTTTTTTTTCTATATTCCTCTTTTTTAAGATTATTTTTGAATGTTTTTGCCCTTTTCATTATATTTTCTGCATCATCTCCACAAAGTGTTTACATCTTTTTTCTCTTAACAGTTTTATATTCATATATTTTTTGTTGCATCCCAAAACAGCTTCCATGAATGATTTTCTCAATCTGGGATAAAATTCTCCCATGCATCTCTCTTCATAAGCGGAAAGGTTTTGCTTGCAAATCTGCTCCGCTGCAATTTTAGCACTGCGAACAGCGTAATATATTCCCTCTCCTGTCAGAGGATCCACAAAGCCTGCTGCATCACCAATCAATAAAATTTTTTCATTTGTCAGCTTTCTTCTAAAACCTCCCGCCGGCAAAAATGCCCCTTTTATTTTTATCTCTCTGTTTTCCAATTGATAGATTTCATGTATCTTCTTGATATGATTTTGAAAAACTGCGAGCAACTCTCTCTTTTTAAATAAAGGTCCCCCAACCCCTATATTTACCTGCTGACCCATAGGAATAGCCCACCCCATAGAAAAAGCAACAGGTATGCTGAATAATTTGAAGTCATTGTTTTTATCATCCTTATGCCTGTATACATTTGTACTTATGGCAAAACCTGTTTGATACGGGTTGATTTGATTCTTTTTGTCAACATAGGTTTTTACTTTGCTGAAGACACCATCGCTGCCTATCAATATCCTGCATCGGTATTCCCCCGAGGAAGTAAATATGTTTAACCCATCCCCATGCTGTTCCAAATGATAAAAACTTGTCTTATCCATAAACCGGGCACCTTGTCCGATGGCCTTATTTACCAGAAACTGATCCAGCTCTGCCCTCGGTATAGTAATGCCTAGAAGATCTCCCTTTCCATAAGTGGATGCTTTGAATCCATGGCTATAGAGAGATACTTGATAAACTTCATTCCGAATAAATACCTCCGGCAGATGAAAATCCAGCTCCTTTAAGACCTTTACCGGAATAAATCCGCCACATGTTTTATCCCTGGGAAATTCTTTTTTATCAATCAATAGGACATCCTGGCCTTTCTTTGCCAATTCCCTCGCCGCCGTAGCCCCTGCCGGGCCTGCACCTACAATGATTACATCATAGTTTTTTTGATTATTTGCCATGTTTTCTATCATCTCCCTCAACAAACCCTGTAGAACAAAATCTTCCTCCAGCCTTTACAGTGAAAATTTTGCTGCAATCCATCAGGAAAATGAAATGGATTCACAGTCTATCAAAGATTGATCCCTCCCCTATGCATTATCAAGGTTTTTGCCTGCTATTGATATCGTTCCAATTTTTTGTCCCCTCTATCCTTCAAATCTTATCCTGATTCTAAGATTCTCATGTATTTTCCGAACCTCTTTCGGACACACTTTTAGTATATTGAAATTAGAAAGGAGTCATATCATCCACCATGAACACAATCATTTCTTCCTCCGATCATTCCGTGAATATCCAAACTCCTATGGCCGCTTCTGCTTTTAGCAAAATCTTTATTGACTACCTGCATACCTACTATTCTGACCAATACAGCGATTTGGTCATCATGTGCATAGGAACGGACCGTTCTACAGGGGATTCCCTCGGACCCCTCATCGGCCATAAGTTGCAACGGATATTCAAGAAATATGGTAATGTTTTTGTACACGGAACCCTCGATGAACCCGTTCATGCTAAAAACCTCAAAGCTTCCATCGATTACATTTATCGTTCCTACAAAAATCCATTTGTTATTGCCATTGATGCTTGCCTTGGCAGATTGGAACGGGTAGGCTGTATCCATATATCCCACGGACCTTTGAAACCTGGTGCCGGTGTAAACAAAGACCTTCCTCCCGTGGGCGATATCCATGTTACCGGTATTGTAAATTTTGGGGGTTTTATGGAGTACATTGTGTTGCAAAATACAAGATTAAGCCTCGTTATGAAAATGGCCGATACCATTTCCGAAGGCATACAATACGGTCTTTGGAGATTTTTGCAGGACAAAACAAGGGAGCAGTCAAGACGAATTTAATCTCGACTGCTCCTTATATCTTTACATTTTCATGAAAATATAGATTCGTAGCTCCTTCTCTCAATGGCATAGATAATCTGATCGATGGTTTTTCCCCTGATGTCTACAACGAAGGCGCCCCTGTCCATATCAATCACATTCTCAAAATTTGTTAGATAACTCAATGAACTGCCGTGGCTATCATATAATATAGTGTCCACATATCCCTGGTATCCTTCGTCAACAACTTCATAGCCTCGAGCTTCCAATTGGCGACCGATTTCTTCCAATCCTTGCGAAATTGCAATCACTTTAGGCATTTCAACACCTCCTAGCTGTATTATGACTAGAAGGTCTTTTCTTTATACCTATTTTCCCAAAAACTATTTTGAAACAAAAGTTATGACATCTTCTGATATATTTTCATGGGTTGCCATCACCCTAATGCCATTTTTGAGCATCTCAATACATACAGGTGTTTCCCCTCCAATATCGCCATCCATATTCAAAATCAGCTTTTCTCTGCTCTCGATTTTTATGTTTTTTCCTCTTAACAGCTCCACTTCATCCACCAACAGATGTTTCCCAGAAAAAATGGTTGGAAACAACCTTAATAATTTACCCTTGGATATTTTATTTACAATGCATATATCAAAATATCCGTCATCTATCCGGGCCTCTGGAGCAATTTTCATTCCTCCACCATAACACCTTCCATTGGCTACAGCAATCAACATGATATTTTTCTTCATCTCTACACCATCTATATCTATCCATACTTCCTTATCATGAAAGTAAAGCAACGTTTTAAATACTCCCATCACATAGGCAGAGGGCCCTTTGATATATTTTTTAATCATTTCCGTTTCCTTTACGATTTCCGCATCCAATCCTACACTGGCTACATTCAGAAAAAGTCTTCCGTTAGCCTTGCCACAATCTATAGTCCTTTCATATCCTTCAAAAATTATATTTAACGCCTTTTCTATATTCCCAGATATCCCCAAGGACTTGGCCAAATCATTTCCCGTGCCGCAAGGAATAATTCCCAGAATCCCATGGGAGCCGACCATTCCATTGGCTGTTTCGTATACAGTGCCATCTCCTCCTACAGCGATGATTTTGTCATATCCCTTTTGAATTGCATCCCTGGCAATAGCCTCTCCATCCCCTTTACAACAGGTAAACCGTATATCATAAGCCATTGCCTTCTCTTTCATAAAACGTTCAATATGCTTTGCTGTCTTTTTACCCCTGCCTTTGCCGGCCACGGGATTAATAATAAATAATCCTTTCATATTATGAATCCTTTCTAGGAAATAGCCTTTGCGTATTCATCCAAAGAGTTATTCTTTGCCCGATCAAGGGCCTGCAACTCTTCTGCCGATAATGTATAGGAGGATTTTCCTTTTTTAATCGGTTTTCCATAAACTACATTGTTGCTTCTCCCGTAAATGCTTGTAAGAATAAATCCATTATGTTCCTCATCCAATAGGGCAATGGAAAAGCTTAAATCACCACCGATATCATGAAAGGCATTGTATCGAACCATACCAACCTTTTGAATGCTTTTCAACAGCTTTCCTTCTACAATGGCCAATCGTTGATCTATTTTATTTATCCTGATATCTGTCTGATCTATTTTTTCATAATAGCGATAAATAATTTCTTCTAAATTTTTATCTTCCATGCCCCTTGCCAGATTTTTATATTTTTTATCTAGCTTTGAAATCTTATTGGCCTGAAGAATTAGCATCATAATCAGAAAAATGTTGGCAATTGCACTATATAAAATCAACAATTCGCTATTTTCTTTTATAAAATTGAACAACCACTGCATGGGCATCCCCTCTATTCCTTTCCAGATTATATGTTTATCGTCTATATTATCTTATTATCCTTCTAATTCCTCGCAGATTTTCTTTAAGGCTTCAATGGCCTTTTCAATATCTTCCTTTGTATTAAAATAGCCTATGCTGAATCTTACCGTCCCCTGTTCAAAGGTCCCTATGGTTTGGTGGGCCAACGGAGCACAATGCAGTCCGGATCTTACGGCAATATCAAATACTTTATCCAACACATAACTTACTTCCGAAGAATCTTCATCCCCTATATTCATAGATATCACCGCCGCCTGTTTTTTATGGTCTTGGGGACCGTATATTTTGATCTTATCTATTTTCTTTAGCTCGGAAAGCATGTAGGCCGTCAATGCCTCCTCATGCTCACGGATTTTATTCAATCCCTCCGCCAAAATAAAGGCTATGCCTGCCCCTAATCCCACGATGCCAGGCGTATTTGGTGTTCCGCTCTCATACCGGTCAGGTAGGATTTCTGGCTGAAGCAAAGATTCGGATTTACTCCCTGTCCCCCCTTCTTTCATATGCCTTAGGATAATTCCTTCACGCACGTAAAGTATACCCGTGCCTTGGGGTCCCATCAATCCTTTGTGTCCGGGTGCAGCAAGCAAATCAATATTCATTTTTTGCACATCGATAGGATAAATCCCCGCCGTTTGGGCCGCATCTACCAAAAGTAAAATATTTTTCCTCTTTGCAATCGCTCCTACTTCACCAACAGGCATCAGGGTACCGGTTATATTGGAAGCATGGGTCATGGCAATCAGCCTTGTGTTTTCCTTTACAGCATCTTCCACTTTTTGCGGATCCAGCTCTCCTGTTTTGCTGCATGGAATAATCGTATGTTCTACCCCAATTTCTTTCAATGCCATAATAGGACGTATCATGGAATTATGCTCCATGCTTGTGGTAATCACATGTTCTCCCGGTCTTAACAGGCCTTTTAAAGCCAGATTCAATGAGTCCGTAGCATTATATGTGAAGATCACCTGCATAGGATTTTCAATGTTAAATAACTGGCATATCAGTTCCCTTGTCTTATAAATAGCCCTTCCTGCTTCTAACGCCAACTTATGACCTGACCTTCCCGGATTTGCTCCAAAATTTCGCATACACCTGTCAACTGCTTGATACACTGCCTCCGGTTTAGGAAAAGTCGTGGCAGCATTATCCAAATAAATCATAGTTTCACCTCCGTTAATCTCGCTAAACTTATTATCCTTGATAAAGGTTTTGGGCCCTTCTACAAAAATTTTTCTTTCTAATGTTTCACGTGAAACATTTTTGACCTCTACAGGAACACATATCTCTCAAATTTCGTCTATACCCTTATTGTAGAGAGAACTTTTCTATCCATGGATAAACATTCTGTTGTCCGTTGCCAATTGCCAGCCAGCAATGCGGATAGGCAGCAGCTGGTAACTGTCAAGCGGCAACCTATCAGTCATTAGCTATGAGCCTTCAGCAACAACTTTAAACTCTTGTCCTCTGGTTTTGCCAAAAATTTCACGAATGAACCCTTTATCCGCATCAGTTTCGTCCTTATTTCATTTTATTTGCATCATAAATCTTTTGTTCATAAAGAGAAAAATATATCTCCTAGTGTCTTTCCATATAGATTTGCAACTTTAAGATTGAATTTATTTTAAGAAATTACATTTTTTGAATAGCAGTTCGTCATCGGTTATCAGTTACCAACTGCCAGTACTGCTAGCTGACAACCGGCAACTGGCAACACAACATTTGCTGCACAAAAAGCTTATCGTCATAAAGACATAAATCAATCTTTATCGTTGCTTATCTATATTATACCAGAAATACAAGTTCCCAACAGCAATCTTTTATGCCACCCTGCCCATTCCCTTGCAGTTGCTCATCCATAGAGAAAACCTCCTATGATGCCCGTCATAGGAGGTTCAAATCTCCTCATCCTATTCTCATCCATAAATCATGATACCTTCCAAGGTAATAACCGCCTTCCCACCTACCTTGACAGTAAAATTCTCTTTACTGCCTTCCAACTTCACTATCACCTTGCTTGGCCTTCCTATATAGTGTCCTTGTTCACAAATCAAGGTAATTTCATCCTGAAATGCTACAAGACCGTTTTTCAGCAGATATGCACCCAAAGCACCGTTTGATGTCCCTGTGGCGGCCTCTTCATCAATTCCTACAGCCGGAGCAAAATTTCTGCATGCCAGAGTGGAATCCTTTGCTTCTGTTTCAAAAGTAAAAACATGAACACTTATTACCCCATGACGTTTGCTATATTCAATCAATTTATCCCTTTTAGGCTTTAGTTTCTTAAGCACTTCCAAGCTTTTCACAGGCATGATGATGTCTGGAAGGCCTGTAGATACGACCTGTGGCAATACTTCGCAATCTTCCATGCCTATCTCATGGGCCTCTATGCCCATCACCTCTGCCAGTGCTGCCGTATCAGTTATGGTAAATAAAAACTCCGGCGCTGCCTGTGTCATCATTATCTTTTCCACTTTGTCTTTTTCAAAATAAATTTCTACAGGAAGAATTCCCGCCTTTGTCCTTTGCTTTACAATGATCTTATCGTCTTTTCCTTCTAAATATCCTTTTGTCGCTAAAGCATAGAAAGCCCCGATAGTAGCATGTCCACACAAATCAACTTCCTGCTCCGGTGTAAAAAATCTTACCTCATAGTCAATTCCATTCTTTTTCAAGGGAATCACAAAGGCCGTTTCCGACAAATTCATCTCCATTGCAATCTTTTGCATTTGTTCTTCTGTTAATCCAGTGGCATCGGGTACAACCCCTGCAGGATTCCCTCCAAACCTTACATCCGTAAATGCGTCCAGTTGATAAATAATTTTTTCCATAGGCATCTCTCTCTTCCAATAGAATCAAAAATATCTTATGATAACAAAACAATTTCTTTGCACAGACGATCTCTCTTTTATCATATTACATTGTTGTCCGTCTGTCTATGACATAAAAATGGCAGAAGAGTTATCATTCTGCCATTTGCACGCACCTTCATATAGTTTTATAGTTGTTTCACGTGAAACAATGTTATTTTCTCTGCAGCAAATCAACCAATCTTTCTAATTCTTCATCGCTATAATATTCTATTTCTATCTTTCCTTTCTTTTTTCCCCGAATAATATTCACCTTTGTCCCTAAAATGCTTTTTAAAGCATCTTCTAAAAATAAGAGGCTTGTATCCTTTGCTTTCTTTGGTAGTGCTTTCTTAATTTTTCCCTTCAGAATTTTTGCCACCAAAGCCTCTGTTTCACGAACAGATAAACCCTTTTCATCCACCTCCTTGGCAATTTCCCGCTGCAGTGCAGCATTCTCCAATCTTAACAAAGCCCTCGCATGACCACTTGTGATTTTATTCTGAATCAGCATCTCCTGAATTCCATCATCCAAATTCAATAACCGCATGGTATTGGCAATATAGGGCCTGCTTTTTCCTATGGCTTGGGCAATCTCCTCTTGGGTTAAATTGTAATGGTTCATTAAGTTTTCGTAGGCAAGGGCTTCCTCTATGGGATTCAAATCTTCCCGTTGAAGGTTTTCAATCAAAGCAATTTCTATGCCCTGCTGATCATTTAAATCTTTAACAATACAAGGAATCTCTTTCAGCCCTGCCTCTCTGGCTGCACGCCATCTTCTTTCTCCGGCAACAATCTCATACCCCTCTTCCACAGGCCTGATCACAATCGGTTGAATAATGCCATGGACCCTAATGGAATCCGACAATGCTTCTAATCTCTCTTTTGCAAAATCCTTTCTCGGCTGGCTTCGATTAGGCGCGATTTCATGAATGCTTATTTTAACAACATCTCCCTTCTTGGACACAACCCCTTCTATTTCGGGCTTTCTATCAGGAATTAAAGCATTTAATCCTTTGCCAAGACCACCTTTTACCTTTGCCAATTATATCACATCCTCTTCCAAATCTAAGAACTCTTCTGCCAGTTCGCAATAGGCTTCAGCTCCCTTTGATTTTGCGTCATATTCAATGATAGACAAGCCGTAGCTGGGTGCTTCCGCCAATCTGACATTTCGGGGAATGAGGGTCGTATATACTTTTCCCCTAAAATATTTTTTCACCTCATCAACAACCTGTATAGATAAATTGGTTCTTCCATCAAACATGCTCAAAACAACCCCTTGGATTTCAAGGGCGGGATTCAAATTTTTCTTCACCAGTTCTATGGTATTCATAAGCTGGCTTACTCCTTCCAGGGCATAATATTCACATTGGATGGGAATCAATACACGATCAACGGCCGTAAGAGCATTAATCGTCAACAACCCTAGGGAAGGGGGACAGTCCACAAAAATATAATCATATTCATGGCAGATATCTTGAATGGCACATTTCAGCCGCATCTCACGCCCTTCCATTTCCGTCAGTTCAATCTCTGCCCCTGCCAGCTGAACACTGGAAGGTATAATAAAAAGATTATCCCTTTTTGTATCATAAATGCATTGTCTTACCTCGGCATTGCCTATAATCAAATCATACATGGAGTAAGCCAAATGATTTTTATCGATTCCCAGTCCGCTGGTTGTGTTCCCCTGAGGATCAATATCTATCACCAGCACCTTCTTCCCCTTCGCTGCTAAACATGCACTCAAATTAACGTTGGTTGTGGTCTTGCCCACACCCCCTTTTTGATTAAAAACAGCAATTACTTTTCCCACCCAGATCACCTCACCAATGAATTGTACTCATAATGAATACATTTCGTTAAAATATTTTCTATTCCTTCTTAAAAATGAAAATGAAATCATGAAAATATAAGAAAGACGAATATAATATAAAAGCATCTTTTCTAATGATTCTCCATGCCGACAACCTATTTTATGTATTATAAAAAATAAACCCTTGAATTTGAAATATAAAATGAGGAGGACCTCTAGATGTGGAAAATCATAATCAGTGCCTTTTGGATGGTATTTCTGGCAGAATTAGGAGATAAAACACAGTTGCAAACCATGCTCTTGGCAACACAATCCAAATCTGTATTCGCTGTTTTTATCGGTGCTTCCGCAGCCTTGGTGCTCAGTGCATTTATCGGGGTTTTTGCTGGAACATATATTACAAAATACATTCCTCCCCAATATTTGCAATTTAGCGCAGGCATTGCTTTTATTATTATCGGCGTATTGACCTTATTCGGTAAAGTATAGACAAACAAAGAAGGCTACTGATGATCATCATCAATAGCCTTTATATTTCCATAAAGGGACATTTTTTATCGGGTCTTTGGTATTTTGACAACCACCTCAATATAATCTCCCTTGTCTAATTGCTTATACTCTGCATCCAACCCCGTTTGCTTGATGGCATGAAAAGCATTCTTTAAGGTATTCAAATAAATTTTAAAATTAAAGGCACTTTTGATGTTTTGCCTTCTCTCCGGTTCCTTTGGCTTGGACAGTTCTTCTAATGTATCGGTAATTAATTTTTCTGTTTTCTTAACCGTTAAATCTTTTTTGACTACTTCCTCCAGTATAGCCAACTGAAGCTTTTCATCAGGAAGTTTCAGCAAAGCCCTAGCATGCCGCTCTGTCAGGCCATATTCTAGCAGCTTCTCTTTTACAACCTTCGACAGTTTTAAAATCCTCAATTTATTGGCAATGGTGGACTGATTTTTGCCTACTTTTTCCGCAATATCCTGCTGGGTAAAATTATGGTCTACAATCAGATGATTATATCCTTCCGCTTCTTCAATGAAATTCAGGTCTTCCCTCTGAAGATTTTCAATCAGCGCCAACACTGCAGAATCTTGATCTGCCATCTCTGATACAATAGCAGGTATTGTTTGTAATTGGGCAAGCTTGGCTGCTCTTAATCGTCTTTCGCCGGCTACCAATTCATAGTGATCTTGTCCAATTTTTCTGACACTAATGGGCTGCAGCACGCCATATGCTTTGATGGACTCGCTTAGTTCTTCCAGGCTAGCCTTTGTAAAAACTTTTCTGGGCTGATATGGGTTCGGTCTTATATGATCTATCGGTATTTGCAGCACTGTTGTATTCTGTTCTATCACCATACGCAATCTTCCCCTCTTACAAAACTATATGGATTACCGTCTTTAAAAATTTCATTCATCTGCACAAAATAATTATTCGTCAAAAACACCTTACTTCCTGCCTTTTCGTTGAAATTTGGTCTGTTTTTTACTCTACAAAAATCACAAAAAAACGACTATGCCAATGGTTTTTTCGTCGGCATTCCGGCTTTCCTGGGGAATTTTGTCGGTGTGATCTTCACTTTTTCGATTACAACGATATTATGGGTGATATCACTAAAGGGAAGTAAAATATCTTTCCTTTCTACAACTTTCCCTCCCAAAAGTTCAATAGCTTTTTTTCCCCTTTCCATTTCCTCATCAATACTAGGTCCTTTCTGGCAAATAAAATACCCTCCCACCTTTACAAAAGGAAGGCAATATTCGCTCAAAACATTCAATTCCGCCACTGCCCTAGCTACGGCAATATCATATTTTTCCCTATAGTGTTTATTGGCTCCAAAATCCTCTGCCCTGCCGTGGACAAATTCTACCCGGCTCAATTCTAAGCGGCTGCATACCTCCCTTAGAAAATGAATCCTTTTGTTTAGGGAGTCAAGCAGGGTCAAGGATAGATCCGGATAATATATCTTTAGCGGTATTCCAGGAAAACCTGCTCCCGTTCCAACATCGATGATCTTGACATGGGATTTTAACTTGTCTATTGAGGCACAGGACAAAGAATCTAAAAAGTGTTTCATCATGATTTCTTTTTCATCGGTGATGGCTGTCAAATTCATCTTCTCATTCCATTCCAATAGCAATTCCTTGTAAGTTATGAATTGATGTATTTGCCTATCGGTCAAAGATAAACCGAGGGCTTTTGCTCCCTCTGTTAAAATTTCCATACTATTCATTGGTTTCACTTCTCCTTCTCTTCTGCTGCTCTAAATAGACCAGTAAAACAGAAATATCTGCCGGGGATACCCCTGATATTCTGGAAGCCTGTCCCACAGACAAAGGTTTGATGGCATTCAGTTTTTGCCTGGCTTCCAATCGCAGGCCATCAATCATGCTATAGTCAATTTCAGGATCTAATCGCTTTCCCTCCAGCTTTTTAAACTGTTCAATTTGCTTCATTTGCTTTTCAATATAGCCCTCATATTTAATTTGTATTTCACACTGCATAATTACATCCTTAGGCAACTTTTGACGATGCAGATCAATCTCCTCCATATGGTCATAGGTCAATTCCGGCCGCCTTAGCAAATCATACAAAGAAATTCCGTTTTTTATCTCCGAACTTCCCATTTTTCTCAAAAATTCATTGGCATCCCCAGGGGTAACGACGGTATTTTTCAATCGTTCCATCTCTTTTTCAATAAGTTCTTTCTTTTTTAAAAATTTCCTGTAGCGCTCCTCTTTGACAAGACCGATCTTATATCCTTTTTCTGTTAATCTCAAATCTGCATTGTCCTGCCTTAATATCAACCGGTATTCTGCACGGGATGTCATCATACGATAGGGTTCATTGGTTCCTTTGGTGACCAAATCGTCAATCAAGACACCGATATAGGCTTCCGAACGATCCAAAATCAAAGGTTCTTTTCCTTGTATTTTTAATGCTGCGTTAATTCCTGCCATCAGTCCCTGGGCAGCCGCCTCCTCATATCCGGAAGTTCCGTTAAATTGCCCCGCAGAGTAGAGATATGCAATATCTTTACATTCCAATGTCAGATGTAGCTGCTGAGGATCAATGCAGTCATATTCAATAGCGTAGGCCGGCCTCATAATTTTCACATTTTCAAGTCCCGGGATTGTTCTTAAAAACTTCAATTGTACATCTTCAGGAAGGCTTGTAGACATGCCTTGGACATACATCTCATATGTATTCAATCCTTCCGGCTCTATAAAAAGCTGATGTCTTTCCTTATCAGCAAACCGCACTACCTTATCCTCAATAGAAGGACAATATCTGGGCCCCGTACCCTCAATTTCTCCACTATACATGGCAGAACGGTGGAGATTTTCCATAATAATCCGGTGGGTTTCCTGATTGGTATAGGTTAACCAGCAGGGAACCTGCTCCTTCTCCAAGGAATCATTCATAAAGGAAAAGGGTACGATTTCCTTATCCCCCGGTTGTATCTCCATTTTGCTGAAATCTAAAGTTTTTTGATCTACTCTCGCCGGTGTACCGGTCTTAAATCTTCTCATTTTTAAACCCAGAGCCTTTAGGTTGTTGGTTAATTCCTTAGATGGTGCTAATCCGTTGGGCCCGCTCTCATAGTTTACTCCTCCGATAAATACTTTTCCTCCCAGATAAGTTCCCGTAGCCAAAATTACCGCTTGACTGTAATAAATCGCTCCAGTCCTTAACAAAATACCCCTTGCACGGTTTTCTTCCACCAATATTTCAACAACTTCCCCTTGTTTTAAATCAAGATTTTCCTGGTTTTCCAGCACCTTTTTCATCTCCATATGATATAAGGTTTTGTCTGCTTGTGCCCTGGAAGAATGCACAGCAGGACCTTTTGCCGTATTGAGCATACGACTTTGGATAAAAGCCCTGTCAATATTTAAGCCCATCTCTCCTCCCAAGGCATCAATTTCTTTCACCAAATGTCCTTTTCCCGTTCCCCCTATGGAAGGATTGCAAGGCATCATGGCCACAGAATCCAGATTTATGCTTAAAATCAATGTTTTACATCCCATTCTTGCAGCAGCCAAGGCTGCTTCACAACCTGAATGTCCTGCACCAATCACAATCACATCGTAGGTGCCGGCTACAAACTTCTCAACCATCCATCCATCCTCCTTTATTCGTAATATCGTAGAAATACCAGTAGATTATGATGGAAATCCTTTGCATCCCTTTATGTCAATCTTGCCAAATGTAAGCTTCTAACTGCCTATAAATTATTTTCCTAAACAGAAATTTGCAAAAATCCGATCTATAATATCCTCATCCACCGTATCCCCTGTAATTTCACCTAGATTTTCCCAACAATTTTTTACATCCACTTCTACAAAATCCAAGGGCATATTTCTTTGAATGGCCTTGATGGCATCCTCCATATTCTTTTTTGCCCGTTCCAAGGCATTTTGATGGCGCACGTTGGTCACCAGAGAGTAGTGTTTATGCTTTACTTCTCCGCCATAAACCATTTGCACAATTGTTTCTTCCAGTTCCTGGAGTCCTATGTTTTCCAATATGGAAATTTTAATGATTTTTTTTCCGGGAAGCATTTTCCTCAAGTCCTCTTCATCCAATACCATGGGCAAATCCGTTTTATTCAATAAAATAATGGCATCCCTATCCTTTACCAGTTCAATGATCTGCAAATCCTCCTCTGTGAAAGGTTCTGAGGCATTTAGCACAAAAATAATCAAATCTGCCTTGTTAAAAAATTCTTTGCTCTTTTCAACGCCAATCTTTTCTACAAGATCCTCCGTTTCCCTTATTCCTGCCGTATCCACAATATTTAATGGAATTCCTTGAATGTTTACATATTCCTCAATCACATCCCGTGTAGTACCAGGAATCTCCGTAACAATGGCCCTTGCCTCCTTCAGTAGTGCATTTAAGAGAGAGGATTTTCCTACATTCGGTTTTCCCACGATAACGGTCTTTAGTCCTTCTCGCATAATTTTCCCTGTATGGGCCGTTGACAATAAATCCTCTATCTCCTTCATAATCTTTTCCCCTTGTTTTTCCAACTTTTCATATGTAATTTGTTCAATATCCTCATCGGGAAAATCGATATTTACTGTAATATGTGCAATCATTTCCAGGATATCATTTCGAATTCTTTTCACTTCCCTTGACAGGGTGCCTTCCAATTGTCCTAAAGCAATATCAAAACCTTTCTCTGTTTTGGCACTGATTACATCCATAACAGCTTCCGCTTGGGCTAGATCAATCCTTCCGTTTAAAAAGGCCCTTTTCGTAAATTCTCCCGGCTCTGCGATCCTAGCCCCCATCCTTAGGACAATTTCCAAAATTTTACGAACAGGCACAATGCCTCCATGACAGTCAATTTCTGCCACATCTTCAGCAGTATATGTATAGGGCCCCTTCATGTAAACAACCAATACTTCATCTATTCTGTTTTTTGTATAGGGATCCACAATATACCCATGGGTAAATCTTCTGCTGGGAAAATCTTTAATACTTTTTCCCTTGCTAGGAACAAAAATTTGATCTAAGATAGCTATGGACATGGGACCACTAAGTCGGACAATTCCAATCCCTGCTTCTCCGGGAGCAGTGGCAATGGCCGCAATTGTATCATCAAGCATTTTCTCACCTCTTATCTAAAAAACATCTTTCTCCTGCATAAGAACCCATAATAATTATATTATACCAATTATTTCTCAAACCATCCCAAAACATGATTTCCTATGTCTTGTCATAAACAAAACCCAGTATGGCTACTGGGTTTAGCTTGTGGACAAACCCTTGAGATTTGGCTTCCTGCTCAGACCTGCGCCGCTTTTCTAAATAAAAAAATAAGGAAAAAAGCGGCTTGCTGATTCGCGACGAAGCCTAAATCTCAAGGGTTCCTACTTATCCCGTTACTTTTTCTACAGACTGAACCCAGTATGGCTACTGGGTTTTGCTACTTCCTTCTCTTCCCTCTTTTTTCTCAATCTTATTGCATCTTCCAACATCTTTACTTTGCAGTAATAATGACCTTGCGATAGGGCTCTTCTCCCTGGCTTTTTGTTTCTACATAAGGATGATTCTGCAAAGCAGAATGAATAATCCTTCTCTCATAAGGATTCATAGGCTCTAAAACAATATCTCTCTTAGAATTTTTTACTTTTTGTGCGAGTCTGTTGGCAAGCCTGATCAAAGTCTGTTCTCTTTTTCTTCGATAATCCTCCGTATCCAATACAACTCTCAGATATTGCTCCCGTTCCTTATTTACCACCAAACTTACCAGATACTGAAGAGAATCTAATGTCTGTCCCCTTCTGCCAATCAAAATCCCCATATCCTTCCCAAATAGATCTACGTACAGTGTATCTCCCTTGATCTTTGTTTTGTATTGAGCCTCTAGTCCCATGGTTTTCAAAACATCCTTCAAAAAAGATACCGCCGTCTCTTGGGGATTGTCAATTACCTTAACCCTTACCCTAGCCTGTCTGGTCCCGATAATTCCAAATATGCCCTTGCTTGGAGCTTCTAAAACCTCAATCTCTACCTTGTCCTCTGTAACCTTTAATTCAGCCAGGGCACTTTTTACAGCTTCCTCTACTGTTTTTGCCGTTTTTTCCGTAAACCTCATATTAATTTGACTCCTCCTTAGGTGTTCCTGCTGTTCCAGCCTTAGGCATAAGATATTGCTGCACCCACTGGAATATATTGCTTACTACCCAATACAAGGTTAATCCTGCAGGGAAACTTCTCCCCCACCAAAGAATCATCACAGGAAATACCATGTTCATGGTTTTCATGCTTTGATTTTGTGCTGCTCCAGTACTTGCAGTATTCATTGAAAAATAAGTTGTAATACCTGCCAGAACAGGTAGTATAATCGGATCAGGTTTGCTCAAATTGGGTATCCATAAAAAAGCTTCATTGACAGCCTGTACAAAGTGAGGATCACTGATATATTTTGTCGGCTCTCTCAATACAGCAAAAAGACCAAATATAATGGGCAACTGAATGATCAGGGGCAAACACCCTCCTAAGGGATTTACCTTATACTCCTTATACAGCTCTACTGTTTTTATATTCAAGGTTTCCTTATCATTTTTATACTTTTCCTGCAAAGCTTTCAGCTTTGGTTGCAGCTCTGCCATTTGTTTGGTTGATTTCAACTGCTGTATTGTCAAAGGCAACAATACTAGTTTTACGACCACTGTAAATGCAATAATAGTAATTCCATAATTTCCTATCAGACTATATAAGAAATTCAAAAGCATTCCTAAAGGTTTTGCGATCAAATCTTTTACCCCCTATCATTTCTACTTTAAAGGATCATACCCTCCAGGATGAAATGGATGGCATTTTACAATTCTTTTGAGGATCAATAGTGTTCCACGGAGAGCTCCATATTTTCCTAAGGCCTCTAGTGCATATTGAGAACAAGTAGGATAGAATCTGCAAGAAGGCCTTTTCAAAGGCGATATATATCTTCTATATATTTTCACCATCCACACCAATAATTCCTTCAATAATTTCACCTATTTCAATAATTTTGATTTTTTTAAAAGATGCACCATGGCCTTTTCTACTTCTGCATAGGTCGCTTCTTTTATATTGATTCTCGCGATAAAAACCAGATCATAACCCTTTAAAGCTGTAGGACCAACGGCTCGAAAACTTTCCTTCATCAGTCTTTTAACACGGTTCCGTACAACACTCTTTCCAACCTTTTTGCTTACAGAAAATCCTACCCTGTTATAATCTTCTCCGTTTTTCATGACAAAAAGGACCAGTAATCGGTTTGCTGTAGATGTACCCTTATCATAAACCTTTTTAAATTCCATATTCTTTTTCAATCGTAGCGTATGATCCATGTTTTTTTGCCTTCCTTTGAAAAATTCCTACATATTTATAGAAAAAGGCCACTTTTATGCGGCCCTTAAGCAGTCAATCTTTTTCTGCCTTTTTGTCTACGTCTTTTTAAAACATTTCTTCCAGACTTTGTTTTCATTCTCTTTCTAAAACCATGCTCTTTTTTTCTTTGTCTTTTCTTTGGCTGATATGTCATCTTCACGAAAAACACCCCCTTCAACAACTACCTACTTTATATCCTTTATGATATTGATATCGCATCTAAAAATGAGCATTTACTAAATAATTATAACTTCACAAATACAATCTGTCAAGAAACTTATTTTTTCTTTGTTTTTGTGGATAAATATATCCCCACTCCATTTTCCTGTGGATAATTTTTGTGTTTTTGATTGAAATCCTCTTTTTAATTTGATATGATTAAGACAAGTTGTTGATATGTGGAAAGCCATATCAACATATTCAGTTTTATACACAATCTGTGGATAAATTTGTGTATAACTTATATCTTTTAGCTTTTTTTATTGTGATTTTCTTATTCTGCCCCTGTGAAAAACAAATATATTTTTATCTACGTATTGTGTACAAGTTTTTTTTTGGTTAAAAAATAGTTTTTTACCCTATAAATTATCCACAAGATTATTCATTTCCTAGTTGCTAAAAATTATTCAACAAAATTTTAAAAATCTCATAAATATCAACAATTTTTGTGGATATCCTGTGAATAGGTTGTATTTCATGTTCTATAAAATTTTTTTATCCACCATAAAAATATTTAGACTTGCTTCATCTTCTAGTTCTCTTCTATGGGATTATTTTTATTTCATATTGTATTGATAGGAGGCTGCTATATGAGTATGAATCTGCCTGATATATGGCAAAAAGCTCTCAATTTGATCAAAACAGAGTTGACAGAAGTGAGCTACAACACTTGGCTAAAACCCATAGAACCAATAGCTATTCATGGGAATACCATCCTTCTTGGTGTCATGAACGATTTTTCAAAGGGGATTTTAGAAGGCAGGTACGCAAATCTTATTATGAATGCCATTAAACAAATCACTTCTCAAGAATACCAACTAGACTTTATTGTGCCCGGAAGTGAAAAATACATCAAGGCTACGCAACAGACAAACCAACATAATATCAATTCTTCTGACACCTTCGATACCTTGAATCTAAATCCAAAGTATGTGTTTGACACCTTTGTTATCGGGAACAGCAATCGTTTTGCCCACGCCGCCTCTCTAGCCGTGGCAGAAGCTCCGGCAAAAGCCTATAATCCCCTGTTTATCTATGGAGGCGTAGGTTTAGGAAAAACCCATTTAATGCACGCTATTGGTCATTATATATTAGGGCAAAATCCAAATGCCAAGGTCGTATATGTTTCTTCTGAGAAATTTACCAATGAGCTGATCAACTCCATCAGGGATGACAAGAATGTAGAGTTTCGAAATAAATACCGGAATGTAGATGTTCTATTGGTAGATGATATTCAATTCATTGCTGGCAAAGAAAGAACACAAGAGGAATTTTTCCATACTTTTAATGCCCTCCATGAAGCCAACAAGCAAATTATTATTTCCAGTGACCGGCCACCCAAAGAAATACCCACTTTAGAAGACCGGCTTCGCTCCCGTTTTGAATGGGGCCTTATTACAGACATTCAGCCCCCTGATTTAGAAACAAGGATTGCCATTCTTCGCAAAAAAGCAGAAGTGGAAAATATCGATGTGCCCAATGAGGTCATGCTTTACATTGCAAAAAAGATACAGGCAAACATTCGTGAACTAGAAGGTGCGTTGATTCGAATTGTAGCCTACTCTTCCTTAACCAATAACGAAGTTACGGTAGAATTGGCCAGTGAAGCTTTAAAAGACATTATTTCATCCAGCAAGCCGAAACAAATTACTGTATCCTTGATTAAAGAAGTGGTGGCAGAGCATTGCGGGTTAAAAATGGATGATTTTAACTCCAAGCGAAGAACAAGGTCTATCGCCTATCCAAGGCAGATTGCCATGTACCTGTGTCGAGAACTGACAGACCTGTCCCTTCCTAAAATCGGTGATGAGTTTGGAGGTCGCGATCATACAACAGTTATCCATGCCCATGAAAAAATCAGCCAGGATATTGAAGGCGATATGGATTTAAAAGCAAAAATAGAAGATATGATTAAGGATATCAAGAGCAAATAATGCACAGCCTTATGTGATTAAATTCTTCATAATATGTGAATAAAAAGCAATCCTGTTTTGGTTTTTGTATATGTGGATAAGTTACACTGTTTTATACACAACTTTTGAACATACACAAAATAGGTATTTTTCTTGATGCAAAATACTTATCCACAATTTCACAAGCCCTACTACTATTACTACTAAAAACTTATATTTATTTATACCTTTCTCAGACAAGGAGGTTATCCACAGATGAAACTCAGATGCAGTCAAAAAAATCTGGCATCCAGTATAAATATTGTTCAAAAAGCTGTCTCCATGAAAACAACTTTGCCGATTCTAAAAGGTATACTCTTTGAAACATGTGGACAAACACTAAAATTGGTAGGCACAGATCTAGAAATCGGAGTAGAACATCATATCAACGCAGAAGTGCTTTCTCAAGGTGCCGTTGTAATTTCTTCACGACTTCTTGGGGATATTATACGAAAACTTCCTGAAGCAGATGTGGAAATAGAGGTAGATGCTTTAAACAACATGACGATTCGATGTGAAAATTCAGAATTTACATTGGTTGGGCAACCGGCCATTGAATTCCCTGAATTGCCTTTGGTAGAAGAGGATCATGCCTATGAAATTCCTCAAGATTTACTGAAAAATATGATTCGACAAACGGTTTTTGCGACGGCTCTGGATGAAACGAGACCCATATTGACAGGGGTATTAATGGAAATGCAAGAAGGCGTCATCAATATGGTGGCCTTAGATGGGTATCGTCTGTCCCTCCGGCAGGGAAATATAAAGACTTCTTACAGCAATAGGGCCGTAGTTCCCGGAAAGACATTAAATGAGATTTATCGCATTCTTTCAGAAGGAGAAGATGGCAAAGTTGAAATATCCTTTACAGATAAGCATGTTTTGTTCCAAACGGCAAGCACAAAAATCATTTCTAGGCTTTTGGAAGGTGAATTTATTAACTATCGGCAGATTATTCCAAAGGAATTTAAATCGAGGGTAAAAGTAAAAACAAAGGATCTCTTAGATAGTATAGAAAGGGCTTCTCTTTTGGCAAGGGAAGGAAAAAATAACCTCATCAAGTTTTCTATAAAGGATGAATTCATGACTATTACTTCTAACGCCGAGATCGGAAGGGTTTTCGAAAACCTTAGGATTGAACTGGAAGGGGACGACATTGATATAGGTTTCAACTCAAAATATTTTTTAGATGCTTTAAAAATTTTAGACAGTGAAGAAATATATTTGAATTTTACAACCAATGTAAGTCCCTGCATTGTAAAACCCACGGACACCAATAATTATACATACCTTGTACTACCTGTCAGATTAGCAGGCTAAGAAGCGATGAGTCCTTTATAGCTGGATCATATAAAGGGCTCTTTGTCTTTTGAACAAAATATTTTTATTTATCTTTAACAGCAGGGATTTGTTCTATATAATAGATACACTGGAATAAATAAAAAGAAAATATATCAAGATAGAGATAAAATAAACTTTGAGGAGAGAGCCCATATGTATAAAGAAATTAAAATTGAAGGAGAATACATTAAATTAAGTCAACTGCTGAAGTTGGCCAATTATGTGCAGTCGGGAGGACATGCAAAAATCTTGATTCAAGAAGGATTGGTAAAAGTAAACGGTATTACGGAGTACCAAAGAGGAAAAAAAATAAAACCAGGGGATGATGTAGAACTTCAAGGAAAAAGAATAAAAGTCATCGAATAAATTATGAAGGAGATACAGTAAAAGAAATGAAACAATGTGATATTGGCAATGTCAAGGGGTGCTCAGTGTGTATTTAAAAAAATTAAAGTTGATTAATTTTAGAAATTATCAACAGTTGGATTTAATTTTCCACCCGAAAATCAATGTATTTATTGGAGATAATGCCCAAGGAAAAACCAATATATTGGAAGCTATTTATTTGACCAGTACAGGAAAATCTTTTAGAACCAACAGAGATAGGGAATTAATCAAAATGGATAAAGATAAGGCGTATATTCTCGTGGAGGGTGAAAAGAGATACACCAGTGTATCGGTAGAATTAAAGCTAGAGGAAAATAAGAAAAAACAAATAAAAGTAAATGGCATAACATTAACAAAGAATACAGATTTGTTAAACAATATTCACGTGGTGGTTTTTTCACCAGAGGACTTGAAGTTAGTAAAGGAAGGACCTGTGGAGAGAAGACGTTTTATGGATATGGAAATATCCAACATTAGGCCCCGCTACTGCCACTGTCTGGGACAATACAATCATGTGCTAATGCAGAGAAATAATCTTTTAAAGAAAATACATCATGATAGAAAATATATAGCAACCCTTGACGTATGGGATGAAAAGCTGGTGGAATTAGGAACAATTTTAATATTAGAAAGATTAAAATTTATTCATCGTCTGAACACATTAAGCAGGCTGCTCCATAGAAAAATTACCGATAGCAAGGAAAACCTGGAGATAAAATATATTGCCAGTGTGAAAGATATAGCAGAAGAAGAAAGAATTTCACAATCTTTCCATAGAGAATTAAAAAAAATGCTGGAGGTGGATATCTGTCGAGGAACAACGACCATAGGGCCTCACCGAGATGATCTTGTCTTTTATGTAAATGGCATTGATATAAGAGTTTTTGGCTCCCAAGGACAGCAAAGAACCTCAGCTTTGTCTTTAAAATTGGCTGAAATTGAGTTGGTAAAGGCTGAGACCGGAGAATATCCAGTATTGCTTTTGGATGACGTCATGTCTGAACTGGATATGAAAAGACAAATGTTTTTAATCAAGAGCTTAAGAGACATACAAACTTTTATTACCACTA
The DNA here is from genome assembly GCF_001562415.1 of Thermotalea metallivorans. Classification (GTDB taxonomy): domain Bacteria; phylum Bacillota; class Clostridia; order Peptostreptococcales; family Thermotaleaceae; genus Thermotalea; species Thermotalea metallivorans. The sequence goes on along the minus strand of NZ_LOEE01000072.1, from coordinate 5,223 downwards.
CGGATATGAGTTTGTTGGATTCAATCCGTTTAGGAGAAGAAAATATTTTTTATATTGAAAAGGCATCAGTGAAAAAGAAAAATGAAAATATATCATAAAAATATGTGGAAAAACGGGTCAAAGGTCTTATTCTCCAAGGAGATGGGCGAAAAAACTTTTATATAAGGTTTAAAAAGGTTATAATATAAGGTGGAGAATTTTTTTAAGGAGGAGATTTTATGTTTCTTCATCTGGGTGGAGATGTAGTCATTCCCATTGGCGATATTGTATCGATTATAGATATTTCTACGGCTTTAAAATCTAAGGACAGTAAAGAATTTTTCAAAAATGTAGAAGCAGAGGGATTTGTGCATAGGATCTCAGAGGAAGAACCAAAAACTTGTGTTATCACTGAGAAGAGGGAAAAAAAAGGGAAAAAACCTTCGAAAAAAACACAAATGATTATCTATTACTCACCTATCTCTTCCGTCACTCTTCAAAAAAGAGCCAATTTTATTGATACTCTGCATCTTTAAGGTTTATGAAAGAGAGAATTTAGCAAAAGCAGCTTTGCTGCTTTTTTATATGAAATATGAACGGTTTATTTGCAGTATATTTGATTGTAGGGGGGTAAAAAAATGGTTGAAAAAGTAAATCAAGAATATGGAGCCGAACAGATACAAGTACTGGAAGGATTAGAACCTGTAAGAAAGAGGCCGGGAATGTATATAGGGTCTACAGGCCCTAAAGGATTGCATCATTTGGTGTATGAAATTGTAGATAACAGTATTGATGAAGCTTTGGCGGGATACTGTAAAAACATAGAAGTTGTGATTCACGAAAATAATGCAATTACCGTAAAGGATGACGGCAGGGGTATGCCCGTGGACATTCATCCTAAGATGGGAAAACCTGCAATAGAAGTAATTCATACGGTGCTCCATGCCGGAGGAAAATTTGGTGGTGGCGGATATAAGGTATCGGGAGGACTCCATGGTGTTGGTGCATCTGTCGTAAATGCATTATCTGAATGGATGGAAGTAGAAGTCAACAGGGATGGTAAAATCTACAGGCAGCGATATGAAAGAGGTCATACGGTAACGGATCTGGAAATCATTGGAGAAACCAATGAGACCGGTTCGAAAACAACCTTTTTGCCGGATAGAGAAATATTTGAAGAAATCGTATTCAAATTTGATACCTTGGAACATCGTTTAAGGGAAATGGCTTTTTTAAATAAAGGAATCCGCATTCGCTTAATTGATAAGAGGCCGGAAAATCCTAAGGATGTAACTTTCTATTATGAAGGCGGTATTAAGGAATTTGTAAAGCATCTCAATAAAAATAAGGATATTATCCATGAATCTATTATCTATTTTGAAGGGAATAGGGATCTTTCGCATGTGGAAATTGCCATGCAGTATACGGATACCTATACGGAGAATATTTTTTCCTTTGCCAATAATATCAATACCCAAGAAGGGGGAACCCATTTAATCGGATTTAAAACGGCTTTGACGAGGGTAGTCAATGACTATGCAAGAAAAAATAACCTTTTAAAAGAAAAAGAAGAAAACCTTATGGGCGAAGATATTCGGGAAGGTTTAACAGCCATTATTTCTGTCAAGTTAACAGAACCTCAGTTTGAAGGCCAGACAAAAACAAAGCTGGGAAACAGCGAGATGAGAAGTATCGTGGAGGCCATTTCTGCCGATGCATTGACGGCATTTCTGGAAGAGAACCCTGTTGAAGCCAAAATCATTGTGGAAAAATCTATTCGGGCAGCCCGTGCTAGGGAAGCTGCCAGAAAGGCCAGAGAATTGACAAGAAGAAAGGGTGCCCTGGATCATATGGCTCTTCCTGGAAAATTGGCCGATTGTTCCGAAAGGGATCCAAAACTCAGTGAAATATTTTTGGTAGAGGGTGATTCTGCGGGAGGATCTGCAAAACAGGGAAGGGATCGCAGAACCCAAGCAATTCTTCCTTTGAGGGGTAAGATCTTAAATGTTGAAAAGGCTAGATTGGACAAAATACTGAACTATAATGAAATTCGGGCAATGATTACGGCCTTCGGCTGTGGGATTGATGATGATTTTGACATAGAAAAATTAAGATATCACAAAATTGTCATCATGACCGATGCCGATGTAGACGGGGCCCATATCAGAACTTTGCTGCTGACGTTTTTCTACCGATACATGAAGCCTTTGATTGAATATGGACATATATATATTGCACAACCGCCCCTTTATAAGGTGAAAAAAGTAAAGGAGGAATACTATGTTTACTCCGATAAAGAATTAGATCAACTTCTCCATCAGATTGGCAGAAGCAATATCAATATTCAACGATACAAAGGTCTTGGGGAGATGAATCCGGAACAGCTATGGGAAACAACGATGGATCCCACCAAGAGAACGTTGATTCAGGTAACCATTGATGATGCCGTAGCAGCAGATGAAATTTTTACTACACTTATGGGGGATAAGGTAAAACCCCGTAGGGATTTTATTGAAGAAAATGCGAAGTATGTAAGCAACCTAGATGTGTAGTAAGGGGGAAAAAGGATGCTAGAGGATAAAAGTAAAATTTTGCAAGTGGATATAGAGGAAGAAATGAAAAAATCCTATATTGATTATGCCATGAGCGTTATTGTAGGCCGTGCTCTGCCTGATGTGCGGGATGGTTTGAAGCCTGTTCACAGGAGAATTTTGTATGCTATGAATGAATTGGGATTAACGCCGGACAAACCCCACAGAAAATCTGCCCGTATTGTTGGGGATGTACTAGGTAAATATCATCCCCATGGAGACAGTTCTGTATATGATGCCATGGTAAGAATGGCTCAGGATTTTTCAACAAGATATCTATTGGTAGACGGTCATGGAAACTTTGGCTCCATTGATGGTGATGGTGCTGCTGCCATGCGATATACGGAGGCTAGACTTTCAAAGCTTGCCATAGAGCTATTGAGGGACATCGGAAAGGAAACGGTAGATTTTGTACCTAACTTTGATGAAACATTAAAGGAGCCTGCGGTACTTCCCAGCAGGTTTCCAAACTTATTGGTGAACGGCTCTAATGGTATTGCCGTGGGGATGGCTACATCCATTCCTCCCCATAATTTGTCAGAGGTGATTGATGCTACCATCAAGATGATAGATGATGAGGAAACCACTGTTGAAGATTTGATCAAAATCGTAAAGGGTCCTGATTTTCCTACGGGAGCCACTATTATGGGTGTGGAGGGCATCAAGGAAGCCTATCGAACAGGACAGGGAAGGATTACGGTAAGGGCCAATGTGGAAATTGAACAAGCAGCCAAAGGGAAAACCCAAATTATTGTCAGTGAAATCCCTTATCAGGTAAACAAGGCAAAGCTTATAGAAAAGATTGCCGAGCTGGTAAGAGATAAGAAGATAGAAGGCATAGCGGATTTAAGAGATGAGAGCGATCGGAGCGGGATGCGCATCGTGATTGAATTAAAGCGGGATGCCAATCCAAATGTAATATTGAATAAGCTTTATAAGCATACTCAAATGCAAGATACCTTTAGTGTTATTATGATTGCCCTTGTCAATGGAGAACCAAAAATTTTAAATTTATATGATATGATTCACCATTATTTGGAGCATCAAAAAGATGTGGTGACGCGAAGAACAAAATATGACCTGGCAAAGGCTGAGGACCGGGCCCACATTTTAGAAGGCTTAAAGATTGCCTTGGATCACATTGATGCAGTAATTCAGCTGATTCGGAGCTCTGCAAATGTGCAGGAGGCCAAAGCTGGATTGATGGAGCAATTTCATTTGTCAGAAAAGCAAGCACAGGCTATTCTGGATATGCGTCTGCAAAGACTTACAGGATTGGAAAGGGAAAAAATTGATGCAGAGTATGAAGAATTGATCCAGCTCATTAGCCAATACAAGGAAATTTTGGCCAATGAAAGATTGCTTTTGAATATCATTAAAGAAGAGTTGGCGGAAATTAAAGAGGCCTACGGAGATGAGAGAAAAACTGCCATTACCGCAGCAGCAGACGAAATTGAAATAGAAGACTTGATTGATGATGAGGAAGTAGCCATTACCCTGACCCATTTCGGGTATGTAAAGAGGTTGCCGGCAAATACCTATAAGATTCAGAAGAGAGGCGGCAAGGGAGTGACAGCCCACACCACAAGGGAAGAAGATTTTGTAGAACATCTGTTTATTGCTTCTACCCATAATTATATTTTATTCTTTACCAATATGGGCAGGGCTTATCGACTGAAGGCTTATGAAATTCCGGAAGCAAAACGGCAGGCCAAGGGTACGGCCATTGTAAATCTTCTGCAGCTTCAGCCAAACGAAAAAATAACGGCTGTCATTCCGATTCGGGAGTTTGAGAACAACAAGTTTCTTGTTTTGGCCACAAAGATGGGAATTATTAAAAAAACAGAGTTGTCCCAGTTTGATACATCCAGAAAAGCTGGGATTATGGCTATGAATCTAAGGGAAGATGATGAATTGATCAGTGTAAAATTAACCGATGGACAACAGGAAGTCATCATGGTGACAAGACAGGGGATGTCTATCCGATTTAATGAAAATGATGTGAGGGATATGGGCAGATCAGCTATGGGTGTGAAGGCCATGCATTTATCAGAAGATGATTATGTTGTAGCCATGGATCTGGTAGGAGAGGGCAAAGATTTGCTAGTGGTGAGTGAGCATGGTTTTGGAAAGCGTACATCCCTAGAGGAATATAGGGTGCAATCAAGGGGCGGAAAAGGGATTATCACTTATAATAAAACAAACAAGACTGGCATGTTGGTAGGAGCAAAGGTTGTAAATGATGAAGATGAGATTATGCTGATCAGCACTGATGGCGTCATTATTCGATTGGAAGTCAAGCAAATATCAAGAATGGGTAGGATTACCCAAGGGGTTACTTTGATGAAGGTGGGACAGGATACCAATATTGTATCCATTGCTAAGGTAGCCCAAGGTACCGAAGAGGAAGAACAAATTGAGTGAAAGAAGTGCTCTTTTAAAAATTAGGATTTGACAGATGCGCAAATGATAAATGTTTTTGCGTATCTTTTTTTAAGGCAAAACCAAAAGGAATTTTTTAATAAACTCATATTCCGCTGAATACATCATAACTTTTTCATAATTTAATTCAGAACTTTTAAATTATGATGCACCTCTGATGTAGATGTTCTCAGGAATCCCTAAATAGCGCAAAATTGTTTTGACGTTAGGA
>NZ_LOEE01000071.1 GCF_001562415.1 Thermotalea metallivorans | reverse complement strand
TTATACTTCATGTCAAGTACCTCCTGTAGTTTTGGATTTGTGCTTTCGTGGTTGTTTGCACATCCCAATTCTACCGTGAGGTGCTCATTTTTTCAAAGTTCATTTTTGTTTATTACAGGAATGCTCCTATAGAATCATTTTTTCACGTTGAGGCTACTTATGATGAATATGGGCAAATCCTTGATCAAAAATATTTTTTACATGTTCATCATCTAATGAATAGTAAACGATTTTCCCTTCTTTTCTGTATTTCACAAGCCTTGCTTGCTTTAAAACCCTTAATTGATGGGAAATAGCCGATGGATTCATTCCAAGTAATGCCGCTATGTCACATACACACATCTCCTCAACAGATAATGCATACAATATCTTAATTCTTGTTGTATCCCCAAAAACCTTAAACAATTCTGCTAAATCATACAGCTTTTCCTCTCTGGGCATTACTTGTTTTACTTTTTTCACGATATCCCCATGGATTACATTGCAATTGCAAAATTCCCCTTTCACATCATGCTTCATCCGCTCATCTCTCCCCATTTTTTATCCAACTCCTTTCATCTACTCCCATGGGAAATCTATAGATGTTCAGCTTTCAAGACTCTCATAGCATTGAATACAGCAATCAGCGCTACTCCTACATCGGCAAATACAGCTTCCCACATGGTTGCAATCCCACCTGCACCTAAGAGTAAAACAAAGATCTTTACACCAAAGGAAAAGATAATATTTTGCCATACAATGCGTTTCGTCCTCCTGGCTATTTTTATTGCACTGACTAATTTCGACGGCTCATCGGTCATTAATACTACATCCGCTGCTTCAATGGCGGCATCGGCCCCTAGGCCGCCCATGGCTACTCCAATATCGGCCCTTGCCAGCACCGGCGCATCATTCATGCCATCTCCCACAAAAATCAATTTTCCTTTTGATGATTTTTGTCTGTCCAGCAGTTCAAGTTTTTCTACTTTTTGATCAGGAAGCAGCTCCCCATAGACTTCATCTAAACCTAACTGTTCTGCCACTTTTCTCCCTACCGATTGGCTATCCCCTGTGAGCATTGCAATTTTTTTCACCCCAACAGTTCTAAGGTCCTGAATAGCCTTTTGGGCATCTTCCTTAATTTCATCGGAAATAATGATGGCCCCGCCATATACCCCGTCAATGGCCACATACACTGCTGTGCCTGTAGTTTCCACCGGCTCATAGGAAATTTCTTCCTTATCCATCAATTTCATATTGCCTGCCAATATTTCTTTTCCCCGTACTTTCACTTTCACCCCGTATCCTGATATTTCATCATAACTTTCAATAGCCTCTTTATTTACCTCTTTTCCATAAGCCCTTAAGATAGATGCGGCAATAGGATGGTTCGAATAGCTTTCCCCATAGACTGCATACTCCAGCAATGCTTCTTCCGTAATATTTCCTTTGGGATGAATTTCTGTTACTTTGAATACGCCTTTTGTCAGTGTTCCTGTTTTATCAAATACTACCGTATGCACATTGTTCAATGCCTCCAGATAATTTCCGCCCTTCACGAGAATCCCGTTCTTCGATGCACCTCCGATACCTCCAAAAAAGCCTAAGGGAATCGATACAACCAAAGCACAAGGACAAGAAATTACCAAGAATACCAATGCCCTATAGATCCATTGGGAAAAAGTGGCACCTTTGATCACCAAGGGCGGAATGATTGCCAATGCAAGGGATGCAAATACAACCACAGGTGTATAATACCTTGCAAATTTCGTGATAAAGCTTTCCGTTGGGGCCTTTTTACTGCTTGCATTTTGTACCAGCTCTAAAATTTTAGATACCGTTGATTCCCCAAAATCTTTGGTCACCTCAACAGTCAATAATCCGTTTTTATTGATAAAACCGCTGAAAACATCACTGCCTGCCTCCACTTCCCTGGGTATCGATTCTCCTGTTAAAGCAGAGGTATCCACCATGGATTTTCCCTCCATTACTCTACCGTCCAGGGGAATTTTTTCTCCCGGCTTCACAAGAATCATAGCTCCGATATTTACTTCTTCCGGCGAAACCCGTCTTATTTCATCACCTATCTTGAGATTGGCAAAATCAGGCCGGATATCCATTAAGGCCGCAATGGATTTTCTTGAGCGATTCACTGCCATATCTTGAAAGAACTCCCCAATTTGATAAAAAAGCATTACAGCTACTCCTTCCGGGAACTCTTGAATTGCAAAGGCCCCAATGGTAGCAATTCCCATCAAGAAGTTTTCATCAAAAATTTGTCCCCTCAAAATATTTCTACCCGCCTTTAGCAAAACTTCTCCACCAACCAGCAAATAGCTGGCAAAATAAAGAGTAAATTCCGTCCAAAAAGAAAAATCAAGTATCAAGGGGATTACAAATAAGGTCCCTCCTAGGGCCAAACGGACCATCTCCTTTTTATTGTTCTTGCTGCTTTGTTTTTCTGCCTTACCCGCCCCTGTCTTGGGCTTGCTTTCATCAACCATATGCACATGGGGCTCTATTCGGTTTATAATTTTTGCCGCTTCATCCAAAATCCTGCTTAACTCTTGTTTGCTATTGGCCTCTATCACAAGCCTTTTGGATACGAAGTCTACAGAGGCGAATTTCACACCCGCCAAATTTTTTATTTCTTTTTCCATCTTTGCCGCACAGTTTGCACAACCTAACCCCATCAACAACAAAACTTTCTTCTCCGTTTTCGTAATGATTCTTTCATTGACAATGACCTCAGGCTCATACTTATTGATAATATCCTTGACTTGAGCCAGCACTTTATCCAACTTTTCATCACTCTCTATCTCTATGGAAAGTGTTTTCGTGACAAAATTCATATGAACACTGCAAACACCATTAATTTCCTTTATCTTTGATTCTATCTTGCTGGCACAATTTGCACAGTCCAGACCTTCCAATATAAGCTCTTTTTTGACTCTCCCGCCCACTTTCATTTCCCCCTTTTCAGCATTTTCTATGGGTTTCAACAAAGTCTTCTTTTAAATCTTCCAATGGAAGACTTTGTTATAACACATAGGAAATTATGTACTTTCATAAATAATGAATAAGTCATAATTTCCGTCATGGGTTTCAACAAAGTCTTCCTTTAAATCTTCCAATGGAAGACTTTGTTATAATTGGATACTGCAAAACCATGTACGACCCGCAGCCACGCTATATCTATGAGCAACATATTGTCATTTGTTTGAATTCATATGAATGTATATTCATATGTTCAGTTATTATTATATTCTTATGGATACAGTGCGTCAACTGCTTCATCATAAATTTTAGAAAATATTTTTTTGTTTCATGAAAAAATCAAAAAAATGCACTCACCAGCCTTTTCGCAAAAGACTGGCGAGTGCATGGGTTTTTTCTTTTTTTTAGTGCATTCCCATACCATTCATCATACCCATTCCGCCTTGCATATTCATCATGCCTTTCATGTTATTCATCGGCATCATGTTCATGCCATTCATATTGTCCATAGACATCATATTCATGCCACCCTGCATGTTCATCCAGTTCATGTTATTCATCGGCATCATCGGCATGTCACTCATATCTAAGCGGCCCTGCACGTTCAGACTGCCTTGTATGCCCATGCCATTCATATTGTTCATGGGCATCATATTCATGTTGTATCCATAACCCATATTCATGTTATTGTATCTGGTAAATTCGTTGATTCCCCATAATACACCAAAGCTGATGGCTATACCCAAAAGAGATATAACAGCTAATTTAAACCAAGGATTTTTTATCATATATATTCCCTCCTATGCATTTTTAACTTCCTTCTCCTTGCCACAATGGGGGCAAAGCTTCCATTCGGGATTTAACTCTTTGCTGCAGATAACGCATAACTCTTTCTGCGAAGCCTTTTTACTGCCTACAAAAGTGTTTTTGATGGCTTCTGTCTCTTCTGCTGTAAACAGATTATTTTTTATCCAGACAATAATGCCCGCCACTACGGCGACTACAAACACGGCAAACAGCACCTTCGTCATCAATAGCAACAGGTAGGCGATTGTTCCGCCATATCCAAATCCTGTTCCCATATACATATGCTCACCTCCAAAGTTTCCTCTTATTCCTACACCTATACCAAACCCCGTTCCCGATATTATAGCTTGAACAAGCCATAAACCTAGAACTGCCAACAACAAAATCCCAATCAGCTTCATCAAAGAATTATCTTTCATCCTTTCACCTCCTCCTTTTTCTGTTTAAATTCTTTCGAGAATATCATGCAGCAACAATCATGCCAACTTTTAAAATTGGCATCCCATGTTGAATAATCATTGAAATTTCAACGAAAATCCCCTTTCCTTATGATTTAGGGTTTCAAATCACGAATAAAGGGGATTGCTTTTTTCATCATCGCTTCATATATAAGGATATTCCTTTGATAACGATATAAACTATGCTCTGCATATGTTCAAATTTGCACATAGATGCTGTTGAAAACTCCACACCCCACAAAAGAATAAAAACAGCCTTACAGGCTGCTTTCATTGTTCAATTTATATTTGTCCATCCGATATATCAGTGCATGTCTTGATATTCCCAGCAACTTTGCAGCATGGGTCTGATTTCCTTTTGAAATTTCCAGGGCTTGTCTTACTAGGCTTTTCTCTACTTCTTCCAACACAATCCCCGTTTCAGGAAGAACGAAGATATCATCATAATTGGCATAGGCACCCCTTATGATCTCCCTCGGCAGTGAAGATGCCTGAATATAGCCGCCATTTGATAAAATCACCATTCTCTCAATAATGTTCTCCAGTTCTCGAATATTTCCCGGATAGTCATAATGCATTAATATCTCCAGGACCTTTTTGTCTACTTTTATGTGGCCTTTGTTTAGATCCTTTGCATATTTGTCGATAAAAAATTCTACCAACAAGGGGATATCTTCTTTCCTTTGTCTAAGGGGAGGAACATGAATGGGTATCACCTTTAATCTATAAAGGAGATCCTCTCGAAAGCTTCCTTCCTCCACCATTTTTTCAAGATTTCTATTGGTAGCAGCAATAATCCGCACATCAGCCTTGATTACCTCCGTCCCTCCTACCCTCTCGAATTCTTTTTCCTGCAATACTCGAAGTATTTTTACCTGTAGGGGCAAGCTTAGTTCTCCAATTTCATCTAAAAATAAAGTCCCACCCTGTGCTCTGTCAAATCTGCCCGGTTTTCTGCTTTGGGCACCCGTAAATGCACCCTTTTCATAGCCAAACAATTCACTTTCCAGCAAATTTTCTGGAATTGCACCGCAATTCACACGGATATACGGTTTATTTTTTCTGGAGCTCCGGCTGTGTATGGCACTGGCAATCAATTCCTTTCCTGTGCCGCTTTCCCCCGTAATCAATATCGTAGCATTTGTATCTGCTACTTTGTCTACGAGCTCAAAGATTTCACACATTTTTCGACTCTTTCCAATAATTCTGTTGTCAAAGGTTTCTGTAATTTTATTGCGAAGATAGTCAATTTCTTTATTGAGTTCATCAATGTTCAGTGCTTTTTTTACTTTCACCATCAGCTCATCTATGTCGAATGGTTTGGGTATATAATCAAGAGCACCCAGCTTCATTGCTTCAACAGCGGCATCTGTATTTCCGTGGGCCGTTATCATGATAATGGGTACTTTTTCATGAAGGGTTCGTATTTTTTTCAGGACTTCCATACCATCCATTTTAGGCATCCTGTAATCAAGAATTACCATATCCGGTTCTTTGTCTAGAAATTGTTCAAAGGCTTCGTATCCATCCCGTGCCTCAATAACTGCAAAATTTTCCTCCTTCAACTTCTTTTCCAGTATCCATCTCATATTTTTTTCGTCATCTGCAATGAGTATCTTTTTCATCTATACACTTGGCACCTCCCCATGGATAGGAAAAAATATTTCAAAGGTAGTCCCCTCCCCTAGTTTGCTCATAACGTTTATGACCCCATTGTGTTCTTCCACAATTCTATGCACCATAGCAAGACCTAATCCCGTCCCTTCATCCTTCGTCGTAAAAAAGGGATTAAATATTTTTTTTAAATGATCTTCCTCAATCCCTATCCCCGTATCCTGAAAGGCAATTTTGATCCATTTATTCTCCCAAAGCCTCGTAGATATGGTGAGTTCGCCACCCTTGGGCATGGCTTCCACTGCATTAAAAATTAAATTCACAAATGCTTGTTTTAAAAGCTCCTTGCTAACCACAATTTCAGGTATCTCCTCTGTGCTAAACCTTACAAGAACATTGTTCTGGGAAATATATTTCCCGGCAATCGTTAAGACCTCTTGCAGAAGGGTGTTGAAAGAATATAATTCTGTTTCATTTCTATTGGGTTTGGCAAAATCCATAAGACTTTTTATAATTTTGTTTGCCCTTTCTACTTCCTCATCAATGATTTCCAGTTCCCTAAAAGCTTCCGGATAATTCTTTAACTCCCCTTTCATTGTCTGGGCCACAGCCTTTATGATGGCCAACGGATTTCTGATTTCATGAGCAATTCCCGTAGAAAGCTCCCCAAGGGCTACCAATTTATCATTTCTCTGGATATGCTGCTGCAATTTATTGATTTCCGTAACATCATCAAAAATGATTACCAATCCTTTATTCATATTTTCAAAGGTTAACGGAAACAAGTTGATTCTGAGATTGGATTCTCCATGGGATGTTTTTATTTCTAGATCAATATTTTCAATCACCTTATTTTTTTCCATAGACTCTATGATCTGCGTCTCTATACTGCAGCAACATGCAAGCACTTCAAAAAAATGCTGCCCTATGCAGCTTTCGTCAATATGAAAGATATCCTTTGCGCCTTGGTTCATGATGGTAATAAACATGTCATTATTGACTGCAATTACACCGTCTTTTATGCTTTGAATAATGCTGTTTGTGTATTTTTCCAGAATCACATATCTTGATAATTCTTCATTTTTTTTTATGCATATCATGTTTTTCCTTTCGAACAGGATCCCCGTGGTAGACCCCACAGCAAAGAAAAAAAATATATCCAACAATTTATTGACTGTTTGCAGTTCAAGTCTTAGGGACAACAGGATATGGGGTGAATAGATGAAACTTGCAACGATGGATATAATGATTCCCCCTTGAAAGCCATGTTTGTAGGAAGCCATAATCACGGGGATTGTATACAGAAATCTATAAAAATCATGATAAGGGGTTTCTTCATATCCAGTGTAGTAATGGATGATACTGATGCCTATAATGAAAAGAACAATCCATATTTCATACTTAAATTTGAGAAATTTCCGTTTCATTTCCCCACACCTTTATCTATATATTTTTCACAATAGGGACAATAATTCCAGTGGATATCAATCTTTTCGCCACAGTTCGTACAGAACTTTTTTAAAGTCTCTTTGCATATGGGACATACATTGAAATTTTTTTCCACCCTGTTGCCGCAGCTTGGGCATTTATTAATCTTGTTTACTTCTAAAAGATCTACATGGTTGGCTTTATAAATAAATAGATAATATATCAGAAACGCCATGAGGATCAAGAGCAAAAGCGTCATGCTTTATCATCCTTTCGTAATTTGAAAGCTGTACCGCACAAAGGACATATCTTCCATTGGTCATTTTCAATCTCATATCCGCATTTTTTACACTTACCAGACCTATTTTGCCCTTGTACAAAATCCAGCAACAGGAATATCCCGATCATTATCATAATAAATAGCATCAAGCGAAAATCTGTATAATACATATATCTACCGTACATACCCATTCTGTAATGCATCCCCATTCCCATCCCGCCATTGAGCTGCATCAGCAGGGGAACAAGAACATAATTGTACATGAAGATAACTCCTAAAATAATCAACAAAATATAAAGTACTGTTCTCCTTCCTTTCATTCCAATTCCTCCTGGGATGTTTTCTTATCTCCACATGTAATATATGCAAAAATCATGCCGTTTCATTTAGCATACTATTTTTAAAATGCTAGCGGAAAAAATACTTGAAAAGATAGTCGATTCTTCCTCTTCTAATAAAATACATCCCGGAAAATTTCATTACTTTTTTTATTTTTTCCCTATATTCCTGGGCATAACATTTTATACTGCATTTTTTGCAAGCAGGTTTGACTGCCATAGGGCATCGGATTCGTCTGTTGATGGAATAGACAGCAAGATCTGAACATTCTTCGCATAACCTAACCTGCTTTTTCATTTCAAGACTATGATAGGAAAAGTCAGTTTTTTCCCTTTCTATATGCTTGTACCTGCAATAAACATGAATAAACTGAATCAGTATGAAAATATCTTTTTTCATCATCAGCTCTCCTCCTATAGATAGAAACAAACATTTCTCATCATGGTGCGATTGTTTTATATCATGCAAGATGATTTGAGTTATTCTTTACTCTATATCATGATGAATGCAATACTCATGCCTGTTTTTTGATGGATTTTATAAATTGTTCCACATGTATATATAAAGAAAGACAAGATATTATGAAAAAAGATCAGTAAAGTTGTGGAAACACGAAAAACATCCATAAGAATAGAGATTATACGGACCAATACCTGTAGCCAGGAGTGTGTCAAATACAAAGGCGGGTGTAGCAAAATGGCCATATATATGGAAGCCCAGAGCACAATACCAGTGATTACAGGTAACTTGCGGAAAATAGGAAAAATTCAACAAAAGCATCCGTACGGGAATGGTAGAACAATGTGGGGAGGGCAAATCTGCTTAAATACATGAAAATGACAAACAAGCTTCTTGCCCTCAATAAAGTACCCCCTTGTAAGATAAATATAGGGTTAGGGTTCAAAAACCCACCCGAATGTTCTTTGACAACTTTAAATTTATTGTTCAGATGAATCAGTGACACCTAGCATTGAAATTTCTAAACATCGTGCTATAATCTCTTTGTCAGAGAG
>NZ_LOEE01000070.1 GCF_001562415.1 Thermotalea metallivorans | reverse complement strand
CTCGACTTGCATGTGTTAGGCACGCCGCCAGCGTTCATCCTGAGCCAGGATCAAACTCTCAAATCAAATTCTTCCTTCTCTTTGCTTGCTGGCTTTCCTCTTACACTGTGTAGTTTTCAAAGACCAATCGGAAGGTCGCCATCAAACAGCGACTTTTATAATGTATCATATTTGTCGTATCATGTCAATAGCTTTTTTTCTTCGTATAGCTTATTTTTTTCTGCTTCTTTTGTCATGACGACAAAATATATACTACCATGGTTTTGCTTCAAAATCAACTGGTAATTTTTTCGTTTTCCTGTCTTTTTTATCTTTTATCGTTTTTGCAATAGAAAGCAATCTATTCAAGGCTTATTGATTTTCAGTATTCTTTTGAAAAATAAATATATTTCACCGCTGCCCATTACAATTATATGTATTTTTTCTGTTATTATTCCCTTTTTCTACATTTTTTCGCCTTCTATATTTTTTATCTGTATATGGACAGGGCTGCCGTGAAAAATGTATAAAAGCATAGAGACATCCCTATGCTTTTAATGGCCAGTACTATTTTTCAATTGGTTTCATCGTAGGAAATAAAATTACATCCCTTATAGACGGTGAATCTGTAAACAACATCATCAATCGGTCAATCCCTATTCCTAATCCTCCTGTAGGGGGTAGGCCTACTTCCAGTGCATTGATAAAATCATCGTCCATCATATGGGCTTCTTCATCGCCGGCCTCCCTTTGTCTCAGCTGTTCTTCAAATCTTTCTTTCTGATCAATGGGATCATTCAACTCCGAAAAGGCATTGGCAATTTCCCATGTGTTGATAAATGCTTCAAATCTGTTTGTAATTTCAGGATTGTCAGGATTTCTCTTTGCCAGCGGTGAAACTTCTACTGGATGGTGGGTAATGAAAGTAGGCTGAATCAGTTTCTTCTCGCAAAATTCTTCAAAGAAAGCATTGATGATATGCCCTTTTTTCATTCCCTTCTCAATTTCTATGCCATGCTTCTTTGCAATGGCAATGGCTTCTTCATCCGATTTCACCTGGTTAAAATCTACGCCTGTTACCTCCTTTACAAAATCCATCATAGAAATACGCCTCCATGGCGGGGTCAGATCAATTTCTTTTCCTTGATAAGTAATTTTCGTTGTTCCCAATGCCTGCTGAGCCATATACGCGATCACTTCTTCTGTCAGTTTCATAATATCCTCATAGTCGGCATAGGCTTGATATACCTCAATGGTTGTAAATTCCGGATTATGCTTGATGGACATTCCTTCATTTCTGAAAAGCCTTCCGATTTCATATACACGATCAAAGCCCCCCACAACCAATCGCTTTAAATGAAGCTCCGTTGCAATTCTTAAGTACATATCGATATCCAATGTATTGTGATGGGTAATAAAGGGTCTGGCTGCAGCTCCCCCTGCAATGGTGCTTAAAATTGGTGTTTCTACTTCCAAGAAATCCCTGTCATCCAAATATTTTCTCAAAGCCTTGATAGCTTTTGTTCGAATAATAAATGCTCTCTTCACTTCCGGGTTCACGATCAAATCCACATATCTTTGCCTGTACCTTAGTTCTTGGTCCTTTAATCCATGCCATTTTTCGGGCAGTACTTGCAACGATTTTGTCAGCAGCAGCACTTGGCTTGCTTTTACGGATATCTCTCCTTGCTTTGTTTTAAACACAGTTCCTTTTACTCCAACAATATCGCCTATATCATAGGTCACAAGAATATCGTATTCTTCCTCTCCTATGATATCTTGCCTTACATAGGTTTGAATTCTCCCTTGCTTATCCTGTATATCCAAAAAAGCAGCCTTTCCCATCGTTCGCTTGGCCATGATTCTTCCGGCAATTGATACTTCCTTTCCTTCCATTGCCTCATAATTTTCTTTGATGTCCTGGCTAAAATGGGTTTGCTCATATTTTTCTATTTGAAAAGGATCCCTTCCCATTTCCTGAAGCTTTTTTAATTTTTCCCTTCTCACCCGCAGTATTTCGCTGAGATTCATTTCTTCGTTCATCTTTTGTACGCCCCCCAATTATCTTCTAATCTCCAAAATTTTATATTTTGTTACGCCATCCGGAATTTGTACATTTACAACATCGCCAACTTTCTTTCCGATTAAGGCACTTCCTACCGGTGATTCATTGGATATTTTCAATTCGTAAGGATCTGCCTCCGCAGAGCCTACAATAGTATATTCCACTTCTTCATCAAATTCTAAATCCATAACCTTTACAGTAGCACCTATGCTTACTGCTTCCACAGAAATCTCATCTTCATCGATGATTTTGGCTTTTCGAAGCATTGTCTCCAACTTGGCAATTCTCTCTTCCAACTGAGCTTGTTCGTTTTTTGCTTCGTCATATTCTGAATTTTCACTGATGTCTCCAAAAGCGATGGCTTGCTTAATTCTTTCTGCTACTTCCTTTCTTCGTACGGTCTTTAGCACTTCCAACTCGTCCTCTATTTTTTTTAACCCTTGTGAGGTTAACAATACTTCCTTATCTGTCATCTATTCCCTCTCCTTTTCCAGTTATTTATATATAGAAATGATTTGTTGATAATATATGCCCTGGTTGTTGATTTATGCCTGTAATACCCTGGTAATTTTTCTCAATTTAGCATATAAGCACTGGATTCACAGTGCTCTTAAGCATAAAGTGGAACTATATGCGAATAATTATAATGTAGGCAACCAGTCTTGTCAAGCGATTCACGTTGAATTTAGGACAAGGTTCTCAGAAAATTTCCCAATAAAATTTCCATATCCTTTTGGCTGGTCACACGGTTGATTTGTCCTCGAATTTGGGCAGCGTTTCGTATTCCTTTCAGGTACCAGGCAATATGTTTTCTCATTTCACGAATGGCGATATACTCTCCCTTGGCTTCAACCATTCGCCGGAGATGCTCCAATGCCATTTCAACCTTCTCTTCAGCCGTGGGTTCCGCCAAGAGAACGCCCGTCTTCATATAATGAGCAATTCTTTTAAATATCCAAGGATTTCCCTGAGCCCCTCTGGCCACCATGATTCCGTCACAACCCGTCTCCTCTCTCATCCTCACAGCATCCTCCACCGTAAATATGTCGCCGTTTCCGATGACAGGAATACTGACAGCCTCTTTAACTTTCTTTATCATGCTCCAATCTGCCCTACCGCTGTAAAATTGTTCCCGCGTTCTTCCATGGACGGCAATAGCCTTAGCACCGCTCTCTTCGAGTATTTTTGCCATCTCCACCCCATTGACATGATCCTCATCCCAGCCCTTCCTGATCTTCACCGTCACAGGCTTATCTGTAGCATTGCACACTGCCTTTACAATTTTCCCGGCCAGCTCAGGATCTTTCATCAATGCGGAACCATCCCCGTTTTTAACAATTTTGGGTGTAGGGCATCCCATATTGATATCTAGAAAAGTGTGTCCCCGATGATTTAACATTTCAGCAGCCCTTGCCATAAAATCGGGATCGGAGCCAAATATCTGCAAAGCTACAGGTTTTTCTTCTTCCCTAATCTCCAGAAGATCCTCAGTATTTTTGTCTCCATAGCAAATCCCTTTGGCACTTACCATTTCCGTATAGACAAGACCACAGCCCTGCTCTTTGCATAAAAGCCGAAAGGTCAAATCTGTCACGCCGGCCATAGGTCCCAAAGAGACATTGTTTTCCAACTGCACTCCTGCAATATTCATTTTATTCACCCTCTGCTGTTTTGGTCTCTCATTGGTTGCCAGCTGCCAGCTCCCAGCGAACAGCTGCCGGTATTGCTGGCTGATAACTGGCAACTGGCAGCTACACAAGAAATATAACTTTTGGATAAACGAAATGCTAAAGTGGTATACTTATATGCAAAGCAAAGGCCAGGAAACATTCCCGGCCCCCTTTTACCCTTTGTTGCGCTCATATATAATCCTTAACCCTTCAAGGGTCAGCAAACCATTTACTTCGTCGATGGTTTCCGATTCGCTGGCAATGAGATTTGCCAGTCCCCCCGTGGCAATTACCCTTGTATTGGGATGATTCCCTAATTCTTGTTTCATTCTTTTTACAATATAATCAACCAACCCGATATATCCGTAGATGATGCCGGATTGCATGCTGCTTACGGTATTTTTACAAATAACATGCCCTGGCTTTATCAATTCTACCCTCGGAAGTTTCGCAGCATTTTGAAACAATGCCTCGCTGGAGATTTTAATTCCGGGGGCAATTGTCCCACCTAAATATTCTCCCTTTTCTGATACGGCACAAAAAGTTGTTGCTGTTCCAAAATCCACAATTACCAGAGGTCCTCCATATTTTTCATAGGCAGCCACTGCATTGACAATCCTATCGGCACCTACCTGCTTTGGATTATCGTATTTAATATTCATACCTGTCTTGATCCCGGGTCCTACCACCATCGCTTCCTTTTTGCAATATTTATAGGCCATATGCTGTAAAGAATACATAAGGGGTGGTACAACAGAAGAAATAATGACATCATCAATATCCTTCATGCTTAACCCCTCGTATTGAAATAATTGATGAATCAACATGCCGTATTCATCGGATGTTTTGCTTTTGTCTGTGGCAATCCGCCAGTAATTCAACAGGGTTTGCCCCCGATATACACCTAATACAATATTTGTATTTCCCACATCAAATGCCAGTAACATTTCATCGCCTTACCTTTCTTGGATATTATAAATTTTCCTGTTTTCTTACAATCTATCTATGGACGGTATGCCCTCTGGAATGCCTTCACCACAGCTCCCACAATCAACGCCGATACGATCACTTCCGCAGTCCCATTGATCCCTGCTATTCCCAAAACCACTTTTAAGGGAAGATATCCAAAAGCAAAGATCAAGGTAAGTACGCCAATGGTATTGGTAAGGGTACCTGCGATGGCAGCCACAACGGAGCTTTTCGACCATTGGAAGGCATAATAAGCCGTAATTCCAATCAGCATTCTTGGCAGAATGGCAATCACCGGATTTGCAAAAAACGGATGATTTGCCCTTAAGAAACTTGAAATACCAAAAATGGTCCCTACAATCAGCCCTACAATGGGTCCCGATACAATGGAGGCAATAATCACCGGAATATGCATCGTAGTGGCATTGACACCGACAAGCCATGGGATCGGTATATACCCCAGGGGCGTCATGCTGAGAGCAATGGCAATGGCACTTAGCAATCCTGCTGTCGTCATCTGCCGCAAGGTTAAAAAAGGTCTTGTTTTTAAATTTCTTTTCAATTTGTTCCCTCCGTTCCAATTCCTTTTTCCAGGATACCGGACATGCACGTTTGCAAATGAAATTCCATATAAATTAAGTCCAGTTCACAAACGATACTGGCTGATTCCTAGTAGTATGTTATCACTTGCATGCTTATTTTGCAATAAAATTATTGTTTTCCTTCCACACGCCCATAGGCCTCTTATTCCTCTCTGCTTTTCCCCTGCTACCCTCTTGAAAAATAATCGCTGTAGGAAGGAATATTGGCAACGGTCTTTGCTGCTTTTACAGCCCGATTTACGGCTATAGCCATAGCTTCTGCAGCCATGATTCCCAGTATATTGATATCACAAATCTGATGCCCCCGAGATAAAGCAAATACCGTGTCCCCATCCAAGGTGGTGCCGGAAGGCGAGATCACCTTGATCAATCCGTTCATAGCCATTTGGGATAATTTCTGTGCCTCAGCCTTTGATAATTTGGCATTGGTCGCCACGGCCCCAATGGTTGTATGCTCCCTTCCGAAGGACAAAGCAGTTCCTATGCGCCCTTTCATATATGTGCAAGTATCGATAATTTCTCCTGAGTCAGCATCCCGCGGTCCGGCGATAATTTTCCCTGTCTCCCAATCCCGTATATCACCAAAGGCATTGACCGCTACCACTGCCCCTACAATAACCCCATTGTCCAAAATGACACTGGCACTGCCGATACCGCCCTTCATGCATTGTCCATGTCCAAGAATTTTTCCTACCGTTGCGCCAGTCCCTGCACCCCAATTTCCTTCCTTTATTTTTTGGGTAGAAGCATCTACACATGCCTTATAGCCCATTTCAAAGTTGGGTCTGATTGTATGATCTCCAACGTAAAGATCAAATAATACGGCGCCTGTTACAATGGGTACCTTTGTAACTCCCACATCAAAGCCGATGCCCTTCTCTTCCAAATAATGCATCATGCCGTCTGCAGCCGCCAGTCCAAAAGCACTGCCCCCTGCCAAAATCACGCCATGGACTCTGTCCACCAACATCTGGGGTTTCAACAAATCTGTCTCCCTTGTCCCCGGTGCGGAACCCCTTACCTCCACACCGCAAACAGCTCCATCTTCACATAAAATAACGGTACATCCTGTTAATCCCTTTGCATCAGAGGCTTGTCCCACTTTGATTCCCGGTACATCCGTGATACAGTTTTTATACATAATCCGATATCCCCCTTACGGAAACTTCCCCGGAAATAATTTTCTCCAACTCTCCCTTTTGATTGCGAATCACCAATTCTCCCTCTTCGGTCAAATCCACAGCCTCAGCAACAATTTGTCGATCACGGTTAATGATTTTTACAGGATTTCCCAGGGTTACGGAATATTTTTTGCAAATCTCCACACTCTTCTGAAGGCTTTTGCTTTGTATAAAATCAAGGTATAATCTTTCAAACTCCCTTAAAATATAAAGTACAATTGCTTTCCTCGAAACCGTCTTTCCAGCAGAGGCCTTGACCGACGTGGCAGTCTTTTTTATATCCTCCGGAAATGCCTCCATATCTCCATTCACATTGATTCCTATCCCTACGATTACATAGTTCACACAATTTAATTCTGCACTCATCTCCGTTAAAATACCGCACACCTTTTTCCTTTCCAAAATAATGTCATTGGGCCATTTGATGCCTGCTTCACACCCTGTCACCTTCCGAATGGCCAAGGCAACAGCAGCCGCGGCAATTTGGGTAATCTTTGCGGCTTCCGTAGGTTCAATGGAAGGTTTTAAAATCAAGGACATCCATATGCCAGTCCCCTTCGGCGATACCCATTTTCGACCGAGTCTCCCTCTTCCCTCCGTCTGTTCTTCTGCAATCACAATTGTTCCTTCTTCCCCATCTTCAGCGGCAATTTTTTTTGCCATGGTATTGGTAGAATCAATGGTATTCAAGTGTATGATTCTTTTCCCGATTATCTTGGTATCTAAATCCAACTGCAGAGCATTTTCATTCAATATATCGGGCTCTTCCAACAATTTGTACCCCTTCTTCGATACAGATTCAATCCTGTATCCCTCTTCTTTTAATTGATGAATATGTTTCCATACAGCCGTCCTCGTAACTCCCAGTCGGTTGCTCAATTCTTCTCCTGAAATAAACCTTCCTTTATTATGTTTTAACGTCTCTAAGACCTCTTTTTTCATCCAATCCCATCCTCTTTCCTTTATTCTATCCCCTATTTTATCATAAATAGCGAAGAAATAGATAAAAAATAGACAAGGCACATACCCTGTCTATTTTTTTCTTAACCAAATATGGATAACAATACCCCTGCTGCAATGGCAGAACCGATAACGCCGGCTACGTTTGGTCCCATAGCATGCATTAAAAGGAAATTGGATGGATTTTCCTTTTGCCCCACTACTTGAGAAACCCTTGCTGCCATAGGCACCGCAGATACCCCTGCAGAACCGATCAATGGGTTTACTTTCTTACCGGAAGCAATATACATGATTTTTCCGAAGAGCACCCCTGCCGCCGTACCAATGGAGAAAGCTATCAATCCTAAGGCGATAATTTTTAGGGTGTCTGCCCTTAAGAATTTTTCCGCACTGGCTGTTGCTCCCACGGTAGTTCCCAAGAAAATGGTTACAATGTTGATAAGCTCATTTTGTGCCGTTTTAAAGATTCTGTCCACAACTCCTGATTCTCTGAAAAGATTGCCGAGCATCAGCATCCCCAATAATCCTGCTGCAGATGGCAATAATAATGCCCCAAGGATTGTAACGATAATTGGAAAGAGTACTTTTTCTGTTTTGGTTACAGGCCTTAGCTGCTCCATCTTTGTTCTTCTTTCTTCCCTGGTGGTCAAGGCTTTCATGATGGGAGGCTGGATAATTGGTACAAGAGCCATATAGGAATAGGCCGCAACAGCAATGGGTCCCAGTAGATGGGGAGCAAGCTTTGATGTCAAGAAGATTGCCGTAGGTCCGTCAGCCCCGCCGATAATACCAATGGAAGCTGCTTCAGGTCCCGTAAAACCCAGAGCAATGGCTCCCATAAAAGTGGTGAAGATGCCAAATTGGGCTGCTGCTCCTAAAAGCAAGCTTCTCGGATTGGCAATCAGCGGACCGAAATCCGTCATGGCACCTACACCCAAGAAAATCAACGGAGGATAAATCCCCAGCTTCACCCCTTGATACAAGTAGTACAAAAGTCCGCCGTATTGTTTTACATGAGGCAGTCCGTCTTTTCCTATTTCATAAATCGGTTCACCCATCAAAAAAGCAAGAGGAAGGTTGGCGAGAAGCATACCGAAGGAAATAGGGAGCAGTAATAACGGTTCATATTGTTTTACGATTGCCAAGTACAGTAGCAGGCATGCAACACCCAGCATGACAAGCTGCTGCCATGTGAGGGCAACAAAGCCTGTACTTGCCCAGAAATCTCTAATTACATCTATAAACATCTTGTTGTCTCCCTCTCTTTCATAGTTTAATCTGACGAGACAAAGTTATATTATCCCAATACAACCAATACGTCTCCTGCGTTCACTGATGCACCCTTTGTTGTATGGATAGATACAACTTTACCGTCTGCCGGTGCCATGATTTCATTTTCCATTTTCATGGCTTCCAAAATAATCAATACATCACCGGACTTGACTGTATCGCCTTCCTTCACTTTGATATCCAGGATGGTTCCAGGCATTGGCGCCGTGATGGAATTTCCGCCTGCAGAAACTGCCTTTGGTGCTGCGGGAGCAGCTGCCTTCGGTGCTGCCGGTGCCGGTGCAGCCTTTGGTGCCGCCGCAGGAGCTGCTGGTCTTGGGGCAGGTGCAGGCACAGATACTCCTCCGATTTCTTCAACCTCAACTTCATAAGTATTTCCATTTACAGTTATGTTAAATTTTCTCATTTTTATAATCCTCCTTCAATACTTATAAAATTTGTACCCATCTTTTCTTTTTTATTAAAATCTGCTGTTCATTTGTTCCATTCTGCCTAATCGATTCCATGTGGGAGATTGATCCCCGATTCTTACAATATTTCGAACAACGATATTATGGGTAGAAGTTTGCAAATTTGCCGCCACTGCTGCAGTAATCACTGCAATCAGTTCTTCTTCATTTTCTTTTTTGGCCGGTTCTTCCAGCACAGGCGCTTTTTCCACAATTTGTATGGGTGCCTTCGGTTCCTTGTAAAAAAGAATTCTCAGAAGATCCAACATGTATGACAGTGCAATCAAAGTTGCAAATACAACGCCCATTCCCAAAGCAGTAACCAACAAACCTTCCCCAAAACTTATTGTTTGACCGAACACTGATATCACCTCTTTTTCTTGGACTTCTATGGTGCTTTTTTTATAATCTTACAGCGGAATATTTCCGTGTTTCTTGGCCGGTCTGCTTTCACGCTTAGATGCGAGCATATTTAAGGCATCTACCAGTCTTGGCCTAGTAGCATTCGGCTCAATGACATCATCAACAAAGCCCCTTTCCGCTGCCTTGTAGGGTGTTGCAAATTCATCGGTATATTCTTGTATTTTCTTTGCCCTTTCCGCCGCCGGATCTTCTGCCTTTGCGATCTCATCCCTAAAAATAATATTCGCAGCTCCTTGGGGGCCCATAACGGCGATCTCAGCTTGTGGCCATGCAAGCACAATATCTGCTCCTAAATCTTTTGAACACATTGCCAAGTATGCTCCCCCATAAGCCTTTCTTACGATGAGGGATACCTTTGGTACAGTAGCTTCACTGTATGCATACAACATCTTGGCGCCGTGTCTGATAATACCGCCATATTCTTGATTGGTCCCAGGTAAGAAACCAGGTACGTCGATAATATTCAACAATGGAATATTAAAAGCATCACAGGTTCTGATAAATCTCGCTGCTTTGTCTGATGCATTAATATCCAAGCACCCTGCTAAGAATTTGGGCTGATTTGCAATAATTCCCACAGATTGTCCGTTGATTCTCGCAAAGCAAGTGATAATATTTTTTGCGTAATGGGGTTGATACTCATAATAATCGCCATCATCAACAATTCTTGCAATAATATCAAACATGTCGTAAGGCTTGTTGGGATTATCCGGCAATAAATTATCCAACTCCGGCACCAATCGATTGATATCATCTTCTGTTGCATAGTAAGGTGCCGTTTCCATATTGTTTGACGGCAAGAAACTCAATAATCTCCTGATTTGGGCAATGCAATCTTCGTCATTGGCAGCGATGAAATGGGCAACACCGCTGGTGGTATTATGGGTCATGGCTCCACCAAGTTCTTCTGCTGAAACTTCTTCTCCTGTAACAGTTTTGATGACCTGGGGACCCGTAATAAACATCTGGCTAGTCTTGTCAACCATGTAAACAAAGTCAGTTAACGCAGGTGAATATACTGCTCCCCCCGCACATGGCCCCATAATGGCAGAAATTTGCGGAATCACCCCTGAAGCGATGGTATTTCTGTAGAAAATCTTTCCGTATCCGGACAGGGCATCCACAGCTTCCTGAATTCTGGCTCCCCCGGAGTCATTTAAACCTACTACAGGTGCTCCTACCTTTAGGGCATTATCCAATACTTTGCAGATTTTTGCCGCATGCATTTCTCCAAGGGATCCTCCAACTACGGTGAAATCTTGGGCGAAAGCATAGACAAGCCTCCCGTCTACCATTCCATATCCCGTAACAACACCTTCTCCCGGAGCATCTACTTTTTCCATGCCAAAGTTTACGCATCGGTGCGTTACAAAGGCATCTAGTTCGACGAAAGTCCCCTCATCAAATAACAGATGCAATCTTTCCCTTGCAGTTAATTTTCCGGAATCATGCTGCTTATCAATCCTCTTTTGCCCACCGCCCATCATGATCTTTTCTCTGCGTTTGCGCAAATCCTCTATTTTGTTGATTGCCATGTTCACGAACCTCCTACTCTGATATTAGACCACCAAAAATCAGGCAGTCTTCCCACTATTCTCTTTCACTTAATTCTACCAGTACACCATTTGTACTCTTTGGATGACAGAAGGCAATCTTTGCTCCCCCTGCTCCGTATCTGGGCTTTTCATCGATC
Source organism: Thermotalea metallivorans (assembly GCF_001562415.1). Lineage (GTDB taxonomy): Bacteria > Bacillota > Clostridia > Peptostreptococcales > Thermotaleaceae > Thermotalea > Thermotalea metallivorans. The sequence continues at coordinate 27,453 of NZ_LOEE01000070.1, read as the reverse complement.
ATTTTTACACCTTTTGCCATTAATTCAGCGATAGCTTCCTCAATATTGGGTACCCGAAAAGCGATATGCTGAATCCCTTCCCCTTTTTTTTCAATAAATTTGGCAATAGGACCTTCCGGATCTGTGGATTCTAACAGTTCAACCTCTGTATCTCCAACAGGCAGGAATGCAACCTTTACCTTTTGTTCTTCCACCACTTCCGTTCCATGAAGTTCCAGTCCAAGCATTTCTTGATAGAACTTTAAAGTTTCATCCAAGTTTTTTACAGCAATCCCAATATGATCGACTTTTAATACTTTCATGATATGTTCCTCCTTTATATATTTTAGGGCATCTTCATCGGTCTACTGCATGGGTCAGTTGCCTCCCGCCCTAAGAAACACCATTAAATTTCCTTGAGTATAGCTTCTGATGCAGAATACGGGTCGATTTTCCTTGCCGCAACATCGGCTGCCAACCGATGAACCATTTCTTCTTTGTGGGATTTGTCTAAAATCATGCCCATTAGTTTTTCTTGTACTAAATCTATGATTTCGAGTTTGCTGTTTTGTATTCTCTTCTCCTGAAGCTTTCCCGTTTCCTCCAAATATTTTCTATGATTCTTCAAATGATCCAGCAACTCATCGACGCCTTTATTTTCCACGGCGATGACCATTTGTACCGGCGGTCTCCAATCGGAATGATGAAAATCCAGCATCATTTCAATTTCCGTAGCTGTTCTCTTGGCTCCATCCCTATCTGCTTTATTGACAGCAAATACATCTCCTATCTCCATAATCCCTGCCTTGATTGTCTGAATATCATCGCCAAGGCCAGGCACCGTTACCATAAGGGTTGTATCTGCGTTCTTGGCAATATCTACCTCCGACTGTCCTACCCCTACTGTTTCAATAAAAATATAGTCTACACCATAAATGTCTAAGATTTTGACGGCCGCTTGGGTAGCTTTCGACAATCCTCCCAAATGTCCACGGGTACCCATGCTCCGGATGAAAACCCCAGGATCCATGCTCAAGTCATTCATCCTTACCCTATCTCCAAGGATAGAGCCCCCTGTAAAGGGACTTGTGGGGTCAACGGCAATAATTCCCACCGTCTTCCCCTCTCTTCGGATCGCCTTTGCCAGCTTATCTGTCAAAGTACTTTTGCCTGCGCCCGGCGGCCCTGTGATACCGATTACATGGGCATTCCCCGTTTTATTATACAGCTTTCTCAGTATTTCCACGGCTTCCGGATCATGATTTTCCGCCATGGATATCAATCTTGCAACTGCCCGTTTGTCTCCTTGCAACAATCTTTCCGCTAATTTCATCGATGGCACCACCTATTTTTTGGCATGTCATGGGTACAACAGACCGCAACCCGGAAGATCCGTTCCTGTTGTCCTCTTTGTATTCCTACTTTCTCTTCACGTTGGCCCGGATAAAGTCAATGGTTACAGATGTTGGCGTCCCCGGTGTGAAGATTTCCGCAATCCCTTTTTCTTTTAAGAAAGGGATATCATCATCGGGAATAACGCCGCCACCGATTACCAATACATCATCCACATTTTCGGCTTTCAACAACTCTACCACCTTCGGCAACAATGTATTATGGGCCCCTGATAAAATACTCATGGCAACAACATCAACATCCTCCTGAATGGCGGCATTTACAATTTGCTCCGGTGTTTGTCTTAAGCCCGTATAGATAACTTCCATACCGGCATCCCTTAAAGCCCTTGCAATGACTTTTGCACCTCTATCATGGCCATCAAGGCCTGGTTTTGCAACTAATACTCTAATTGGTCTATCCATGAAATTTTCCTCCTTCAATGAATCAATTTTCAATGACTGTATCCCTCATGCATTATAATTGTACAGATTGCTGATACTCACCAAATACTTCCCTCATAACGCCACAGATTTCTCCAAGGGTAGCATACGCCCTTACGGCATTTAAGATAAACGGCATCAAGTTGTCATCCCCTTGGCAAGCCTTCCTTAACTCTTCTAATCTTTGTTGTACCAGGCTATTGTCCCTTGTCGCCCTTAACTCGGCAAGCTTTTTCTTCTGCAATTCACCCACAGACGGATCTACCTTTAATAATCCTTTTGGCGGCTCCTCTTCAATTTGGAATTTGTTCATGCCAACAATGATTCTTCTTCCTGCTTCAATATCTTTTTGATAGTTGTAAGCCGCATCCATGATTTCTTGTTGGATATATCCTAAGTCAATCGCCTTTGCTGCTCCGCCCAATTCATCGATCTTCTTGATATATCTCATGGCTTCTTCTTCAATTTCCTTTGTTTTTGCTTCGATATAATATGAACCAGCCAGCGGGTCAACAGTATCTGCAACGCCGCTTTCATAGGCCACAATTTGCTGGGTTCTTAGTGCAATTCGAACGGATTCTTCCGTAGGAAGGGCAAGGGCTTCATCTTTGGAGTTGGTGTGCAAGGACTGGGTTCCTCCAAGAACGGCTGCCAATGTTTGAATTGCCACCCGCACAATATTATTATCCGGTTGCTGGGCAGTCAATGTGGATCCACCTGTTTGGGTATGGAATTTTAATGCCATGGACTTTGGATCTTTGGCTCCAAATCTTTCTTTCATGATTTTGGCCCATAGCCTTCTAGCAGCCCTAAACTTCGCTACCTCTTCTAAAATATCATTGTGGGCATTGAAGAAGAAGGATAATCTTGGCGCAAAAGTATCTACATCAAGACCGGCTTTGATTGCAGCTTCAACATAAGCAATACCGTCAGCTAATGTGAATCCCACTTCCTGAGCCGCTGTAGATCCGGCTTCTCGGATGTGGTATCCGGAAATAGAAATTGTGTTCCATTGTGGAACTTCCTTTGAACAATATTCAAATATATTTGTAATCAATCGCATGGATGGTTCCGTCGGGAAAATATATGTTCCGCGGGCAATATATTCTTTTAAAATATCATTTTGAATCGTCCCTCTCAACTGATCCGGTGTTACCCCTTGCTTTTCGGCAACGGCAATATACATGGCAAGCAATACGGATGCCGGTGCATTGATTGTCATGGACGTGGAAACTTTATCCAATGGAATACCGTCGAAGAGAATTTCCATATCCGCCAAGGAGTCAATGGCAACACCTACTTTACCTACTTCTCCTTCCGCCAGTGGATGATCTGAGTCATAACCAATCTGTGTGGGAAGGTCAAAAGCTACCGAAAGACCCATGGACCCTTGTTCAATCAAATATTTGTAGCGCTTATTTGATTCTTCAGCCGTAGCAAAACCTGCATACATTCTCATGGTCCAGAATCTGCCCCTATACATCGTCGTCTGTACCCCTCTGGTATAGGGATAACTTCCCGGCATCCCCAAATCCCTCATATAGTCAAAATCTGCAATATCAAGGGGGGTATACAGCCTGTTTACATTTGCACCAGAACCACTTTCAAAGGCTTTCTTTCTTTCTGGATTTTTCTCAAGGGATTTTTCTACTTTTGCATTGTACGCATCAAAACTTTCTTTGATTTGATCTAGCTTTTCCTTCTCAAACATTTTTTTTCCTCCTTATACATCTATCTTTCAAAAATCAGTATTATTGTATCCGTTTCCCAAAATTTATAACATTGTCCTTGTCTGACTTGAAAGGTAAAACAGGACTTTTTAAAAAAACTTCATGTACACAGATTGGGGGGATGCAAATTGCCCCCCCTTGCTATCATCATTTCTACAATATTTGTGGAGAATCCTGCATGATAATTCTTTTTCTTTTATTCTTGCAATTTTCAAAAATTATTTTATTTTCATAGATCCCGTTTCAAGAAATCTCTGATGCCAAGATAAGGCCTCCCCGATCAAATGGGGCTCATGCTTTATTTTCCCTTTCAATGCTCTTTCAAAGTAATCCTGAAGCATAGGCTTGTAATCAGGATGGGCACACTTTTCGATAATGCGTTTGGCCCTCTCTGTGGGAGATGTTCCCCGTAAATCAGCCAATCCTTGCTCTGTTACCACCACCATCACATCATGTTCTGTATGGTCCACATGGGATACCATAGGAACAATGGATGAAATATCTCCGTTCTTTGCCGTCGAAACCGTAGTATAGAAGGAGATATAGGCGTTTCTCGTATAATCACCAGAGCCTCCTATGCCGTTCATCATACGGGAGCCCATAATATTGGTTGAGTTCACGTGGCCATAGATATCTACTTCAATGGCCGTATTCATGGAGATTACACCCAATCTTCGGGCAACCTCCGGATTGTTGCTGATTTCTTGAGGTCTTAGAATAATATGTTTTGCATATTTTTCGATATTCTTATGAAGCCTAATTAGGCCTTCCTCCGATGGTGTAATGGAAGTACCGGACGCTACGGTAACCTTTCCTGCATCAATAAGATCCAGCATAGAATCCTGTATCACCTCTGTATAGCAGGTCATGTCTGTAAAAGGTCCGTCCACCAATCCGCCCAAAACTGCGTTTGCCACGGAGCCTACCCCTGATTGCAACGGCAGCAGGTTCTTAGGGAGCCTACCCATCTTCACCTCATGCTCTAAAAATTCGATAATGTGGCCTGAAATTGCCCTTGAATCCTCGTCAATAGGTCCCAAGGGGCGTACTTTGTCTGTGATATCTGTGACAACAATTGCTGCAATTTTGGAAGGATCACAAGGTATATAGGTTGTACCGATTCTATCTCCCGAATGTTCGATGGGAATCGGTTTCCTGAAGGGGGGATTTTCAGGTATATAAATATCATGAACCCCTTCTAAGGCCATGGGCTGGCTTGTATTAATCTCAACAATAACCTTTTCGGCCAATTTTACCGCCGTCGGAGAAATACCCACGGAGGTGGTAGGAACAATGCCTCCTTCTTCTGTAATGGCCAATGCTTCTACAATGGCCACATCAATCTTTCCAAAGAAACCGTAGCTCATATACTGGGGCAGGTGGCTTAAATGCATGTCTTGATATAGGATGCTGCCGTCATTGATGCCGTTTCTTGTGTCGTTGTGGGTCTGGTACGGAAATCTTCTCTTGAGTACTCCTGTTCTGGACAATGCCCCATCCAACTCATCACCCACAGAAGCTCCTGTCAACAGCGTAATTCCTACCTTCTCCCCATGCTCTGCTCTTTTTGCCAAGGCCAGAGGTACGGCTTTGGGATAGCCGGAAGGAGTAAAACCGCTGGCAGCAACAGTCATGCCATCCTTAATGAGCATCGCTGCTTCTTCAGCCGACATAACTTTTCCTTTGAGATCCTCACGTCTAATTCTGTTCTCTAACATCCCGCAAAATCCTCCTTTAATAAATTAATAAAAATAATAAAAAATTCATGCATCCCTTAGAGGTATCTAAAAAACTGTTCTGAAAAATATAAAAGGCTAGACATACCATGAAATCTCAGGGTTTCCTCATGGTATACCTAGCCTGATCTTATCTGCTCTTATTTGATAAAAGGGTATTTTATCAACACAGATAATAGGGCTTCCTATATTGAAAATTTTCCAATACAATCATTTATGCTGCAATCTATTTCTATTCATGTTCCTCTTCTATTTTCCCTTCTACAATTACTTGCTTATATTTTTCTGCACAAGTCCTTAAAGCCGATATAATGGCTTTTCTGGCAGATCCGTAATAGTTTTCCGTAAATATTCTCTCGATGGCATCAATATTGTTAAGGTTTTCCCCGATTACACTATTTTTAAAAAAATTTTTAGCAACAGATGTCACTAGGGTGCAATCGGCATCCAATATTTCTCCGGTATGTGCATTCACCAAAAGCCCAACGGCAATCACGCTATAAAGTTCTGTTGCCGTGATTCCCTTTGGCAATTTCGCATAACCGCTGATAAATATTTTTCTTGTTGGCACCCTACCACCTCTTCATATTAATTAAAAGTTCTTCACCTTTCTGCAAATTCCTGGGCTCTGTGTTAAATTTTTTAGACGATAGAGAATTTAGCTTTTCTTAGCCCCTTCCGTGGACTGTGTAAGAACATATGTCTGCGTGATTTTCGTGCCTCCTGCTGTCATTTCTTTAACAAAAGTTTATCATGTTATGGCTTGATTGTGAAGTATAATTATTTTTTTTTTTGAAATTTTTTAAACCCTTGCTATTCCTTTTTCTCTGGCTATTCTTTTTACAGCCTCGGCTACTGCAGGCGCCACGTTCTTGTCAAAGGGACTTGGAATGATTTGCTCCGGATGCAATGCTTCTTCTTTTAAAACATTGGCAATGGCATAGGCAGCTTCGATTTTCATATCATCGGTAATCTCCTTTGCCCTTGCATCCAATGCTCCTCTAAAAATGCCGGGAAAGGCCAGTACATTGTTAATTTGATTGGGATAATCCGACCTGCCCGTGCCGACGATGAAGGCTCCTCCTGCCTTGGCTTCCTCCGGCATAATCTCAGGTACTGGATTAGCCATAGCAAATACAATGGATTTTTCTGTCATGGTTTCAATCATTTCCTTTGTGACAACCTTGGGTACCGATACGCCGATGAATACATCCTTCTGTTTAATTACTTCCCCCAAGTTTCCCCGAATATTCTTCTTATTGGTAAGCTGAGCCATTTCTTCCTGCACTGGATTAAGATCCCTTGCCCCCCGGTAAATGGCCCCATGTCTATCGCAAAGCACCACATCTTTTACCCCAACCTTGAGCAATAATTTGGTAATGGCAATCCCTGCCGAACCCGCTCCATTGACGACGATTTCAACATCCTCCAGTCTTTTCTTTGCCAATTTTAGGGCATTGATAAGCCCTGCTAAAACCACTATGGCCGTACCATGCTGATCATCATGAAATACAGGGATCTCCAATTCCTTTTTTAATCTTTCCTCAATCTCAAAGCACCTAGGGGCTGAAATGTCCTCTAAATTAATTCCTCCAAAAACCGGCTCCAATAACTTTACCGTTCGAATAATCTCTTCTGTATCCTTTGTATTCAGACAGATGGGAAATGCGTCTACGCCGGCATAGGTTTTAAACAACACAGCCTTTCCTTCCATGACAGGAATAGCAGCATAGGGCCCAATATCTCCTAATCCAAGCACAGCGGTACCGTCACTTACTACAGCAACCATATTCCATTTGGAAGTATATTCATATACCGCTTCCTTGCTTTTATGAATTGCTCTGCATGGTTCTGCAACACCGGGAGTATATGCTGTAGATAAATCCTCCCTATTTTCCACCGGGACCTTGCTGTGTATCGTTATTTTCCCTCTATTTTCTTTATGCAGCTTCAAAGCCAATTCGTTGTAATCCGTCATACTTTCTTCCTCCCTTACCGCTGGTATTTTCGTCTTTCTGTCTCATAGAGATTATTTCCTTCTGAGTCAATTACAACCACAGCAGGAAAATCCACTACTTCCAATCTTTGAACAGCCTCTGGACCTAAGTCCTCATAGGCAATTACCTCCGCCTTCCGAATTGTGCTGGCAATCAAAGCACCGGCACCTCCTATGGCTGCAAAGTACACGGCTTTATGCTTTTTCATTTCCTCGATCACCATCTTGTTTCTTAAACCTTTTCCGATCATGCCTTTCAGTCCTTGTTCCAGTAAAGGCACCGTCAGATCATCCATACGACCGCTGGTGGTGGGTCCTGCAGAACCAATTGGTTTTCCTGGTTTGGCTGGGGTAGGCCCCACATAATAAAGAATGGCATCCTTTATATCAAAGGGAAGCTTTTCTTCCTTGTTTAAAGTTTCTACCATTCTTTGATGAGCTGCATCCCTTGCTCCATAAATCGTTCCCGTAATATATACGGTATCTCCGGCTTTTAATCCTAATACTTTTTCCGTTGTCAAAGGCGTTTGTATTTTTTTCATCGCCATTTTCCTACCTTCCTTTTCCTTACAGTATAATTTCTTCATGCCTTGCCGCGTGGCAGTTAATATTTACCGCTACAGGCAGGCCGGCAATATGGGTAGGGAAAGTTTCCACATGGACAGCCAAGGCCGTCGTGCTTCCTCCTAACCCCTGGGGTCCGATTCCAAGGCCGTTAATTTTTTTAAATAATGTTTCCTCCAGTTCTCTCAGATGTCCCACCGAATGTTGAGAACCAATTTTTCTCGTGAGGGCCTTTTTTGCCATAAGAGCGGCCTTCTCCATAGTCCCTCCGATTCCTACCCCCACCACAACAGGAGGACACGGATTGGACCCTGCTTCCGATACGGTGTCTACCACAAAATCGATTACTCCCTTTACACCGTCAGAAGGCTTTAACATTTTAATCCTGCTCATATTCTCACTGCCAAATCCTTTGGGGGCCACAGTAATTTTTATTTGATCTCCAGGCACAATATCATAATATATGATAGCAGGGGTGTTATCCCCTGTATTTTTGCGGAGAAGAGGATCCTCCACAACAGATTTCCGCAGGTATCCTTCACGATATCCTTGCCTTACACCTTCATGAATGGCCTCGGCGATATTTCCCCCATACAACGCTACGTCTTGTCCCAATTCCACAAAAACCACAGTCATTCCCGTATCTTGACAAATAGGCATCTCTTCTTTTTCAGCAATTTCAGCATTTTGAATCAGTTGTTGAAGAACCTCCCTGCCTATAGGAGATGCCTCCCCTTCCTTTGCCCTAAAAAAGGCCTTCTTTACATCTTCTCCTAAATATATGTTTGCTTTGATACACAAATCCCTCACCGCCGTTGTGATTGTCTTTACATCCATCTTACGCACCCGTTTTCCCTCCCTTTTTATTTCTTATATATTTCTTTCTTCTTCGATCCCCTGAATTCCTGTTTTCGTCATCTGTGATTTTTAATGCATTTTTTCCCAAAAGTAAAAATGGTAAGTCCATTGGGACTTACCGCTGCAAATCTATGATTGATTTGCTTTCTCCTCCGTGGCCCGGATAAATTTTTCCTTATTGATAATATAACGGCTATGGAATCCTTCTCCGATTTTATCCTTTTCATCATAGGCTTCAATTTTAAATTTCAGCTTTTTGCCCTCCATCTCGATTAGTTCTGCCTCTGCTCTCACCTTCATTCCCACAGGTGTGGCCGCCATATGCTTTACATCCAGATGGATGCCCACCGTCGCATACCCTTCCGGCAAATGGGGGTCAACGGCCTTCAAGGATGCATTTTCCATAAGTCCGATCATCATAGGTGTTGCATATACAAGCACACCTCCGCTTCCAAAGCTTGCAGCCGTATCTTTTTCTCCCACCACATGCTCTACCACAGCTTTCATGCCCACTTTTAAATGAAAATCCATCGTCTATCCCTCCTTCATGGTCTGAAACCCCTTTGCCTGCAAACAAAGGGGTTTTTCTTCTTACTCTTCTTTGTTGTCTTCTTCGCCTGCAAACAATCTTTCAAATTCTTCTGCATTTAATGTTTCAACTTCTAACAATTTATTGGCTACCAAATGAAGCTTATCGATGTTATCCTTTAAAATCTTTTCACAGGTCACATAAGCATGATCAATAATGCTTCTTACTTCCTTGTCAATTTCTGAAGCAACTTCTTCAGAATAATTTCTCCTTGTGGAAAAATCCCTGCCTAGGAAAACCTCATCCTCAGAACTGTAATTTACCGGCCCTAAGTTATCACTCATACCATATTTGGTTACCATAGCCCTTGCAATATTGGTTGCTCTTTCCAAGTCATTGCTTGCTCCTGTGCTGATATCATCCAGCACTAACTTTTCAGCAACTCTGCCACCTAGAAGGTGAATGATCTGCTCCTGCATTTCTGTCTTCGTCGCATAATATTTATCTTCTTTCGGCAGAATCATAGTAAATCCACCAGCCCTTCCCCTTGGAATAATCGTTACCTGGTGAACGGGATCCGTATTGGGAAGCATCTTGGCAACCACAGCATGGCCTGCTTCATGATAGGCCGTTAGTTTTCTTTCCTTCTCGCTGATGACTCTGCTTCTTTTTTCCGGACCTGCAATTACCTTCGTAATGGCTTCTTCAATCGTTGCCATATCAATTTTCTTTCTATTTTTTCTGGCTGTCAATAGGGCTGCCTCATTCATCAAATTCTCTATATCTGCCGGCGTAAAGCCCGGGGTTCTTCTGGCAAGAATTTTTAAATCCACATCTTCCGCCAACGGTTTATTTTTGGAATGAACTTTTAATATTTCTTCTCTGCCCTTCACATCAGGCACGCCTACCACCACCTGGCGGTCAAATCTGCCGGGACGCAGCAATGCAGGGTCTAAAATATCCGGCCGGTTGGTGGCAGCAATGATGATAATTCCTTCATTAACACCAAAGCCATCCATTTCAACAAGGAGCTGGTTTAACGTCTGCTCTCTTTCGTCATGACCTCCGCCTAACCCTGCTCCCCGTTTGCGTCCTACAGCATCAATCTCGTCAATGAATACAATGCAAGGAGAATTTTTCTTTGCTTGCTCAAAAAGGTCACGGACCCGAGATGCACCTACCCCAACAAACATTTCCACAAAATCAGAGCCACTGATGCTAAAGAAGGGAACTCCCGCTTCTCCGGCCACAGCCCGTGAAAGATAAGTTTTTCCTGTACCGGGAGGGCCAACCATTAAGATTCCCTTCGGGATCCTTGCCCCCAATTCAATATATTTTCTAGGATTTTTTAAGAAATCTACAATTTCCTGTAATTCTTCCTTTTCCTCATCAAGCCCTGCCACATCGTTAAACGTTACTTTTTTTCGTTCATCCTCCTTATGCAGTTTCGCCCTGCTCTTTCCGAAGGACATCACCCTGCTGCCGCCCCCTTGGGACTGCTGCATGAACACAAACCATAATACCACAAAGATGAGGATCATAAATACTGAAGGCAGGATATCCAAGAACCAAGGCGTCTTCGCCGGCGGCTGTCCTACTACCTTCTTCAATACGCCACTTTCAATTTGAGGAAGAATATACTTATCCAATAAAGCTTGTGACATAACAATGGGTGGAATATATGTTTCAAAGGTTTGCTCCTGGGATTTGAGCTTACCTACAACCGTATTCTCCACAATACTCATTTCTTCAACATTTTGCTTTTGCAATTGAATGACAAATTCGGAAAAACTCAGCTGTATCTTGTCCGGTGCTGGATTTCCATAAAAATGCACGATGGCAACAATGATAATGAATATGAGTATATAGAAACTGGCTCCCCTAAAAAACTTCTTCAACAAAAGCCCTCCTTTCAGTACAATCGCTGACACAATTACCGCGTCTCTCTATTCTACCATATTTTTTATATGAAAACAATAAATTGCATCTCCGGTATATGATATTTATGGCATCTCTTCCGGTTGATACTGAAATTTCCATTCCAAAACCAATACTTTTTTGGTTTGAGGACCAATTTTATATCTCTCACTGGTTCTATAACCAACAACCCACATAATTTCATGGCCGTCACAAACAAGGGGAATCCGATCTCTCATCTCCCTAGGGACCTTTTCATCAATAAAATAATCCTTCAGCTTTTTCCTTCCCTGCATCCCATAGGGTACAAAGCGGTCGCCGGCTCTTCTATTCCTAATAATCATACCCTGTTCTATCTTCTCCAAATCAAAATACCTTTTATAAGGATGTTTGTCCTGAGGATTCCATTGATCCAATGATATTATTTTTGACGTTACAGTGGCATTCAATTCCGGCAGATACAAACTTTCTCCGATGCCCAAAGGATATATAAACTCTACCGGGCCTATTACCCTTCCCTTCATGATCTTCAATACCCCGTAACCTAATTCCGCTATCATTCCTTTGGGCAAGTCAATACTCGCCCCCACATTTCCCTTCTGCATCAATTCCAAAATATGTTCTATATGTACATACTCCGTATCGGCCAAGTTGCCGCAAACCTCCTGCACAGCCCTCCGCAAGACCCGTTTGCCCATGGCAGGATGCATTTTTCTGATGGCTTGGCAATCCAGCCTTACGGCATCGTTTTCTTTTCTGGCTGCTTCTTCAAAACTTTTTTGAACCAACAACTCAATCCATTCCCTATCCTCCCTGAAAAGATTTGCTGTTCTCCAAAGGGTTTCTTTAATTCTGGGATTGAAATACTTCTGTATATAGGGAATCAACTCCAACCGAATGCGGTTTCTTGTGTAAATGGTTTCTAAATTGGTTTTGTCTATTCTCGGCTTCAATTGAAATGCTTCACAATAATCTTCAATTTCTCTTCTGCTGATATCCAGCAAGGGTCTGATGATGGTATGATTTCTCACATAAGAAATTGCCCCAAGCCCTTCCATGCCGGAACCTCGCATAAACCGCATGAGAACTGTTTCTGCCTGATCATCCATGTTTTGAGCCACAGCAATTTTGCCAGCCCTCTGCTGCGCCATCACTTGATAAAACAATTGATATCGTCTTTCTCGTCCGGCCTCTTCAAAGCTTATGCCCTTTTCCCTGCTATAGCGGGCAATATCTTCAGAAAAAATAAAAGAAGGGATATCCAGTTTGTCACAAAATTCTTTTACATAGGCTGCATCGGCATCGGCCTCTTCCCCTCGAAAGCGGTGATTTAAATGCACAGCGTAAAGCTTTAGATCATACATATCCTTTATTCTCCACAGCAAATGCAGCAGACAAATAGAATCCGGTCCTCCCGACACGCCAACAACAACACCTTCTCCTTTCTCAAGCATCCTGTGTCTTTCTACGGTTTTTAGAAATTTGTTCAACATGGCCTTGCTCCCATCAAACTACCTTTCTTTTTTCATTTTATAGTTTATAGTTCTATATCACCCTCTGAAATACCTTCCATACGCCACCGTTTTTTATTAGGATTGACAAAAGAATTCCTAAAAAAAATAGAATACTGCCAAAAAGAGCACGGTTCACCAGCATATCTACTTTGCTTTTCTTCGATGTTTTGTAACCATTATGGCGATATATATTTTCTAAATCAACGACAAATTGGTAAAAACAAATATCCTTCTGATAGATTCCCCTGTGGAAAAGTTTTATCAATCCCGTGGAAATATCCACATTTTCTAATTTTTTCAGCATCTTATCCACATCCTTGTCCTCCATGGGAAATCTCGTACCCAATAGCAGGCATATCATCAGCATGCATAAACTGAAAAGATCATATCCTTCATCCGCCCTTCTCAATCCCATGTTCCAACTGGCCCGATCATACAGAGGTGTAAATTCCTTGATGCTTTCCCCCATAGGCGTAACACCTCCCAGATCAATAATTTTCAACACATGATTTTTTTCATCAATCATTAGATTTTCCAATTTTAAGTCTCCAAAAACAAAATGATTTTGATGGAGTATATGAAATGCCTTTCCAATGGTGATACCCAGAGATAATACGTCTTTTACTTGGAGATGATGCTTTTTACGGTATTGATTCATGTTTTTTCCCTCTATATATTCTACTATCACAAAAGTCCATTTCTTCCGGGCTGCTTCCAGGTCATCGATCTCTTTTACCTTTACTGTAATGGGCAGTCTTTCAAACTTTTTCATCATTTCATATTCCTTTGCAATACTTTGCATGTCACTGCTTAATTTTAAAGCATATACTTCCTTTGTAGAAACTTCCATAACCTGATAGACCTTTCCAATACCCCCTTCTCCCAGCAACCGCAAAACCCTGTATTCATTTTTGTTCCACTTTCCCCGAATCAAGCTTCCTATTTCTAAATTCAAAACTTCCATGCAAAATTCCCTGCCTTTTTATATGGGTATGTTAAAACGGCTATTGCTAGCCGTTTGCCTATATCATGCCCTCTTTTAATAGAGGTTCACTATTCTGAATGATCTCTTCAAATTCCACATCTTGAATCCCCAATAGAAGATCCATGGCCTTATTCATAGCTGCTGCCGTGGGCGTATTGCCTCCTGTTTTTATCTCCAGCACCCGTCTTTGAATTTCCCCTATGTTTTCCGTAAACTCACATATCACTTTAAAAAATGCACCCTTTTCTCCCGGATATGCAATGACGGCCACTTCACTTTTTCCCTTTCTCCCTTTGAGAGAATACATCAACTCCATAATACTTTGTCTGGCCGTTCCCATTTTATTGGCCATGCTCCCACTGCAATCCATCACGATGCAGCATTTTACCGCTGCTTCCTCACCCAATTTATCCATGTAGTTAATAATTTTACTCCTGGATTGGGGCGGTATGTCCATTAGATCTCTTCCGATAATTTCCTTTAACTGTTTTCCTACAATTGTCCCAATGGTTTTATTGATTGTTTTCTGCGTCATGACATGCATGGTATGTCCTAAATTTGCAATATGGGTATTCTCCCAAATTCCTTTTCCTGCCTTCGCAATCTCTTCCACCTCTTCAAAGGCTTCATCTTGGTCCTTATTTTCCATAATTCCTATGACATTCACAACAATACCTTTCTTTGCCGCTTCCGCCGCAACCGTAACAGGATTGCCACCTATATTGGATTTGCCGTCGGTTACTACAATCATCTGCTTGATTTCCATATTTTTCATGTGCTTTCCCCCTCTATCATTACTTTATCTGAGAGTATTGTCTTTTTTGTCCTATGCTATACCCATATCAATGTGCCAAAAGAAAAAAGAGCCTGAAGGCCCTATTTTGATTCCCAAATTTTTGTCACCAATACCGTCATATCATCCTCAATTTTGTTTCCGTATTTCCGGATAGCCATATCCAACAGCTCGTCGGCAATAGATTGTGGGTTTCTGCTATGGATGGCTTTTAATGCGGAAACAATCCAGTTTTCCTTTACATCTATATCCTTGTCAGCATCCAGCACTCCATCGGACACCATAATGAGAAAATCCCCGTGATGGAGCCGTTTGCCCAGACTGTCAAAATCAATCTTATTCAAAATCCCGATGGGTAAAGAAGCAGATTTGATTATTTCTATTTCGCCATCGGCTCTTTTAATAAAGCTGGAGGCAGCTCCAATTTTAACACAATCTAATTTTCCCGTATATAGGTCAATCATCGATAAATCTATCGTAGAAAATATTTCCTCCGAGGACTTCAAAACAAGAATAGAGTTAATCGTCTTAATCGCCGTATCTTGATCAAAGCCTGCTTCCATAAGCTGCTCCAGCAAAGTAATGGTTGCCGTGCTTTCTTTTGCTGCCCGTTCTCCGGACCCCATTCCATCGCTTAATGCCATCATATACTTTCCATCCTGCAAATCCATCATCGTATAGCTATCTCCGCATATATAGCCATTCTCCTTAGAGACTCTGGCTACACCTGTGCCGATCCTGTACTTTTCCCCTTGTACTAGTTTAAATACGCAACTACCCGCAGCCTCATCCCTAACGCAGTGCTGGTTTTTTCTGATGAACTCGGCGCCTATAACCTGAGATACAATCGGTGCAATTTTTTCATCACATTGTTTCCTGTCAAAGCACGGCCTCTTCTCAACATCTACTTCTATCTTTTCGTTTTCCTTTTCCAAAACAGTTACCTTATTGATTTGGACGCCAGCCTTATCAAAGGCTACATACAAGGCATCCTCTATATTTGTCTTAAATTGCACTTCCATACATACTTCCCTGGCCAAACGATGGATCATGTTCGATATTCCCTGAAATTGTTCTGCTACCAGTTGTCTGCTCTCAAAAAGCTTATTCTGCCACTTGTAATGGATTTTGTAAATCTCAAACTGGTCATCAATTGCCTGGAGCAGCATGTCCAGCCGAATACACCTTTTTTTAAGCATTACCGGAATTTTGTCTGCTTTTATTTTCCCGAAGGACTCCAATACTCCGATGATATCGACCATATCATTATAGGTATTGTAGAAATTATTTTGCCAACAGCTCCTACACATGCCACATTGATTGCATACCTTATTGACTACCTGATCGATGATGCCTGCAATATCCTGCTGATCTATTACTTTATTTTTCTCTAATATTTGTCCATAAGTGGCCGCCAGTTCAGAAAATGCATTGGCAAATTCCCTTAATCGGTCAAAGGCAATCTTCCGTATTCTCTCCCCATAGGCTTTGTCCAATTG
This sequence comes from Thermotalea metallivorans, assembly GCF_001562415.1. Lineage (GTDB taxonomy): Bacteria > Bacillota > Clostridia > Peptostreptococcales > Thermotaleaceae > Thermotalea > Thermotalea metallivorans. Next base: position 11,518 of record NZ_LOEE01000070.1, on the reverse strand, counting down.
TAAAACCCCTGCCTGGGCATTCACAAACTTCTCCATGTAAGTGATCACAGACTTCGGCATCAGCATAAAGACTACAAAGGCGACAATAATCTCCTCAAACTGCAAAATCACTTCCGTTGACCCATTGATATAAAAGGTCAAAATTGCATTTCCCATAATCATGCCTATGGCAGAACCGGTTTTCCCCAAATCCTTAAAAATACCTGCCAGAAGCCCTGAGAAACTATATATACCGATAATCGTCGGTGTTCCAATACTGGACATGCTTGTAATAATACCAATCGTAACTCCTACACTGGCCCCGACGCTCGCTCCTCCATGATATGCAAATAACAAAGTTAAAAGGATCCCCAATATATTTTTTATCTCATAGGGCCCCGCCTTCATCTCCGAAAAACCTGAAATGAGTACAGCCCCGCTAATGGCAATGCATATCAACTCCTCGTTCGATAAAATTTTCCTATTCGTTTTTTGTAAGGCTACAGGTACGGCATAAGATAAAATATAGACAAATACAAACACCACTACGGATTCAAATACCGTCATAAACAGATCATAGATATAAAATTCCGTAAAAGCTCTGTAGCCCACACCGGATATCATCATCACCGTTCCTGCCCCAAAGGCCGTCTTAAAGGTATTCCACTGGATTCTGTCTTTGACGCAGCGAAATAACAACCAGGACATAAACAGGGCAATGCCATATTTTGCCCAGATCCCTACGCCTACTACAGTCATAGTACCCAGCAAGACACTGAGGCCTACGATTCCGTTTCTTTTATCCCTTGTCAGCAAGGCAATAAAATAAGCGATACCGAAAGGAGCCAAATCATCGAATATGCTTGCCCTCCCCAAAAAGAAGCCGATGATATTCAAAAGAAGCATCTGTTTTGCAATCGGCAGAAATCCCGATTTTTTACTGCCCAAAACAGCTGCAGCTTGTCCATTTTGTTTTCGTTTGTATGGCATAAGTTCTGTTTTTCCTATCATGACAACACCCCCCACAGATTATTCTTAGAGCCATTATATCAGGGGTGATGCAAAATATTTGTCAACTTGTCTGTTTTGTCTCCATAAAATTTTAGACATAGACTGCAGGATTTTTACAAGGTTCTATGAATAGGGCATATAGAAAACCCGTATTTTCCATCTATAAAATGATATTTTGAAGGGTGCATCCTGAAATTTTGACGAGGGATGAAAAAGTTCCTCGATAAAAAGTCCATATACAAAAAGTCCATATACAAATTGGAAACGAGTATTTTCCCAAAAGATGATCCAATCCTCCCCCTTGTATTTTCCATGCAAAAACAAAAACAGCCTTTTAATTTTCAAGGCTGCTTCTTTACCCATTACTGGCGACCCGGAAGGGGCTCGAACCCTCGACCTCCAGCGTGACAGGCTGGCATTCTAACCAACTGAACTACCGGGCCATTTTTTCATTGACAGTTTGCATCACAAAGGATCAACATCCTACGGTTTTCTATGGTAGCGGCGAGTGGACTCGAACCACCGACCTTCCGGGTATGAACCGGACGCTCTAGCCAGCTAAGCTACGCCGCCAATTTTTCATAACAAAATATATGTTACAACAGAACAAAGAGATTGTCAATATATCCTTTCCCCGCAGTTTTTTATATGTTTTTTCCAGATTCATATCCTAACTGTTCAAAGATTAATCCTTCCAGATTATCATATTCACTAATGCATAGGGTGTTTATTTCCAGCAAACTTAAGATTCGATCTAAGATGATCGTCCCTGCAATAATCACATCGGCTCTTTTCGGATGCAGCCCCGGAATTTTTCTCCTTTCATGCAAGGATACTGACATAAACTTCTGAAGGACATTTCTCACTTCCCGCAAATTCAGCTCCGTATGATGCACTTTTTCCCGATCATACACCTTTAGCTCCTTGTGAACGGCCGCGATGGTGGTAGCCGTTCCTCCTATGCCGATCACCCGATCCACCCTCATTTCCTTTAACCGTACCAAGGTAGGAAGGATGATATGCTCCACCCTCTCCTTCAAATCTTCTATCTCCTGCAGTCGAGGAGGATCGGCGACAATATATTTTTCCGTCATTCTCACCGCACCTACATTCACGCTAGTCATGTGCCGAATTCCCACACCATTGCCCAGTATAAACTCGGTACTGCCTCCTCCGATATCTAGGACAAGAATTTCTTCATCGTTTCCCTCGAAACCTTGGGATACTCCTAAAAATCCTAATTGGGCTTCCCGGTCGCCACTGATCACCTGAATTTCTACACCCAATTCCTTTCTTGCTCGGTGCAAAAACTCTTCCCTGTTTTCGGCGTCCCTTACGGCACTTGTGGCGATAACGGATAGGTTTTCTATCCTCTCCTTCCTTACGATGTTCACAAATTTTTCTAGTGCCTTTATATTTCTTTCCATGGCATCTATTGACAAACGCCCTGTCTTGTCAACATTCTCGCCTATTCGAGTAGTCTCTAAGTCTTTAAAGCTTTCTATAATTTTTCCGTCCTTTACACGGGCAATCAATAGACGCATGGAATTTGTTCCAATATCAATGGCAGCTAATTTTGTCATTTTCATCCTCCTTCAAATAGCCAATTTCACAACTAAAAAACCGAGACATGGTCTCGGTTATCATTATCGCATTGCATCCTTTCTATTATAGCCATTCCCTCTTCTTGAATCTTTCATATTCTTCTTCAGTTGCTGTTGTTTCTCATCGCTATCCTTTAAGAACTTTAGCAACTTATCTTCAAAAGACAAACCTGCATCCGCATTTTTCTTCTGCCAGTCAATTTGCATTGGCTGGTTACTCTTTTTAGGAGGTTTTTCCTGTGCCTGCCGGATAGAGAGGCTAATCTTTCCGTTTCCGTCAATTGCAATCACTTTTACCATTACTTTCTGCTGTTCCTTTAAATACGTATGGATATTTTTAACGTAATCATCTGCCACTTCTGAAATATGACATAAACCTGTTTTCCCTTGCGGTAGTTGAATAAAAGCACCGAAATTGGTAATTCCTGTTACCGTGCCCTCTACAACTTTTCCTATTTCAACCGGCATAAATTAGATCTTCCTCCTTAATAGATTATTTACAACTTTGCTAAGACATATTATAATTTATATTTTAAAGACTGTCAACTACAAGGATTCTGCTAACTACTGCTTTTCTTGTCCATATTTTGCCTTCTGCATGTCAATATATATAATTTCATTGGGCTTTACCATTTTGAGTTGCTCTCTGGCCACCTTCTCAATAAATTCCGGCGTATTTCCCTGTTTGATCTCCTCCTCCAGACGGGCTGCTTCTTCTTTTAGAGCCTTTACCTTGTTTTTATATTCCTCTTCCTGCTTTGTCAATTCATAAAGTTTTATCTGCTGACTCAGAAAAATCCATAGGACATACAGGCCAACCACTAGAAGGATCAGATAAAAAGGTCTATTTCCTTTTCTTATTCTCTTCTTTCTTTCTTGAGCCATCTTCATCTGTTTCACCCTTCTCTATATCTTCTGTTTTTCTCCTGTCATTTTATACATAATTCTATGGATCCCCATGATTTCCTTCTATTTTTTTTTCATGATGGTTTTTATGTATTTTTTTATCTCCTGATAAATCCTTCTGGGCATTGTTCCTATCCGCTTCCATCGACAATAGACAGGTTTTAGCTTTTTCTTGAACCATCTCCATGGTTTGCTCAACCAACGGGTCAATAATTTTATCGGATATAAAATCATTTGGATGCACCCCACAATGATTTTCCTTAGAAGTCGGAGAATCGATACAACCGCTGTAATGACAACACGGCTCAGGAGCCTGTTGTAAAGGATGCTTCCCAGCATAAATCCTAAAAATGTATAAAATCTTAACTGTCCCGAGTTGCTAAACAATAATACGGCTGTGGCAACAATTGAAATGACAATCCAAAAAACAAAATCTTGAATAAGGGTTGCAATTTTTTTAGGCTTGAATATAGCACGAAAAATTCTATATAAATCATAGATAAATCCGATGAGAATTCCCCCATACATCGTCGCCAAAAATACATATGTTTGCTCTGCCACAGAAGCAGCCACCCTGATCACCCCGGTTCACTCTGTTCTCAAAAAAATAACCGCTTCGCGGTTATTTGAACATCTTTCCTAAGAATCCCACTCCCTTATTTTGCAAGCTGTCCTTATCACTGTAGTTTATAGAATAAAAAAAACCTTCTACGACGACATTGCCATCATCTAAATTCAGCTTGTTTATATTTAATTCATTTCCTTTGATTGTTAAAACACCCTGTACCGTTTCCAGCAAAACTGTATTTTCATTAAAGCTGTCTACGTGCTCAACGCCCGATATGCTAAGCTTCTCTCTATTCTCCAGAATCAAATGATGGCTCTTGCTTTTCGCCACTCTTTTGTCTTCCATCTATACTCACCTCTTTTATGGTTATCGCCCGTTCTTACTTAAAAGATATGTGCATATAGATGCCTTTATGCCTGTTTTCTCACGAAAATATAGATGCTGGCGAAGGGCCCTTTCCTTGCGGGCAAAGGGAGCCGATTCCCTATGATAGAACCCCTGGGGTCCGTGGGAGGGATACAGGGATTCCCATGGATCATGGTAGAAAGCAGAATGGCATTCACCTTTTGCCCATATTATTCTATAACTTTGTACATTTCCTTGGAGGATTCTTTTGTAACATGCTCTACAAGGTCTGCTACTTGAATCTTGGTGATTTTTTCCCCAAAGGCAATGGTTATGATATCCCCAACTTCAACTTCTGTCCCTGCTTTTGCCACCTTATCGTTTACTTTCACCCTTCCTTGATCGCAGGCTTCTTTGGCAATTGTTCTCCTTTTGATTAACCTGGAATTTTTCAAAAATTTATCTAATCGCATCTTCATCCCTCCTAAATTCTTTCGAATAAAAAAAGCAGCCTAAGCTGCTTTTTTTATTTATGCATTTACCATATCCTTCAGTGCTTTTCCTGCCTTGAATACAGGAGCTTTTGATGCAGGGATTTCGATTACTTGTTCAGGATTTCTTGGATTTCTTCCTTGTCTTTCTTTTCTTTCTCTTACATCAAAAGTACCAAAGCCCACCAATTGAACTTTGTCACCTTTTGCCAGAGCTTCCTCTACACTTTTCATAAATGCGTTTAATGCAGCTTCTGCATCCTTCTTTGTAAGTCCTGATTTCTCTGCCATGCTTGCAACTAATTCAGCTTTATTCACAATTATACCTCCTCATCTTTTTGAATACGTATAGCATATTCTATCTTTTCTTGCAAAATCCTTCTTTTTACTTGTATTTTTTATCATTTTTTTTATTTTTATGTATTTTTGCCAAACTCCAAAGTGCGTCCATCTCTTTGAGCGTCATTGATTCTAGGCCCTTGTCCATCGCTTTGGCTGCCTGCTCCATAAAAGCAAAGCGCTCAATGAATTTTTCATTGGTCTGGTTCAATGCCAGCTCCGGTTCAACCTTTAAAAACCTTGCCATATTGACAATAGCAAACAGCAGGTCGCCTATTTCCTCTGTGATTTTATCTTTTTTGTCTGTTCTATATACCTCTAGCAGCTCTTCGAATTCCTCTTTGACCTTATCAACGGCACCTTCTACGCTGTCCCAATCAAATCCGATACTGGCGGCCTTCTTTTGAATCTTATAACTTCTCATCAGTGCAGGTAATGGTTTTGGAATGCGTTGAAGGGATTCCGTATAGGTTTTTACATTCTTCTCCTTCCGTTTCATCTCCTCCCATCGGTGAAAAGCTCCTGCATCAGAGCTTTCTTTGTTTTCGCCAAATACATGAGGATGCCTATAGATCAGCTTTCTGCAAACACCCGTAACCACATCTCGAATATCAAAATACCCTTCCTCTGAAGCAATTTGCGCATGAAATACAATTTGCAAAAGCAGGTCACCCAACTCTTCCACCAGAAGTTCCATATCTTCTTGCTCAAGAGCCTCCAATACCTCATAGGCTTCCTCCAGCAAGTAAGGCTTTAAACTTTCATGGGTCTGCTTCAAATCCCAAGGACATCCGTTCTTGCTTCTTAGTGTTGCCATAATCTCTACAAGATTATTCATATTATAGTATTTTTCCCATTTTGCGTCAACCTTCGGAAGATATATGCTGGTCAAATAATCCACCCAATCCAATCGATCCAGTGCATATAGTGGAACACGCTCAACCCTTTGAAAATCAGGGATTCCTGCCCCTCTGATCACAAAAATAGGATACGGATCCGGATAGTAGTCCATAAGTCTCAATTTTATATCCGAAGCAACTTCCTGGTTATACACCTGTGTCACAATGACATCGGTGTCAGGGTCAGGTCGTTGCTTCCCAAGCTGTAAACCGTCGATAATCTGCAACCCTTCAATAGGGTCTTTCTTTAATACCTGAAAAATCGCTTCAATAAAGCTTACGCTGGGAACAAACTCTATGGGGAATCCGTGCTCTTCTGATTTTTTTATCAATTTTTGCACCGTATCTTCGGCCACAAAAGGACTGCCGGGGACGGCATAGACTACATCCTCTGTTTCCAAACGGTTGAGCAAATCGTTGACAATCGCCTCATATACTTCATCAAAATTATTTTTCTGTTCATAATAATGATCAAGGCTTTCCATAGGAAAACCTTGATTCTTTAAATAATCGATTACAGGATGTTTCAGGGTCCTGAGTACGACCTTGCTGCTTTGTCCCATCTTTTCCATGGCCCCCACCGTCAAATACTCTTTGCTTCCCGGTCCCAAGCCGATTACTGTAAGCTTGTGCTTCAATTCCATCCACCTGCCTTCTACAAATCTAGCATTTATCCAGTATTATTTCCTCAGAAGCCCTAAAATACGCAGTATTTTCGCCATTTTTCCGCCGCCGGGCATCATTTCAAAATCCTTTTCCGTAATTCCCCCGGTAGTCAACAGCATCAACCCGTATATCAAGACTCCCATGCCAATGGCCAGCACCGTTGCAAGTTGGTTTCCAAGGCCGGGAAGAAACTGTTTATAAACAAAAAGTACGGAAATGCTCATAGCACCCACGGCAATAATCGGTTTTACTATAAATTGACTCACATGAAAAGTTGTGTGGGTAAGCCGCCTTACGGCAAAGAAATTCAAAAGAGCAGCCACACCATAGGCTGCAACGGTACCAATAGCAGCACCCTTCACATTGATGGCATATATTCCTGTCAAAACGTAAGTTAGAATCACTTTAAATGTAGAACCGATCATGAGATTGACAACAGGTATGCTAGGTCTCCCCAATCCTTGCAATATCCCCGTAAAGGTCTGGACCAATGTGAGAAAAACAAGGCCAAAAGCCAGTATAGCTAAAGGTCCTGATGCACTTAAGGCACTTTCCGTCTGCATAGGATAAAGCAGCATCATGATTGGTTTCGATAATGTCACCAGTCCAACGGCTGCCGGTAGCCCGATCAGCAACGTAACCCGGGTGCCTGTTTGAACCGTGCTTCTGATACCGGCTTGATCTCTTCTTTGGTTCGCTTCAGAAATGGCAGGTACCAAACTCATAGCCAGAGCGACCGTCAATACCTGGGGAAGATTAATCAGCGTTGCTGCCATTCCCGTTAATTGTCCGTATAGGCTGTTGGCTTCCTCATAGGAAAAACCAACCTCCTGAAGTCTTCTCATTACGATCGCCACATCGATCATATTCATCACAGGTATCACAGCAGCACCAATGGTGATCGGTACCGCAATTGCAAGAAGCCTAGATATAATTTTTCCGGAAGATTCTTGGTTTTGAGAAAGGTTTCCCTGTATTTCCCGTAGAATACTTCCCCTTCTCCGGTGATAAATATAGACAATCATCATTGTACCTGCAATAGCACCTGCAGCAGCTCCAAAAACAGCTCCAGCGGAAGCGATTTCCGGTCCCTTGTCGAGAAGGATATAGGCCAATCCTAATCCCACAACGACCCTTCCCATCTGTTCAATTACTTGGGATACGGCCGTAGGTGTCATGTCCTGCAATCCTTGAAAGTACCCTCTGTAGGCTGCCATCACAGGCACAAAAAGCAGGGCCGGTACTACGGCAAGCATGGAATAATATGCATTGGGATTTTTGATGAGTTCTACAATTGTCCGGGCCCCAAAGAATACAATACCCGATGTCACAACTCCTGTAACAAATAGCAGGATGAAAGATACACGAAAGACTTTATGAGCACCATACCGATCCCCTGCAGCCTTCTTCTCTGCCACAAGCTTTGATATGGCAGTGGGGATCCCCGCCGTTGATATAGTCAACAAAAGCACATATATGGGGTAAGAAGCCTGATAATATCCTAACCCTGTATCTCCTATGATATTTCCAAGGGGAATCCTAAAGAATGCACCCAGTATTTTTACAATGATTCCTGCAATCCCCAAGATGGCAGCACCTTTCAAAAACGATTTACTACTCATTCCTTCTCCTCCAATTCTCCTTCTTTCCTTTTTAAATCCAAGGGATAATTTCTATCTTTCACATGAATCTATTATACCAAAAACCATGGAAGATTGTCACAGGTATCCAGAGCGGGAGTTAAATTTTTCCTGCGAGACAAGCGAGACAGGGGACGGTTCTCTGTCACGTTAAACCGTGACAGAGAACCGTCCCCTGTCTCGCTGCTATCCTCATCTATGTATTATACCGTTATATTTATTGCTCCATTTGCTTTCCCAGGAAATTTGCCGCTGTCTCAGCTACTTTTGCCTCCAAATCCCCCATCTGCTGGTTCCCATCCTTTGCCAAAAGTATTACTGCACCAATGGGATCTCCTTGGGTTATAATGGGGACAATCACCTGTGAAGTATATTTCTTCTCATCGCCCTCATCGAGAGATAAGGCATAGGTTTTTTCTCTTTCATTCACCACAAGGGTCTTCTTGTCTTCCATAACCTTTTCTAGGGCTTTGCTTACCCTTTTGTCTAGATATTCCTTTTTGGAACCGCCTGCCACAGCTATGATTGTATCTCTATCTGTAATAATTGCCGTGTGCCCTAAGGCATCATGAAGAGATTCTGCATATTCGCTGGCAAATTCCGTAAGCTCCCCTATGGGAGAATATTTTTTTAAGATTACTTCTCCTTCTCTATCGGTAAATATCTCTAGTGGATCTCCCTCTCTTATACGAAGCGTTCGCCTTATTTCCTTCGGGATCACAACTCTGCCCAAATCATCAATTCTTCTTACTATGCCTGTTGCTTTCAATCGCGTTCCCTCCTAGTATACTTATTATAAACTGGTTATTGTACACTTATTATTTGTCATTATCTACTTTTTATGCATGAATGGAAATTTTTCTGAAACCGTAGCAATACTTAGAAATCTTGCATTTTACTTCTTCTTTCTTCTATATTAAAAACTGCAATACCTTTTTCACAGTTTTTTAAAATTTATATCTTCTGTGTTCAAAAAATTTAGTATCCAAGAGAATCCTCTCTTGGATACTAGTAAAATTTATCAAATATCTTTAAATAGGTCCAAAAGCAAAATCAATGATTTTCCATGGTGAACTGTTGGTTTCCTTGATCAAATAAATTCCGACTCTGCCTTTGCCTTCTAAATCCAAAAATGTGCTATCAATCTCAGTTTTTGAATAATCCAAATATGGATTTACTTTTAAATCAAATTCAACTTCATATACCGCTGCGTCAAAGGGAGGTGAAGTAAAGCCATATCGCTTTGTCAATACAATTTCCTTTTTAAAATATTCTGTTTTCTCTTCATTTTTAAATAAACGAATAATCTTCCAACTCTTTACTTCTTTGTACTGAAAGTCACGATTTGATATCATAAGTTTGGGATGCAAAGTTGATTGCACTACTTTGGGATGATGATGATTTACACCCCAGAAATATGTCTGGATCACATCCTTCTCGTTGCTATAGTGGGTTTTCCAAATGAAATACTGTGATTGAATATTATCGTTAAAAATAAACAACAGTAGAAATATTAAAAGAATTACAGAAATGCCAGATGCCTTTTTCAGCTTTTTATTAATCATGACAACACATCCTTTTTAGTATGCGGTAGAATTGAATCTAATTCCTCTCATTTTTCCACTACCTACCCACTGTGTAAACTTTGTAAGCAATTCATCTTGCCTTGCAGTTGAGTGAGAACAATATAGGATTTCTGCTGGTATACCAGGTTTTAATACTGCAGAAATAAAAATTGAATGATAATATCGATTTTGAGAATCCGGCCACCCCTGCAATACATCTCCTTTAGCTATTGCGCTATAGTTAAAAGAACCTACGCTTTTATCTTCTTCATATACAGTCCCTCTAGGACCAGTACCTGTATTGCTTTTTACATAGGAATAAAAACTATTTACACTTTCCCAACTTGACGATCCGCCACCAGTTCCTCCATACCAAGTACTAGTCATTCTATACTTATTGTTTACTCTCGTTCTATTAGCACTATCACTTCCTGTAGGATCCCATCCCCCGTATCCAGCCCAAACACATTGTGAAACAAAATTAGTGCAATCACTACTTGCACTATAAAAAAATGGAGCATTATTTAATGCATATTTTCTAGCATATTCAATTGCTGTATCTCTATTATAGGAAACAGTAGCTGCAATACCCACAGTGCCATTCAATGTTCCTTTTTCTGCTTCACTAATATTTAAATTTTTGTAACTATTCTGTATATTTTTATTCATTTCTATTGCAGCTTTTTTTACTTCCTCAAGTGCTTGCTTTATTGCTATTTTTTTACTTTCATTAATATCAAACAATGACTTGACTTTCATTTTATCTTTAAAATATTTTGCTCCATATTCATCTGAATCTATAGCCTCAATTTTCCATTGTAAATTGCTTTTTTTAAGTTTGATAGTATATTTTATATTTCTAATTTTAGTATTTACATCCTGAAGATGATCATAATTAATATCTGATCCATAGATTAAATTGACTATTGCTTGGTTTTCTTCGATATTTATTTTTTCAAAATCTATGATGTTTTTATAATTTTTAAACCTTATATTATATAAAATATTATATTCAAGATCATATTTATGTATTTCTTTGATTAGGTCGGTATTGGCATTTTCTATTAATAGTATATCCCATTCCACAGGCTTTAAAGTTTTTAGTGAATGATTGTACATGTCAAAATACAAATGAATAAGGTTTTTAATCTGTTCCTCGTCATCTTTAAGACTAGAAATTTTATCATATTCTATTTGAAAATTCTCATCAACATAATTCGATAAAACATCTCTACCATTTCCAAATGCTATTATTGATAAACTCATCATTAAGCAAAACACTATCGTAATAGCAATAATTTTTTTCATGATAATCCCCCTTGATAGATTATTAATGTTGTAAACATTTTCAACTAAATTTCAAGTTATAACCCTTTGTAACTCATATTCCGCTGAATACATCATAACTTTTTCATAATTTAATTCAGAACTTTTAAATTATGATGCACCTCTGATGTAGATGTTCTCAGGAATCCCTAAATAGCGCAAAATTGTTTTGACGTTAG
>NZ_LOEE01000069.1 GCF_001562415.1 Thermotalea metallivorans | reverse complement strand
CAGGTCACCCTTGCCCATCCAGTTTTATACATAAATGAGCATTATATCCATGTGGCAAGTTTTGAGAAATGTGAAATTCTAAGAAAAAGCAAGCAATTAAGAGAATTCGTTAGATTATAGAGGGAGGTTGTATAGATAATGTCCAGGAAGTTATTGAGTCACTCCCTAGATTAAAAGCCTCACCATTTACCTCTACACTCACTGTTGCTGATCCATTGTTGAGTGTGGCAGGATTAGGTGTACCAGTACCCCAACATGTTACATAAGGATTTAATGTATCCGGCCCTTTATAATAAATATCTAGGGTATGTTCCCCTTCTATCCCCCACACATTAACAGGGTTTTCATTACGTCTTGTCCCACTATTGTCATATATCCAATATTTGAATGTATAAGTGGGTATTTCAGGTATAGGTATAACATTGTTTTTATTAAATTCTAGTTCTCTTGTTTCACTCTCTTTGATTTTCTGTTTAGATATTTCATCATAGTAGTTGATAGTTAGCTTGCTTTTACTTACTGGCTCGTAGGTAACTATAATAGGCACGTAGTTTCTATAAACCTTTACATTAGAACCTTTTTTTGTATAGGCCAATGTATGAACCGGATCTGGTACATCCGGTGTTATTCCCCACAAGGAAATCCCTGCTTTAATTTGCACTACCCCTTCTTTATTTAGCAATTCTTCTTTATTTCCTAATTGAATATTCTTTGCTTTATAAATTTTAATATCTGCATCACTTATCTCTGTCCATCTTTGAAGATTTGCGGGTTTTATAGCATCCGGGTCATATACTTGAATGTCCTTAATTTTATATTGGTCTATCGACACTGACGGAAACTGATATTGAGCAAAAGTTGATTGCGCTCCATTCGCTAAAGTAGCACGTTCAGTAGCAGATTTATCATATAGCCATTTTCCTGTGGTTGGATCTTGCCAATACTCAAAATATGCCACAATTAGTATTGGTGCATCACCGGCAGCAGCGTGAACAGATCTGATTTGTGAAAAAGGAATAAAAATCTGCATAAGCATAGCAAGTATTACCGCTAAACATAGGCTCTTTTTTGATATTTTCAATTTTTTCCCTCCTTTTAATTAAAGCAATGTTAAGGTATTTCTTAACATTGCTTACCAGCTATTTAAATGGATTTTCTATCATCAATACATCTTTACTGTCCTCATGTCTTAACATGATATATTTCATATTTGTCATTCTAATCTTGCTGAAGTCCTTGCCATCAAAAGTCCAATCTAAAATATCATCCACATAGAAGGTTCCTGTAAATTTTGAATCCTTAGTTATTTCACTATTACCATGAAAACCTATGATATCACTATCCGGAAATTTTTTCGCAATTACATCTCGAAGATCTTCATCAAATCCCATAAAACTTCTAAATCTATACTGGTCTTTAGTATCTATAAATCCACTTCTAAGGTATACCCCTGCCGTATCTTTAACTGGTATACCTTGTATGTAGAATTTATAGTGACCATTAAAATCTGGAGTCTTATCATAGTCAAAACCTGTAATAATAAAGTCCCCTACCTTTATTGGAAAATCAGTTGCTTTAGCAAAATAATATTTATCTACATTCTCTAAATAAACATTGAATGGGCCTTTTATTTTTACTTCATTTGCATTTTTGCTAGGAAACTCCGTCATTTCACTGTATTCCTTCACTGGTACTACTACTGGCGGTTGTGTTGGGGGTACAGTACCATTCTCCATAATCTCAATCATTTTTGTAATCATAGTTGATGCTTCTGCTCTTGTTGCCTTACCATTAGGCTGAAAAGTATTGTCGGGGTACCCGTTGATGATCTTATTTTCACTGGCTATGATGATATATCCCTTATCTTTTGCTTTTATGCTCTTATCATCTGCAAATTTTGTTGCCTGATTTGCCTTTTCTTTTGCTTCGGCATCCAAGCCCATAGCTCTTACGATCATTTTTGCCATCTCTATTCTTGTGATTTTTTCATTAGGGGAATACTTTGTACCGTATTCGGATTTGTCTATAATCCCCTTCGCAACTAATGTATGAATTTCTTTTCCTGCCCAGTGGTTATTGGTATCGGTAAAGCTGTTTCCGTCTATAAGGTCAAGTTGAAAAGCTTTTCGGATAACCGTAGAAAATTCTGCTCTTGTAATGGTATTGTCAGGTCTAAAAGTATTATCTTCATAGCCTTTGATAACACCCAATTCTATGAGTTTGTTGACGGTTACTTCTGCCCAATGATTGCCCATATCTATAAATTTCTTTGCTAAATTCATTGGATTTGCTGATACTGGCACGATAAATAAAATCAAAATTAAGATTAACAAAATGGGAATTGTTTTTTTCATGTTGAATTCTCCTTTCTTTTAGCAAAATAATTATATATTTATTATACTACTATATAGTAATATTATCAATATATATTTATTATTTTATTTCGTTTTTTCCAATAAGCTCTATGAGTTTTTGAAAAATTATAGGGTCATATTTTTTAATCTCGTTTTTCATGATTGTTATGGTATCTTCAATGGAAAATGCCTGCTTATAGTTTCTTTGAGATCGTATGGCATGGTAAGCGTCTGCAACTGCTACAATTCTGGCTAAAATAGGAATAGCATTTCCTGTTAATCCGTCAGGATATCCGCTGCCGTCAAATCTTTCATGGTGATATAATAATGCTTCACAAATATCCTTTGGGAAGTTGAGCCTGTGTGCTGTTCTATAGGAATGGTACGGATGATTTTTTATAATATTTTGTTCGTGTTCAGATAAATTAGCTTTCCCGCTTTTTAATATCGTGTCGGACATTTCTATTTTTCCTATGTCATGTAAAATACCGGCAATGTATGCCCAGTATCTATAAACAATGTCCATCTGTAATTCTTGTGCCAGTAAAAAAGAAATATTTGCCACACCTTCCGAGTGTTCGGCAGTTTCTTTATCCCTGCATTTTAATGCTTCATGCAAAGTCCTTGTTTTTACAAGTAAATTTGCCATACTTTCCAATGTATCGATTTTTATATTTGTATTCACAAGAGCATATTCCATTTATTTTTCCTCCTTTGAAGCAGGACTAATCTTCCCAATAAATCGACTTAAAAAAGTTTTTTTATCTTTTGTTTTTTCACCTTTAATAAAATAGTCTGCTAGTATATCAAAGTGACTTATAATATTTTCGGAAGCAGAATTTACGACGGAAGCATGTCCTTCCCATGTGCTTTTAATGCTATTGCTGTCATAACCTACCTTAAAAATCTTTTGATTATCGATTTTCCAAGGAACATCTTTTTCTAGCAAGTATAAAATATCCGTATAGGATGGGTAAGAAAGATTTTCGTATTTATTTAAAACTATAATAATTTTTTCAAAAGGAATTGCATTGGCCAATAACCTTTGAATTGTTTTTTTTGTAGATTCCAAAGATAAATAATCTATTCCTGTTACAATACAGACAGAATCTACAAATCGAAATAAATATATATCTTCTTCGCTTAAATAATCGCGAAAAGCATAATCTAAAATAGAAAAATCCATTTCACTTCTCAAGGTATCAATGACAGGGATCATTTCTTGGATACTAATTTTTTCATGTATTTCTCTGTTGCTTGGTTTGTTCGTTAAAAGATATATACTGTCCTTGTCCCCCGTAACATAGGCTACGTCTGCAATGCTTTTATTGCCTAATTTCAAAGCATTGGACAAACTGTTTATTTTTTCTTTTTCTGTTTTTTCGTCAATAAAAAAATATTGGAATAGGCTTTGATTTTTAAAATCCAAATCGCATATTCCAACTTTTTTATTTCTTTTTTCAATCATATAAGCAAGATTTGTAGCTACATAGCTTGCTCCACTTCTATTCGGAGAGAAAAAAAGAACAAGATGTTTATCCTTTTCCTTAACAATAGTGGTTTTTGATTTAATGATTTCTTTTTCAATTATTTTTACTTCCACAATTTCTTCTTTATAGTCAAACTTTTTCTTTTTTGGTACATGGTCCGGTTCCATTTCTGTTTTTTCTTTATCAGCGTCTAGGGGTTTCTTTGCTTCTTTTTTTGTTTGTAAGGATAAATCTTCTTTCCTTTCTGTATCGAGAATATTTTGAGTAAAAAGGTATTTTTCATTGTCCTTGAGTTTTTTATCAATATCTAAAAGCCATTTTTTCAAATCATCTATATCAAATTGTCCGTTTTGAGGGAAATGGAAATTTTGAATGTTTAACTTGATCAGCTCATTGAGAAAATCAATTTGTTTCTCTTTTTCTGCTGATAAAATCATGATAAATTTTGAATCCAAGCTAAATTTTGCGGTTTTTAAATTTTGCAATAAATTGCCGTAGCCCACATAATGGCCTGTGCTAATGTCTATTTTTGTATAATCTGCATTATCAAAGATTAATACAAAATCAGGACTGCTAGATTGGTTTGCTACAGCCCAATGGGCAAAAGACGAAAAAGTATAATCATGTCCTACTACCTTTATTTCAATGGGTTCTCCGTTATGCTCTGTAATCTCTGTTTCTATTTCCTTGATAATATTCTTCTAGCTTGCAGGTGCAACTAAATGAAGTGTATATCTTTTCAAAAAAAGATCCCCCTTTTTTCTACATTTTTTCTACGATTGTGGCTATGGCCACCACAAGAGGTTTAGCAAAAATAATAATGGTTAGTCCTAAGGTTGACAAAAAGAACATGGTTATTGAAGATTTAAAAAAGAATTTTAGGTTTTCATATAAATATGCTAATAACCAGCAAATAAAAGATAGTCCATAAGTAATGGGCAGCCATTTCATACCTGTTGCTCTTGCGGTTGCTAAGAGTCTTTTTTCAATGAATTCTAGTTTTGACATATCTTCTGTAGGTGTGTCTATTTCAGACTGTTGTTCTTCATTTGCTTTGTTATCTTGCTTTAAATCTTGCAATTCATTATTATTTATCTTTTCTTTTTCTTGTATTTCTTTTAATTGATCTGCCATAGTCTTGTTAGATTGTTCTTCTATTCTTTTTAAAGTGGATCCTTCGTTCCCGTCTGCATATACATAATTTGTAACTAATGATAAAAAAGATAAAGCAATAAGAAAAATTCCAATGGCTAAAATTAAAATAAAAATATTTTTAGTATACATACATTTCTTCCTTTCTGTTTATTTTTTGAGAGATATTTTTATTTCGTTTTTTCCTTCTAACTGAATAACTAAAGTATCTGCCTTGTTAATATGATTAAAGAATACAGTATATTTTCTACTTTTCAAAGCAGGTATTTTTGAAGGTAATTTAGAAATCCCGGATCGGGATTTTATTTTATTCTCTTTGATTGCATATATATCTTGAATATGAATGTCTGTGCTGTTTTTGTTATTTAGTGCTATTATATAGGCAGTACCGGTTTCGAGGATATATTCTTTTTCAACAGTTGCTGAAATACTAGGAAAGAAAAGATGATCCTTCTTTGATTTGTTTATGCGATTTATTTCAACAATCCCAATATCTGCAATGTTTCCGTTGGAAAATACGGTGAAGGTTTTTTCCAAATAATCTCCACCGCCTGTATTTTTTTCCTCATACTCTGCTTCAAAATCGAAAATTTCAGCAAAGGCAATATAATTTTTTCCTACAACATAGAAATCGTTGATAATACTAGTTTTGGGATATTTTGTTTTAAAGCGATAGTTGTTTTTAAATTCCTCAAAAAAATAATGGAAATCTTTTTTATACTGTTCATCAAGCATTTCATAGGCTTTTTCATATTCTTTATTACTTAATAGGGATACAAATCTTTCTATAGTTTCACTGGCAAAATTGTATTCTTTTAAATTATCCATATATTTTTTCTCATATTCTGTTGTATATTGCTTATCAATCTGTTCTAATAGTTTTTTTTCTTCTTTTGTCATATATGTTTGAGGTTTTGTTTTATATTTTTCATATAAAGGCAAAATGATAAGAAGTACAATTGCAACAACAATGATTGATATACCTATAATTTTTCTTGCCATAAAGCTGCATCTCCCCCCTTAATCTCCTACAAAGGATACAGGCACTCTGCGGAAGTATTTGAATTTAGATGGGGCATTTCCATTGTATCTTTCGGATGTGTTGTTATAAGTAATAACAACCCTGCCTGCTGGACGATCGCCGGTTTTCCATGCTCTACCCCCTGCATGGATAAACATTTTTTTGCCGTTTTTTTCACCGATATAAATTCCAACATGTCCTCCTCCTAAAAGGCCATAAAAACCAAGATCTCCCGGACGTAATTCACTTTCTTTAATAGGTTTTGTATTTAGCCATTGAGATACTGTTCCACCACCTTTTCCTACGGTTTTTCCTATCATCTGATAATAAACCCAGTCAACAAAGCCGGAACAGTCAAGGCCATATAATTGGGCAGTACCGGTTGCCCAGTTTCCGCCGGCAGTTACTACTTTATATTTTCCCCAGTTGGGGTTAATGCCTTTTTGAGGATATTTGCCTCCCCAAAAATAAGGCAAATCCAGTAAAGATGTTGCTGTTCTTATAAGGTCAGCCCTAGTCCAATTTCCCTGGATTGTAGGAAGGTTAATATGAATATCTAATTCTGCCATCTCATTATCAAGAAAGTTTATGCTGTCAAAGTCATATTCATCATTTTCAAGGTTATAAGCCATATGAATAATGAATTCTATATCACTTTCTTTTGCAATTTTGTTTTGATTTAGATAGTCCCTTAACCTTTGGTAAGGAGTGCCGGTATGTTTTACAGAGTCTAGTAAAGGTACTTGTAGATGGTATTTTATATTTCTGATTTTGCTTGAATTTTGTTGCGTCTTATAGGTATCTATCATCATGTCATAATATTTTTTGTATTTTTCAGGAATATTGCTGGAATTATGATTATATGTTGCAATAGTTTTTCCGTTTAGAGTTATTTGCACAGAATAAGCAGAAATACGAATATCATAGACTTTCCAATCATAATTTATAATATTTTTATATGTATCAGCCATAAGGAGTAGATCACGATTCTTTTCCCAAGAATCACTATTTGTTTCCCATTCCCATCCGTATACAGGACTTCCATCTTCATCACGATCTATAATAGTCCATACCTTTTCTTCCCATGTTTTTTCATATGTTTCTTTGGTGTGCAGCCATTGGTATTTTGTTTTTAAGGCTTCATAATGTTTTTCAGGAATGGGCATAAATTTGTTATCGGTTTTCCCCAAAACTCTATCTAGGGAAGCAAGTATTCCCCATTGTAGCTTATGAGGTTCTGCTTGTTCTATTTGCTCTTGAGTCATGGTATATATACCGTTTCTTTTCTGAATTTCACTAACTTCTTTGATATATTGATTTGTAACGGTTTCATATCTTTTCAGTAGTTCCTTATCTTTTTCAAAATTCCAATTTCCGTTATTGCCCCAGCTAAAAATAGCTACAAACTTTGAATTTAATTTTTCAGACATATGTTGAGAAACGTATTTAGGCATGATAAACACAACAGTATAAACGGATAAAGCAACCAATATGATTAATAATAAAGGCATTATTATGGGCAGGGTCATCAGAATCAGTTTTTTTACTGCCAGCTTTATCATGGCAAAAATATTTTTAGCAATTTTTTTGCCGATTTTCTTTGCTATATTAACACCTGAATGACTCATCTGTTCGGTATAATCCTGTAGAAAATCCTCGTGCTGATATTCTGTCAAAAAGAGTCCCTCCTTTTTTGCAATGAAATAAAAAATGTTTTGTCATATACCTAAAAAATTTATTGCTGTGGGCTTTTAATTTCGCTGTAGGCAAATTTTTTGATACATATACAACTTTACCTACGGTCAAATATAAATCGTTCGTTATAAGTAAAATAAAAGGCTCGTTTTTCGTATAAAGTCTTTCTATAAAAAATAAAAAAACCTGACCAAAGTCAGGTTTACCAGCCTAAGAATTTATCACGTATCTCTATATACCAAACAAAGAAACGAAGAGCATGTAAAGCAAACAACATAATAACTGCAGCAACTATTGTTATACATATAAACAAAGCATAAAGAATTATTCCGGGGATTAATGTAGCTAGGCCCAATTTTATAAAAAACTCTAATACTTTTTCGAATATTTCTTCTGCCATTACCTTTTATCACTTCCTTTATTGCTTTACAACAAAATCTACTGCCTTTATTATATCTTCTTCGATAATTACAGCTAAATCCTTTTCGTTTGTTTTGTATAGACGCAAATTTTGTTCTTTTTCTATCCTTTCAACCAAATTTCGGATCAAGCGGCCATTTTCGTGTTTAGCTCTTTCCAATAATCGATCTATTTGTTTTTCTAATTCTAAAGCAGCATTAGCTGTTAGGTTATATTTTTTGTTTTTCAGCATTCTTTTTGCAATAGCAACTAATTCTTTTTTGCTATAGTTTGGAAAATGGAAAGTATAAGGGATTCTTGATTTTAGACCGCTATTTGATTGTAAAAATTCTTCCATTTCTTTTTCATATCCTGCAAAGATTATTACTAAATCTTCTCTTTCATCTTCCATCATTTTTACCAATGTGTCAATGGCTTCCTGTTCAAACCCGTTGGATTTCGGTTTTAAAGAGTAGGCTTCATCTATAAAAAGAACACCGCCCTTTGCTCTTTGGATCAGCTCTTTTGTCTTAATGGCTGTATGACCTACATATTGAGCGATCAGACTTTCTCGGTCTGCTTCTACCAACTTATTTTCTGAAATATAGCCTAAGCCATATAATAGTTTGGCCATGATTCTTGCGACAGTAGTTTTAGATGTACCGGCATTTCCTAAAAACAGCATATGCAAGGTTCCTTTATCTTGTTTTAGCCCGGCTTTCTTTTTCTTTTTCATCATTTCCATGTTGGCCAAAAATATTTTGATTTCTTCTTTTAGAGTTTCAAGTCCTATGAGATTGTTGAGTTCTTTTAACCCTTCTTCGTAATATTTTTTCTTCGGCTTTGACCCAAAGAAATCATCCTCGTCATTTGCCGGCTTTCTAATTTGAGAAAGAATTTCATCCTGTTTTTTATCGTCTGCTGTTTCAAAAACACTTTTATCTCCTATAAAAAATTTAGAACAGCGATAAGAAGGAAAATTTCTAAAAAGCATTATGCCTAATTCTTCGTTCCAAGGTCTGGGTGTTTTTAAAAGAGATGTTGTATTTTTAACATATGTTAAGGTTTTTGTATTGTTGATAAAAGATGAAAACCAATATTTGATAAAAAACATATGGGGCAGCAGTAGAAAAATATGTTTTGTTAAGCTGAAGCTGCCTTTAATCATTGTCCAGATTGATCCACTCCTTACTTTTGCGACGATAAAGTCATTGATTGCAATTATTTGTTCTAGGTATTTTTCCTTCATAAAATAGAAAAGAACGCCTAAGAAAATCAGGGAATATAGTGATGCAAAGAAAGTGGACCATAGAAACTCTATTTTTTTTCTGCTGGTTTTAAACTGAATTTCTGCCAAAAATCTTTCTGAAAAGTAGAGATTGGCAAGAACAATCAACATATTGGTGAAAAAATGAAGCATTCCTCCTTCTGGACGGGTATTGTAGTTTATATAGTAATAAAGTGTTCCCATGTTAATGCCTAGAAACAAAAGGCTTATTAAAAAATCATAAAAATGAAAAACAAACATATGCAACACCACCTAGCAAAAATAATTAATGATATTTATATTATATCACCATATAGTTATATTTAAAATATATTTTTAATGTTTTTTATCTCATATTCCGCTGAATACATCATAACTTTTTCATAATTTAATTCAGAACTTTTAAATTATGATGCACCTCTGATGTAGATGTTCTCAGGAATCCCTAAATAGCGCAAAATTGTTTTGACGTTAGGA
>NZ_LOEE01000068.1 GCF_001562415.1 Thermotalea metallivorans | reverse complement strand
CCCCTCTCTGTGATATAATAGAAGTGACAAAACCCCATTAAAATCAACGGTTGGGAGGTTCTTGAACATGTCTATTGTATCACAGAAGATGAAAGCAGAAAATAGGTTTGTACTGACAGTCGATAACTTTTTTAAAAAGTTTTCTATAGCTTCAATACTGAAAGAGTCAAATGCATATAAAGAAAAGGGTATACCTTGTGTCCAGGTATTTAAAGTGCTTTTCAGGCTTGCTTTTACTGGCAAGAACCTGTTCATGAATTACGAAGCCGAAAACCCTAATATACCGTTTGCAAGAGATGTTGCCTACAGATTCCTAAACTCGATGCATATCAACTGGCAGAGGTTTCTCTATTCGCTTTCTGCCAAGGTTATAAACCATCACATTGATCCACTTACAGCAGATAATCGGGCTGATGTATTTGTGATAGACGATTCCTTCTACAGCAGAACAAGAAGCAAAGCAGTAGAGCTTCTTTGCTGGGTCAAAGACCATGCTGATGGCAACAAGAACAAGAAAGGCTTTCGTATGCTTACTCTTGGTTGGACAGATGGTAATTCGTTTATCCCAGTGGCCTTCAACCTTTTAAGTTCAGCTAATGCAAAGGTTTGTATAAATCCAGCCAGAGAATCAATAGACAAAAGGACTGTTGGGTTTAAACGCCGTAAAAATGCGTTATCTACTTCTCCGGATTCTGCACTGGCAATGCTGAAGCAAGCTATTGCTGCTGGTATAAAGGCAAAGTATGTTCTGTTCGACAGTTGGTTTTCCTTTCCTGCTACTATTATCAAGGTTTGTAAAATGAACCTTGATGTGATAGCTATGTTGAAGGACACGCCAAAGATTTACTACACCTTCAATGGTGAAAAGAAATCCTTGCGTGAGATATACCGAATCGTAAGAAAACGCAGAGGTAGAGCCAAATACCTGGCATCTGTTATGGTAGAGCTGCACGATAAGGAGGGGAACAGCCTTCCGGCAAAAATTGTCTTTGTCCGTGACAGAAGGAACAAGAGCAAATGGCTCGCTCTGATTTCTACGGATATAGATCTTCCAGAAACAGAAATAATCAGGATTTACGGTAAACGATGGGATATTGAGGTATTCTTCAAAATGTGCAAGTCATACCTTAAGCTGGCAAAGGAATTTCAGGGCCGTTCGTACGATATGATGGTTGCCCATACTACTATTGTTTTTTCAAGGTACATTATGTTAGCGGTTGAAAACCGCAATAACACTGATTTACGCACCATTGGTGCTTTATTCTACTACTGCTGTGATGAGCTCGAAGATATTAAATTCCTTGAAGCTCTGCAGCTTATAATAGAGGCTTTAAAAACTGCT
>NZ_LOEE01000067.1 GCF_001562415.1 Thermotalea metallivorans | reverse complement strand
GGATTCACTACTCTAACTAAAAGGCTTTCTATGTGATATTAATCCTGATGAACCGCCGGATACGGGACCGTATGTCCGGTGGTGTGAGAGGACGGTAGATAAATTAATTATCTACCTCCTACTCGATATATCCTTACACTGAAATGATTGACGGGAAGAAAATCGTATGTTACATATAATATAGTATGTTACACATAAATTTTGAAAGATGAGGGGTGTAGGCATGTTGAATAAAAAAACAATTGAAGATGTGGAAGTAGGCGGAAAAAGGGTTTTGGTCAGATGCGACTTTAACGTACCCATGGATGAGAACAAAAATATTACTGATGATATTCGCATTCGAGGGGCCTTGCCAACCATACAATATCTTGCGAAAAATGGAGCAAAGGTCATATTGATGTCCCATTTGGGCAGGCCGAAGGGGGAGGCGAATAAAAAATACAGCTTGGAACCCGTGGCCAAAAGATTGGCAGAATTATTAAATCAAGAAGTCATTTTTGCGGCAGATGATACGGTGGTGGGGGAAAACGCCAGAAAGGCTGTGGCAGAGATGAAGGATGGAGAAGTGGTCCTCCTAGAAAATGTACGGTTTCGAAAGGAAGAAGAGAAAAATCATCCCGAATTTTCTAAAGAATTGGCTAGCCTGGGAGAATTGTTTGTAAACGATGCCTTTGGTACTGCCCACAGAGCCCATTCCTCTACGGCCGGCATTGCTGATTATCTTCCATGTGTTTCAGGTTATCTCATTCAAAAAGAAATTGAGATGATGGGGAAGGCGCTGCATAGCCCGGAAAGGCCTTTTGTGGCAATCCTTGGAGGAGCAAAGGTTTCCGACAAAATCGGCGTCATCAACAATCTGTTGGAGAAAGTGGATTCTTTGATTATTGGAGGCGGTATGGCCTTTACATTCTTGAAGGCCAAAGGATATGAAGTGGGAAAATCCTTGTTGGAAGCAGATAAACTGG
Organism: Thermotalea metallivorans; assembly: GCF_001562415.1. Taxonomy (GTDB): domain Bacteria; phylum Bacillota; class Clostridia; order Peptostreptococcales; family Thermotaleaceae; genus Thermotalea; species Thermotalea metallivorans. The sequence continues at coordinate 9,795 of NZ_LOEE01000067.1, read as the reverse complement.
ATCTGGCGAAGGAATTGATGGAAAAAGCCAAAGTCAAGGGTATAAAGCTGCTGTTGCCTGTGGATGTGGTGGTAGCCGGAGAATTCAAAGCCGATGCAGACCATGAAACCGTAAACGTGGCCAATATCCCGGCAGATAAGATGGGATTAGATATAGGTATGGAATCTGTAAAACTTTTTGCTGATGAAATCAAGAAGGCTCAGACTGTTGTGTGGAACGGACCTATGGGTGTATTTGAAATGCCTGCCTTTGCCATAGGAACGAAGGAAGTGGCCAAAGCACTGGCAGAGAGCAAGGGAACAACGATTATCGGTGGAGGAGATAGTGCGGCTGCCGTTGAGCAATTGGGATTTGCCGACAGGATGACCCATATCTCCACAGGCGGAGGCGCATCCTTGGAATTCCTTGAAGGTATCGAACTGCCCGGCATCGCCGTAATCGAGGACAAATAGGGAGGTGCTGCTGTGAGAATACCAATTATCGCAGGCAACTGGAAAATGCATAAAACCATCGATGAAGCAGTACAATTTGTAAAGGAGATCAAGGATGAAGTCAAGGGGACTGACGTGGAAGTAGTCATCTGTGCCCCTTTTACCCTGCTGTTGCCTTTAAAGGAAGCAGTAAAAGATACAAATATTAAGCTGGGCGCTCAGAACATGCATTGGGAAGAACAGGGGGCCTTTACCGGTGAAATCTCTCCCGTCATGTTGAAGGATATTGGTGTGGATTACTGTATTATCGGCCATTCTGAAAGAAGACAATATTTTCATGAGACGGACGAAACCGTCAATAAAAAAGTTCATGCGGCCCTAAAGCACAACATTAAGCCCATTGTATGCGTAGGGGAAACCTTGGAAGAAAGAGAACAGGGAAAGACAGAAGAAATCGTCAAGAATCAAATTCGAAAGGCCTTGGCGGGCGTGCCCGGTGCAGAAGTGACCCAAATTGTCATTGCCTATGAACCCATATGGGCCATTGGCACTGGAAAAACGGCTACGCCAGAGCAAGCCAATGAAGTAATCTATCAGATTCGGGAAACCATCAAAGAACTGTACGGAGAAGATCTCTGCACGGAGATTCGCATTCAATACGGCGGCAGTGTGAAAGGGTCCAATGCAGAAGAGATTATGAATCAAGAAGATATTGACGGGGCTTTGGTCGGGGGAGCCAGCTTAAAAGCCGATGAATTTGTACAAATTGTAAATTTTTAATAGGGAAAGGAGAAGATACATATGTCAACAATTATTGCAGATATTTATGCTAGAGAGGTATTGGACTCCAGAGGGAATCCCACGGTGGAAGTGGAGGTATATTTAGAGGGAGGTGCCATGGGCAGAGCCATGGTTCCGTCAGGAGCTTCCACGGGAGCCTTTGAAGCGGTGGAATTAAGAGACGGAGATAAAAACAGATACTTGGGAAAAGGGGTATTACAGGCAGTAGAAAACGTCAATGAAATCATTGCTCCTGAGATCATCGGCATGGATGCCCTGGACCAAGTGGCCATCGATATGGAATTAATCCGACTGGACGGCACAGAAAATAAGGGAAAATTAGGCGCCAATGGGATTTTGGGCGTATCCATGGCTGTAGCCAGAGCCGCTGCAGATGCTCTGGGAATGCCGTTGTTCCAATATCTCGGTGGGGTAAATGCAAAGACATTGCCCGTGCCCATGATGAATATTTTAAATGGGGGAAAGCATGCAGACAATAATGTGGATATCCAGGAGTTTATGGTGATGCCCGTTGGAGCATCCAGCTTCAAAGAAGGCTTAAGGATGGGAGCAGAAATTTTCCACAACCTGAAAAAAGTGCTTCAGTCAAAGGGCTTGAATACAGCGGTAGGAGATGAGGGTGGTTTTGCGCCAAACTTAACTTCTAATGAAGAGGCCTTGGAAGTGATTATAGAAGCCATTGAAAAGGCCGGTTATACTCCAGGCAAAGATGTAATGTTGGCCTTGGATGTAGCTGCTACAGAACTTTATGATAAGGAAGAGAAAAAGTACAATTTGGCCGGAGAAGGTGTGGTAAAGACGTCCGAGCAGATGGTGGAATTCTATGAGCACCTTGTCAATAAATATCCCATCATCTCCATCGAAGACGGATTGGATGAAGAGGATTGGGATGGTTGGAAGCTGCTGACAGAGAAATTGGGCAAGAAAATCCAGCTGGTGGGAGACGATTTGTTTGTAACCAATACATCCAGATTAGAAAGAGGAATTAAAGCCAATACGGCCAATGCCATTCTAATCAAATTGAATCAAATCGGAACCATTACAGAGACCTTGGATGCCATTGAAATGGCAAAAAGAGCCGGATATACCGCTGTGGTATCCCACAGATCAGGAGAAACAGAAGATGCAACGATTGCAGACTTGGTTGTGGCGGTAAATGCAGGACAAATTAAAACAGGCGCTCCATCCAGAACTGATAGGGTAGCAAAATACAACCAACTGTTAAGAATTGAAGAAATGCTGGATTATACTGCAAAATATGCGGGAATGAATGCCTTTTACAATTTAAAATAAAGAGGTATAGGGTTTGTCAATTTCAACAATAATATAAGGATAGAACAGCCTATCCTTATATTATTGTCATTTTATTGATCACTTCAAAAATGCATAAAAAAGTTTTGACGTACAAAATATTTGCAATTATTCTAGAAAAGTGGATAAATTGTGCCAGGGGATAATATTTATTGATTTTAAAAGGCACCTATGTTAAAATATGTATGTTAATTAGACGGAGGAGGTGGAAAAATGAGAATTGTACTGATGGTTATTCAAGTGATTGCAAGTCTTATTCTTATCGGAAGTATATTGCTTCAATCAGGAAAGAGTGCAGGATTATCTGGTGCCATTGCCGGCGGAGCGGAACAACTGTGGGGTAAGCAAAAAGGTAGAGGATATGAAGAACTGTTAAGCAAAGTTACAACAATCGGAGCAATTGTTTTCATTATTAATTCAATTCTTTTGATCAGATTATTCTAATAGGAAACACCAGAGTCTGTTGTAACAGATTTGGAAAATAAAGGAGGCATCAGGAATGGATTATGCATTGTTAGCGCCTATAGTAGGAATAATCGCATTGGCTTTTGCATATATGCTTACAGCAAGAATCAATGGCGTAAATGTCGGCACTGACAGGATGAAAGAAATTTCTTCATATATACATGAAGGTGCTATGGCCTTCTTGACAAGGGAGTATAAGGCTCTCGTTATTTTTGCAGGGATTCTTTTTGTAGTGATTGGCATAGGTTTAAACAGTTGGCTGACGGCTGTATGCTTTCTGGTGGGTGCATTTTTTTCAGCCCTTGCGGGATTCTTTGGCATGCAGGTTGCTACAAAGGCAAATGTGCGGACAGCCAATGCTGCCAGAGAAAATGGCATGAATAAGGCCTTAAGCGTAGCTTTCAGTGGTGGCGCCGTGATGGGTATGTCCGTCGTAGGTTTAGGGATCATCGGTGTAGGCGGTTTATACTATTTGATCAGAGACCCGGGAATCATCACCGGTTTTGGTTTGGGTGCTTCATCCATCGCTTTATTTGGGCGTGTGGGGGGCGGTATCTACACCAAGGCAGCAGATGTGGGTGCTGACCTTGTGGGTAAGGTAGAGGCTGGCATTCCGGAAGACGATCCGAGAAACCCGGCGGTGATTGCGGATAACGTAGGAGATAATGTGGGAGACGTTGCAGGGATGGGAGCAGACCTGTTTGAATCCTATGTGGGCTCCATTATTTCTGCCATTACTTTGGGTGTAGTCATTCCAAGCATTGATCCCGTAACAGGAGCAATGTTCCCCTTGGCTTTAGCGTCCCTTGGCATTATTGCATCTATTATCGGTTCCCTCTTTGTAAAAGGGGATGAAAATACAAATCCTCAAAAAGCATTAAAGATGGGTACATATGTATCCGGTATCATTGTCGTTGCTGGGGCCTTCTTCTTAAGCAGATCTTTGTTTGGTGATTTAAATGCTTTTTGGGCAATTGCTTCAGGTTTGATTGTGGGTATGATTATCGGGCAATTAACGGAAGTATATACATCCGGAGATTACCAGTCTGTGAAAAAGATTGCACAACAGTCTGAAACAGGTCCTGCCACGACCATCATCAGTGGTTTGGCCGTAGGGATGTTATCAACGGCTTGGCCCATTATATTTATTTGCGTCGGCATCCTGATCGCATTTAAATTCTTTGGCTTATACGGTATTGCCTTGGCTGCTGTAGGAATGCTGTCCACAACAGGTATTACCGTTGCGGTAGATGCTTATGGTCCCATTGCAGACAATGCCGGCGGTATTGCGGAAATGTCAGGGCTTCCCAAGACAGTGCGTGCTATCACCGATAAATTGGATGCCGTAGGGAATACAACGGCAGCTATCGGTAAAGGTTTTGCCATCGGCTCTGCTGCATTGACAGCCCTTGCCCTGTTTGCATCGTATTCTCAAGTAGTAAAATTAGAAAAGATTGATATTCTGGATCCGCTGGTAGTAGTGGGTCTGTTGATCGGTGGTATGCTGCCCTTTTTATTCTCTGCCATGACCATGGAATCTGTAGGCAAGGCTGCTTTCCAAATGATTGAGGAAGTAAGAAGGCAGTTTAGAGAAATCCCGGGATTAATGGAGGGCAAAGCAAAGCCCGATTATGCAAAATGTGTTGACATCAGTACAGCAGCAGCCCTGAAGGAAATGTTGGTTCCCGGTGTGATGGCCGTATTGGCGCCGGTGGCAACAGGACTGCTTTTAGGACCTGAAGCCCTTGGCGGTTTGTTGGCGGGCTCCCTTGTATCGGGGGTATTGCTGGCAATCCTGATGGCCAATGCCGGTGGTGCATGGGATAATGCAAAAAAATACATTGAAGAAGGACATCACGGCGGAAAGGGGAGCGATCCTCACAAGGCTGCAGTGGTGGGGGATACGGTAGGGGATCCTTTTAAGGATACATCGGGTCCGTCTATCAATATCCTAATTAAGCTGATGACGATCGTTGCCCTTGTATTTGCGCCGTTGTTCTTAAAATTTGGCGGACTATTTTTCTAATCGGATATACAAGTCCTATTCCGTTTACCCGGGGTAGGACTTTTTCCATGGGAAAAGAATGAAAAGAAAGAAATATTTGCTCTGAATTGGGGTAGAATATAGGTAAGCCTTTGGATAAATTTAGATTTTTTTAAGAGATTGGAGGAATTATATTGATCAGCAGAGAGAAGATACTGGAATTTATGCGGGAAAAAGCATATAGTCCCATGCTGGATATAGAACTGGCCGAGGTATTTGCTATAGGGCCTCAGGAGATTGGAAAATTTTATTCTATATTGGATGATATGGAGCAAAAGGGAGAGATCATCAAAACCAAGAAGAACCGGTATGCTGCCCCCGAAAGAATGAATTTGATGGTGGGGAAACTTCAACAGCATGCAAAGGGCTATGGGTTTCTTTTGTCAGAATTGGAGGGATATTCCGATGTATTTATCCCCGCCAGTGACATGAACGGAGCCATGCACAATGATCGGGTGATTGCCAGGGTTATCAAGCGGAGCAGTGACGGGAAAAAGTCAGAAGGTGAAATTATTCGTATTATTGAAAGGGCCAATAAGGAAGTGGTAGGAACCTTTGAAAGCAGTAAGAACTTTGGTTTTGTCGTGCCCGACGACCGCCGGATCAACATGGACATTTATATTCCCAAAAGTGAGTTTAACGGGGCAAAAGACGGATATAAAGTGGTTGCCGAAATTACAAGATGGCCGGAAGCCCGAAGGAATCCGGAAGGAAGAATTATTGAAGTAATTGGCCATAAAGATGATGTAGGCACGGATATTTTATCTATCATCAAAAAATACAAATTGCCGGAGGAATTTCCCAAAAAGGTGGAAGAAGAGGCGCAAAGCATTCCCGAGATCATACCGGAAGAAGAAATTGCCCGCAGAAGAGATTTGCGCCATGAAAGAATTGTAACCATTGATGGGGAAGATGCCAAGGATTTGGATGATGCCGTATCGGTGCAAAGACTGCCCAATGGCAATTATCTCCTGGGCGTGCATATTGCCGATGTAAGCTTTTATGTCAAAGAGGGGAAGCCTCTGGATAAGGAAGCACTAAAACGAGCAACCAGTGTGTATCTGGTGGATCGGGTGATTCCTATGCTTCCCAAAAAGCTGTCCAATGGTGTATGCAGTTTAAACCCCAAGGTGGATCGACTCACCCTATCGGTAACCATGGAAATAGACAAAAAAGGAAAAGTGATACAACATGAAATTTTTGAAAGTGTGATCAGAACCTGTGAAAGGATGACTTATACCGATGTATCGGACATTCTGGAAAAACAGGATGAAACCTTAATGAAGCGATATGATTATCTGATCGCAGATTTTCGACTGATGGAAGAATTGTGCAAGATATTAAGAAAAAGAAGGGAAGACAGGGGAAGCATCGATTTTGATTTTGACGAATCGAAGATCATCTTGGACGAAAACGGAAAACCCATTGAGGTCAGAAAGGCGGAGCGAAGAATTGCCAATCGCATTATTGAAGAATTTATGCTTATTTGCAATGAGACTGTAGCAGAGCATTATTATTGGGCCAATATCCCCTTTGTCTATCGTATCCATGAAGATCCGGATATGGAGAAGATAGAAAACTTTAATAAGTTTATTCATAATTTCGGCTATCATCTCAAGGGCGCAACCAATGAAGTACATCCAAAGTCCCTTCAGGATCTGTTAAAAAAAGTGGAAGGAAAAAAAGAGGAAAGAATTATCAATACGTTGATGCTGCGATCATTAAAACAGGCTAGGTACTCTCCGGAGTGCAGCGGTCACTTTGGGCTGGCGGCCCAGTATTATTCTCACTTTACTTCCCCTATCCGAAGATATCCTGATCTGCAGATTCACCGCATTATTCGGGAAAGTCTCAGCGGCAAGCTGACGGAAAAAAGGATTGAAAAACTGAAGGGGATTGTAGCCAAGACTGCAGAGAAATCTTCAGAGAGGGAAAGAATTGCGGAGGAAGCAGAACGGGAGACAGAGGACCTCAAAAAAGCCGAATATATGAGCTACCATATTGGGGAGGAATTTGACGGCATCATCAGCAGTGTTACTTCCTTCGGCATGTTCGTGGAATTGGAAAATACCATTGAAGGATTGGTGCGAATTAGTTCTCTGATTGATGACTATTATATTTACGATCCCGACCATCATCTGTTCCGGGGGGAAAGGACAAAAAAGACGTATCGCATCGGAGATGAAGTCAGGGTAAAGGTTGTCCATGTAGACATTGCCCAACAAGAGATCGATTTTGTTTTGGTTTCCCAGGGATAAATTTTCCACAGGCACACCATGGTGTGCCTTCATTATGTGGTATAATAGGGGATGGGAGGAAAATGAAGGAGGCAAGAATCATGGCTTATAAATTAATTGTCAGCGACATGGATGGCACTTTGCTGACCAGCAATGGCAAAATATCCGAAGAGACAGAAAAGGTACTGCGGCAGTTGATGGATAAAGGGATTCATGTGGCAGTGGCCACGGGAAGAATCTTTACATCGGCCAAGGTGTATGCAAAATATTTAGGGGTAACCACACCCATTATCGCCTGCAACGGGGCTATGGTGAGAAATCTAAAGGACATGAAAATTATTTATGAAAGTCATCTCAGCCGGGAGGATTGTCTTAAAATCCTGGAAATTTGCCGCAAGCATCATTTGTATTTTCATTTCTATACAGATACGATTTTCTATACAGAACGCTTGGATTACAGTTCTTTGAAATATTCTGAATGGAATAAGACCCTCCGTGAAGAGGAAAAAATTGATCTACGGGTGATCGATGATCCTTATAAGATTATCCAAAACAACGAATCAAAAATCTATAAATTTGTGATCATTGATCAGGATAAGGAGCTCCTAGCGAAGGTAAGGAGGGAATTGGAGGCAATCCCTACCATTGAATGCAGCAAATCTTGGCATAACAATTTGGAGATTATGAACAGGGGTGTGAGCAAAGGGGCAGCCGTAAGGCGATTGGCAAAATCTTTGGGGATCCGGCGTGAAGAAGTAATTTGTTTCGGAGACCATGAGAATGACCTTAGCATGATAGAATATGCCGGTTTAGGGATTGCCATGGGAAATGCCGATGAAGTGGTGAAAGCCCGGGCCGATTATGTAACGGCAACCAATGACGAGGACGGTGTGGCAAAGGCTTTAAAAAAGTTTGTATTATTGGATTCTGGCAGAGAAAGGAAAATACGCTAATTGACAAGATGCAAATTTTATGTTAACATAATTAATAGACCGTAGATAAAATTACCTTTCAAAGTAGGTGTTTGCATGGGAGAAGGAAAAGTAATAGCCAACAATAAAAAGGCAAGACACGATTATTTTATAGAAGAAACCTATGAAGCAGGGATTGTTTTGACTGGCACGGAAGTAAAATCCATTCGTATGGGCAAGATTAATCTGAAGGACAGCTATGCCGAAGTGGATCGCGGGGAGGTTTTTATCCACAACATGCATATCAGTCCCTACGAGAAAGGTAATATATACAATGTGGATCCTTTAAGGAAAAGAAAACTATTGATGCACAAAAGGGAGATTGCCAAGCTCCTTGGCTATACAACCCAGCAGGGGTATACCCTGGTACCTTTGAAGGTCTACATCAATCAGCGGGGGTTGGTCAAGATTGAGTTGGCTGTGGCCAAAGGGAAAAAGCTTTATGACAAGCGGGAAGATATTGCCCGAAAGGATGCAAATCGCCGCATTCAGAAGGAATTGAGGGAAAGACAAAGAGCCTATTGATTTTATTATCATATTCCAAATTTTATAAGATCATGGGGGCGTACAGGTTTCGACGGGGGTGTGGAGTCAGTAGCAGCGAGTCGTTGTTGCCAAGCAACGTTAAAAGTGGCACCTAAATATAAACGCAAACGAAAATTACGCTTTAGCAGCTTAATATAGCTGCTCGTCCTGCCTAGGCTGCCCACGGCTTAGGGCCAGGGCGTCGACCCAGTGGGGAACTGCCTTGGGGGTGTCTCGACCCACAGGCGGATCTATCGGGACTGGTTGATGGCAAAGCCTGTCATTGGGCGTTGCCGGAGACGAGATATCCGTACAATGACTGCACTCGGAGAAGCTGCTGGCAAAGTGCTTTCGGACAGGGGTTCGATTCCCCTCGCCTCCACCATATTTGAACGATTGATTGATACAATGTATGTAAAGCCTTGAGAAATCAGGGCTTTTTTGCTTTTTTGGGGGTTGAGTATATGAGGCGGGGGAAATTATTGTTTGATAAAAATATTATGTTAATAGAAGGATTTGTGATGTTTGTGATAAAATTTAAGTAAAGAAGTATATATGGTTGGATTAAGCAGTAGGCCATTAAGATGGAGCAATTTAAGGGGACCGAGTATATATAAGGAAGATAACAAAGCGTTTAAACTAAGTAAAAAAAAGATAAAAGAAACTATAAAAAGAATAAATAATTCTTCACGTGAAGCAATAAATAATATAACTGATGTTTGATGTTAGTATATAAGTATGGACACAAAATAAGGTTTTAGATATACTAAAGATTTAAGAAAGGAAGTGTCCATAAATGACAAATCGAAGAACTTTTACAGAGGATTTCAAAACAATGATAGCAGATTTGGTACAATCCGGTAAAACAATCAGGGAAATTTGTAGCGAATATAGCCTAAGTGAAACAGCAGTCCGAAGTTGGGTAAAAAAGAAATCTCCAATTAGCATAGAAGGAGATGTTACAAGCCTTGAAGAAATCAAGAAAATTAAAAAAGAAATTGCAAAGCTCA
>NZ_LOEE01000066.1 GCF_001562415.1 Thermotalea metallivorans | reverse complement strand
CAGGTCACCCTTGCCCATCCAGTTTTATACATAAATGAGCATTATATCCATGTGGCAAGTTTTGAGAAATGTGAAATTCTAAGAAAAAGCAAGCAATTAAGAGAATTCGTTAGATTATAGAGGGAGGTGTAAAAAATGAGCATGGAATTATTATTCGAAAATCGAAAACTAATCGGTAAAAATATATTAAATATCATTAAAGACAATGGATATACAAAGTCTTCCTTCTCAAGACTTACCAATATTTCAAGACCTACTTTAGATAAATTAATCAAAGGAGAAGTCGACAGCCTTGCGACATTTAAAACTCATGTTCGAAAAATCTTGGAAACACAGGGCATGGATGGAGAACAATTACTTAACTATGTTCCAAAGTATAATACAAAAAAGGAACTTGTTTTTGCTCTGTCTGACAATGCTCCAGAGAATCATGTCCTGAAACCTAATGCTCAAGAGATGTTTGGTATTCTAGAAGATATAGTTCATATGTGCGAACTGTATTACAATTAAGAAGGTGCAGATTATGTCGGAATTAATAACGAGTAATAATCTTGAGCAGGTTATTGAAAAAAATAACCTGATTAAAGATGATATATTAAGATTAACAAATGATTTTACAGTCAGATTTAATAAGTCGAGGGTAACGGGACAGGATAAACTGTCTTTTTCGGTATTAAAAGAGAAGCATTTAATCCAGATTCCTATTGATGATGAGTATTGGGGCGGGGCTATTATTACAAAGGGAAGTATTAAAATACCAGTTATCAATACAGCACAGCCCCGTGTCTACCAATATTTTGTTGCATGGCATGAAATATATCATTTGTTCTATGACCTCAGTTTAATGGATGAGACCCATAATATTGCTGTTGATATGGATTTGAATGAGAGAAGAGCAGATTATTTTGCTGCAAAAATGATTTTTGGCAATGTGTACGACTACTACTATTCACTAGATGATGAAAATTTTATTGACAGAGTTATAAAATGCATGGATGTATATAAGGCACCATATAAGGCAGTACTGATAGAACTATTTGAAGAAGCCGTTACAAAATATAATGATTTGGATTTAAAAGAAAAAATTCTTGAGCATTTTGATAATAAACCTGAGAACTTAGTGCAAAAATTTATAGATTTGGAATTGGATGCAGAGTTAGTGAAACCCTCATATGTTGTAAGTTTAGGTGGGTTGGAGAAGAAAATACAAATTGTTATGAAAGAAAACCCAGATGTCTCCCATCATAAAGATAATTATCAGTTTCTGCTCACGCTAAAGAATAAAATTAAAAAAGGAGTGGAGGGACTTGCCAAATGAAAGGAGAAGGCATAAAAGAATTAAAAAAATACCTTTCCACGGCCATGTCTCTCAAAGTTTGCATCCTGGATAATAACTCTGTTGAATTTTTGACATGGGTACGCAAGAACGTCAGCCCTGAAAAGATATTTAGCCAGTATGACATTATTCTTATCCCCCAATGGGTATGGACTGAGGTTTGTGATAGCGAAAATAGAAAAAGTTACATAAATGATTTAAAACATTATTCGAAGGTCCAAATTATAGATGAAGTTGATTATTTAACATTGGTGGATTACAAAGAAGCAGAATTATACTATCTGTTCCTGTACTGCTGTTACAATGTGAGCAGGCTTGTTAGTTTTATCAAGAAAAACATCTTAAAAAATAGGCCTATAGAGGATTTAGACCCTTATGAGGAATGGCTTAGCGTGTTTTATGAAGAGGGACTAGACCAAAGAAAACTTTCAAACGGAAGAATTCAGAAGAAGAATGCAGGAGAGATATCTATTGCCGTTTTAAGTTATATCCTTTCCTATTATTACAGTGGAAGCATTGATATTATAACTATCTTCAGCAGTGACAGGGATACCTATGAATTTGTTTCTAAGGCTAAAGAAATGCTTTATAGAGATGAGCGATTTAAAGACAGGAGCAATACTTCCATAACTTTCAAATCGAATGACTTTTTGATTTATGAATGGACAAGGCTTGGGTATATAAACGAAGAAAATATTGATGCTTTTGTGGACAGTTACAGGCAGACGAGGAGAATAAAATTTACGAGAAAAAAACAGGATAATTCAATTGAGGAGCAAGACAAATTGATAGATAATGCAGCATTTTTAGAAATGTTAAAGGACAGCACGATACATTTAATCTTTTGAATATACTGGACTATAGTAAAAAGGTTTTAGTAGATTTTAAGCCTACCAAAACCTTTTTCTTATTGCTTTAATATTTCTTATCTTTTTTAAAGTATGATTGAACCTTTACGGTAAAAGAAAGAAGCATAATAAGGAATATACCTTGCAGGGAGCCTGCAATAAAGCGGATAAACATATTTTCTGTAATAATGGTAAATGGTAACAAAAACATGCTCATGAGAATTACCAGTTTTATAGTCAAAAAAACACTATGCCTCATAAAATACCTCCTTATGTTGGTTACACAGAATTTTATCCGACTACTGCATATTATTTCAAGTCAGATTTTACGTTTAAAATAAAGTCGGTCCATGATATAATGGAAATAGGTTCAAGGGAAATGGACTAAGTGCCATTGACACAGTCACCTAATAAAGGTGTCCAACTGTAGTCAGTGGCATTTTTGTTTTTCAGGGAATAGGCGAATAAGGGAAAAGGGATAAGAGTTTTATTATAAAAAAGGTTTTAGAGGCAAGGGGTAAGGGACTTAAGGAAGTGGTGGATGAATTACATTGCAATATCATTCTCCTTTGTTCCGTAATCCTTTATACTTAATTCCTAACTCAGGAGGTATCTGCATGGCTAAACGGAAAATAGATTGGGATGAAAATAAATTAAAAAAATGGATACAGGAAGGAAGAGGACAGGGGGAAGGCAAGGATTACAAGCCCTGGCTTACTGTACAGGATTTTCCAAGCAAAGGCAGGGTATCACGTGTATTTGGATGGAAAACAAAAAGAATTCATCATTTTTTTACGGATTCGGAGACACGATATTTTTACCTGTTGGAATGGGAGGATGATGTTTTAGATATCAGGGAACATTACCCCTTGTTTCATTGTGAAGAAGTAATACAAAACAAGGCTGGTTTAAATTTTGATTTATTTAAAGACAAAGATACAGGAACGCCATACATTTTATCCACATCATTTTTAATAACCTTGAAAAAACCAAATGGCAAAATAGCATATGTTGCCAGAAGTCTTAAAGCAGATTATGAACTTGAGCGGAAGACAGCATTAGAAAGGCTGGAAATAGAGAGGAGATACTGGCAGAGCCAAAATATTGATTGGGGAATAGTAACGCAAAAAGAGATTCCAGTGGTTAAAGCAAAGAATATAGAATGGGTTCACTCATCCTTATATCCTGCTGATGAAAGAGGATTTACAGATGAAGAGGTTGACTATTACTGCAATGCTTTTGTTGAAAAATTGGCAGGGAACAGTACTTCGATTAGAAATTTCACTACCCAATTTGACAGGTTGTTTAATTTAGATACAGGGTCAGGGGTGTACATATTCAAGCGTTTAATTGCCCTTAAAAGGATAATGGTGGACATGAATAAAAAAATCGACCTTAATGATTCGACCCAAAGTATAGAAATTATAAAGCAGAGTTTACCAGAAAGGGTGAGAATACTATGATAGCAGTAAATACACTAATCAAATGGGGACAGGATAATGATAAAGAAAGTGTAGAAAGGATTTTGTGGCTTGATAGGCAGCAAAACCTTGCATATGTTATAAACATATATTCAAATGAAAGTCCTTTCCCAAGATGTATATCTGATATTGAAGAATGCATTAAGCAGGGGATTGCAGGTTTATTGGATAGCGACCCATTTGTTAAGGTTGTTGATGAAGGAGAATTATCAGAGAAATCAAAAGAAATACGGGATAGAGCATGGGAAGTAATTAAGGAACTGGTTACGCTTGAGCCTGTGATTTTTTATAAGAAAGAACGGAGAGAACTTGTTTTAAAAGCATCGTCTATTTATAACTTACATGAAAAAACTGTTTCAAACTACCTTAAACGATTCTGGAAGAGAGGGAAAATAAAGAACGCTTTGCTTCCGGACTACTATTTATGTGGAGGTCCGGGTAAAGAAAGACGGGCAGGAGACAAAAAGCGTGGGCGCAGACGAAAAAATGCGGAACTGGTGGGTGAGGGAATCAATGTAGATGAAGAAGTAAAAAAGATATTTAATATCGCTATCAATAAATACTATCATACAGGCGCCAAAAATTCCCTTAAACTTGCATATGAACTGATGAGAAAAGAATTCTTCAGCGATGAATTCAGGATAGAAAACGGCATAAGAGTTCCTGTAATAAAACCCATAGGAGAGGTGCCTACATATGCCCAATTCCGTTACTGGTATTATAAGAATATCAATTTAAAAAAGCAAATTTCATCCAGACAAAGCAGTAAAAAATATGAGCAGCAGTATAGACCACTTTTAGGCAATACAACTTCCGAAGCAATTGCGCCAGGAAGTATCTATCAGATTGATGCAACTGTAGGTGACATTTATCTTGTGAGCCGTTATAACAGGAACTGGATAATTGGAAGACCGGTAATTTACGGGGTTATAGATGTTTTCAGCAGGATGGTTGTTGGTATTTATGTTGGCTTAGAGGGGCCAAGTTGGATAGGGGCTATGATGGCTCTTGCAAATGCAGCGTCCGACAAAGTTGCCTTTTGCAAGGAGTATGGAATAGATATTGAAGAAAAGGACTGGCCTGTCCATCACTTGCCAGAGGCTATTCTGGCGGACAGAGGGGAACTTGAAGGCAAGAATGTTGAAAACCTTATTAATGCTCTACATGTAAAGATACAGAATACTCCCCCATATCGGGCAGACTGGAAAGCAGTTATTGAACAGCATTTAAGAATTACTAATATAAGGGTAAAACCGCTTTTGCCTGGTACTGTTGACCCTGATGTGAGAGAGCGTGGCGACAGGGATTACAGGTTGGATGCCAAATTGGATATATACCAGTTTACACAGATAATCATAAAATGTGCCCTGTACCATAATAACCAGTACCATCTTAAAAACTATGACAGGGAAGAGATGATGGTTGCTGATGAAGTAGAATGTATTCCACGGGAAATATGGAACTGGGGGATTGCAAACTGTGCGGGAAAATTGCGGAGTGTACCAGAGGATATCGTTAAACTAAATCTTATGCCCTCAGATGCAGCAACTGTAACGGCAAAGGGGATAAAATTCAAAGGCTTGTATTATGCTTCACCAAAAACTCTTAAGGAGAGATGGTTTGAAAAGGCGAGAAATAAAGGAACATGGAAGATTGATGTTTCCTATGACCCCCGCAATATGAACTTTATTTATATCAAGGAGCAAAATGGCATGGACTTCGAGAAATGTTTTCTCCTGGAACACCAGGATAGGTATAAAGATAAAAATCTTGAGGAAATTCAATACCTTCTTGAAGAGGAGAAACTTCAAATAAAAATTGCAGAAGATAAGGAACTGCAGGCAAAGGTTGATTTAATTACTGAAATCGAAAGTATTGCAAAAGAGGCAGAAAAATCTTTTAAAGAAGAAAAATCAAATGAAAGCGATTCGAAGCGCAAAAAAGGGATTAGAAACAACAGGAGATTAGAAAAGATGTTAAACAGGGAGAAGGAAGCCTTCGAACTGGATAAAAAAGAAACAGGAAGTAATGCAGCAGTTATACCGTTTAGCAGGGCAGAGCAGGAGGAAGAGGTGGACGAGAATGATACGATAAGCCTTTTGATAAGAAAACAAAAGGAGGCTTTGAAAAAAATCCATGAATAAAGTAATAATACCTAACGGTGCTAATGCTGTAGTTGCAGAATACAAGGAACAGTTGATACCTGAATATAGCGGGAATCCATTTATTGAAGCACTACCACCGGTTTACTCTAAGGAAGAGGTAGTGGAGAAACTATCTCTATATCCCCGCTATAATCCAGAGGAAAGACGATTGGATGACCACTACCGCATTCATATGGTACAGCGGTTGTTCCAGTGCTTTCAGCCGTTGAGTATTCATCTTGACCTTGAAAGCAGGATAAGCCGGGTTATAAGGCAGGGATACCTGGCACGTAACCCATATAAACCTTCCTATGCTGAAAGCCTACAAGACGGATATAAGGCTATACAAAGCATGAAATGGGAGTTAAGCAGCAACGCATCCTTCAGGACTACTGCATCGGGATTTACTATTATAGGTGTAAGTGGAATGGGTAAGACAACTGCTATCAACCGTGTATTATCTCTTTATCCCCAGATAATTGTACATTCAGAATATAATAATACCAATTTTAGTATGTACCAACTGGTTTGGCTTAAGTTGGACTGTCCTTTTGATGGTTCCTTGAAAGGCCTGTGTATCGAGTTCTTCCATAAGGTAGATGACTTGTTAGGTACAGACTATCATAAGAAATTTGGGGTAGGCAGGAATACGGTAGATACTATGCTCTCCGTTATGTCTCAGATAGCCAGAAATACAGCCTTAGGCGTATTGGTCATAGACGAGATTCAGCATTTAAATGGGGCGAAAAGCGGTGGGGATGAGAAGATGCTTAACTTTTTTGTCACCCTTGTCAATACCATTGGTGTACCTGTCTTACTTATCGGTACCACAAAAGCATTATCGGTTTTACAATCGGAATTTCGTCAGGCAAGGCGCGGCAGCGGTCAGGGAGATATGGTTTGGGAGAGGTTGAGCAAAGATAAAAGTTGGGATTTGCTAATCAATGCACTTTGGGACTATCAGTGGACCAAAAAGGAAGTACCATTAACACCGGAATTAAATGATGTTCTCTATGAGGAGTCACAAGGCATCATAGACATTGCAGTAAAACTTTATGCGATGTCACAAATACGGGCTATTCTTTCAGGGAGAGAGGATATCACTGCAAATCTGATTAGGCAGGTTGCAAAAGATAATTTGAAATTGGTCCGCCCCATGCTGGAAGCCTTAAAATCAGGAAACATTAAAGAAATCGCCAAGTATGAGGATATTTGTACTGTAGACATTGATTTTCTGGGATTTGTGGACAAAAGCAAACAATCATTAGACTGGGATATGAGGATGAAGATGCTCCAAAGGCAGCAGAAGGAAAAAGAAAAAGAAGTGAACCTTTCCAGGAAAAAACAGGCGATTTTAAAATTATTAGACTTAAATATTGATGCGAAAAAGGCTCAAAAAGCAGTAGAGCAGGTTCTCGATGGTGAAGAAAGTCTTGAAGTTTCGGAGATTGTAATAAAAGCAGTACAGATGTTATCAACCAATGATAAACCAAAGCGAAAAGAAAAGAGTAAACCAAATAAGATGGATGAAAATGATATAAGGTTTATTGTAGAGGAAGGCAGGAAAAATAAAAAATCAGCCTATGAATCATTAAAAGAAAAAGGACTTATTAAGCAAGTGGAAAATGATTTTTTCAAGGCGGTGTAGCACATAATGATGACGTTTTTCCCTGTGCCTTATGAGGATGAAGTATTATACAGCATTCTTGCAAGATACCATGTGCGGAGTGGGAATACAAGTTATAAGGCAACAATGAGAGACCTTTTCGGTTCAACTTCCGTAACAGCGGTGATGGACCTGCCTTCCAATATACAGAACCTTGTTAATAATATGCCCCTTAATTCCCGATATACAGAAGAATATCTCATAAAAAGCCATACGCTTTTTCCATTCTATTCTGCCTTCTTGCCTCCTGAGCGTGCAGAACAAGTTTTTGAATCAATGAAAGGGGAAAATGGAGGAAGCATATATAGCCGGACTGGAATTATGGCCAGTTCCATTGTATTAAACCAATATTTTAAGTTCTGCCCTGTTTGTGTTAAGGAAGATAAATTGCGATATGGAGAATTATACTGGCATAGAGTTCATCAAATCCCTGGCGTACTGATATGTCCAAAACATCATGTTCCTTTATATGACAGCCAGGTGCCTGTCAGGGGATATAACAAACACGAATATAAGGCTGCTGGCGAAGAGAACTGTGTAGAACCCGGTATTGCTGTAATATACTCTGATGATGTTTTTGAAAAACTGATTAGGCTTGCAAAGGATGCTCAGGTTTTACTTAACAGCGATTTTGAAAAGAGAAATATAGAATGGTATAAAAAGCAGTATCTTGCAAAGATGATGGAAATGGGATTTGCAACTTCAAACGGAAAAGTGCATCAAAAGGAGTTTATAAAAGAGTTTATTCATTATTATGGTGAAGAATTTTTAGAAATTGTTCAGTCCAGGGTTGATGTAGATAACGATTCAAATTGGCTAATGGATATGATAAGGAAGAAAAACAAGACTGCTCATCCTATCAGACATTTGCTTTTGGCTAGATTTCTTGGGATTACAATTGACAATTTATTTAATAAGAAACTGGAATATAAGCCTTTTGGGGATGGACCGTGGCCTTGTCTGAATGCAGCGGCAGACCATTATCTGAAACCAGTTGTTTTTGATTTAAAGGTCTCACACAGTACAGATTCAAAATGTCCTGTTGGGACTTTTTCATGTACTTGCGGTTTTGTTTATACCAGAAGTGGGCCAGATGAGTCTGAGGATGCAAGATATAGACTTGGAAGGATAAAAAGGTTTGGGCAAGTATGGGAGGAGAGGCTCAAAGAATTAGTAGACCTAAAGTTAAGTTTAAGAGAAACAGCAAGGTTACTAGGAGTAGACCCTAATACAGTTAAGAAGTATGCTAAGAAACTTGGACTAACTACTTACTGGGAAAAGCGGGATGAGGTCGATAGTGTATATGATAATGATGGGAATATTTATTCTTCAATGAGTTTAGACAAGGATTACTACAGAGAAAAGTGGAAGGAATTAAGAAAGCAATATCCAGAAATGGGAAAAACGCAATTACGGCAGATTGATAAGGCTTTGTTTGCCTGGCTTTATAGAAATGACAGGGAATGGTTGAACCAGAATTCGCCTGATAGAAAAGCGGCTAATGCTGTAAACAGCAGAGTTGATTGGAATCAAAGAGATAATGAGATATTATCTCAGATAAAAGGAATAGTTGATAAGATGCTGAATTCGGATGAAAAGCCTGAAAGAATTACCATTAGTCTAATTGGCAGTAAATTGGGCATAAGAGGCTTGCTTGAAAAGCATTTAGATAAACTTCCAAAGACAAAAGCATACCTGGATTCTGTTAAAGAGACTAATCACGACTTCAGGTTAAGGAGGATTCGATGGGCAGTTAAGGAATTAGAGAAAGAAGGAGAAGAACTGCAATTATGGAAGATAATGAGGAAGGCGGGGATAAGAGATGAATATAAATTTGAATTTAGCAAAAGGGATGTAGAGTAAATAGTTACAAAAGTAATGAACATGATTATATACTGGTAAGTTGTGCTATTATTTTGTGGCTGGAATTATGAATTCTGAAAGAAAAGCAGGAAAATAAAGGTTAATGACGAAATGTTAATTATATGGTAGTACAATGTAAAATATATGGTGTTAGATGAAAAAAGAACACCACTTTACAAGTAATGTAGTGATTTAAAAATAATTCCATAAAATAACAAAATCAGACACCTAAATCCTAGGAATACTAATCTTATGACAAACCAACACCCTAGGAGGCGTCTGATATGATTAG
>NZ_LOEE01000065.1 GCF_001562415.1 Thermotalea metallivorans | reverse complement strand
GTAGCCCTTGTAGCCGTAATGCACAAGCTTCTCCATTATATCTTTGCGGTTCTCCGTGATGAAAAGCCATTCGTGCTTAGGTGCCCTGAAGATCATCAATCATGGAGAAATGATAAAAATTCACGCCGAAGCATCTCTGCTTAGGTCGATACAACTCAAATCTTTTTAAAAAAGCCATTGTTCGGTTTTTACCAATGGTTAGCTTTGCTGTACCCTTTTTAGAAAAATCAATTTTTTAAAAAAATTTGAATTTAACTATTGACTTTTATTAGCTGGTCTACTCGATTTGACAAAAAAGAGAAAAAAGATTATAATAATGATAATCATTATCATTATTATAATAAAAGGAGGAAAGAGGATGACTGCGTTAATTGTAGGAGGAGACAAGTTGGGGAATATACCGGAAGTGCTACATCAAAAGGGATTTAAAGAATACATACATTGGCCGGGGAGAAAAAAAGGAATGAGAAAAAAAGAGGTGCCGAACAATGTAGATATGGTGATTGTACTGTATGACTTTATTGAGCATAGACTTACGGAAATGATTAAGGAGCAAACCAAAAGCAGAAATATACCTTGTATTTTTTCCAAAAGGGCCTGCTCTGATTTGATAGGAAAATTGGACAATTGCCTCCAGTGCGGCAGATGCAAGGAATAGCTGCCTATGTCACACCATATGATTAAACACCCCATGGATGTGGTATAATGAGAAGTGTAGAAGATCATTCTAAGTTTCTATTTTGAATATTTTTGCCATTTGCGTTATAATGGGATTGTAGGGAGTTGTCCAATTTAGAGAATGGTCTTATCCATGGGAGAGGTGATAGATATGAACCAGACAGGGAAAGTGATAGAAGTTGTAAAAAATAATAAGGCAAGGGTTTTGATGACAAAACATTCTGCTTGTGGTGACTGCGGTGCATGCCAGCATGGCAAAGAGAATATGCAGTTAAGCATTGTGGCGATGAACGAAGTAGGTGCAAAGGCAGGGGATTGGGTGGAAGTAAATATGGAAACCCAGAATGTAATGGGCGCTGCCTTTATTGTATATGTGATTCCATTAATGGCAATGCTATTAGGTATAGGAACAGGAAGCTTTTTATTAAAGAATATGCACATAGAAGAAAATTTGGAGGCTTATTCGGCAGGCATAGGATTTATTTTGATGGCATGCACTTTTTTCATTGTAAAGGTGTTTGAAAAAAGGTTTCACCAGGACAAAAGATATATTCCAACGATTACCAAAATATTAAATAGATCCTCGTGATCAAACATAGAAAGGAGTTTTGAACTTGAGTAATGCATATGTAATCCTATTAAATAGTGAAAATTTTGAAGGAGAGGTTTTCAATTCACAAATTCCCGTAGTAGTTGATTTTTATGCAGATTGGTGTGGGCCGTGCCAAACGGTGGGTCCTATCATGGATGAGCTGGCATCGGAACTTCACGGGAAGGTAAAAATCTGCAAGGTAAATGTGGATGGACAAAGGGATTTGGCAAGAAAATTTAAAGTGATGAGTATTCCAACCATTTTGTTTTATAAAAATGGAGAACAGGTAAACCGAGTGACAGGGGCCTATTCAAAGGAAGAATTCCGAAGAATGATCGATGAAATGCTATAGAGACGGGGAAAGTCTCTATATTTTTTTCAGGAAATACAAAAAGACTAACCCTTGCGATAAAAAAATATAAAAAATATAATATAGATAAGCAAAAAGCGGGTATATTGGTAAAAAAGATTTCAGAACATGATAACTACAAAAGAAAGGAGACGTTGCCAATGAATTTTGAGCATTTAAAAAAGATCGATCCTGAAGTATTTGAGGCTATCGACAAAGAAATACAGAGACAGCAAAACAAAATCGAGCTGATCGCTTCTGAAAATTTCGTCAGTTATGCAGTCATGGAAGCAATGGGAAGCCAGTTAACCAACAAATATGCAGAAGGGTATCCGGCAAGACGCTACTATGGCGGATGCGAATATGTGGATATGGTGGAGGATCTGGCAAGGGATAGATTGAAAAAGTTGTTTCAAGGGGAGCATGCCAATGTGCAACCTCATTCGGGAGCAAATGCCAATCTAGGGGTATACTTTGCCATCCTTCAACCGGGGGATACGGTTTTAGGCATGAATCTGTCCCACGGTGGACATCTGACCCATGGCAGCCCTGTGAATATATCGGGAAAATACTATCATTTTGCAGATTATGGCGTGAACAAGGAAACGGGCATGATTGACTATGACGAAGTAAGGGCTATAGCCCAAAAAGTCAAACCAAAACTGATTGTGGCGGGAGCCAGTGCATATCCGAGAAAAATTGACTTTAAAATTTTTAGGGAGATTGCCGATGAAGTGGGGGCTTATTTGATGGTGGATATGGCCCATATTGCGGGACTGGTGGCTACAGGACTGCACATGAATCCCTGCGAATATGCCCACTTTGTCACAACAACTACCCATAAAACCCTAAGGGGACCAAGAGGTGGAGCAATCCTATGTAAAAAAGAGTTTGCGGAAAAAATTGATAAGGCAATTTTCCCCGGGATACAGGGAGGACCTTTAATGCATGTCATTGCTGCAAAGGCCGTAAGTTTCAAGGAAGCACTAACGGAAGAATTTCAAGGATATCAAAGGCAAATTGTAGCAAATGCCGCCAAACTAGCAGAAGAGCTAACAAAGCGGGGATTTCAACTAGTTTCCGGAGGCACCGACAATCACCTGATGCTTCTCGATTTAAGAAATAAAAATATTACGGGAAAAGATGCGGAAAAATTATTGGATGATGTGGGTGTAACGGTGAATAAGAATACAATTCCCTATGATCCGCAGAGTCCTTTTATTACCAGCGGTATAAGGATCGGCACACCGGCTGTGACAACCAGGGGAATGAAAGAAAATGAAATGATTGAAATTGCTGAAATCATAGCATCTGCCATTGAAGGTTCCGCCGATAAGGAAATCATTAAAGAAAAAGTGGATGCCCTATGCAGCCGATTCCCATTGTATCGATAAAATATTTTTTATGAAAGGACCATGAAAGGAAGAGGTTTATGCAGCCATACATGTATGAGATTTTAAAAATTATACTTCAAACCATTGATGAAGGGGTCCATGTAATCGATGGGCAAGGTCGTACCATTCTATACAATAAAGCCATGGCAGAACTGGAAGGTATGGATGCAGAAGATGTGATCAACAAACCTCTTTTGGATGTTTTTCCAAGTTTGGATCAAAACAGCAGCACGCTGCTTCGGGTATTGAGGACAGAGGAAAAATTGATCAATCATCCCCAAACATATTTGAACCATCATCATAAAGAAATCACCACGATCAATACCACGGTTCCCATATACTTTGACAGCAGGAAAGTGGGCGCCTTAGAAATTGCAAAAAATATCACGAAGATTAAGCAGTTGTCAGAGCAAATCATGTCCCTGCAGCTCCAGCTTTCAAAACCCATAAAACAAGAGACGGAAAAAAATAGAAAATTTACTTTTGAAAGTATTATCGGGCAAAACGAAAATTTTCTTACGGCTATCCAATATGCAAGGAAAGCCGCCATGTCTTCTTCAAGCGTGCTCATTTATGGGGAGACGGGTACAGGAAAGGAACTGGTGGCCCAAAGTATTCATTATGCCAGCAGCAGAGCTGATAAACCTTTTGTTGCCCAAAATTGCGCTGCTTTGCCGGAAACTTTGTTGGAGGGAATTCTTTTCGGTACGGTCAAGGGGGGGTTTACCGGCGCTATTGACCGACCGGGCTTGTTTGAGCAGGCCAATGGAGGGACCATTTTTCTGGATGAAATCAATTCCATGGGACTCCAGCTTCAATCCAAATTGCTAAGGGTGCTCCAGGAAGGATATATTCGCAGAGTGGGAGGCCTGAAAGATGTGCCCATCGATGTCCGGATTATTGCCAGCACCAATGAAGAACCCTATGACGCTATTGAAAAAGGGAATTTTCGTAAGGATCTGTTTTATCGGTTGAATGTCATCCCGATTACATTGCCGTCTTTGAGAGAAAGAAAAGATGATATCCCCCTGTTGGCAAACTGGTTTGTCTATAAATTCAATAAAAAATTAAATAAAAATGTGCAAGGGATAGATCTGGGAGTATTGGAAGCCTTTCAAAATTATAAGTGGCCCGGGAATATTCGGGAACTTGAGAATGCCATCGAGGGGGCAATGAATATTGTTGAAAGGGAAGAAATTCTAAAAAAAGAACATTTTCCGCCGCAGGTAAATGCAAAAATTTTTGCATTTTGTCAACGGCACCCTTTATCTTCCAATGAAAGTTTGATGGATGTGCTCGCAAAAATTGAAAAAGATTTGATTTTGGAGGCCTTAAAATTCAGCAACCACAATATTAGCAAAGCAGCGGAAAGGTTAGGTATTAAACGGCAAACCCTCCAGCATAAACTTAAAAAGTATAATATTGGATTCGAATGAAATGCAAAAATATTTGCACGCAAGTGCAAATATTTTTGCATTTTTTTTTTGCAAAGAAACAAATGGGGACAAATAAACAGAAAAATCCCAATAGAGCACGTATAATCATGCATAAGGCAATGAAAATATGCAAATGACTGTATAAAATCTTTGTTCTGCTGTCTATTCTGTAAAAAAAATTGGCAAGGATTTTGCAGATAAAATAAATTGACAAAAAATTTAAAAATTATTTGGAGGTGTCCTATACATGCAAAACATAAGAGTGGCGATTTGGGGATTTGGAGCAATGGGAAGCGGAATGGCGGAAATGCTTCTCAAGAAAAAAGGAGTAGAAATTGTCGGTGTATGTGACAGAAATGAAGCAAGGGTTGGCAAAGACATGTATGAGGTATTGGGTGTAGAAAGAGGCGACAGAAAACCTGTCATCATTACATCTAATCCCGAAGAAGCTATCAAAGAAGGAGAAGCAGACATCGCCCTGCTGGCTACGGATTCATTCACGCGAAACGCCTTTGATAAGATTAAATTTGTAGTAGAAAGAAAAATCAATGTGATATCTACAGCAGAGGAGATGGCCTATCCACAAGCCCAAGAACCAGAATTGGCTGCTGAAATTGACAGACTGGCTAAGGAAAATGGTGTTACAGTTTTAGGTACAGGCATCAACCCTGGTTTTGTATTGGATTTATTGATCCTTGCTCTCACAGGGACTTGTGAGACTGTGGAACATATTAGGGCTGCCAGAATCAATGACCTGTCCCCCTTTGGACATGCCGTCATGGAGGAACAAGGGGTTGGCGTTACTGTGGAAGCATTTCATGAAGGAGTAAAGACAGGCAAGATTGCAGGACATGTTGGCTTTCCAGAGTCTATTCACATGGTGGCCGATGGTATTGGCTGGAAAATTGAAAAAATTGACCAAACAAGAGAACCTATTGTTTCCAGTGTCTATCGAAAAACAAAATATGCTGAGGTACAACCGGGTAATGTTGCAGGATGCCGCCAATGCGGATACGGATATATGCATGGTGAAGTAAAAATTGAGATGGAACATCCCCAGCAAATTCTGCCGGAGTTAGAAGGGGTTGATACGGGCGACTATATTTGGATTCAAGGTACGCCAAATATCAGCTTGCAAATTAAGCCGGAAATTCCCGGAGGAATCGGAACGATTGCAATGTGCATAAACTCTATTCCCCATGTGTTGAATGCTACGCCCGGATTAAAGACGATGCTTGATATCCCTGTGCCTAGGGCAATCATGGGGGATATGAGAGATCTCATTCAAAGGTAGGCGATGGGAATGAAAGTGTCAAAGGGAGAATGGGTTTTAATCCACAATATTGTACTGAAACCTGAAGAAAGGGCACCTCAGGTTCCCGAGGATACAAAGAAGGTTCCTCTGGAATCATGGGTAAAGGGTTTTTTACAACAGGATGCCCAGATCGGTGAAGAAGTAGAGGTAAAAACCATCACGGGAAGAATGGTGAAAGGAAGGCTGGTAGAAGTTCACCCAGCCTATACCCATCATTTTGGAAAATTTGTTCCAGAATTGCTGCAAATCGGAATTCAACTAAAGGAAATGCTGGCCGGAGGTGAAGTTCATGAGTAAGGATATGAGTTATCAAGGTCTGATGGCCAGAAAAAATGAAATCATGAAAAGGGCCGTGGGAATTGATTACGCTGTGTTTGAATCGGGAAGCATTGCCTTTGATTATGAAAGAATGATGAGGGAGACAGGGTATACCCTGGAAGAAATGCAAAAAATTCAGAGCTCTACGGGTGTGGGAAATACGCCCCTTCTGGAACTTAGAAACTTGACTGCCTTGGCAAGAAAGATTGCACCGAAGGGAAAAGGAGCCAGAATCTTTATCAAGGATGAAGCCTGTAATCCTTCGGGAAGCTTCAAGGCTAGGAGAGCAGCTAACGCCGTATACCATGCAAAAAAATTAGGCTATAAGGGCGTCATTGCAGCCACAAGCGGAAACTATGGTGCTGCAGTGGCCAGTCAAGCAGCCATGCAAGGTTTAAAATGCATTATTGTGCAGGAATGCTATGACAGCAGAGGAATCGGACAGCCTGAGATCATAGAAAAGGCTAGAAAATGCGAGGCTTACGGTGCAGAAGTCGTGCAGCTCACGGTAGGACCGGAGTTGTTTTATACATTCTTAATGCTTCTAGAGGAAACAGGATATTTTAATGCATCCTTATATACACCTTTCGGAATTGCAGGAGTAGAAACCCTCGGATATGAATTATCCATGCAATTCCGGGAAAGGGTAGGAAGGGATCCGGATGTGGTAGTATGTACCAATGCCGGGGGAGGAAATTTAACCGGTACGGCGCGAGGACTTATCAAGGCAGGGGCAGAAAGCGTAAAAATTATTGGTGCCAGCGTAAATTTACAAGGTTTGCACATGGCGTCCGACGAGCAATTCAATAAAAAATCCTTCACAACAGGTCACACTGGTTTCGGCATTCCTTTTGCTACATGGCCCGACAGATCAGATGTACCCAGATCAGCGGCAAGACCCTTAAGATACATGGATCGGTACGTTACGGTGGCTCAAGGGGAGGTTTTTTATATGACGGAAGCTTTGGCCCAATTGGAAGGCCTAGAAAGAGGACCGGCAGGAAATACTTCCTTAGCAGCAGCTTTCAGTATTGCCCAAGAAATGGATGAAGATCAAATTATCGTCGTACAGGAAACCGAATATACGGGGGCCGGCAAACATATTCAGGCACAGTTGTCCTTTGCAAGGGACAATGGGATTGAAATAAAATTTGGAAATCCTGAAGAAGAAGTGCCTGGAAAAAATATTATTCTTCCTGCCCATCCCAATTTGATTCAAGCAAGGGATTTGGATTTGGAAAAAATCAAAAAATCCTATATTAAAAATTGCATAGAAATTACAAAAACAGATAATGTTTCAGAAGCTGACCTGGCTTTCTTAGCACAGGACACAAAATCATCCCAAGGGTTTGTCAAGGAAGTATTGGAATCTATAAAAGTGGAGGGGAAATGATGAAAAGAGCAGATGATTTTCAGCAAAGAAGAGCACATTTAACCAATTTAAGCGATGAGCAATTAAAAGAAAGATTTTGGGCCTTGACGGAAAAAGTTGTGGAACCTCTTTTAGAGTTAGCCAGAAGGCATACGACACCGTCGATTGAGCGTTCAGTTCTATTAAGAATGGGCTTTTCAAGTTTAGAGGCAAAGGCCATTGTGGAGGGCGTCATGGATAGAGGCCTTATGGGCAAAGGAGCAGGCCACGTGGTATTTAAGCTGGCAAAGGAAAAAAATATGGAAATTCGAGAAGCAGGACTGGCTCTTGTGGAGGGTAAGTACTGGGATGAAGTCGTCGCCATGTTCAAAGGAGGTACAAAATAATGGAACTGAAAATAAATGAAAAGATTCATATCAAGGAGATATTAAAGAATCTTGAGAATTATAGGCCAAAAAGAAGGGGATGGGTTTGGAGAGACAAGGTAGAGAGCCTTCAGATGGGTCCTTTTACTTATAAAAATTGTTCTAAGCCTTTGAAGAACAGTGTACCCCTGCCATCAGCCAAGTATTTTGGAGATATTGACCCACAGCCGGATTATACCATTACTACAGAAATTGCCTCCGGAAGATTTGAGGATGATATTCGACGCATGAGAATGGCTGCTTGGCATGGGGCAGACCACATTATGGTAATTAGAACAGCCGGTCAATCCCATTTTGACGGACTTATTGAAGGAACACCTCAAGGTATTGGCGGTATTCCCATTACAAGAAAACAAGTGAGAGCGCAAAGAAAAGCCTTGGATATGATTGAGGAAGAAGTGGGAAGACCAATCAATTATCACTCCTATGTAAGCGGCGTTGCCGGTCCCGATATTGCGGTAATGTTTGCAGAAGAAGGGGTCAACGGAGCCCATCAGGATCCACAATACAATGTATTGTACAGAAATATCAATATGATCCGTTCTTTCGTAGATGCTGCAGAATCAAAGAAGATGATGACTTGGGCAGATATGGCGCAAATTGACGGTGCTCATAATGCCAATGCTACTGCAAGGGAAGCTTGGAAAGTTATGCCCGAGCTCATGGTGCAACATGCCATCAATGCCATGTATTCCGTAAAGGTAGGAATGAAGAAATCTAACATTTGTCTATCTACCGTACCGCCAACGGCACCGCCGGCACCTTGTATGAAGCTGGATTTGCCCTATGCCGTGGCATTGAGGGACCTCTTCTCCGAGTATAGAATGAGAGCCCAAATGAATACAAAATATATGGAATCCTCTACAAGAGAAGCTACAGTAACCCATGTATTAAACCTAATGATTTCAAGATTAACAAGTGCAGACATTCAATCCACCATTACGCCCGATGAAGGCAGAAACGTACCTTGGCATATTTATAACATGGAAGCCTGTGATACGGCTAAGCAAGCACTGGTAGGTATGGATGCCTTGCTGGATATGGTGGAATTGAAGAAAGAAGGATATCTGCCGGAGAAAGTAAGGGAATTAAAAGAGAGGGCCGTATTGTTCTTGGAGGAAATTTTAGAAGTCGGTGGATATTTCAAAGCAGTAGAAGAAGGTTTCTTTGTGGACTCCGGTTACTATCCGGAAAGAAATGGCGACGGAATCGTTCGAAAAATTGATGGAGGTATCGGTGCCGGTACTGTTTTTGAAAGGGATGAAGATTATTTTGCACCGGTAACGGCTCATTTTGGATATAATAATGTTGCCCAGTATGATCCCAATGCCGTTGAGAATCCATCCGCGTTAATCGGCGGCTGTACCTTTGAGGTTCCGGAAAAGATCGTTTATATCGATGAGTTAGATGAAACAGATAATGTAAATGTTAGATTGGAAGAAACAAAGGAATTAAGGGAAACAAGCAAGATCAAGCCGGAAGTTGAATGGACGGGTGACGGGATTGTTCAGTTGGATCTGTTCTTGCCAACCAGTAGAAGAGTTGCCGAATTTGCTGCCATAGAAATTGGTAAGAAGATGGGATTGGCAGACGTTGAGGTGATTCATAAGGAAGTTATGCATCCGTCGGAAGGTACAAGGATTCAGTTAAAAGGAAGAGTGGAATTTGCAATTGATACCAATGCCTTGGTGATCCCGCCGGAGCCGGAGGTCATGACAGAACAGGAAATTCGTGAAGATATTGCCGCCCGTCCGATGAAGATTGTTGCAGCTACTGTGGGAGAAGATGAACACTCTGTAGGATTGAGAGAGATCATCGATATTAAGCATGGCGGTATTGAAAAATACGGTATTGAGTGCCATTATCTTGGAACTTCTGTACCCGTTGAAAAATTAGTGGATGCTGCTATTGAATTGAATGCGGATGCAATTCTGGCATCTACCATTATCAGTCACGATGATATTCACTATAAAAATATGAGAAGAATCCATGAGCTTTGTGTAGAAAAAGGAATCAGAGACAAGATCATGATTGCCTGCGGCGGTACACAGGTAACCCCGGAATTGGCAGTAAAGCAAGGGGTAGATGCCGGCTTTGGCAGGGGATCCAAAGGTATCCACGTTGCTACATTCCTTGTAAAGAGAAGAAGGGAAATGCATCATGAAAATTAATGTATTGGTTGCTGAAATCGGCAGTACAACGACCGTGGTCAACGCCTTTGCCGATATCCATACGAACCGTCCCAGATTTTTAGGTCAAGGACAGGCCCCGACCACTGTGCTGGAAGGAGATGTGAATATCGGGCTGGAAGGGGCCATGAACGATTTGAAGAAAAATTTAAGCGTTGATGAAATTATCTATGATGAAATGTTGGCTACCAGCAGTGCGGCAGGAGGACTCAAAATGACGGTCCACGGATTGGTCTATGATATGACCGTACGTGCAGCAAAGGAAGCCGCCTTGGGTGCTGGTGCAATTATTCATAAAGTAACTGCCGGCAAATTGAGAAAAACGGATATTCAAAAGATCAAAGCGATTCAGCCCAATCTGATCTTAATTGCCGGTGGCGTAGATTACGGGGAAAGGGAAACGGCCCTGTATAATGCAGAATTGATTGCCCATATGGAAATTGATGTTCCCGTCATTTATGCAGGAAACGTTGAAAATCAGGATGAGATCAGGGAAATATTCAAAGACAAGGACAATAAGCTATATGTGGTAGAAAATGTTTATCCTAAGATTGATCAATTGAATATTGAACCCACAAGAAAGGTTATTCAAGATGCCTTTGAAGATCATATCATTCATGCACCGGGGATGACAAGGGTAAGAGAATTGGTAACCGGGCCTATTATTCCCACACCGGGTGCCGTAATGGAGGCATCAAAATTATTAAAAGCATCCATCGGAGACCTGGTGACGCTGGATGTGGGTGGAGCTACTACCGATGTCCATTCGGTTACGGAAGGTAGTGAAGAAATCAATAGGATTCTGGTGAGTCCTGAACCTGAAGCCAAGAGAACTGTAGAGGGGGACTTGGGTGTTTATGTAAATATGCCGAACATTGTAGAGAGAATCGGTAAGGAAAAGCTGGCCCAACAAATGGGCTGCAACATTGATGAACTAATGAAAAAGCATAAACCTATACCGGATACTGACCTGTTGATAAAATTTGTTGAAATCCTTACCTTGGAAGCAGTATTGACGGCCATAGACAGACATGTGGGCAAATTCCGGCATTTATATGGACCTTCGGGGAAAAAAACATTGGCAGAAGGAAAGGATTTAACCAATGTAAAGTGGATCATTGGTACCGGCGGTGCGTTAACAAGACTGCCCCGCCGCGTGGAGATATTAAAGGAAATTGCACAAAATAATAAAGGAGAGCGCTTGTTGCCTACAAAAGAAGCCCAAATCCTGATTGACCATGACTATATTATGGCTTCCCTAGGGGTATTATCCAAGAAGTATCCAGAAGCTGCCTTAACTTTGATGAAGCAGAGTTTGCGAATTTGATTCTATAGGCCGGGATGATTCATCCCGGCTGTAGATTTCATGGAAGGAGGAAGTTATGTGAATATCTATCCGCGACTTGAGGTAGATCTACAGAAAATCAGACATAATACAAAGACCTTGACAGAACTGTGCAAAAAATATGGTGTGGCTGTGGCTGGGGTAACAAAGGTATTTTGCGGCATTCCGGAGATTGCCGATGCCCTTGTGGATGGGGGTGTGGCCATGCTTGCCGACTCAAGAATTGAAAATCTTAAGAAACTCCAAAATTTTCATTTGCCAAAGCTTCTCCTAAGGTTGCCCATGGTCAGTCAGGCAAGGGAAGTGGTAAAATATGCGGATATCAGTCTCAATTCGGAATTGAAAACCATTGAAAAATTATCGGAAGCGGCAAAGGAACTTAAAAAAATACATAATATTCTCCTTATGGTAGATTTAGGAGATCTGCGGGAGGGGGTTTGGAAAGATCACGTAATGGCTACGGTAGAAGAAATATTAAAATTCGATTATGTGCATCTTATCGGCATTGGTACAAATCTGACATGTTATGGGGGCGTTATTCCCAATAAAGACAATTTAGGCGTCTTGGCAGAGCTTGCCCAGGCAATCGAGTCAAAATTTAATATTTCTTTATCCATCGTATCCGGCGGAAACTCCAGCAGTTTATATCTTCTTGAAAAGGGAGAAATGCCCCCTAGAATCAATCATTTGCGATTAGGGGAATCCATTGTCCTTGGCAGAGAGACGGCCTTTGGAAATGCAATTCCCCACACATACCAAGATGCATTTACCTTGGTCGCCGAAATCGTTGAATTAAAAGAAAAACCTTCTGTGCCCATTGGAGAAATTGGAATGGATGCGTTTGGCAACCAGCCCGTGTTTGAAGATAAGGGAATCAGAAAAAGAGCGATTTTGGCAATCGGAAGACAGGATGTATCGGTACAGAACTTAATTCCCATAGATCCGAATATAACGATTTTTGGTGCCAGCAGTGATCATCTCATTGTGGATGTAACTGATTGCGAAAAAAATTATAGCGTAGGCAATGAAGTAAAATTTCATGTGGAATATGGTGCATTGCTCCAATTAATGACATCGGAATATATCTACAAAAAAATACTGTAGAACGCATATGCCTCAGGGTATCTGGGGCATATGCATTTTTTTGTGGTCCTTATCACAATCGGTCGAATACAATGGTAATAAGAAATATACAAGGAGATGATGATTTGTGCAGTATGAGGAGCAGTATATATTCGTTTTTGCATCCAACTATCATGGTTATTATATAGAAGAATTATTGAAAAGACACAATATCAAGTGCACTTTGAGGAAAGCACCCCGGGCAGTAGGAAAATCCTGCAATACAGCCATTTATATTTCTGAAAAGGATTTAGAAAAAGCCGTGGGTTTGATCAAACAGGGAAAAACGACATATCAGGGCTTATATAAAATATCCATAGCAGCAGATCATACGACGGAATATGTAAAGATAAATATGTAAAATACAGCTGCCTTATAGAATCAAAAGGAATGTAGCGCATGTTCCCTACATTCCTTTTTTATTAGATTTTCTATAGGGATGTCAGCTAAAGAGCTTTCGAAACAGTCCTACGTTTTGCAAGCTTTCTATGGATGCCTTTAATTCTTTGTTTTGAGCGGTGCAAAAATCTATATCTGCTTTTAGTTTTCTCAATTCCTCGAAGATAATTTCAATTTTTCTCTTCAAATCTGCATGGTCCAGTTGCAGGCAGTGATTTTCCAATACTTGGCTGGTTTGCAGCACATATTCGTGAATTCTCTTATATTTATCGGCAGACTCATTGAATATATGGGCATATTTTTTTTGCTGCTCATGTAGATTTTTTATCTCTTCTTTGATGAATGCCATTTCTCCTTGTAGTGTTTTCAAGAGATTCTGACTGGCTTCGATCTGGTGGTTCTTTTTAAAAAGTTCTGCTTTCAGTTTTAGAATCTGGGCATCCTCCGGAACGACATCGGATCCATGGACTTGCTCCGCATGGTGGAGGGGAACGTCAGTTTGCTCTTCAATTCCTTCTTCATAGATAGGGCGGTAGCTGTAGGTGTCATTGGATAGGACATAGTTTGCCTGAAAGCTGCCTGTATGGCCTACAATCTTATATAAGAATAGATCTTTATCGTCATAATCAAGGGCGCGGGGGAACTGCCATTTGGACAGGGAGTGTATACTTTTTATCGGTTTGGAGGAATGATATACATGGTCTCCTGTGATTCCGCAGCAATGGATATGTTGCTTTGTCAGATACAAGTGGCTCCAAAGCAAGGGTTCGTGAAACTGCATAATCACGGAGGGATTTTCCTGTGGGCTTTTAAAACTGGGTTTATAAATATACTTTACACAATAGTTCTTTTTGTATTTATCAATCCAAACTACATGCATGCCCCCATTGTGATCAATTAGTGCATCCATATGAAAATATTTGATAAAAATACAGTTGCTGAAAAAGACAGGATGGGACCATTTTTGCGACTGGGAAGAAAAGACCGCAAAATTCAGATCATAGACAAGATTGTTGTTGCTCAGGTAGAATAAATACAGATTTTCCCCTTTATCCTTTGCAAGGCCATAAGGGGTGATGGGACTGTTACAATATATTTTTGAAATCATTTCTTTTTTCCAGCTGTGCTCCAGATGATGGTAAGTCATGATAGACCATTGGCCAGAGCTGGTTTGATTTCGCCAGCAAAATAAAATATGGGGTGATAGGGATGTCAATTGAATGCGGATATCTTTGATCTGCTCAAATTGCAAATTTAATTGATGGAGTAAGTAGCTGGTCCACATCTTGCCATTATAGTAATAGTAATATAGCTTCCCAGAATGATCAAGTATAACAAGACCCATATTGCCCTGTGAATCGACATCCATGTCAAACTCCAAGACATTGCCTTCAAACAACTGTACAGGGGCTTCATCCATATGTTTTTGGAAGCGGATTCCTTTTTTTGCTGGGGAAAAAATTTTTGAGATTTTCCCTGATGATTCCAGAATAATATCCAGAGAATCCCGTTGAATCATTCACACCACCTACCTTAGTAAAATATATTATTACAGAGAAAACAATATGTTAGACAAATCAATGGATGATTTTAAATTTTTTATCACCAAAAACAATTGATCTACATAATATACAATTAGAAAAGACGTTTGTATCTATGAAAGAATGTGATGCAACAAATTTTATTAAAAAGAAGGGGGAAAATGTATGTACAGACAATCATCATCAGGTTGTGGTATTAGCTTATTTACACCTGGTGTCATTCCAGAAGAATTAAGAGAACAGTTTGGGAATGCATGTGAACTTGTATGCGTTCAGGTACCAAAAGTTTATGATTCATGTCTATTAAGATTATGTCTTGTTGGGGACTGCAAACAAGAAGATCCAGATCAAGGCATTATCTTTGATCCAGATCTTCGATTCAGAATCGATTGCAGCGCAGACGATATTATCAATGCGAGAGTGGCAGGGCTTGTACCTGGGTCCTTTAGAGTTCTCAGCAAAAGACCTGTGCCTGGAGACCCAGATAGAAAGTTGATCAGTTACACATATCAATTAAGAATTTTGTATGATGTAGTATTTGATGATGGCACTGTTTCTACGGATAATGAGTTGATCTTAAGAAGAAGTGAAACCGTAGGTCCTCTATATTGTCCGGAGGCCGTAGCCATTATTAGAGAAAGCAAAGTAGATCAATCGGGAGCCATCAAGCCGGCAAAAGATGCAGATGATGAAATTATCAAATTGGAAATTGTGGCAAAAGTATTAGATGCAAGGGTGGTGCGAGAAGACTGCGATTCATGTGATGCATATAATCCTTATGAGAATGTATGCTGTGCTGAATTTACGATTGGGATCTTTAACGTAATTAAGTGTGAACTGGAAGTACAATTGGTTATACCAGCCTTTGGATTCTGTCCACCGCCGGCTCCATGTGAAAGACGTCCTGACAGAAAACCATGCGAAGAATTCAACGAAGAATTGCCACCGGCATTTTTCCCGCCGCAACTTGACGATTTCATTACCGGTCCTGGAATCAACTTCTAATGGGTATTGATAAAAAAATAAGATGTTCTTCGACAGAACATCTTATTTTTTTATCTGCATATGGATGTTCATGGAATAATTAGAAGAAAAATCTATTTTAAAAAGTTAAAAAATTTCCCCGCCCCATTCCTATGAATTTTATGGAAATCTTCTTTCAGTTCTATGATTTGTTGATTTAGATCAAGGACTCTTTGAATATTTTCATTTAGTTTTGCCTCGATGGCATATAATACATGACTGGTATTCTCTAAACTTGATGCGATGTTTTTTAATATTTCTTCGAAGGCTTGAAACTGTGTTTTTAAATCCTGCTTGGCTGTTCGGGATATATCCTTGTTCGCATCCTCCTTCCTATTGTCGGCAGGAGCTCTGGATAAATCTTTTGGTTCCGTAGAATACATATCTTTATAGGATTTTGAAAGATCTTGATTTTCTGTATTTGTTTTTGTATCAAAGGAACAGTAGTTGACTTCGGTATTTCCCCATAGCCAAGGATCATCTTGGGGTATATCCCTTTGATCATTCCTTTTATTTTCCCTATGATCTTCTATATGGACGATGGGATCAAGGCCCAATATATAAAACTCGTTCTGATGCATATACATATGCCCCATAGGTATTTTTACAGGATGATAGGATTTATAGGTAGAGCCAATTACTGCCACGGGAGATATTTTGAGGGCAGGATCTACGCTGATTTCAAAGGGAGTACTCCAAAGGCTGCCGGAGAAGTCGTTGCTGACAGCATAGTATTTGTTATTCTGTTTCCATATAAGCTTCAGTGTGTTTTCAATTTCCATGATAAAGGGATGGGTACAATTTGTATTTTCTATAGAAAGTTTTATGGCCTCTGACCATCCTGTTTTGGAAAAAGGCGATGATTTGCTTACTCTATAATATATTTCAAAATTATTATTTTCCAGACTGGCCCATACCGCATGGATATGATTGAGATGATCGCAAAACACGAAGGGATGACTGTTTTCATGGAGCAAATTGCTGATCTGTTGGGGTGTGCTCCAAGCATTGTAAGTGGTGTTGAATTTGCTGTAGAATATTTGGGCTTTGTGATTTTGTATAGATTTATACAGAATGTGAATATGATGATGCATGTCCATGTCGGCATGGAAAGGCATATCATATTTCCCAGCAACAATATTACACACTTTTTTATTATACCAGATGCTATGGTTCCAATAATGATGCTTTAATGTCCAAAGATCGGGATTCATTCTGTTTGCCACTGCAATCAGTATATGAATTTTATGATCCCATATAAAAATTTTTAAATTTTTAAATTGGTAGGATGCAATATCATATTTTGTCAAAATCCTACGATCCCATGGAAGGGCTTTTCCTTTCCAATAGGTAAGCTCGCCATTGGCAGAGATACTGACCAAATGAAAGATGCCTTCATTGTCCACATCTACGGCAAAGTCAATAATATCTTCGCCAATCTTTGAATTTCCTTGAATTTTGTTATCTTTCATTGTTTTTACGAACAACATATCGGCCATTTTATAAAAATGATAAACAGTACCAGATATATGATAATGAATATATTGATTTTCCATATTTGACAGCATCATAAGCATTCACCCCTTATCTTTTAAAAAATTGTCCCAATATAATGTATATAAAAAATGTGCAAAAAATTACATATTCTAGAGAAGTGTTCCTTCGCATATCGTAAAATCCAATGTTAAAAAATAAAGTAGCGAAATCCATCTTTGTTTCATAGAGTAATATATGAGATGAGTCATCTATGAATAGATGTTTATACAGATCTAGGGTGATGGAATGAAAATTCTGTTTCAAATTCGAAAGGATTATCTAAAAAATATAGCAGGAGATAGTATTGTATTTTTAAATATACGAAAAGAATTAATGGATCTCGGGCTAAAAGTAGATGTGTGTACGGAGCATAACATCTATGCCAAAAATTATGACCTAGTGCATATTTTTAATACCATTCGCGTAAAAGAAAGCTATGAATTTATGAAAAATGCAAAGAAATATAATAAAAAAGTTGTACTGACACCAATTTATTGGGATCTTAGGAATTTTTATAAGGCCACAAATCAGTGGGAAAAATTAAGGGCATGGGAGAAAAGTGAACAGAAGAGAAAATATTTATTTGAGAACTGCGACGTCTTTTTACCCCATTGTTATGGAGAGGCAGAATTAATCTACAGGAATTATGGTATTGCAAGTAAATTTGCTATTGTGCCCTATGGTGTAGATCCAAGCTTTGCAAAAGGAAACAGGCATTTTTTGCAAAGCAGGTATGGGGTGGATGAATACATTCTTTGTGTAGGCAGGATTCATCATCAAAAAAATCAGCTAAATTTAATAAAAGCGATGTCAAAAGAAAATATACCTGTTGTGCTGGTAGGTTCCGTAAATGACAAAGAGTACTATTACAACTGTTTGCAAGCAGCCAAAAATAATGTATTATTTTTAGACAACATAAAAAGAGAAGAACTAAAGTCTATTTATAAAAGTGCCAGAGTCCATGTATTGCCAAGTTGGATCGAATATCCGGGCCTAGCAAGTCTTGAAGCAGGTATAGCAGACTGCAACGTTGTGTCAACGGAGATGGGGTCTACAAAGGAAGTGCTGAAAGGATTTGTGAGATATTGTAATCCCGGTGCAATTGCCTCCATTTATTCCGCAACCATGGAAGCCTTTGAGAGTCCCAAAAACAATCAATTGAAGGAATATATATTGGATCATTATCTATGGAAAGAAACGGCAAAGAAAATTCAAGCATTGTATGCTGCGTTGCTATGAATTGAATCCTGGCTGCCGAAGATTAAAGATTTCTGAAAAAATAAAGAAATGAGAAGGCGACAAATTTGTCGCTCTTTTTTATCCTACATGAAAATTTCCAAATGGACAATGGTGTAACAAAATGATACTTGTCTACATACACTTGAAGTGAGAAGACAAAATTAAAAATTTGAAGATTTGTGGTTTGAAAAGAATAGATATTGGAATCTCTATTTGAAATGATATGGGGAGGGATCAAAGTGAGGGTCGTTATATTATGCGGAGGAAAAGGGACAAGAATGAGAGAAATTACAGAAGATATTCCAAAACCGTTGGCAATGATCGGAGACAAACCTATACTTTGGCATATTATGAAAATTTACGCCCATTATGGTTTTGATGATTTCATACTCCTATTGGGATATAAGGGAGATAAAATAAAAGAATATTTTATGGATTATCCTTGGAAAAGTCACAATTTTGTACTGGGCAGGGATGGCATTCCACAATTGCTGGAAGAGCCTGAAAGATGGAAGATTACTTTTATAGATACGGGAGCCGATACGATGACCGGAGGGAGAATCCAGCAAGCTCGACAATACATTGGAGAAGAGACTTTTCTATTAACTTATGGAGATGGATTAGCAAATATTGATATAAAAAAACTGTTGGAATTTCATAAGCAAAAAGGTAGAATTGCCACAGTTACCGGAGTATCGAGAAAAAGCCAATATGGAACCTTGGTGGTGAAAGATAATTTGGCCGTGTCCTTCCAAGAAAAATCGCAAATAGAAGGAATAATTAATGGAGGCTTTTTTGTGTTTAATAAGGAAATTTTTGACTATTTAAAAGATGATCCGGGATGCATTCTTGAGCAGGAGCCGATGATGAATCTTGTAAAAGATCAGCAATTGGCTGTGTATTGTCATGAAGGATTCTGGATTGCTATGGATACCTATAAAGATATATTGTATGCCAATGAAATTTGGAAAAATGGAAATAGTTTATGGAAGGTTTGGTGATAAAAATGAAAGATACATTTTGGAAAAACAAAAACGTTTTTGTAACAGGGTGTACTGGTTTTTTAGGCAGCTATCTTTCGAAAGAGTTAATAAAACTGGGTGCAAATGTAGTAGGATTAGTTCGTGATTTCATTCCAAATTCTAACTTATTTTGTGAACCATCTTTATACAGTATGAACATTGTGAATGGTTCATTGGAAGATTTAGGGCTAATAGAAAGAATATTGGGAGAATATGAGATTGACACAGTATTTCATTTGGCTGCTCAGGCCATTGTTGGAGTAGCCAATCGAAATCCCCTTTCAACATTTCAGACAAATATTTTAGGAACGTGGAATATATTAGAGGCTTGCAGAAGAAGTCCATTAGTCAAAAGGATTATTGTTGCATCCAGTGATAAAGCCTATGGCGATCAAAAAGTACTTCCCTATGATGAAAGTATGCCTCTGCAAGGAAAGCATCCTTATGATGTATCAAAAAGCTGTGCAGATTTAATTGCCCAATCCTATTATCATACCTATAGATTGCCAGTTTGTATAACAAGATGTGGCAATCTTTATGGTGGTGGAGATTTAAATTTTAATCGGATTATTCCTCAAACAATAAAATCGATTATACACAACGAAGCTCCAATTATTAGAAGTGACGGAACATTTATACGGGATTATTTTTATGTGGAGGATGCGGTACAGGCATATCTGTTATTGGCTGAAAAAATGGAAGATCTCAGTTTATACGGAGAAGCATTTAATTTTAGTAATGAAATTCAATTAACAGTATTAGATTTGGTAAATAAGATACTTGAAATCATGAATAGTGATTTAAAACCTATCATTCTACAGCAGGGACAGAATGAAATTAAACACCAATATCTCTCTGCCGAAAAAGCTAGAATCATATTGAACTGGAAGCCTATTTTTACAATTGAA
Source organism: Thermotalea metallivorans (assembly GCF_001562415.1). Lineage (GTDB taxonomy): Bacteria > Bacillota > Clostridia > Peptostreptococcales > Thermotaleaceae > Thermotalea > Thermotalea metallivorans. The sequence continues at coordinate 19,321 of NZ_LOEE01000065.1, read as the reverse complement.
GAGGGCTTAAAAAAGACGATTGAATGGTATACAAGCTATTTTCATTCTAAAGGTTAACAGCATTGACGCTCAAATGTGCCGAATAAAATGAGGGGGAGGATTTATGAACAACGGGTTTTGTGTTATTTTAACAAAGGATAGATTATATCAAGCCGTTGCTTTATACAGATCATTAAGACATAATACGAAAGCTATGAAATTGAACATGTTTATATTATGTCTGGACAACGAAACCCTTGATATTTTAAATAAAATGCAATTGGAGAAGGTGACATTGATTCATGTCAATGAAATAGAAAATGAACATTTGAGTAATAAAAAACAAGAAAGAAAAATTAATGAATATTGTTGGACATTAAAACCTATTTTTTTACAGTATGTGTTTGATAAATTTCCCCATATTGATAGAGTAACATATTTGGATGCAGATTTATGCTTTTTTGGAGATCCAGCTCAAATATTTTTTGATGCACCCCATTGCATTATCTTGTTATCAAGACATGATTTTCTTGAAAATTACAAATTTGTGGAAGATGAAAGCGGTAAATATAATTCAGGATTTATTAGCTTTAAGAGACATCCAATCAGTTATGACTGCTTAAAATGGTGGAAAGAAAGATGTTTGGAATGGTGCCATGACAGATCAGAAAATGGCAAGTTTGGCGATCAAAAATATTTGGACATGATGCCGTCCTTATTCAGTGGGGTTTGTGACATAAACACGCCCGGAGTCAATATTGCACCTTGGAATCATGGGAAATATAAAATTTCTGTGAAGGAAGGTAATTTTTATGTAAATAATGATAGGTTAATATTTTATCATTACTGCGGTTTAAGGCTTGTAAGCCATAACTTAATGGCACTTACAGTAGGATTTGATAAAAAATTCATACCGCTTATTCATAAACCATATATTTATGTTTTGAAGGATGTTATAAAGGATATCTCTGCAGTTGCACCTACTTTTAATGGATATTATATTGAAGAAGGTCGAAAACCCCTTGCTGAATTTTATGAGATTTAAAGCCAGGAGAGGAGAAATATAATATGAGAAAGTTTCATTTCTCTACGGTAATATCAAATAAATATGTTTTTAAATCAATTGTAATGTATAACACTTTGGAAAGACATTGTAGAGATTTTCATCTTTATGCCCTTTGCGCCGATGAAGAAGCTCATAGAATATTATCTGATATGCACTGGAAAAACACAACTATAGTAAGGCTTTCTGAGGTTGAAGATGGAGAATTGTTGCAGGCAAAAACAAATAGAACACATCTTGAATATTGTTGGACTTTGAAATCAGCAATGTTGAACTATGTAATGAATAGATATCCACAAGCACAATATTTTGCCCACTTGGATGCAGATCTTTGCTTTTTTGCAAATCCGGAAGTTATTTTTCTTGAAGCACCAAATGCTGCTCTTTTCCTCACAGATCATCACAATTCTGAAAGATTCCTCTACACATATAATTTAACCGGTAGATTTAATACAGGATTTGTTGGTTGTAAAAATGATCCGCTTGCTTATACGGCCATTGATTGGTGGAAAAAACGATGCATCGAATGGTGTTACACAGAAAATAAGGTAGATGCCCAGTTATTTGGAGATCAACGCTATGTGGAAAGATGGCCTGCATTGTTCCACAATGTCCATGTTGTTCAAAACATTGGTGTAAATGTAGCTCTATGGAATATAGAGAAATATCAAGTATCGTTAAGAAACGGAGAAGTATATATTAATGATAACAAGTTGGTTTTTTACCATTTTTCGGGTTTTAGCATTTATAATGCAAAAGAATTTAACTTATCATGGTTTTATATATTACCCCATGCCGCAGTAGAATATATATATATGCCTTATATGCGCTTACTATCACAAACAATTGAGACTGTTCAAAGAAGATATCCTCATTTTAGCCATGGTTTTGTACAGAAAGGGGAAGTGCCCGATATACATTATTTTAGAATATAAAAAGATAGAAGTTTGAAATCCTTAGGATAACATCGCATAAGGATAGCTTGCAGACAAACCCTTGAGATTTGGCTTCCTGCTTATACCTGGGCCGCTTTTCTAAAATAACAAAGTCTTCCGGTGGAAGATTTAAAGGAAGACTTTGTTGAAACACACGACGGAAATTATGACTTATTCACAATTTATGAAAATATATAATTTCCTATGTGTTATAAAAAATAAGGAAAAAAGCGGCTTGCTGATTTGCGACAAAGCCGAAACCTCAAGGGTTTATAAACATTGTATTGCATTGTTTTCAGTCTGGCTTATGATAATATGGCATAAAGATTTTAGACATAAAATATTTGGAATGGGAATGTTGACAAAAATACTGGGATATAATATACTTAAAATGAATTCTGAGTGATTTGCTTGGGATTTTGAAGGGAGTGATGAAATGAGACTTTCAACAAAAGGAAGATATGGACTGAAAGCAATGTTTGATTTGGCCCTGAATTTTGGAGAAGGACCTGTAGCTTTAAACGGTATTGCAGAGCGTCAAAATATTTCTGTGCACTATTTAGAACAATTATTTGCCAGTCTAAGAAAAGCTGGTCTTGTGAAAAGTATCCGAGGAGCTCAAGGAGGGTATATTCTGGCAGATCATCCACAAAATATTACTGTAGGAGATATTATTAGAACGTTAGAGGGACCCTTGGCACCAACGGAATGTGTGGCTGATGATCCATCCAATGAGTGTTTAAAGGCAGATTACTGTGTCACAAGAACGATATGGGAAAAAATAAGAGACAGTATCAATCATGTGGTGGATTCCATCACATTGCAAGATATGCTTGACGATTACAAAAAACTTAAAGATCATGATGCCTACATGTATTACATATAAATTTTAAGGAGATGATTGGATGAACAAAAGAATATATTTAGACTATTCTGCTACGACTCCAATGAAACAGGAAGTGTTGGAGGAAATGCTGCCATATTTTACGGAGAGATTCGGCAATCCATCCAGTATTCATTCCTTCGGCAGGGAAGCCAAGCAGGCCATCGACCAAGCCAGGAGCAGATTGGCAAAGGCCATTGGCGCAAAACAGGATGAGATATATTTTACAGGGGGAGGATCAGAGGCCGACAACTGGGCAATTAAAGGGGTTGCCTATGCCAATAGGGATAAGGGAAATCATATCATCACCACCAAAATCGAACACCACGCTGTTTTGCATACCTGTGAATATTTGGAAAAAGATGGATTTGAGGTAACGTACTTAGATGTGGATGAATACGGAATGATTTCTTTAGAACAGTTAAGGAACGCCATTACCGACAGAACGATTTTGATTACGCTTATGTTTGCCAACAATGAAATTGGAACGATTCAACCTATTGGAGAAATAGGTGCTATCGCCAGGGAAAAAGGAATATACTTCCATACGGATGCGGTTCAGGCATTGGGAAATGTAAAAATAGATGTAAATGCATTGAACATTGATTTGATGTCCATGTCTGCCCATAAAATATATGGACCTAAAGGAGTCGGAGGATTATATATAAGAAAAGGGGTAAAAATTCATTCCTTGATCCATGGAGGTGCCCAGGAGAGAAGAAGAAGGGCAGGGACAGAAAATTTGCCAGGCATTGTAGGTTTTGGAAAAGCTGCAGAGCTGGCGATAGAAAATTTGGATGGGCATATTCGCCATGTAAAAGACTTGAGAGATAGATTGATAAAAGGTATAATGGATAAAGTTGATTATGTTCGATTCAATGGCCATCCGGAAAACAGATTGCCCGGCAATGCGCATTTTGCCTTTGAATTTATAGAAGGAGAATCCCTGCTGTTAAGTTTGGATATGCTGGGAATCGCAGGATCCAGCGGATCCGCCTGTACATCGGGCTCCCTAGATCCGTCCCATGTGTTGATGGCCATTGGTTTGCCCCATGAGATTGCCCATGGGTCCTTAAGATTAACCATAGGGGATTTTACCACAGCAGAAGAGATTGACTATGTCATCAACGAATTGCCTAAAATCGTAGATAGATTGAGACAGATGTCACCGCTATATGAAAAAGTAAAGGGAGGACAAAAATAATGTACAGTGAAAAAGTAATGGATCATTTTATGAATCCCAGAAACGTTGGAGAAATAGAAAATGCCGATGGTATTGGTGAAGTAGGAAATGCAAAATGCGGCGATATTATGAAAATGTACTTGAAGATCGAAAATGATGTGATTGTAGATGTGAAATTTAAAACTTTCGGGTGTGGTTCTGCTATCGCTACTTCCAGCATCGCTACAGAAATGATTAAGGGAAAAACAATTCAAGAGGCGTTAAAATTAACAAATCAGGCGGTCGTTGAAGCCTTGGACGGACTTCCGCCTCAAAAAATCCACTGTTCGGTGTTGGCAGAACAGGCTGTAAAATCTGCCCTATTGGATTATGCCAAAAAGCATCATATTACATTAGATGAGTTGAATGACTTTCATCCTGATGAAGATCACCATGAACATGGAGAAGAATACGAAGAAGCCTAGGCGATCCTAGGCTTCGTGTTTGGATGAAAATAAAGCATAAAAATTTGTGAAAGACAAATATTAATTAATAAGCAGGTGAAAAAAAAGCAGGTGAAAAATGATGGTTTTGGATAAAAAAAAGGTTGTTGTCGGCATGAGCGGTGGCGTAGATAGCTCCGTAGCTGCCTATATACTGCAGCAGCAAGGTTATGAAGTTATTGGCATAACGATGAAAATATGGCCGGAAATGAATGAAGAGGATTTTGAAAACACAGGCGGCTGCTGTGGATTGTCTGCTGCAGATGATGCAAGAAGGGTAGCAGACAAGCTGGGAATTCCCTTCTATGTAATGAATTTCCAAGATATATTCGAAAAAAAAGTAGTACAATATTTTATCGATGAGTATATGGCAGGAAGAACGCCAAATCCTTGCATTGCATGCAATAAATATATAAAGTTTGATGAATTATTGAGACGTGCCCATCAGCTTGGCGCATATTATGTGGCTACCGGTCATTATGCAAAAATTATATATGACAAAGAAATAGATAAATTTATAATAAAAAAATCAAATGCCGCTGCAAAGGATCAGACATATGCATTATATAATTTTACCCAGGAGCAGTTAAGACATACTTTAATGCCTTTAGGGGAATTTGCTTCTAAGGAAGAAGTGAGAAGAATTGCTGCGGAATTAGGATTTTCTACGGCATCTAAACCCGACAGCCAAGAAATTTGCTTTGTAAAAGACAATGATTATGGAAAATTTATTGAGGAAAGAAAGTCTGACAAAATTGTTCCCGGCAATTTTGTGGATACAGATGGAAATATCATCGGCACCCATAAAGGGATTGTCCATTATACCATAGGCCAGCGCAAGGGACTTGGGATTGCTTTAGGAAAACCGGCCTATGTTGTAGACATCATTCCCCAAGAAAATAAGGTAGTGATTGGAACTAATGAAGATGTCTTCGGCATAGAGCTTCTGGCCGAACAGGTGAACTTTATCCATTTGGATAAGATCCAGGAAGGATTTCCGGTGCAAGCACAGATTCGTTATCATGCAAAACCTGTCCAAGCTGCAATATATCCGTTGGAAAAAGATCGGGTACGTGTTGTTTTTGAAAAACCCGTAAGGGCAATTACTCCAGGACAAGCCGTTGTGTTTTATGATGGGGATATATTGCTAGGCGGAGGAACCATCGTAAAAAAAGTAAGATAATTGAAATGCACCGAAAGGTGCATTATTTATTTTTTGATGTGGAATACTAAATGTGAAGCAAACTACTTTTTTTGCAAAAGAGTGGTGACTTGACTTGATGAAAAGAGGGTGTGATGTTGTAGGTTTACCGGTGATATGCTTGGATGAAGGATGTAAAGCAATTGAAGTGAAAGATATTCTATACAACAGTGAAGATATGCAAGTCATAGGCTTCCTGGTAGATGAGGGAGGATATTTTCACACCTGCAAAATGATTTATTTTCAAAATGTCAAAAGCATTGGTACAGATGCCATGGTTATTCAAAGTCAAGATATGATTAAAAATGAGAAAAGGGCAAATGGGTGGGACAGTTGGCAAAGACTCATAGGGGTTGAAGTGATGACAGAGGAAGGGCAAAATGTTGGAATCGTTCAAGATATCATCATGGATGCGACCACAGGCAAATTGACAGGGTTAATCCTGTCGGAAGGACTGTTCCATGATCTGGTGGAAGGGCGTTCTGTTTTGCCTCTTGCCAACGGTATTCGACTGAATACCAGTACAATCATTATCTCATCAGCGAGCGAGCATTCTATTCTTTCTAATACAGGCGGATTAAAAAAAATGCTCGATTTAGAATAGTGCAAACTTACTACTGCAAATTCTTGCAAAGGAGTGTTGATGATGAGAGACAGATTTTTGACCGGCATGCTTACCGGTGGAATTATCGGGGCATCAGCGGGACTGTATGCCATGAGCAGGATGAGTTCCCGCCAAAGAAAAAGATTCATGCGAAGGGGCGGCAAAATGTTGAAAAGTGCAACCCGTGTCATTGGAATGACCCGTGGGATGAATATTTTTTAGCAATGACTATATATTTATTTTAAAGCAGCTGATTTGGCAGCTGCTTTTGAACAAGTAAGAAAAGGAGATTCATATTGTGAATAGCGGCTTGGATATAATAAAGCTTGTTCAAGGGAAACCTTTATTTTATTTGTTTTTAGTGATTGGGGGGATCATCCATGTTTTGTTGATGTTTCTCCTGGGGTTTTCCATATACTATCTTATTCATATCGGTAACAGGTATATCGAACCTGGCAAAGCCTTAAGCGTAAAAAGAAAACACTTTTTTTATTTATTGATATTCTTAACTTTTGCTATCCTTGTCATAATCGCCTATCAGTACAGGAAATTATTGGGGCAGCTTCTCCATCCGATCATTTGGTCTATAATCTTTGCTTATTTACTAAGTCCTGTGGTGCATTTTTTGGAAAAAGGAGGCTTGAAACGGGTTTGGGCTGTTATCTTTCTGTATGCATCCCTATTTGGAGCTTTGATACTCCTCTTCGTTACCATTACTCCTAAAATTTCAAAGGAAACTAGTAATTTGATTGCGCTTTTGCCCCAGTACTCAGATCAGGCAAATCAGTTTGTGAATCGAATATATTTGAAAATCAGACAATTGGATAATATATCTCCTCAATTTGCGGGGGTAAAAGAGGCTATTGAAGAAAATATTTCCCATATACAATACTACATTATGAATACATTAAAAAAGCTTACAGCCAATTTATTGGATATATTTTCCCATCTTGTAGGATTGGTCCTGATTCCTATATTTTCATTTTATTTTTTGAAAGATGCCGATTTTTTTAAAAAGAAAATTATATTCCTATTGCCTAAATGCTGCAGAGAGGAATGTGTGGCCATTGCAAGGGACATTGATATACTGATGAGCAAGTTTATAAGAGGCCAATTGCTTGTAGCTGCTATTGTAGGGATATTCAGTACCTTGGCTCTTTTGGTGATTAGAGTGGATTTTGCCTTTCTGATTGGTGCAGTAGCCGGAATTTTTAATGTGATTCCCTATTTTGGACCGATTTTCGGAGCAATTCCTGCCGTCGTCGTGGCTCTATTAGACAGTCCATCCAAAGCCCTTTGGGTAATTATTGCATTTACAGCCATACAACAAATCGAAAGTGCCATTTTATCTCCGAAGATCGTAGGAGATAGTGTGGGCTTGCATCCCATTACTGTTATTCTTGTTTTGCTAATCGGAAATGAATGGTTGGGTATCGTGGGCATGCTTTTTGCAGTTCCCATTGCTGCAAGCATGAAAATTGTAGGAAAGCATATCATGAATCTTATTATCAGAATATAAATCTCTAGAGAAATTTTGACAAATCATTCCTATGGGAATTGACAAATAAATCTAATTTTTATATAATTTTTTAAAGTAAATATTGAAAATACAATGATGAAGAGGAGTACATAGAAATGCTATCTCCAGAGAGGGGGGTTCCTGGGCTGAAAGACCTCCGGTAGATATCTATGGAAGCAGCTTCGGAGTACTAATCTTGAAACTTTAGTAGAGATTGGCGGTGTTGCAGCCGTTATCCTGCAGGGTATTTACGAAAGGAGAGACCAAATTTTTTGGTAAGTAGGGTGGTACCGCGAGAATGCTCTCGTCCCTATATTTTTTTTAGGAACGGGAGTTTATTTTTTGATGATGGATTGGGAATCCTTTTCGAATGCAATACTACAATTTCGTATACGCTTTTCTGAAGAAGAACTTTTTGCATCATAGGAGCATCGTTGGCAGTTACCGGCAGCCAGCACTGGTGCCGGAGACTGGCAACTGGCGGTGAACTGCTATTCAAAAATATAACTTTATAAAAGTAAATTTAATGTTGATGTTGTAAATCTATAATATGATCTATGGAGGTTGATACAATGGATAAAATGAGCTTAAATGAGATAAGAAGCAAGTTCCTCAGCTTTTTCGAGGAAAAAGATCATTTTGTAAGACCGAGTTTCTCCCTGGTGCCTCAAAATGATAAAAGTCTCCTATTGATTAATTCCGGGATGGCACCATTAAAACCCTACTTTATGGGAATTGATACGCCTCCCAAAAAGAGAATGGCCACCTGTCAAAAATGCATTCGAACCGGTGATATTGACAATGTAGGAAAGACAGCCCGGCATGCTACTTTTTTTGAAATGCTCGGAAATTTTTCCTTCGGGGATTATTTCAAGAATGAATCCATACAATGGGGATGGGAATTTGTTACAGAACATTTGAAGCTGCCGGTGGAAAGGCTTTGGGTATCGGTATACGAAAATGACGATGAGGCCTTTGAAATTTGGAACAAAAGAGTCGGTATTCCTGCAGAACGAATTGTTCGGCTAGGAAAAGCAGATAATTTTTGGGAAATCGGATTAGGGCCTTGTGGCCCGTGTTCGGAAATCTATTTTGACCGTGGCGAGAAATATGGCTGCGGTTCTCAAAACTGTAAACCGGGCTGTGATTGCGACCGTTATGTAGAGTTTTGGAACCATGTATTTACCCAGTTTGATAAAGATGAGGAAGGCAATTATCATCCCCTGCCGAATCCTAATATTGATACAGGGATGGGCCTGGAACGGGTTGCATGTATTATGCAAGGGGTTGATTCCATTTTTGAAATTGATACCATACGCTATATTTTAGATGGTGTAGTAGAAATATCGGGACAGCCATATGGAAAAGATCCAAAAAAGGATATTTCTACTAGAATTATCACGGATCATATCCGTTCTGTTACCTTCATGGTGAGCGACGGTATTATGCCAAGCAATGAAGGCAGAGGATATGTCCTGAGAAGGCTGTTGCGAAGGGCTGCCAGACATGGCAAATTGTTGGGCATTAAAGAGTTGTTCTTGAATAAATTGGTAGATCGTGTCATTCAAGTTTCAGGGGGCGCTTATCCGGAACTTGTGGAAAAACGGGAATATATTAATAAGGTAATTGCCATAGAGGAGGAAAGATTTCAAGAGACGATTGACCAAGGCAGCGATATATTAAAGAATTATATAGAGGAATTGAAAGAATCCAATCAAAAAATTTTATCAGGGGAACGTGCTTTCCGTCTTTATGATACTTATGGTTTCCCATTAGAACTGACAAAAGAGATATTGGAAGAGGAAAAAATTTCTGTGGATGAGGAAGCTTTCAAAATCGAAATGGAGAAACAAAGAGAAAGGGCAAGGTCTGCCCGTCAAGACCATGAAGGCGAAGGATGGAAAGACGACATATACAGCAGGCTCGCCAATGAAATACGATCCCAGTTTAAAGGCTATCACTCCTTTGATCTGTCTTCAAAGGTGTTGGCAATCGTAAAGGGAGATGATATTGTAGACGGGGCCAAGGAAGGAGACCATATCACGGTAATTTTGGATGAGACGCCATTTTATCCCGAGGGTGGAGGACAGATAGGAGATAAAGGAGTTTTGTATAACGAAGCCTGCAAAGTGAAGGTGCTGGACGTAAAAAAAGGACACAATGATAGAATTTTGCATATTTGTAATGTGTTGGAAGGAATAATTGCGGTAGGGGCATCCGTTCGTGGGGTCATTGATCAAGCTGCTAGAATGAATACGGCTAGGAATCACACGGCTACACACCTTCTCCATAAGGCATTAAAGGATATTGTAGGCCAACATGTAGAACAAGCAGGTTCCTTGGTAACTCCTGATCGATTACGATTTGACTTTTCTCATTTTCAACCATTAACCGATGAAGAGATTGCAAAAGTTGAAGAAGCAGTAAATATGAAAATTCTAGAATCCTTAGACGTAGAAGCAGCAGAAATGACCATCGATGAAGCCAAGAAAAAAGGGGCTACGGCTCTATTCGGAGAAAAATACGGTGATATGGTGCGCGTCATTTCCATTGGCGATTATAGCATGGAGCTGTGTGGCGGTACCCACGTAAAGAATGCCAGTCAAATCGGATTATTCAAGATTCTCAGTGAAAGCGGCGTGGCTGCAGGGGTCAGAAGAATTGAAGCTGTCACGGGAATCAAGGCTTATGAATACATCAGAGAGAAAGAGTTAAAATTGGTGGAAATCGCTTCTATATTGAAAATAAATCCAAAGGAAGTTGTGGCAAAGGTAGAAAATTTAGTCCATGAACTGAAAACCGTTCAAAAGGAGGCAGAAAGCTTAAAGAATAAATTAGCCAGTGGGGCAATCAATGAAATATTGGAAACAGCAACATCTGTGAAGGGCATAAAGGTAGTTGCATATAGACTCTCCGGTGTGGATATGGATAGTTTAAGAAATCTTGGGGACAAATTGAAGGATAAACTGGGGTCCGGCTTGGTGGTTTTAGGTGCCGATTACCATGAAAAGGTGAATTTCCTTGCTATGGCAACCCAAGATGTTGTAGAAAAAGGAATCCATGCCGGCAGCATCATAAAAGAAATTGCAAAGATTGCAGGTGGAGGCGGCGGCGGTCGACCGAATATGGCCCAGGCAGGAGGAAAGGATATTGCCAAAATCAATGAAGCATTACAGGAAGTTATGGCCTTGGTAGAAAAACAGGTAAAATAAGAACTTCTTCGAATAGACGGAGGTTCCGCAAAACCTTCGTCTATTTATTGCGTCAATATCTTTTGGACATAATGCTTTTAAATTATTGGAGGATTGTGTATAATTGTAGAGAATATAAGAAATATATTATTATTAAGGAAAGAAAGGAGCGTGTCTTTGCAATGAGTGAGAAATTCAACTTTACAATGAAATTTAATGTGGATAAAGAAAAAGCCAACGAAGCGGAAGAAATACTGGTCAATGTCTATAAAGCGTTAAAAGAAAAGGGCTATAATCCTATTAATCAACTGGTAGGTTATATTCTGTCAGGAGATCCTACTTATATTACAAACCATAACAATGCCAGGAGTTTAATTCGCCAGTTGGAAAGGGATGAATTATTGGAAGAATTGATTAAAAAATATTTAGAGGATAAATAGGTGGGATGAATATTGAATAAACCATTCGTGAAATCAATCATTCTGTGGCTCATCTTGTCTGTCTTTCTTTTCTCCCCTGTTCATGCAGGAGAAGGAAAAAAAGTAGTGCTGATCACAATCAATGAGGTAAACTTTGAGGATTTATATAGCATTCATTCCATAAAAGAAATGATAAATAGTGGTGCGATCGCCCTAATGAATAATAGAACCTCTACAAGGGCCAATATTTATAAAGCCTATGCTACTATTGGTACAGGAGTAAGAGCAGAAGCATCTTCTGATTCTATAAAATGTGAAAATGTTACGAAAGAAAATAGCAGCGTATATCAAAGGAGGATGGGCTTTTCTCCTGGAAATGAAGGAATTGTCAACTTGGAAATGGCGAAATTGATAAAATTGAATATGGAAGGTGAGTATGGGGCAGTACCAGGGGCTCTCGGACAGGCCCTGCATAATGCTGGAATGAGGACTGCAGCATTAGGAAACGGGGATACAGATGATGCAATGATCCGATTAGCCCCCATCATCGCAATGGATGAAAAGGGATATGTGGATTATGGCGCTGTGGGACCGAATCTTTTAGAAAAAAATCCAATGTACCCCTTCGGCCTTAAGACAAATTATGAAAAATTAGAGGAAATATTTCGTGATGTATGGACAAAGGCCGATTTTATCGCTATTGACCTGGGAGACATCGGACGTTTAGAAAGATATAAAGATTATATGTCTGACGCACGGTACTTGGAACAAAAGAAAACCATATTGAAAGATATGGATCAATTCCTTGGCAAGCTGAATACATATATCGATTTTGCCCATACAAGACTTATTCTTGTTTCTCCCTATCCGTCTGCCGCCAATATCAAAAACGGTGACAGGCTTACACCCATTGTTGTCTATGGTGATGGCATTCAGCAAGGGGTCATAACATCAAGTACCACAAGAAGGGAAGGAATTGTAGGCAATGTAGATATTGCCCCTTCTATATTAGACTATTTAGGGGCGTCTTCCGATGTTATGACCGGCAGGCCCATGAAATATATTCCCAAACAAAATAATTATGCATATATACTGGGTTTCAATGAGGAAACCGTAGCCATTTCCAATCACAGGTATCCGGTATTGTCAACCTTTGCCATATTCGAAATTATTGTTTCTATTACCGCCTTAGCAATTATTTTAATGCAGAACAGGCTAGATAAAAAACTGGTAAATCGTTTTAAAAATGTTTTGTTAAGCACTATGACCGTACCTTTCGTGTTGTTGATATTACCTGTCTTTGTAAAAAAAGACTTGCTCATGACCTATCTTTTGCTGATTGGCATTACAGCATTGCTGACATTTTTGAGCAAAAAAATCAGCAGGGAAATTATTGACAGTATTCTGATGCTCTCTTCTATGACAACGGTAGGCTTGTTGGCGGATATTGCCACAGGGGGAAAACTGATTCAAAGTTCATTGCTGGGATATGATCCCATCATTGGCGCCCGTTATTACGGGATAGGCAATGAATATATGGGTGTTTTGATTGGTGCTGCCTTAGTTTTTAGCACCACAATGATTGACAGGTTTCAAGTCAATAAAATTTGGTGTCTTGCTGTCTTTGCTGTCACTATTGTTATCATTGGTTTTCCGGGTCTGGGAGCCAATGTGGGTGGAACCATGACTGCTGTTGCTGCCTTTGTATTTGTCTCCCTTCGGCTCTACAAGGTTCGGATGAGGTTTAAACAATTTGTGATCATTGGGCTTACAATTGTTGCTTCTGTAGCCATCATGGCTTTTGTAGATATATATTGGCTGGGAAGCAAATCTCACCTTGCAGGGGCAATTCAGCAAATAATGACGGAAGGCCCTCGCATAATTTTATTGATTATAAATAGAAAAATTGCCATGAATTTAAAGTTAATCGGTGTAACCATTTGGAGCAAAGTATTGCTCAGTGCGATCATCATATTGGCTATTCTATTCTACCGACCTGTAGGGGCGGTATACAAATTGACAAAACTTTATCCCAATTTGGCCATAGGATGGTCAGGAATTGTTGTTGCCTGTGTTGTAGGTTTTCTCGTAAACGATTCGGGGATTGTAGCTTCTGCAACGGGGATTATTTTCTTGGCAATGAGCATGCTGTATCTTACCTTTTATATACCCAGGGAAAAGGATTAGGTCATCGATATGGAATATGGTATTTTGGGAAATACAGGAATTAGGGTTTCAAAACTATGCTTTGGAGGGTTAACGGTAGGTCCTTTGCAGGCAAATCTTCGTCCTGATGAGGGAGGAGAAATCATCGCCGAAGCCTTCCGGTTGGGTGTAAATTTCATTGATACTGCAGAGCTGTACGGCACGTATCCCCATATTCGAAAAGCGTTGGAAATTGTCCCCAAAAACGACATTGTCATTGCCACAAAATCGTATGCCCATGATGGTGAAACAGCAAAAAAAAGCTTGGATTTTGCATTGCGTTCATTGAAAATAGACTGTATCGATATTTTTCTTCTCCACGAGCAGGAAAGCGAGCATACCCTTCGAGGTCATTACCAAGCGTTGGATTACTATATAAAAATGAAGCAGCAGGGCATCATAAAAGCAGTAGGGATTTCTACCCACACCATTAAAGCTGTTGAAGCTGCGGCAAAAATGGAAGAAATTGATGTGATTCATCCGATCATCAATAAGGCTGGACTGGGAATACAAGATGGAACGGCCGAAGATATGTTGAGGGCCATTCGAGTGGCAAAGGAAAAAGGAAAAGGCATATATGGCATGAAGCCCCTTGGGGGAGGGAATCTTATCCATTCTGTAGATGAATGTTTTGATTATGTGTTGAACATCCCTTTTTTAGATGCCATTGCCGTAGGAATGCAGACAAAGGAAGAAGTAACAGCCAATATTTTAAGATTTGAAGGCAAGCCGGTGCCGGAAGCATTGCAGGGAAAAATTCGTCAAAAAAAACGGAAATTACATATCGACTTCTGGTGCGAAAAATGTGGCCATTGTGTCCACCACTGCAGTCATGGTGCCTTAAAGCTGAAGGATGGCACCCTGATGGTAGACAGGGAAAAATGTGTTCTCTGTAGCTATTGCAGCAGTTATTGCCCGAATTTTTGTATAAAAATTGTCTAGAGATGGGGAAATATTCATGAGAATCATGGGATTGGATATAGGAGACAAAACCATTGGCGTTGCAATTAGTGATTTGCTAGGCTTGACGGCCCAAGGAGTAGAAACGATTCGAAGAACAAATATCAAGGAAGATTTAAAAAAACTGGAAACCTTGATCATAAACAAAGAAGTGGATAAAATTGTTGTTGGTTTGCCCAAAAATATGAATGGTACCGTAGGACCTCAGGGGGAAAAGGTTTTGGCATTTGTTGAAAGAATGAGACAGCACTTTTCCCAAGAGATCATCCTCTGGGATGAACGGTTGACAACTGTAGCGGCAGAAAAAACCTTAATCGATGCAGATGTCAGCCGGGGAAAACGGAAACAGGTCATAGATATGGTAGCAGCCACATATATTTTACAAGGCTACTTAGATAGCCGCAATATAAAATGAGGTGAGAAAAATGGAAAATGATAACATTATTACCCTATTGGACGAAAATGGAAATGAAACAGAGTTTGAAGTCATTGCAACCCTTGAAGTGAATGAGTCAGAATATGCCATACTTTTGCCATTGGATGCTGAAGAAGAGGAAGCCTTTATTTTTAAAATGATTGAGGAGGATGGAAAATACACACTGGAGTGTGTTGAGGATGATGAAGAATTTCATGCAGTGGCGGCGGCTTATGAGGAGCTGTTGGAAAGCGAAGAAGAGGATGAAGAATAAAAAAACTATGGCCTTTTGGCAAGGCCATAGTTTTTTTATTCACGATAGATTAACAAAATCCCCTTTTGCTTGATTTGATAAAACGAATAAAATCTTCCGCATGGGGGAGCAGCGTATGGCCATTTCGACAAGCCACATAAAATTCTGAAATGAGATCAAGATTTTCTATATGGATTTTCTTTCATATGCCATCATGTAATTCTCTTTTAATGGATAGCTCAGAAATAAAAGATAATCCTTTTCCTGCAATGACGGAGGATTTAATGGCTGAATATTCAATTTTAAAATTGTTTCCCTATATATAATATGCTATTATGCTATTATGCTATAGATTTGCAACTTTAGAATGAAATCTATGCAAAAGCTATATTTCTTGAGCAGCTACCAATTAGATATATCATCAGTGTATGTTGTATAAAGGGGGATTACGATGCTATCTCAAGACATAAAAAAACATATGCAGGATATTGTAGAGGGATGTATGGGAGACGCCCCGCCCTATTGCGAGGCTACTTGTCCAATGCATACGGATGTTAAAAAATATGTAAACTTCATTGGGGAAGGCAAATATGAAGATGCGATTGCTGTCATTCGGGAAAAACTTTTTCTTCCGGCAACGTTAGGCAGGATTTGTGCCCATCCTTGTGAGGAAAAATGCAAGCGGGAAGAAGTTTTTCAGCAACCAATGGCAATTGCCGCATTAAAAAGATTCGTGGCAGACCATTACGATGATGAAGCAAAGTGGGATCTTACCGTGGAGCCCCATAAGGGAAAAAAAGTGGCGGTCATTGGCGCAGGTCCGGCAGGTGCTCAGGCGGCCTTGGATTTAAGAAAAAAAGGATATCAGGTAACAATTTTTGAAAAGTTGAAGGTAGTCGGAGGAATGATGCGGGTGGGAATCCCTGAATACAGGCTTCCGAGACATATTATCGATTTTGAATATGGTCTTCTTCACAAACTTGGGGTCGAATTTAAGTTAGGCATTGAAGTCGGCAAAGATATTTCCTTTGATGAAATCAGAAAAACCCATGATGCAGTGATTATTGCGGTAGGTGCCCATAAGGGCATTGTGATTCCTGTGGAGGGCCACCAGTTAGACGGTGTATTCCATGCCGTTGATTTTCTGCGGGAGGTAAGCCTGACGGGAAAATTTCCTCTGGGCAAAAAAATTGCAGTCATTGGAGGAGGAAACGTGGCAATGGACGTAGCAAGAAGTGCCCGAAGATTAGGTGTTGAAGAAGTGCATTTGTTCTGTCTTGAATCAAAGGACAAAATGCCGGCCCATTCCTGGGAGGTGGAAGAGGCAGAAGACGAAGGCGTCATCATCCATGCAGGATTCGGGCCTGAAAGGATGATAGGTCAAGGCGGCAAAGTTACAGGTTTTGAGGTGAAGGAATGCATTTCTGTTTTCGACCAGGATGGAAAATTCCATCCCCAATACAATGAAAACAATAAACAAATGTTTGCGGTGGAAAATGTAATATTTGCAGTTGGGCAGGCCGTAGACAGTTCTTTTGTCAACAAAGAGCAAATAGAAATCCAGAGGGGCGGAAGGTTTGCGGTAGATCCCATCACCTTGCAAACCAATTTGGAAAATGTATTTGTAGCGGGCGATGCCAGCGGTAGATCCGCCATTGTGATTGAAGCCATGGCCGAAGGAAGAAAGGCTGCCATTTCTGTGGATAGATATTTGCAAGGACAAGATATGAAAAAGGGACGAGAATTTGAAGGATGTTATAAAACATGGCTGGAAACCCAGGTAAAAGATGAGGTGCTCAATATTCCAAGAATCAAAACAAATCAGATGGACCCCTACCAGAGAATCAAGAATTTTGCAGAGGTCGATTTGGGATTTACCGAAGGGCAGGCACTGCAGGAAGCTGCCAGATGTTTGCAGTGTGAATGCAAGCATTGCATGAAGGAATGTGAAATGTTGAATGATTTCTGCGCATATCCGAAGGAATTATTCCAGAGGATTTTGAAAGAGGGCAGTGTAGATCCCATCATACCGTTTTCGTGCAACATGTGCAGTCAATGTACCCTTGCATGTCCTAAAAATTTCAAGATACATGAGCATTTCATGGAAATTAGAAAGGAAATGGTGAAGAAGAATAACGGAAAATCACCGATAAAGGGTCATAAGGCAATAGAAATCCATCAAATGCTAGGTTTTTCAAAGTTATTTAATACTGTTCGTCCAGCTGTGAATCGTAAGGGGAGGTCTTAATATGGCTGATAATATTGTAAAGACGAAGAGAGTTTTTATACCGGGATGTAGTCTGCCTTCATACAATCCGATTCTTGTGGAAAAAACACTGGAATATCTGCAAGAAAAACTGCCTGGAACAGGAGCCATTTTAAAGTGCTGCGGCAAACCCACAAAAGCCCTCGGACAAGAAAAAAAATTTAAAGAACGCTATGGAACCCTGCAGGCAGAAATTGACAGATTAGGGGCAGAGGAAATTATTGTAGCATGCCAATCCTGCTTTTTAACAATGACAGAGGATAGTCCAAAACAAAAGGTGATTTCCCTGTGGGAGCTGCTCCCACAGATCGGGCTGCCTAAAAAATCCAGGGGGATTGGCAAAAAGAGTGATATTGTATTTGCCATCCATGATTCATGTCCCACAAGACATAGGACAACGATTCATGAGGGTATTCGATGGATTATTCATGAACTGGGCTACAAGTTTGAAGAACCGCCCCATACCAGAGAAAATACAAGGTGCTGCGGTTTTGGGGGAATGGTGGTGCCTGCAAATCCGGAGTTGGCTTTAAGGGTCATGAAAAGAAGGACGGCCGAAGTATCATCCGATTATATGGTTGCCTATTGTGCCGCATGCAGGGAATCTATGGTGAAAGGCGGAAAAAGGGCTGTCCATATTTTAGATTTAATTTTCGGAGGACCCTGGACGTCCGATACTGAGTTTCCGGGAGTGCCCAGCAGTCCCGTAACCAGCTGGATAAATCGGTATAAATCAAAATTAGCCATACGGAAGGTTTTGGAATAAAGAATAATTTTTATGGAAAAATGCTGATGCATTTTTAAAATGTAAAGACAATAAGGAGTGATAGGATGTCCAATCATAAAACAACAGCAATCAATGAAACACAAACGTCCAGTGGGAAGACGAACCATGTGGCAAAATTGGTTTCTGTTTTAGTCGTTTTGGCAGTAGTTATCGGACTGATGAAGTATTTTGGAACCATAGACTACATCAGTATAGAAAATATTACAAAATTAAATGCATGGATAAAAGGATTTGGAGCCATCGGACCACTGGTATATATATTGCTGTATATTATTGCCTGTGTGTTTTTCCTACCGGGTTTGCCCATTGCAATCTTAGCAGGTTTTGTCTTTGGTCCTGTGTGGGGAACTATCTATGCATCCATAGGTGCAACCCTGGGAGCTTCTGCAGCTTTTTTAATTGCAAGATATGCTGCCAGGTCTATGGTGGAAGATTGGGTACAGGGAAATGAACAATTTAAAAAAATAGACGAGGGAGTAGAAAGACAGGGTTGGAGAATGTTAATGATCACGCGCCTTGTACCGGTTTTTCCCTTTAACCTGCAAAATTATGCCTATGGACTTACAAAAATCAAATTTTCTGTATATGTGCTTGTATCATGGATCTGCATGCTTCCCGGAGCTGCCGCTTTCTGCTTTGCTGGTGGGTCTATTGTAAGCGGCCAGGGGGATATAAAGAAAACCTTCATGTATTTGGGAATTGCAGCCGTATTTTTTGTAATCATATCACTGATTCCAAACTGGATGAAGAAACGCCAACAAATATAGCATTTCTGCATCATATTTTATTTTCAATGAAGCAGTAAGTAGATTTTTGCTGCTTCTTTTTTTTATTTTCTTTTCAATTTGGTACACCACTTTACAAGTAATGTAGTGATTTAAAAATAATTCCATAAAATAACAAAATCAGACACCTAAATCCTAGGAATACTAATCTTATGACAAACCAACACCCTAGGAGGCGTCTGATATGATTA
>NZ_LOEE01000064.1 GCF_001562415.1 Thermotalea metallivorans | reverse complement strand
GGATTCACTACTCTAACTAAAAGGCTTTCTATGTGATATTAATCCTGATGAACCGCCGGATACGGGACCGTATGTCCGGTGGTGTGAGAGGACGGTAGATAAATTAATTATCTACCTCCTACTCGATACCATTTTATAATGATTTGAAGTCACGAGTCACGATACTTGGTACTTTGTTCACGCCACCTAAGAACTCTCTGCCTACGTCATTTACTGCATCTGTATAACTGCTATAAACATACATTTCAACTACTCTGTCATTTGTAGAATAGTCTACAAACTCAAAATATCTAACCCATCCATTTATTGCAGTTGTTCCATAGACTACATCAATGGCTCCAATCAACACGCCAATTATAGTTCCTATTGCAACTCCTGGATTTAATGCTGCTAAAAGAGTTGCTCCTGCTGAAGTTGAAATAAATCCTGCTAAAGATGCTTGTGTTGTTGTGCTAATTCTCTCTGGTTGTGTTGAACGTACGAAACGAATATCTGATGCCATAAAAAATCTCTCCTTTTTATTTTAATTTTTTATTTTTATTTTGGTAAGACTTCCACTCTCTGGCCAGTTTGT
Organism: Thermotalea metallivorans; assembly: GCF_001562415.1. Lineage (GTDB taxonomy): Bacteria > Bacillota > Clostridia > Peptostreptococcales > Thermotaleaceae > Thermotalea > Thermotalea metallivorans. The sequence continues at coordinate 46,187 of NZ_LOEE01000064.1, read as the reverse complement.
TTCGCCTTACACTTATAAAGATGTATTTTGAAATGAAAAATTACCACTTCTTCCAAAAGCTTTTTTTATTTTTTTTCTGTTTTTTTAAAGAAAAAAGATGCCTATAGTCTAGACACCTTGCGATCAAGCGCTTTCTTCTAATTCAAATACATCATAGGTTGTATCAATTTTGAACAATTTTTTACCCTTTTACTCCCATATATCGGGCAATATTGGCTTTGGGATCTTTGATTCCTCGAATCTTGGTTGTCTTGCAGGACATGATGGTAGTTACGCCCGGACCATGGCCCATTTTGATACAGTCACTATGAATAATCACTCCTATGGATACGGCACCTTTTAAGTATCCCCTCCCGTAGGTGTTGTCGCAATCCCTGAGAAGGACAATATCTCCAAATCTTAACTGATCGAGACCGAATTTTGCATTGGCCTCAGGATCTGCCGTCATGATGTCATAATCGCCCTTGGCGGCTGTGACTGCTCCAAGACCAGAACCCATCAAATAAGCGGGAACTTCCGTTACAACAGGCACCTCCAGATAGCCGTCGGGAGCAATCTTTACGTTCATTTTTTCCAGAAGATCGGGATCAAGATTCATGAGGACAATTTCCGGCATATCTGTGATTGCTAAACCCTGACCATAGGCTTTGATCAATATTTGATCGTCAATAGACATTTTTTCAAGGTCTTCCTGCTTGAAATAGATCATGACATGTTCAATGCCGCCGTGGATGCCTGTTACAAACCCTTTGGCTCCTTTGGCATCGCCGCTGACTACCTTGGCCTCATTGCCGATGCAAGCCAGTAGATTCAAAGCCCCGTTCGCCTTTTCATCCTTTGCCTTAATGCTAACCCCTGGTTCAATGTGGTCACCTGCCCAACCTATGGCAGGATCTCCCACCTGTACGTTATAGGTAATTCCACCGGTGGCAGGAAGAATGTGGGATGTGCCGTCATGTTTCAGCCGATAAGGATAGATGGATGTGGGATGGGCAATCTGTCCCTGTATAGATTGCATGATCAGTTTGTCCCTGTTTGTTTTTACCATAACATGATCCTCCTTTTTATGGAAATATCTTTAATATTTAGGGTTTCTAAATTTCTAGTAAAGATTATATTCTTCAAAAAAATTTTTTTTCCTACATAGGATGTGAAATATATGTATTGTAATTGTGAAAATAGAAAAACGGTTTATATTCCATGATAAAAATGTTATGCTTAAGGGTAGAAGCATGATAAAGGATGATGCAGATTTCAAATGATCGGAGGAATAGGGAATATGGGTAAAATTTTATACTATACCCTGCAGGATGAAAGGGTTAAGGCTCTTTGTGAAAGGGATGTGGTCTTGGCTAGGCTCATCCAAAAGATAGGAAATGCTACACTGGAACTGGAGGAAGATTACTTTAGAGCCCTAGCCCAGACAATTATCGGACAACAGCTCTCCATCAAGGCAGCAGCTACAATCTGGAATCGGACCCAGGCTATTTGCGGGGAAATATCGCCGGCAACAATTCTTCAAACACCTGGGGAAAGCCTGCGAGGGGCAGGGATTTCTAGGGCAAAAATTTCATACTTAAAAGATTTGTCAGATAAAGTGTTGCGTAAACAGATAGATCTGCAAGCTATTCCTCACGAAAATGACGAAGAGGCAAAAAGGGCTTTGATGGAAATAAAGGGAATAGGAAGATGGAGTGCAGAGATGTTTTTAATATTCTCATTGGGAAGAGAAAATATCATGTCCTTGGAGGATGCAGGATTAAAGAGAGCAGTCCGTTGGCTTTATGATTTAGATGTTCTGCCCGATAGTAAAACCATGGGGGGCTATGGAGAACGCTGGAAGCCCTATTGCTCCATTGCCTCTTTATATCTGTGGGAAGCCATCAATAGGGGATGGGTGAACTGTCCTAGGGAAAATATCATTGGATTTATATAGGCCCATTTTCCGGCAAGAGAATCTCCCCAGAAACAATCAGTTTCATGGCGGCCTCCACAGACATGTCCAATTTTATCATATCCTCTTCCGACGCCTTTATAAGGGTGTTCCATAAATTTGTACAGAGGACATATGTAGTAAAGGACACAAATTTTGTGTCCTTTCAGCCTGTAGAAAATAAGTAAGAACCCTTGAGATTTAGGCTTCGTCGCGAATCAGCAAGCCGCTTTTCCCCGTATTTTTTATTTAGAAAAGCGGCACAGGTCTGAGCAGGAAACCAAATCTCAAGGATTTGTCTACAAGCTGATAAGGATATAGTTTTTGTGTCTTTTGTCAGTAGGAGGCTTTGTCTAAGGCAATCAATACTTGAAGGGGTGGTTTTTCATTGACCAGTCCCACGGCATAGATGGTATAATACCTGTTTGGTTGAATGACTACATTAGGTACGGTTAATACGATCTGCGGTGTACCGGCAATGCGAGCCTGGATGGTATATCTTCCTGGTGCAACGGCTAAATTATTACTGATTTCCTTATATTCAATATTTCTGAAGAGTATGGTTCCGTCAGCTAGGGTGATATCCACCATGGGTGCATTTGGGGACAGGTGTACAAATTTGATCTGGCCTCGGTTGGGTGGCAGAGGCAGGGCTGTATCGGGAACTATCAGCGCCTTGATATCTTTCAGCATGCCAACGGCCGCCACCGTATAGTTGGAATTTGGCATTACGTCTAAGCTGGTATTGATGACAGGGGTTGTTTTTGTACCGGCCGGATATACCAGGATAGTATATTTTCCAGGTGTCAAGGGCAAATAAGGGGTAAAGTTTTTATAGGTTAGGTTTTGGGCTACCAGTTTCCCGCTTATATAGACATCCACTGCCGGAGCATCGGGAGATGCATGGAGTACCCTTGCATAGGAGGGAACGGGTGCCATTCTGAACATATAGTGAGGATATGGTCCATAGTACAAAAAAATCATCACCTTTCTAATTTTAAAATTGAGAAATATAGGGCTTGTATCGTTTTTTCAACACTATGAAACAGACTACTCCCTCGGTGTAAAGTAGTCTGTTTGTTGTAGAAAGCTGTATGGCTGCTTAGTAATAGATTTTTACAAATTTGATGGAATAAATGTCGCATAGCAATAAATCATCTGTTTCCGGCTCCCGTATAATGACGTAACTGATGCCTACATCCAGCAATGTACCCTCCCGGTCTACCAGCATATTGGTACCAATAAGGAATTCAATTTTTACATATCTTCCGATTTGCGTTCTCAAATACCCTTGGGTATAACTAATATCTTGTTCCACAGGGGCTCCCGGTTCATATTCAAAATCAGGGGGAATGGTGGTATCAACTCCTGGAGTGGGCATAGGTCCGGGTGGAACAGACGTAGTGCCGGGCACACCGGGCATGGGGAACATACCTGTACCGGGCATCATAGGTGATGGCATCATAGGCATGCCAGGTGTCATAGGCATGCCGGGTGTCATAGGAACACCGGGCATCATGGGAGACATGGGCATCCTAGGATAGAAAAAATTTGGGTAATCTTGGCGGAACATACATCATCCTCCTTCATATATTTCATTTATATGGATAAGCGATTCTAAAATTTACTATGGATTGCTTCGCTCAATAAACTTTTTGTCGCAGCTGCCAATCATTAGTTGTCAGCAGTTGGCAGCTGGCGATTGGCAACTAACAACTAACAACAAGACATTTATTGTACAAAAAAGATAATCTCATAAAGATATAAATGAAACTTTCGTACTAGGTATTTATATGCCATTTAAGTTTGGGCATAGAGTTCAGTGGGGTTATAAAAGCAGTGGTTTACGATTCTTACTTGGAAACTGCCTACGCCGTTTCGAGGAAATATCTGAGGACATGTAGGCTGAAAGGGATTGAAGTACCATAAGGAATAGCCGACATTATACAATCGGTTGCCAGCCATTGCCCAATCGGCGATATCATAATGTATCTGTTCCGGAGGATTGGCCCAGATCGTCTGTGGGTTGGTTCTTCCTCCGATGACGGATCGCATGCAGTCAAACTGGCCTTTTTGATATAGGACCTTTCGAATGTCTCCTTGGCATACTCTTTGATATTCCCCATAGGGGATACGTACGCGGTTCATAATTACGGTGGCAACGGCTTTCATTCCATTTTCACCTTCGCCGCCAGCCTCGCATTTGATCATTCTTGCCAGCAGTTCTCTATTATCAAAAGCCATTCTTGTATCACCTCAATTTCTTTGCTGATACTACTACTTTATTCATGATTGGAGAAAAAAGTACTAAATCTTATGAAGGAATCTGCAAGAAATAGGGGAAATATTATTGGAGAGGAAAAAATTGAATTGCCGTAAGAAAGGATGGGAAATAAAAATTTTTTTAAGGAGGACAGAAAATGGATTCCGTTATTATAAGAGAATTTCGCCATACCATAGAGGATGCAAGGCAGTTGAAGGAGATAGATCAATTGACCTTTCGGGATTGCCCATATAATGAGATGGAAATCATCGAAATTGCAAAAGATCCTCGCAATACCATATGGGTTGCAGAAATAGACGGAAGAATTGTAGGATTTATCAGTTTGCTGCAGGTGCAAACTTTGCATTATAAGGGGTTGTGGGTGGATCTGATAGCCGTTGTTCCGTCGTATCAAAATATGGGGATTGCGGGAAAACTGCTGACATATGGAAAAAGGTTTGCAGGAATTTTGGATGTGGATTTTGTCAGCGGATTGGTTGCTGCCAATAATCCAGGTTCTCAAAAGGCATTTAAAAAAAGCGGCTTTCAGCCTTTGGAAAAAGATTTTCACTTGTTTATTTTTGACAGAAGACAGGAGCATGACGCAAAGATGGAGAGGATCTAAAACTGCATTGTTATACCAAGGAAAGGATGGGATTGACATGGGTAAGAAAGTTGAATGGGGAAGATCCGTGGAAGAATGGATTCAGAAGTATCCACTGCTAAAAAAAATGAGGGCCTATGAACCGGTTTTCTGGATGAACCCCCATAAGGATACGGTAGCAAATGTTCTGCCGACTTTGCCTTTATCCTGGAAGGATGTGCTGGATGCGGAAGAACGATGGAAACGTTTTGCCCCATTAATCCGAAGACTATTTCCCGAGACAGAGGAAAGGAAAGGGATCATTGAATCTCCTTTAAAGGAAATCCCCCGTATGAAGGAACAATTGGAAGGGCAGATAGGCCGAAGGATTCCCGGCCGGTTGTTTTTAAAATGTGATCATGAGCTTCCTGTGGCAGGGTCTATCAAAGCAAGGGGCGGGATTTATGAGGTGTTGAAGCATGGAGAGAACCTTGCTGTGGAAAAAGGACTTTTATCCTATGAAGATGATTATTCCGTAATGGCTTCTGAAAGATTTCGAGAATTTTTCAGCCAATATGCCGTTGCCGTCGGCTCCACGGGAAATCTGGGATTGAGCATAGGAATCATTAGTGCTGCCCTGGGATTTCGGGTAACGGTGCATATGTCGGCAGATGCCAAGGAGTGGAAAAAAAATCTCCTTAGGCAAAAGGGTGTAACGGTTGTAGAATATGCATCGGATTATAGCAAGGCTGTAGAAGAAGGAAGAAGACAGTCGGATCAAGATCCGATGAGTTATTTTGTAGATGATGAACAGTCAAAGGAATTATTTTTGGGATACAGTGTGGCAGCATGTAGGTTAAAAAAACAGCTGGAACAAGCAGATGTTCCCGTAGATGAAGAACATCCCCTCATCCTTTATCTGCCCTGTGGTGTGGGTGGAGCACCGGGCGGGGTAACCTTTGGCATGAAGCTATTATTTGGGGAACATGTGTATTGTTTCTTTGGGGAACCTACTCACTCCCCTTGCATGCTGTTGGGACTTATGACAGGGCTCCATGAAAAGGCCAGGGTACAGGATTTTGGTATGGATAATATGACAGAAGCCGATGGCCTTGCCGTGGGTGCCCCTTCCGGGTTGGTCAGCAAACTGGCAGGCAAGTGGATCGATGGTGTCTACACCGTGGAAGATGAAGAATTGTATCCTATTTTGGCTATGCTGAAAGATACGGAGGCCATGAAGATTGAGCCTTCTTCATCGGCAGCCCTGTTAGGATGGAAACGTTTTGTCGAAAATCCTCAAGTTGAAAAGTATATTCCTATGGAAAAAGCCAACCACATTGCTTGGACAACGGGAGGCCTGTTTGTTCCTGAGCCATTGATGGAAGAATTTTACCGGAGAGGGAAAGATCATCTGTCAAAAGAGTAAGATGAATAGTAAAATCCAATAAAAACTCGAAAGGCTGTGGCAGGAGTCTGTTGATGCAGACTTTTTCTTAAAGGCAAAGTCCAATGGATATTTTGATGGAGTTCCCATGCCTTTGTGGCAAAAACACAAAGATGATTTGCAAAAAGATGGGGGATATGGTATAAAGCTTTATAGGGTATACTACATTTAGAAAATGGAAAAAAGGAGAATTGCCTGTGAAAACATTGAAGGAATATCCATGGAAAGAATTTATCCTGAAAAATTTAGAAGCTGTACATATCACAGTGCCTACAGAAATACAGGAAAAGACAATTCCTCATATTCTTAGGGGAAGAGATGTCATTGGAAAAGCCAAAACGGGTACGGGAAAAACCTTGGCCTATTTGTTGCCCATGATTCAAAAAATAGAGCCGGAAAAAAGAGAGTTGCAGATGTTGGTATTGGCCCCCAGCAGGGAGCTGAGTCTTCAAATTCAGCGGGAGGCGGATAAGGCAGTTAAAAATACGGAGATTCGTGTCCAAACGATTGTGGAGGGAATAGATCTAAACCGACAATTGGAAAAGCTGAAAGAAAAACCCCATATGGTAATTGCCACCCCGGGAAGATTGATGCATATCATCGGTTTAAAAAAGATAAAAATGCATGGAGTGAAAATCATTGCTTTGGATGAGGTGGATCAAATCCTGGTCCAAGGGTTAGGAGAAAAAGTACAGGCGATTATCAAAAGTACATTGAAGGAAAGGCAGTTGCTAAGTTTTTCCGCCACCATTTCGGAGGAGGCAAAGGAAACTCTATACCGTTTGATGAAGGAACCTTTGTTTATCAATTTGGATGAGGCCCAGCCGGTACCAGAGAAAATAGAGCACCAGTATATCGTGAGCAATGCACCCAAGAAAACAGAGACTTTGGAGGAGCTTCTGCAAATCATAAAACCTTCCAAGGCATTGATATTTATTAATAGAAATGAAAATGTGGACCGCTTTGTGAAAACCCTTCAAAGCAAGGGATATTCCGTAGGGGGCATTCAAACCAGAACAAACAATCAAGACCGGCAGCATCTGCTGGCATCCTTCCAGAAAGGCCAGCGAAAGCTTTTGGTGACGACAGATTTGTTTACCCGAGGAATGGATTTTCAAAATGTTACCCATATCTTCAATATGGATTTGCCTTTAAATAAGATCGATTATTTGCATCGGGCAGGCCGTACGGGCAGGATGTATCGGGAAGGCACAGTGATCAATATTATAAGGGATCAGGAAAAATTCATTATGTACAAAATGATGAAAGAGCTGAACATTCAAGTAAAGGCCATAACGATTATCCATGAAAAAATTGTTCCTGTGGAAAAGATTATTCAAAAGAAAAGGAAGCATCGTTAGTGTTTTGTCTGCCCATGGGCGATGTATCAAACCATAAAGAAAAACAAGGGGGAGAACAATGAAGGCTTTATTTACCTATGATTATGGGCAAGAAAAAATGGGCCTGATCAAAAATCTGGGCTACGAGATTCTTTATGTCCATGAAAGACAAGTGAAAATAGATGAGGAAACAAAGGATGCGGAAATACTGGTCTGCTATAATCCTTTTCAGAGCTTGGATATACGGAAAATGAAAAATTTAAAGTGGATTCAACTATCCAGCATTGGCATAGATCAGGTACCCATTGCCTATGTGAAGGAGGCGGGAATTATTCTGACGAACAACAAGGGCGGGTACAGTATCCCCATGGGGGAATGGATTGTCATGAAAATTCTGGAGATGCTGAAAAACAGTAAGGGCCTCTACCGGCTGCAACAGCAAAAAAAATGGGCTATCGATACGAGTCTATTGGAATTGTATGGGAAAACCGTGGGTTTTATAGGAACAGGTAGTATTGCCACAGAGACTGCAAAGAGGCTTCAAGGCTTCGGAGTAAAAATACTGGGGCTGAATACCTCGGGTAAAGGGATACCCTATTTCCATGGCTGTTTTGCTATGGAGGATATGGAAGAAATGCTAAAGGCTTGCGATGTGGTGGTGCTGACCATACCTTATACAGAAAAAACCCATCATTTGATCAATGAAAAAACCATTGGATGGATGAAGGAGGGGGTCTATTTTGTGAATGTATCCAGGGGCAGTATCGTAGATGAGGAAGCCCTTATGAAACATTTGGATTCCGGAAAGATAAAGGGTGCAGCATTGGATGTGTTTGCAGAGGAACCCCTGCCTGCTTCCCATCCTTTATGGGATTATGAAAATGTTATCGTAACACCCCATAATTCTTGGATTTCGGAGATGAGAAATGAGAGGAGATTTGAGACAATCCTGGAAAATATGAAAAGATACCTGAAAGGAGAAACATTGCTGAATGTAGTGGATCTCCATAAGGGGTACTAAGGGGTCGGCAAAATAAGAGGGAATGTCATAGCATGGGAGAAAAGCCTGTCCATGCTAGCAGGAGGTGTGAATCAAAAGCAGGGAATGAAAAATTTTCTCTGCTTTTGATTTGATAGCTGTCATAGAGGCTTCTACAGGCACGGGACGATTTAGGGCCAATATATTCTTCCTTTTCAAGCTGTGTTATAATAATCATAAAATTGAAAGACCTTTTAGGGGGCAGGAGGTATGAAGGAATGTTCATTGGTGTAGATTTAGGGGGAACCACTATCAAAGTGGGGGTAGTGAATGGAGAAGGGAGAATTTTGTATCAAAATGCCAGGCCTACCTATGCCGGACGAGACTATCCCTTGATTATCCAGGATATGATAGAGCAAATCGAAGATGCCATGGATTGGGCAGGGGTAGGTTTAGAAGCTGTAAAGTCCATAGGAATCGGTGTTCCTGGGTTGGCAGAAGTCCAAACGGGAAATGTAATCTATTGTACGAATTTGTCATGGTTCAATATTCCCCTCGGCAGAGAAATATCCCAGCATTTTGGGAAACCAGTGTTTGTAGAAAATGATGCTACGGTGGCCGCCTTGGCGGAATATGTGGCAGGATCCACAAAAGGCTTGAAGAATTCTGTATTTATTACTTTAGGCACAGGCGTCGGGGGTGGAGTGATTATCAATCATAAGATTTACAGTGGAAGCCATGGGGCCGGCTCTGAAATCGGTCATATGATTGTAGGGGAAAATTTTTATAACTGCAATTGTGGTGCCAACGGCTGTCTTGAGACCTTTGCTTCCGCCACGGGACTGATCAAATATGTTAGAAAGAGGTTAGCGGAGAGAGATGTTGCCACCAATATTCTGCGGATGGCCAACGGAAGACTGGAGGATATTGATGCAAAAATCATATTTGATGGAGCCAAAGGGGGAGATGCCTTGGCCCAGGAGGCTGTTCACCGGATGGTAAAATATCTTGCTATCGGCATCATCAATATTTTTAATATTTTAGATCCTGAACGCATTGCCATCGGAGGAGGCGTTTCAAAAGTGGGAGATTATTTGATAGATTTGCTGAATCAAGAAGTAAGCAAAATGACCTTCTGCAAAGAAGTTACATATGGAGATATTGTGTTGGCAGAACTGGGAAATGATGCAGGGATTATAGGCGCTGCCTTTTTAGGAGAAAATTCCTAGGAAATATGGAAACTTGGTAGATTGTTGTATGGATACAACAGGGCAAGTATCATCTATTTGAAAAAAGATATGGGAGGCGAAGCAGATGAAGGATATTCGGTTTGATTATTCCAATGCCGATGTAAAAAGACATGAGATAGAAAATTTGAAGGCACAGGTACGGCAGCTTCACCATATGCTCCACAAAAAAACAGGGGCGGGCAATGATTTTCTAGGTTGGTTAGATTATCCGAAGGACTACGATCAGGAAGAATTTCAGCGGATTTTTACCGTTGCTGAGAGGATCAGAAAAAATTCCGATGCATTCATCATTATAGGGATCGGAGGATCCTATGCCGGTGCTAGGGCAGCCATTGAGATGGTAGGGCATACTTTCCACAATTTATTGCCCAAAGAAAAAAGAAATGCACCGGAAATCTATTTTGTAGGCCACAACCTTAGTGCTACATATTATCAGCATCTTATGGAGGTAATAGAAAACAAGGACGTAAGTATCTGCGTGATTTCAAAGTCGGGAACAACCACGGAACCGGCCATTGCCTTTCGACTGTTGAGGGCCTATATGGAGGGAAAATACGGGGAGGCGGAGGCCAATCAGAGAATTTATGCCGTGACGGATGGTCAGAAAGGCGCCCTTCGACAGTTGGCACGGGAGAAGAGGTATGAGACATTTGTGATTCCTGATGATATCGGCGGCAGATATTCTGTACTGACAGCCGTAGGACTGCTGCCCATTGCCGTAGCCGGTATCGATATTAGGAAAATCATGGCTGGAGCCAAGGATGCTTGGGAAGCATACCATGGGGAGGATTTGGAAGGAAACCCCTGTTATCAATATGCTGTTCTAAGAAATATTTTATATAGCAAAGGAAAAGTGATTGAAGTACTGGCCAGCTATGAACCTTCTCTCCACTATCTGGCGGAATGGTGGAAACAGCTTTATGGAGAAAGCGAAGGGAAGGATGGCAAGGGGATTTTTCCTGCATCTGTGGAGTTCTCCACGGATTTGCATTCCATGGGGCAACTGTTGCAGGATGGAAGGAGAAATATTTTTGAAACGGTGCTTCGTATAGAAAAACCAAAGGAGGATATCCGGATTGTAGAGGATGAGGATAATGTAGACGGTTTGAATTTTCTTTCTCTGAAATCATTGAATGAAGTAAACGACCATGCCTTTGAGGGTACTTTGCTGGCCCATACCGATGGTGGAGTACCGAATCTGGTCATAAGCATTCCAGAGGCAACACCTTATTATTTTGGCAAATTGGTTTATTTTTTTGAAAAAGCCTGTGCCATGAGCGGGTATATTCTAGGGGTAAATCCTTTTGATCAGCCTGGCGTAGAGGATTATAAGAAAAATATGTTTGCCCTGCTGGGTAAGCCCGGATATGAAGCTTTAGGAAAAAGTTTGCGGGAAAGGCTTTATAAATAGAACATAATGGCTGATTACTGCCAATGATAATCTTCATGCCCTAGGATTTTATCAAAAGAGAGGCTATTCTTTGGTGGCAATCCATAGAAATGCCTTAGAAGCATCAAGGCGAATCAAACCGCAAATACATCTCATTGGTATGGATGGGCATTCCCTTGAGGGATAAAATTGAACTGGAAAAAAAGATTGGATACATGGAGTGAATAAAAATGAAAATTATAAATTTGACGACCCATAAGCTTTGTGAGATGATTGAAATTACAGGGGAAATAAAAAAAGTCCTCAGAGAAAATCCAGTGACCGACGGCGCCTGCATTGTATTTGTTCCCCATACTACAGCAGGAATTACCATAAATGAAAATGCCGACAGTGATGTGCAAAGGGATATGATTAGCGAATTGGAAGAAATTGTACCCTTTCACGATAATTACCTCCATAGGGAAGGAAATTCCGCTGCCCATATTAAAGCTTCTCTCATGGGAAGTTCTGTGACGGTTCTCGTGGAGAAGGGAGAACTTCAGTTAGGAACCTGGCAAGGAATTTATTTTTGCGAGTTTGATGGTCCAAGGCAGAGAAAAGTGTTTGTAAAATTCATAAAAACCATGGAAGAATAAAGGAGGAATTCCGTATGGCAAGAATAAGACCGTTGACACCACAGGAAGTTGATCAGGAAAGCAGAGAGATTTTTGAAGCTTTCTTGAAGCAAAGGGGAAATATTCCCAATATGTTTCGGACCCTGGCTTACAGACCAGAGATTCTCAAAACTGCCTATCAACATTTTTCAACAGTACTGCATACAGGCACTGTAGACATTCGTCTAAAGGAAATGGTGGCTGTAAGGGTTTCTCAATTGAATCAGTGCCAATACTGACTGGCATCCCACACTGTTTTGGCAAAACAGTTCGGTGTTTCGGAAGAATCGATTGATGCGATGGCTGACAAAGAAGATAATCCTCATCTCTTTACAGAAAGAGAGTTGGCGGCCTTGGAATTTGCTGAAGTCGTGACGAAGGATTCCAACAATGTCAGTGATGATCTGTGGAATCGTTTAAGAAAACATTTTGATGAAGGAGAAATCATAGAGTTGGCATGTGTTATTGGCGTTTTTAATTATTTTAATCGATTTAACAATGCATTCAATATGGATATTACAAAATAAAGGCTGACAAGAAAATTTCTATCCAAGGGACGGGTATACCCCTGTGACTTTAGATTTTTATTATGTTAATTTACTATAGATGAAAAAGGAGAGTAGCTCTCACCGTTGTGTTTCATAAATCGTCATTTCAATGCTTTTGCACTCGGTCGATGCAAGAGTGTAAAAGACCTTTAGATTGAGTCGTGTTGATTGGATCTAAAGGTCTTTTGTATTTTAGGATTGATTGGTTTGTATTGAGGGAAATTACGGATGGAATCATTATCGTTTTCATCGTCATTTTAAATCATCAAAAGATAAGACAAAAAATAATAAAAACAACGGTTTGCTGATTGGTGGCCAAGTCTGCATCTTAAGGGAGTTTTGCTGATCTCAGTGCTTATCCTGCAGACGGAGATTTTGTCTTCGCAGAAGTTTTTTGTCTATTCTGGAGAGAATGAGAAATACTAAGAGTAAAAGCAATGGGAGGGTGATTATGATGGGTATACTGGAGTCGACCTATAGAAATGTTGTGCAGTTAGTCTTTGCTGTTCTGAATCCTTTTAAAAAAGCGGTAATCAAAACCCAGTGCAAGGTCCATCAATATTTGAATGTACAGGCTCTGGAGGTATTAAAAAACGATGGGTATGGAGAAGCATATAATTTTTTCCGCAACTATCTCATGACCATCAATGACGGGGCTGTTTGGGCAGATCAAGATTTCAAGAGCAGCAGCCATTTTTACAATCCCCACACTAAAAAAGGATTGTATGGCAGGGGAAATGCCATGGATTTAGGAAGGGAGTATTATGAAAGGGCATTAATTTTATGGGCCATAGGGGAATTTGATAAGGCCATGTTTTATTTCGGTGCCGCCCTGCACATCATCCAGGACATGACGATTCCCCAACATGCCAATATCAGGCTCTTGGACAACCATAGACAGTATGAGACTTTTGTCAAAAGAACTTACCGATATGTAAGGGATTTCAAAGCAGAAAAGGGGGCCATATTGCTGGATTCCATCAATGAATATATACGATTCAATGCGCGGGTAGCCATGAAGGTGTATAAAAAATTTCAGGTAATCCATGAAAATGAACAGAGATATTATCGCACGACAAAATGTATCCTTCCCCTGGCCGAACGGACCACTGCCGGGTGTATGCTCATGTTTTATAAGGACATTTTTTCAAAACCCATCTCCATTCGGCATTAGCTTGGGAAAACCGAGATCTGCCTTTGCTATTTTTTTCTTTATCGTTTATAATAGACATAATGAACAGATCAAGAGGTAAAGGAGGCAGGGCGATGAACGAAGTGATTCGGTTTATGAAATCCCACCGTTCCATTCGTAAGTTTACAGACAAACCCATTGAAGACCATCTGCTAAAGGAAATCATTGAATCTGCCCAATGGGCATCCAGTTCAACCTTTGTACAAGCTTACTCCATCATAGGAATCAAAAACCCGCAGACCAAGAAGCGACTAGCATATCTTTGCGGGGAACAGCCCTATATAGCGTCATGTCCTGTATTTTTAGTATTTTGTGCAGATTTGCATAGGCTGAAAATGGCTTGTGAAATTCATGGGACGGAAATGGTGGGAGAATATACGGAATCCTTTATTATGGCAACGGTAGATACAGCGTTAGCTTCCCAAAATGCCATGCTTGCGGCAGAATCCTTAGGTCTGGGAGGTGTCTATATCGGAGGGATCAGAAACAATCCCCAGGAGGTCAGTGAACTGCTGAAGTTGCCCGAACATGTCTATCCTGTATTCGGTATTTGTCTGGGATATCCTGCCGAAGATCCTGAAAGAAAGCCAAGGCTTCCTGTGGAGGTTGTCTATAAGGAAGAGATATACGATGACAGGGCTGATCTGGAAAAAATCAGGGAATACGATAAAGTGATTAGTGAATACTATCTGGTCAGAACCAAGGGAAAAAGAAATGATACTTGGACTCGCCAGATGGCTGAAAAAATGCAGAAGGAAACTAGGCCTCATATGAAAGAATTCTTGACAAAAAGAGGTTTTCTGATGAAATAATAGGAATGGAGGATTCCTTGAGGACAAGTAAAAAATGAAGGGGGTTTTTTTATGGCAAGCAACTGTTCTTTTGATGTTGTTTCAGAAGTAAATATGCAAGAAGTGGATAATGCTGTGAATCAGGCAAAAAAAGAATTGTCCCAGCGATATGATTTTAAGGGAAGTAAGGCAGAGATCAGCTTGGATAAAGATGAAATTAAGATTATTGCAGAAGATGAATTTAGAATCAGAAGCATTATCGATATCCTGCAATCGAAGTTTGTAAAAAGGGGTGTTCCTTTAAAATCTCTTGATTATGGCAAAATAGAGCCAAGTGCGGGAGGAATGGAACGGCAGATCATCAAGATTCAGAGAGGGATTTCCAAAGAAAAGGGAAAAGAGGTGGTGGCTGCCATCAAGGCATCCAAATTAAAAGTTCAAGCACAAATCATGGAGGATCAGGTAAGAGTTTCAGGCAAAAGCAAGGATGACTTGCAGGCTGTAATCCAAATGCTAAGGGAAAAAGATTTTGGGATTGAGCTTCAATTTACCAATTTCAGATCGTAAAAAAATTACGGGGCCCTAAATATTAGGGCTTTTATTATTTGTTTTTTCATGTACAATAGAATTAGAGTGAAATAGGAAACGAGGGGGATGGGCAATGGAAAGAGAGAATAGAAAAATTTATTTACTCATGGTAATTTGTACTGTATTTTGGGCAGGGGCATTTATTGCAGGAAAAATCGGCGTTAGGGAATTCCCTCCCTTTTCTTTGGCTTTTTTTCGATTTCTATTTGCAACGATTGTTATTTTTGCAGTAATGTTCAAATATGAAAAAAAAGACTGGAGGCTAAAGCATAGGGATTGGCTGTATATGTTTTTGCTGGGCCTTATCGGCATGTTTGGCTATCATGCATTATTTTTTACAGCCCTAAAATATACCACGGCCATGAATTCCTCCATGATTGGCGCCACCAATCCTTTGATTACCAGCATCTTGGCGGCAGTTTTTCTAAAGGAGCATTTGGGAGTGAAACGCCTTGGCGCCATTCTGCTGGCATTTACGGGGATCATCCTTACGGTGTCCAATGGGGATATGACCGTATTGAAAACCTTCTCTTTTAATGTGGGAGACCTGTTCATGCTGGCTGCCGTCTTCTGTTGGGCTGTGTATTCCATTATCAGCAGAAAAATTATGGATCGCTATTCTCCTTTGATTTTAACTTCCTATAGTTTTCTTGTATGCTTGGTTTTGTTGATTCCTTTTGTAATTTGGGAGAAGCCGGCAGGCTATCTGCCTAAGGTAACCTGGGCAGGATGGGCATCGGTTCTCTATATGGCTATTTTTGCATCGGTGATAGGATACTTGGTACAGCAAGTTTCTATTAAGACCATAGGAGCCAGTAAAACGGCTGCTTTTATCAATCTGGTACCCGTATTCTCCATTATCCTGTCAGCTATCATCCTTCATGAAAAAATCACCGGTGTGAAACTGTTGAGTGCTGTGATTATTATTACAGGGGTATATTTTAATACAAAGCTAAAAAGTCTTACAGAGGCGTCGGCGATAAAAAATAAAACCATGGGATAAATAATTTCCTAGACCTTTGGACAATTTAAGGATATAATCTATTTACAAGAGATTTGAAAGGTGGATCAAAATGGAAGAGAAAAAGATTGTGACTTTTGTGGATGAAGACGGGGAAAAAGTGGATTTTGAAGTGGTGGATTATATTGAAATTGAAGATGACCGATATGCTTTGCTGGCTCCTGTAGGAGATGAAGAAGATGCCTATGTATACAAGGTCGTAGAGGTGGATGGCAAAGAAGAATATCTGGTGGTTGAAGATGATGACGAATTTGAAAGAGTATTGGAAGAATATGAATCCTATTTTGATGTAGAGTAAGCATAGGGAGGCAATGGCGTTGGAACCGATGGTATTGATGATGATGGAAAAAGATGGGGAAACGGGCCTGCTTTCCAGGGAAATCGGGAGCTATACCATTACGGAGCATGGCAATTTGGTGAGCGGCATTTATCTGATGCATAAGGATCAAAGGGACATGGTGTATCTGCGGTTGACTACGGATCGGGATGTGGAAGACTGGGAATACGGTGCGATCTTTGATTATTACGATATGGATGCCATGAAGGAAATGGTTTTGTCCATAGAGGAATTGGATGATTACAATCCGGTATGGGAGGTATCGTTTACGTGGATGGATTCCCAAGAGGGAATGGAAAATCTTCTTGCCAAAATTTTAGAAAGGCATAGAAAGCTGCTGGATGCCGTTTACGATGCCATTCAAGACAAAAAAGCAGAATATGAAGATCATGGATAAAGCCTTAGGGAAAATTCCCCTAAGGTTTTTTCTAATCGTTTGCATGTTGGAAATTCCATGTTGTATTTTATAGATTTACAACTTCAAAATTTGAATTTACTTTAAAAAGTTATATTTTTGAATAGCAGTTCGTCGCCAGTTACCAGTTACCAGTCACCAGTACTGGCAGCTGACAGCAAAACATTTGCTGCATAAAAAGTTTATCTTCATAAAGACATAAATCAAACTTTAGCGTTGTATGTCTGTATCTAAAAAAATTTGTCGGCAACATAGGGAGTTTGTTCCTTGTAGGGTATAATAGAAATGAGATGGAAGGAGAAGGATAAGGAGAAATGAAAATGGTAGAAAAAATCGATTTGAAAAACAGTACCATGGAAGAACTAGAAGCATTTTTGGAAGCCATTGGAGAGAAAAAATTTCGGGCAAAGCAGATTTTTCAATGGATCCATAAAGGCGTAACAACCTTTGATGAGATGACCAACCTTTCCAAGGATTTGAGGGAAAAATTAAAAGAAAAAGCCCATATCGGAAGCTTGAAAATAGAAAGTATTCTCATATCTCAAATAGACGGCACAAGGAAATATCTGTTTGTGTTAGAGGATGGCAACATTATCGAAAGTGTTTTGATGCGCTATGCACACGGAAATACGGTATGCGTTTCCTGTCAGGTAGGATGCAGGATGGGTTGCAAATTTTGTGCTTCTACCTTGGAGGGTGTCATTAGGAATCTTACGGCCGGTGAGATTTTGGATCAAGTACTGGCCATACAAAGAGATATTGGAGAAAGGGTTTCCAATGTAGTGCTGATGGGCAGCGGAGAACCTTTGGACAACTATAGCGAAATCCTGCGGTTCTTTGCTATGATTCATCATCGGGAGGGCTTGCATATTAGCTTGCGGAATATTACCTTATCTACCTGCGGATTGGTCCCTCAGATCCTTGATTTAGCCGATCGAAAGCTGCAAATTACCCTAGCTGTGTCTCTTCATGCACCCAATGATGCTTTAAGAAATATAATGATGCCTGTGAACTTCAGATATCCCTTGAAAGACTTGCTGGAGGCTTGCAAGTATTATGTACAGAGGACCCATCGGCGGATCACCTTTGAATATGCTTTGATTAGGGATGTGAATGATTCTGAAGAACATGCCCTGGAATTGGCAGAAAAAATAAAAGATATATTGTGCCATGTCAATTTGATCCCACTAAATAAAGTAAACGAACGGGAATTTGAAGGGGCACAAACAGACAGGGTAAGAAAATTTCAAAGCATATTGAGAAAAAAAGGAATTGAAGGGACGATCCGAAGGGAATTGGGCAGCGATATTCATGCTGCCTGCGGGCAATTGAGAAGACGCTATTTAAAAGAAAGGGAGAATAAATCGCAATAAATGCTAAGTTGCATGATTTCCAGAAGGATTTTGAAGGAGATTATAGAATTATATTATAAAGAATATTATGAATATATAGTATATTCATAATACAAGGTACTCACAAATTCCAAAGGGGGAGATGCAAATGGTTAAATTAATTACCGGAGGACTAGGTACAGGCAAGACGAAAAAAATGATTCAAATGGCCAACGATTTGGTGGAACAGGACCATGGGAATGTCGTGTTTATAGATGATGACAACCGTCATATGTATGATTTGAAGCATCAAGTCAGATTTGTCAGTCTTCATGAATATCCTGTGAAAGATGTAAGGGGCTTTTTGGGATTTTTATGTGGAGTTATTGCTGAAGACCATGACATTCAAACAATTTTTATTGATGGGCTGATGAAGATTGCAAATATCGAATTGGAAGAAATGTCCAACATTTTAAAGGAAATAGAGACGCTTTCCCAAAGGTTTAACATAAATTTTATTGTCAGTGTGAGCTGTACTGATCATGATTTACCCGAGGAATTGAGAGAGTATACTGTTGCATAAAAATAGGGTCTTGCAGGCCATCAGTCTGTAGAAAAAGTAGAGGGATAAGTAAGAATCCTTGAGATTTAGGCTTCGTCGCGAATCAGCAAGCCGCTTTTTTCCTTGTTTTTTTATTTAGAAAAGCGGCGCAGGTCTGAGCAGGAAGCCAAATCTCAAGGGTTTGTCTACAAGCAAAGGGCTTTGCAGGCCCTAGTTTTATGTAAATGATACCATCAACAGGGGCAGATTATTGGATGGCATGAAAAAGCTTCTCTCCAAGGGTAAGCAAAATTTCAAAGAGAAACAGCAAGATAATCATCCATTCTAAGCGATTGCTTCGTTTGGTATGGGTCAGGCTTCCGAAGGCCTCCGTGATATCACTGAGGGTTTCCGTTTTGTGCCGTATATTTATATAGCGATCTTCCAGCTCAAACAGTTTGCTAAGCTGATTGAATAAATTTTCTGCCTCCTCATTGCTCCAAGTAATTTCAGGCTTATCCAAAAGCATAATATAAGAAATGGTATTGTATTTGAATCCTAAGATTTTAGACCATATCTTTGCCAATTGTTCTTCAGACAGCTTTAAATGTCCCTTCGCCAATAGTTCGACAATATCCTCGATTTCGTCGGAAAGCACCTCGATTCCTGCTTCTATCTTTTCCAATGCCACAGATTTTGCTAGGACGGTGGATACAATTTCCAAGTAATAACTTTTTGCCTCGGGAACAATCATAAAATCGTTGTTTACTGCAAAAGTTTCTTGGGAAACAATATCAATTCTATAATCATCCACGAAATGAAAAGGCGTTTCGCTATGGAGATTCTTTTCAATTCTTTTCAAGTATTGAATGATATCCATGATTTCGTGATGGGCTAAATTAATAAAGACGATGCTGCCGAAATGATATATGTATACAAGTTTTTTTTTCGGTTCACGGATGATGCCTTTTAAGAAGGTTTCATTCAACGCTAAAGGATCTTCCCATTTGAATTTTTTGTTGATGCCGAAATGTTCTGCAATTTTATTCAGACTAATTTCATTGGATAGAACAACCGCTTTAAATTCAGCGGAATCCATGTCGTCATCATCCTCTCGTTTTCATTACAAAAATAGAATAACACATTCCTACTATTTTATCCATGTATATGTTTACAAAGGGAAAAATTTTAAGCATCGGAGTTTATTTTTTATACAACAGGCAATAATAAAATATATAATGCATACTTGCAAATTTTTGTCTGTCAGGACGCATTAGGAGGAATTCGTAAGATGAAAGAAGGAACAGTAAAGTGGTTCAATAATGAAAAAGGATATGGTTTTATTGAAGTGCCGGGTGAGCCCGATATTTTTGTCCATTATACGGCAATCACCGGAGAGGGCTATAAAAGCTTGGAGGAAGGTCAAAAAGTTCAATTCGAAATTGTACAAGGAGACCGTGGACCACAGGCTTCCAATGTGGTGAAAATATGATAGAAAACAAAAATCCCCACAGGACAAAAAGGTGGGGATTTTTGTTTTCTATGGATTTAAGGCTTTACAGGAAGTTGGATGATGATATAAAAATGATAAACAAAAGGTGTAACTTTTAAGTTTCCTACCTATGGTTTAGGAAGGGTTAGATCCTTTGACTGAGAGGGGAAAGAATAATTCCAGAAAGTGCGGGATTGCATAAAGGGCAAAAAGGTGTTATATAATGATATAGGGCCAGGTGAGGAGAGGTTGAAGAAAGAATAGAAAACCTGCATGATATAAAATTTTGGAAGGATAAGGGGCGAATATATTGAAAAAATCTACATGGATGATGATGTCCTTTATTTTGGTACTGATGGTTTCCGGATGTGCTGGGGAACAGGTAGATCTTAACCAGGCAGTGAAACCGTCTGACACGGGAAAAATTCATATGATTACCCGGGAAGAAGCGATAAAAATCGTGGAAAACCATCCTGAAACAAAGACATTGGGGAAAGAAAAGCTTGTCTTGGAGGAAGAGATCAAACCTACTGAAGACAGGCCCTTCTGGGAATTTCATCTGAATGAAGAACAGGGCCTGTTAACTTATGTGTATGTAATCAATGCTTATACTGGAGAACTTCTCAGCCTCTACGTAGAAAATGAAGAACATAAGGATGAAGAAGTTTTGAAGGAGGAAATGCTTCGACATGTGCAGTGGACCTTTGAAAATTGGCAAAGCTTCCATTATGAAAACTATGACCCCAGTCGCTATGGGTTGGCCTTCGCATTGAATTTTCGACTGACATATTTATTTGAAAATTACGAAGAAAATAAGAAATTTGTTGAAGAAAACAAGGTTATTTCCCGGGTAAAGATTCAAGAAATCAAGGATGTGGGGATGGCATACAGCGAAGAAGACGAAACTATGTATGCACAAATGAGGGTGATTGCCGATTATCGTCAGGAGATTGGGGGTCAGACCATCCGTGAGCCTGTGGAGGTGCTGATTTTTTCCAAGAGGCATTTGGATGGAGACGAAGGATGGCAAATTACCAATGTGGATATGTATCCTGTATGGAAAGGCAGCAAAGGGTTTCATCAGCTTTTTTTCGGTTTTCGTAAAACAAGCTAGTCCCGGAGACTAGCTGCAGTCTGTAGAAAAAGTAACGAGATAAGTAAGAACCCTTGAGATTTAGGCTTCGTCGCGAATCAGCAAGCCGCTTTTTTCCTTGTTTTTTATTTAGAAAAGCGGCGCAGGTCTGAGCAGGAGGCCAAATCTCAAGGGTTTGTCTACAAACTAAAGCTAGTCCCGGGGACTAGCTGTTATTATTTATTTAGAAATTTTTCTCCCAGATATCGTTTGATATCCTCTGGGTTGCTTTCAGGCGTAATTAAAATTTCCCGATCGCTTTCCCAAAAATATACGAGGACTTCTGTATCTCCTTCAAGAAAGAATTTTGCCACGGTGTCTTCTTTGATTTCACGAACTTTATTTTTATGATGCTTTTTCTTTTCAAATTCCTTTGTAAAGTAATAACCTGTCATTCTGATTACCTTTGTATAGCGCTTCATGGCTTATCACCTCCACTTTCTTTGACATTATTAGTATAGCATATTTTTTTATAACACATAGGAGATTATGTACTTTCATAAATTTTGGATAAGTCGTAATTTCCATCATGTGTTTCAACAAAGTCTTCCTTGAAATCTTTCAATGGAAGACTTTGTTTATTCGGTAACCAGCGAAATGGAGAAAAAAAGGTGAAATTCCGGTGGAAAGACACCAAAAAGATCATAAAACGTAAAATGATATTAGTAGAGAGTGGAGGTGATTGGATTGAGAGTCTTGAGGCTAGGCACAAAAGGTACCGATGTCATGGAGATTCAGGCCTTGTTGAGAAAGATAGGGTATGACCCAGGGCCTATTGACGGTATTTTTGGTCCTCAAACCCAGCAGGCTGTAATGCAATTCCAAAGAGATAACGGATTAACCCCTGACGGCATCATCGGCCCTAATACCTACCGTGTTTTAGAACCGTTATTATTAGGTTATGCCACATACGAGATAAGACCCGGTGATACCATGTATAATTTGGCAAGGAGATATTACTCTAGTGTCTTAAAGATTGTTACGGCGAATCCTACAGTGAATCCCTATAACTTGCAAATCGGACAGCAAATCCTCATACCTTATGGAATCGACGTGGTGGATACCAATATCGACTATACCTATGAAATTATGGAAAGAGATATCCAAGGGCTAAAGGCTAGGTATCCTTTCTTGGAAGTAGGAATTGCAGGCAAAAGCGTTCTGGGAAAAAACCTCTATTATATTCGATTGGGCAATGGTCCGAATCAAGTATTTTATAATGGAGCACACCATGCATTGGAATGGATTACTTCACCGTTATTGATGAAATTTATCGAAAACTTTGCCAAGGCTTATATGGAAGAAAGAAATATCAGGGGTTATGATGTGCGGGATATCTGGGATCAAAGCAGCATTTATATTATGCCTATGGTGAATCCCGACGGTGTGGATTTGGTACTGAATGGACTGCAAAGAGGTAATCCTTTTTATGAAGATTTGATTCGATGGAACAGAGGGAGTTTAGACTTTTCAGAAGTATGGCAGGCTAATATCAGGGGAGTAGATTTAAATCACAATTATGATGCTTTATGGCAACTGTCAAAGGAAGCCGAACCCCTTTATGGTGTATATGGACCGGGACCTACCAGGTATTCGGGACCTTATCCAGAATCTGAGCCTGAATCAAGGGCTGTGGCAGATTTTACAAGAAGACGTAATTTCAGACTGGTTCTTGCATACCATAGCCAAGGGGAAGTAATTTACTGGAATTTCCAAAATTTAGCACCTCCTGTGGCCAGGACCATAGGAGAGTTGTTTTCTAGGGTGAGCGGGTATACCCTGGATGAAGCCTATGGTATTGCTTCCTATGCCGGTTATAAGGATTGGTTCATTCAAGAATACAGAAGGCCGGGATATACCATTGAGGTGGGAAGCGGAAGGAATCCCCTCCCTATTGAACAGTTCGACCAAATATATAATGATAATGAAGAATTGCTGCTGCTTGCGGCTGTTGTCTAACTGGCCCAAGCCTCCATGGGGAGGCTTGGGGCGTTTTAGGACAAAGATCTAGTTTGTCCATGGATAGCAAGGGTGAGTATTTGAGAGTTTTGAAGCTTTGTGGAAGGATTTTTCTCGTACGGACAGCTGCTAACTGATAACTGGCGCTGAACTACTATTCAAAAAATATAATTTTTTACAGTAAATTCAATTTTTAAGTTGTAAATCTATATACTGGCAGGGACAAAGGATCTTATAGTATAATAGAGTTGGAAAGAAATTTTTGTGATAAATTATAATGAAAGTGGGTATAAGAATAACTGGACTGGTTATTCTTATCTTTCGAAAGGAGCCTTAACATGAAATTGGCTAAAAATATTATGGTGTGCGTTACACAACAAAAGACTTGTGAAAGGTTGATAAGAAGAGGTGCTGAACTTAGGGATTCTTATGACGGGGAATTGTTCGTTATCCATGTGGCCCAAGAAGGATGGCATTTTTTAGGAAAATCCAAAGAAGGAGATGCTCTGGAATATCTTTTTGAACAATCGAAGTCCTGTGGGGCCAATTTGACAGTTTTAAGATCTAATGATGTAATTGCCACCTTAAAAGAACAGGTCGAAAAAAATGGCATTGATATTATTGTGATGGGAGAATCCTGTGAAGATAATGAGGGACATAGTATCATCGGCAGCTTAAGAAAACGTTTGCCTAAAAATATAGAATTTGAAATTGTGCCTGCAAAATTAAAGCAGAAAGTTGTATAATGAAGGTGCATCCGAAAAGGGGTGCACTTTTCTGTACCGTGATGGACTGTGGAGCCGTTGGTAAAGAAAAAATTAGAATAGATGAGGAACAAGGAGTTATGTCAATGGAGAGAACCTTTCGCTATAGGGTATATTCCCAGTATCTCAAAGAACGTTATGAGGAAAAAGTGTATAAAATTCCGATTCAACTTCCTGTCACATGTCCCAACAGGGATGGAAGGATGGGGCTTGGGGGCTGCATCTTCTGTGGAGAAGAGGGTGCAGGCTTTGAAAATCTTTCTGCCCTGATGCCTGTTTCAGAACAATTACAGACCAATATACAATATATTCGAAAAAAATATAAGGCGAGTAAGTTTATTGCATATTTTCAAAACTTCACTAACACCTACCTGCCGCTGGAAAAATTTAAAGCACACATTCTCCAGGCTTGTCATGAAGATGTGGTGGAAATTGCAATCTCAACCCGCCCGGATTGCATTCGTGACGATTACTTGGCTTTTTTAAAAGAAATAAAAGAAAGGCATCACTTGAATATTTCTATTGAATTAGGATTGCAAACGGTAAATTATCATACTTTAAAAAAGATCAACAGGGGCCATACATTGGCGGAATTCGTGGATGCTGTTCTGCGAAATAAAAAATATGGGTTTGAAACCTGTGTCCATCTTATATTAAATCTGCCTTGGGATGACAGGGACGATGTGATCGAGGATGCCAAAATGATTTCTGCTTTGGGAATAGAACAGGTAAAGCTCCATTCCTTATATATACGGAAGGATACCATGATGGGGAGAATGTATGAAAATAAGGAATTTGAGATGACTTCCATGGAAGAGTATGTGGAACGGGTGATCCTGTTCTTAGAATATCTTCATCCCGAAATTGTCATTCAACGGCTGATTGGCAGGGCACCAGAAGAAAATACCCTTTTCTGCAACTGGAATATCAGCTGGTGGAAAATTAAAGATCAAATTGATGCATGGATGCTGGAAAGGGATACTTATCAAGGGAGAAAATTTGATTATCTGAACGGGAAGGCACTTAGAAAACTGCAGCAACTATCCTGCTCCTTCATGGAGTAGGATAGTTGCTTTTTTTTAGGATGACAAGAGCGTGACAGGGGACGGTTCTCTGTCACATACGAATAAAAAATACCGTTTTTCTCTTAATACAAAGGGCCTTTGTCTGTAGGGTGAAACTATGGGGGCCATAGTTTCTTTGTTTAGGTTATACAAAAAGCAACAAATAAGTTTACATAATATTTGCATAAATAAATAAACAAAATTCGCTATAGGTGGTTTTCATTACAAGGGAAAAGACGTTTTTTGCGTAAAAAAGTATATGACTATTTTCGATTTTGTGCACATGAAGAAGAATTTTTGTTGAAGGTTTGTTGAAGGAAGGAGAAAGATCTTGTCCAATAGATAGAAAAGAATTTCGGAAGAAAGGAAAAATCTATACCCTGGGTATATGCCTGCAGATATGAATATATGGAGAAAAGGGAAGGTGTTTTCGACAAAAATATTAAGAAAAAGTAAAAATAGTATTATAAAGTATACAATATAGTACATTTATGATAGTATAAGAATATAATATAACATAATTCGCAATATGATATATAAATAACAGTATATCTTATTTGTATACATACATAAATAAAGGAAAGGGGACTCAATATGCCAGTCAAAGTAGGAATTAACGGTTTTGGAAGAATTGGAAAGAATGTACTGAAGGCTTGGTTAGAAAGAGAAGGGGACATAGAAATCGTTGCTATCAACAGTACCAGTGGACCAAAGGAACATGCCCACATTTTTAAGTATGATTCTCTTTACGGCATATTACCACAGGACGTAAAAGCTACTGATCATGCAATTATCATTGGAGACAAGGAAATCCCTTTCACAGCATATAGGGATCCTGCACAAATTCCATGGAAGGAATTGGGCGTTGATATTGTTATTGAATCTACAGGTAAGTTTACCAAGAGAGAAGATTGTGCAAGACACATGGAAGGCGGGGCCAAAAAGGTAATTATCTCTGCTCCTGGAAAAGATGAGGACATTACGATTGTCATGGGAGTAAACCATGGGGAGTATAGGCCGGAAGAACACCATATTGTATCCAATGCCTCTTGTACTACCAACTGTTTGGCGCCCGTGGCAAAGGTACTTCATGAAAATTATAGGATTATGAAAGGATTGATGACCACCGTCCACGCTTATACCAATGATCAAAGAATTTTGGACTTGCCCCATAAGGATCTGAGAAGGGCAAGGGCGGCAGCGGAATCCATCATACCGACCTCAACGGGAGCAGCAAAGGCCATCGGGCTGGTGATTCCTGAATTAAAAGGAAAACTCAATGGCATGGCCATGAGGGTTCCCATTCCCGTGGTATCGGTAGTAGATTTGGTAGTTGAACTAGAGCAAAATACAACAGTAGAAGAGGTAAATGCAAAGCTGAAGGAAGCAGCAGAAGGGTCATTGCATGGGATCCTCGGCTATTGCGAAGAGCCCCTTGTATCTATAGATTTTAAAAAGGATTATCGTTCCTCCATTGTAGATGCTCCATCTACCATGATGGTAGGGGAAAACATGTTAAAGGTTGTGGCATGGTACGATAACGAATGGGGCTATTCCAATCGGGTTGTAGATCTGGCTTCCTACATGGGAAAATGGATTTAAAAGGACACTTAGTAAAAGAATCCTGCCGAAGGGCGGGATTTTTTATATAAATTAGGAAAGTTCTACTTTCCTAATTTATATAAAACTGGGGTTGTAGGGGATGTAATCTCCTACTCGCATTCAGGAAGGTGCCCAGGTTGCAACACAGCCGTCGAAGGAAACCTATGGAAAACATCGAAGATGCTTTTTATGGCTCTACGAAAGGTTTTGAACATGGTATAATAAGATTGGTATATGTAAGGAGTTTCATATGGGGGGATGAACATGAAGGATATATTGCTGATTTGGGATATAGACGGGACGTTGATCGACAGCAAAGGTTGTGGAAGAAGGGCCATGGACAGGGCATTTTACAAGTTATTTGGAATAGAAAACGGATTTAAAGATGTGAAAATGGCGGGAAGATTGGATGCCCTTATCGTAAAGGATGCCATGGATCGGAATAATGTTGCGGATGGGGATCTTATTTTGTTTTTCAATATGTATTGCCAAATGTTAGAAGATGAAATTGTGCGAGGGAGAAAGCCTGAGATACTTCCAGGTATCAAGGAAATTTTAGAAAGGCGGGAGATCTGCTATCGCTTGTATCATGTCCTTGGAACAGGAAATATAGAGCAGGGTGCCCGATTAAAGTTATCCCCTCATAATATCAACCGGTATTTTCCTGTGGGAGGATTTGGTGATGAAGAGAAAGAACGATGGCAGATCATCCAGCACGCCATTGAGAAAGCCCAGGAATATACGAAAATTAATTTTAAAAAAGAGAATATTTATGTTATCGGAGACACTCCTTTGGATATACAATGCGGGAAGATACTTGGGATCAAGAGTATCGCTGTGGCGACGGGCAGCCATAACATGGAAGAACTGACAAGGTATCAGCCGGATTATCTATTTCCCAATTTTGGAGATACAGATAGATTTTTTGAAATATTTCGATAGCATTGGATTGTTGCGTGAAATAATTTTTTGCAGATATCGATGGTGCAGGGCGGGTTGTTGCATATCTGTCATTATCCGAAGCGTGCTTATTTGTCTTTACTTTAGGAGAAAAATAAAAATGGAAAGTGACCTTAAATGTTATCAAATATCCAAAAAGATGGTAAAATAAAAATTGTAGATTGAACATGGAGGGGATGACGATGGAGATTCTTCAATGGAACAAGATTTTAATTCCTTATGAGCAGGCTGTTGAGGAATTAAAAGTAAAATTTAAGGCAATTCGCAATGAACTAAGAGCTACCAATGAGTACTCCCCTATCGAATTTGTCACCGGAAGAGTGAAAAAGGTCTCCAGTATTTTAGAAAAAGCCAAGAAATATGGTGTTTCTACCGAGGAGATCGAAGAGAAAATTGAGGATATTGCTGGAATTAGGATCATGTGCCAGTTTATTGATGATATTTATAAGGTAAGAGAATTAATCAGGCAGAGGGACGGGAAGGATTTACGCATTGTGTATGAAAAAGACTACATACAGAATAAAAAGGAGAGCGGTTATCAGAGTTATCATATCATTATCAGATATCCCATACAGACGGCCTTTGGAGAAAAGGAGATCCTGGCGGAAATTCAGATTCGAACGTTAGCCATGAATTTTTGGGCTACCATTGAACATTCTTTGAACTATAAATATAAAGAAAATATACCTGAAAAAATAAGGGAGCGGTTAAAAAAATCAGCGGAGGCTGCCCAAAGACTTGACATGGAAATGTGGGAGATCAGGGATGAAATTATCAATGCCCAAAAGTTGTTTGAGGCGAAGTCGAATACGGTGAGCAGCATTGTAAATAATATTCAAATGCTGAGTCTTATGGGACAAAAATCAGAGGCTCAGGAATTTCAGGAAAAATTCGAAGCTCTTTGGGAAAAAGGCAATATTCATGAGTTGAATGAATTGGCAGAACGCATACGGCATAGGATTGCCAAGTATCAAGTTTTTGAGTAAGGAAGAAAGATTTTTAAGAAAAAGCGGAGCAAAAGCAGAGACGGAAGGTGTGTCAAAGACACTTCTCCCGTCTCTATTTTTTTCCTTTCTTCTTTTTGGCCACGGAAAAGCCAAAGGAGCCTAAAGATTTTTTGAGACTATAATATTGGCCGTGGGAATAACATATGGGTTTTGCCCAATCCAAATGGAATTTGTTTTTGCCATCGATATAGGATGTATCTACGTTTACAGCCAAAACCTTTGCAATAAACATATCATGGGTTCCCAGTTTTAATATTTTGGTAACCTTGCATTCAATATTGACAGGGCTTTCTTTGATCAGGGGTGCTTTTACTTTGCTGCCTTTCTCGGGGGTGAGATTCATTTCCTGAAATTTATTCACATCTCGGCCCGATTTTACGCCGCAATAATCTGCAGCCCTTACAAGACTCTCAGTGGTCAAGTTAATGACAAACTCCCTTGTTCGCTTGATGATTTCATAGGAATGTCGTTCTGGTCTGACGGATATATAAGTCATGGCAGGATCAGAACAGACGGTTCCTGTCCATGCAATGGTGATAATATTATAATTTTCTTGAGAATCTCCGCAAGTTACCAAAACAGTTGGCACAGGATAAACCATTGTGCCCGGTTTCCAAGTTATTTTTGCCATAAAATCACTCCCAGGTTGTATTTCTTTTCTCTATTATTGTATCGGAATTTAGAAAAAAATAAATGGAGAATTTCCATTGTTTTTTTGCACCCACCAATAAAAACATGAATTTTGCAAATAATAAATGGATAGAATAGGATTTTCAGGTATATTGACCATATAAAAATGAGCATATTAAAAATATTCGAACAGATTAGCAAAGGATGGTGAATGATGTGACAAAGCCTGGAACGATCAGTGTAACGAAGCCTATATCAGAAGATCTGCCCAGAGAAAAATTTGACGAGTTGGAAAAATTCATTGATGGTATGGAAACAACAAAAGGAGCATTAATTGAAATACTGCATAAAGCCCAAGATATCTTCGGATACCTTCCCAGGGATGTTCAGTTGTATGTGGCAAGGAAATTAGGAATTCCCGGAGCTGAGGTTTTTGGCGTGGTAAGCTTTTACTCATACTTTACGACAAAGCCAAGGGGAAAGCATACCATCAGTGTATGTATGGGTACAGCCTGCTTTGTGAGGGGAGCAGACAAAATCATTGAAAAACTGAAAGAAAAATTAAAAATTGAATCTAATGAAATCACGGAGGACGGTCTTTTTACGTTAAAGGACGTTCGTTGTATAGGTGCCTGCGGCCTTGCTCCTGTCCTCATGGTAGATGACAAGGTCTATGGCCGTGTCAAGGAAGAAGATTTAGATCAAATATTAGATGCCTATCGCAATCAGGAGGGAAAGCAATGAAAATAAAATCTTTGGAAGAATTGAGAAAAATCAGGCAGGAGTCCTTGGAGAAGATAAAATTGAGGGAACATGGGGAAACCGTTGAAAATCGAATAGAAATTCTGGTAGGTATGGCTACCTGTGGAATATCTTCAGGGGCCAGAGAAACATTGAATGCATTTGTAGATGAAATCGCTAAGGAAAAGCTGGACAATGTAAAGGTGATTCCTGTAGGGTGCATTGGATACTGTCATGCGGAACCTACGGTGCAGGTCAATATGCCGGGGAAAAAACCTGTCTTTTATGGAAATGTAAAGAAAAATCGTGTTCATGAGATTCTGGAAAAACATATCAAGGGTGGAGAACCTGTAGAAAGTCTGATACTGCCCGTGGATTTTGAGAGGGCGTAAAAAAGCCCTTGGCAGAAAAATATGCCGTTGGAGGAAAAGGTGAAGGAGGAAAAGTATGACCAGAAAGCGTACGAATATAATGGTTTGCGGCGGCACAGGCTGCCTTGCAAGCGAAAGTGAAAAGGTAATGAGGAATCTCAACCTGATTCTGAAAGCCCGGGGATATGATGAAGAGGTAGAGGTTATCCAAACCGGATGTTTTGGATTTTGCGAACAGGGGCCCATCGTTAAGATAGAGCCTGACGATGTTCTTTATGTCAGGGTAAGTCCAAAGGATGCCAAGGATATCGTGGATGAACATATTATCAAAGGCAGAAAGATTGAAAGACTCCTATATACGGAGCCCAAGAAAAAGCAAAAAGTGGGAAAACATGAGGAGATGCCCTTTTACAAGAAGCAGCTTCGCATTGCCCTTAGAAATTGTGGCTTTATCAATCCCGAGGATATTTATGAATACATAGCGGTGGGTGGATATGAGGCTTTAGGAAAAACCCTAACTTCCATGTCTCCCGATGAAGTTATTGATATTGTAAAGAAATCAGGTCTTCGGGGTCGTGGGGGAGGAGGATTTCCCACAGGGGTAAAATGGGAGCTTGCCAGAAAACAGGAGAGTGATGTGAAATTTATCATCTGCAATGCCGATGAAGGAGATCCGGGAGCTTTTATGGATAGAAGTATTTTGGAAGGGGATCCCCATAGTATTCTGGAAGCTATGGCCATAGGCGGTTATGCCATTGGGGCCGATAAAGGAATAATTTATATTCGCGCCGAATATCCCCTTGCCATTTCGAGACTCACCACGGCTCTGAAACAGGCTCGTGAGCTTGGGCTTTTAGGAAAAAATATTCTCGGAACATCCTTTAGTTTTGATATAGATCTGAAATATGGCGCCGGAGCCTTTGTATGCGGAGAGGAAACAGCCCTGATCAATTCCTGCGAAGGGAAAAGAGGGGAGCCGAATTACAAACCTCCCTATCCTGTAGAAGAAGGGTATTGGGGACATCCCACTTGCGTAAACAATGTGGAAACCTTTGCAAATATTCCCCCGATTATCAACAAAGGAGCCGATTGGTTTGCATCTATTGGCACAGAAAAAAGCAAAGGAACGAAGGTTTTTGCTCTGGCAGGCAAAGTGAACAACGTAGGATTGGTAGAAGTGCCCATGGGCATAACCCTCCGTGAAATCATATATGATATTGGCGGTGGCATACAGGGTGGCCGCAAATTTAAAGCAGTGCAAACAGGGGGGCCATCGGGCGGGGTGATTCCAGAAAAATATCTGGATACACCTATCGATTATGACAGTCTTCTGGAAATCGGATCCATGATGGGTTCTGGTGGCATGATTGTCATGGATGAAACAAATAATATGGTTGAAATCGCTAAGTTTTACCTTGAATTTACCCAGGATGAAGCTTGTGGCAAGTGTGCACCGGGGCGAATCGGTACAAGGAGGATGTATGAGCTGTTAAATAAAATAACGGGCGGCAAGGGAACCATGGCCGATCTGGATGCTTTGAAACAGCTGGCCTACATGGTGAAGGATAGTGCATTGTGCGGACTGTGTCAAACTGCTCCCAATCCCATTGTCAGCACAATGAAGCATTTTTGGGATGAATATGTAAGCTTTATCAAGGATGTGGATCATCCCCGGGGCGAAGGCAGATATGTTGCCAAAAACAAAGATGTTGCCAGGGGAAAGTCTAAATAAAAAAGCGAGGTGGAATGATGTCTGGGGATCCAAAAAAACATGAAAATAAAAAAATGATAAAGATTAAGATCAATGATGAGGAGCTGAGGGTACCAGAGGGAATTACCATATTGGAGGCTTCCCATGAGGCCGGTGTAAGAATTCCGACCCTTTGTCATCTGGATTTGCACGACTTGCAGTTATATAATAAGACGGCGTCGTGCAGGGTATGCATGGTAGAATTGGATGATCCTATGCGGAACAAATTGGTGCCGGCCTGTGTGACGGAAGTATATGATGGGATGAAGGTCAGAACGGATACACTACGGGCAATTACAGCCCGTAGGATGGCTGTAGAACTTCTTTTGTCCAACCATCCAAACGAATGTTTTACTTGTCCTAAAAATTTAGAATGTGAATTGCAGGCTTTGGCAGAAGAACTGAATGTAAGGGAAATTCGATGGGAAGGGGAAAGAATGAATTATCCCAAAGATACATCCAGTGATGCCATTGTGAAGGATGCCAACAAATGCATTTATTGCAGGCGTTGTGAAACAGGCTGCAATGTGGTGCAGACCTGTGGCATATTATCGGGAATTGGACGGGGCTTTCATGCTTTTGTAGGACCATTCTTTAATATTCCCATGGTGGAATCCTCATGCACCTATTGTGGTCAGTGTGTACAGGTGTGCCCCACGGCAGCCCTTACAGAGGTATTCCATACGGACAAAGTATGGGAAGCATTGAATGATCCTGATAAACATGTGATTGTCCAGACAGCCCCTGCCATTCGGGTAGCCCTAGGAGAGCTTTTTGGCATGGAGCCCGGAACGATTGTAACGGGGAAACTGGTAACAGCCCTGAAAAGAATGGGATTTGACGGAGTTTTTGATACCGATTTTGGTGCCGATCTCACCATTATGGAAGAAGCAGCGGAGCTTATCTATAGGATAGAGAACAATAAAACATTGCCCATACTGACAAACTGTTGTCCGGCCTGGGTAAAATTCATTGAACATCAGTTTCCGGAGCTTTTACATGTTCCATCCACCTGCAAGTCACCCCATATCATGTTTGGAACCATTGCGAAAACCTACTATGCTGAAAAGAAGGGAATAGATCCCGATAATATTGTGGTCGTTTCCGTAATGCCATGTTTGGCTAAAAAGGCTGAGGCAAAACGGCCGGAGCTTACAAAGGATGGACATAACAATGTAGATATTGTGATAACAACCCGGGAACTGGCAGCTATGATTAAAGAAGCCGGCATTAAATTTGATGCCCTTCCCGACAGTGAGTACGATAAACCTCTTGGAGAAACGACAGGGGCTTCCGTGATTTTTGGTACTGCCGGTGGGGTAATTGAGGCGGCAATGCGTACAGCCTATGAATGGATGACAGGTGAAAAACTGGAGAATGTTGAATTCGAACAGTTAAGAGGAATGGACGGGATTAAAAAGGCTACGGTAAAAATAGGGGAAAAGGAATTAAAAATTGCCGTTGCCAGCGGCTTGGGGAATGCACGGAAAATCCTCGAGGAAATCAGAGAAGGAAAATCAGAGTATCATGCTATTGAAATCATGGCCTGCCCGGGAGGATGTATTGCCGGACCGGGACAACCCTATCACCATGGAAATGCCGAGATTGTAAAAAAACGCCAGCAAGCCATTTATGAAGAAGATAGAAGGAAAAAAGTGAGAAAATCCCATGAAAACAAGGAAATCCTAGAACTTTATGAAAAGTATCTGGGCAAGCCTTTCGGCGAAAAGGCCCATGAGCTTTTGCATACCCACTTTGAAGCACGGGAAAGAATATAGGATCTTGTTTTCTAGGATATGCAAACCATCAGAGATTAGCCAAGGCTGTACTGCTGCTAATCTCTTTTGTATTTTTTTATTTTTCAATTCAGAGCAAAACATGGCAGATAGCGGCAAATCTCATATGGCCCCATGACATCGGGGAAGGTGTATTTGCTCAAACAGCAGGGGATATCTTTCTTAGATGGTGTATAGCCTGAATTCCTATGCTATAATATGGATAATCATATGTTTCCATGCAGTATATGCAGGGGAGACACAATTCTAGGAAATATGGATGGAGAAGGGCATAAAAAAACAAGGTTGAGAAAAGTTGGTGATCATATGGCATTATATGCGATTGGAGATTTGCATCTCAGCGGTGGAACAGATAAGCCCATGGATATTTTTGGTGAGCAGTGGGTGCAGCATCATAACAAGATAAAAGAAAAATGGCTTGAATGTATAGGTCATGGGGATGTGGTATTGATTCCCGGCGATATATCCTGGGCTATGAACCTGCAGGAGGCTATGATTGATTTAAAATGGATCCATGCATTGCCCGGAAAAAAAATTCTTTTGAAGGGGAACCATGACTATTGGTGGAATTCTGTTACAAAGCTGAACGCTCTTTTTGAGAATATGTCTTTTTTACAAAATAATTTTTACACCTACGGAAACATTGCTATCTGCGGTACCAGGGGGTGGATGTGCCCCAACGAAAAAAAATTTGATGCCCAGGACGAAAAGATCTATGCCAGGGAGCTCCATCGCTTAAGGCTATCTTTGGATGAAGGGAAAAAAAACGGATACGAAAATATAATTGTCATGACCCATTATCCCCCTACCAATGATAAATTGGAGCCTTCAGGCTTCACAGCCATTTACGAAGAATATAGGGTAAAGAAAGTGATTTACGGACATCTCCATGGGACAGAGTCCTTCCGAGGTGCTTTGCAGGGAAAAATGAACGGTGTCGAGTATTATTTGGTTTCCTGCGACTATTTGAACTTTACCCCTTTGAAAGTTTTGAACGGATCTGTCCTGTAAGGGGGTCATATTTAAAAAATAGGAAAAGATACCTAGGGGAGAATTATGATTTCGATAATCTTTCTTTAAATATTATTGTATAATGTACTCAAGGATATGTTTCAATTTGAACTGTAGGCTGAATGGGTTAACAGCTTTCTTCTATAGAGGTGAAAACAATGGGCAAGAAAAATTACTCGGGTATTTTGGTTAGGACCTGCAAGAAATGCAAAAAACCTATCGATGAGAAATCGCTTTATGACTATTGTGCCGACTGTTATAAAATTGTAGAGGAAGTATTTGAAAAAATAAGATCTTATTTAAAGGAGTATCCTGGGGCCACGGCCTTTGAAATTGAATTGGAGACAGGTATTCCCTATCATGTGGTGAATAATTTTGTAAAAGAAGGCCGATTGATTGAAATCGAAAATAACTTCATCAATATCGAGTGCAAAAGGTGCGGTTGCCTGCTTTTGTCTGCTCATCACAAATATTGTCCCCGATGCAGGGATGAGATACAAAGGGAGATGGATAATGTAAAGGGACAGTTGCTGCAGCCGAAGGAAAAGGCTAAGATGCATCTGCAGATTTCCCGAAAAGATAAAACATGAGAACAAAAGAATTAAGGAAAAAAGCGGCTTTCTGACTCGCGACGAAGCCGAAATCTCAAGGGTTCTCAAGTATTTTATTGCTTTGTCTTCAGTATGCAAAAAATATATATTATTTTTTCACTTCCCGCATATAGAATGGTGAGGGGGTGAAAAAATGAGAAGATTTCAAAGCTATAAGCTGGAAAGTTACCTTGAACATTTAAAAAGCTTAAAAATTACACGAGAAATCAAAGATATACATTTGCATCATACGTGGAAGCCTACAAAAAAAGGATATCATCTGGCCAGCAATAAGGAACAGGTGATCTATGGCATGTGGAAGTATCATACGGAAACTTTAGGGTGGCAGGATATCGGACAGCATGTGACGGTTTCCCCTGATGGGTTGGTATGGGATGGTAGGGATGTGAATCAGGTGCCTGCCAGCATCATGGGATATAACCAAAAAGCCTTTGCTATTGAAATGATTGGCAATTTTGACAAGGGACAGGAAGTGCTGGAAGGGGCGCAATATGAAGCTGTAGTCAAGCTGATCCAGGGACTTTTTGACCTTTTCAAAACGGATCATCTTGTGTTTCATCGGGATCATGCATCGAAAACTTGTCCGGGAAGTTCTTTAGATAAAGCCATGTTTTTAGATAGAATTCATCGGAAAGTAAAGATCATGGGAACAGCCGTGGCGACCCATAGCCAAATGAAACAATATCTTCTATCTGTGAATCCTTCACCAAAACTGAACAGCTCTGTGGATGCCTTGATTGTCTATTATCTGGAAGAAGGTGATATGGAAGGGGTAAGGGGAGACATTGCCTTTGCTCAGGCTTTAAAAGAAACAGGATTTTTCCGATATGGAGGTATTGTAACACCTGATCAAAATAATTATGCAGGATTAGGGGCCTTAGCCGGGAGCAAACCCGGTGAAGGGGCCAGTTTTCCTACGCCTAGGATCGGCGTAAGGGCCCATATTCAACATCTGAAGGGTTATGCTACCAAGGAACCTCCGAAACAGCCGGTGGTGGATCCCAGGTACGCTGTCCTGCAGAATGCTGGACTATTGGGTACGGCTCCCTTTGTGACTGATTTGAACGGAAAATGGGCTGTTCCGGGAAAAGATTATGGAGAAGGAATATTAAAGATTTTGGATAAAATTTTAAGTATGCCTTTGACCGGAAATGATACTGTTCCCGGCAATCAAATGTTTATAGAAGAAATAAAGCAATTGAGGGAAAGGGTTGCAGCTTTGGAGATGGAAATAGACAGATATAAGCTCCTTTTCCACAATATCTCCCATCAGATTCAAACATTCCAAAGGCAATAAGGAATTTTTCAGCCGCCTATTCATCAAAAACTATTTGACAAAGATGTATTTTTGTTGTATATTCTGAGTACAATCTATTGTTTTATTTACAGTCACATGACTGGCGGAAGTGGAGTTTACCACAGGGAGTGTGATTGAGTCAGAAGCGCCGACCGCCTGGGCAAAAAATTGTCCAGGTGTTTTTTATTTTTCTTTTCAAAAAATAATGGAATGGAAAGTATTGCAAGAAGCATAGAAATGGTATATGATAATAACAAATACAGTATATTGTATACATTGATAAAAATTTTCATTTATTGTGAGATATATCACAGGAATCTCAGTTTCTTTTAAATAACATATTCTTAAAGGATGGTTTTTGAAGGAAATAATTGTAAACGAGGAGTGATGGATGTGAAGGGATGGAAAGATTTTCAGCCTGGCCAATGGCAGGAAGAGATTAATGTAAGAGACTTTATTCAAAAAAACTACATTCCCTATGAAGGGGATGACAGCTTTTTGGTTGGACCCACGGAGAAAACCAGAAAACTTTGGAAGAAAGTACTGGATTTATTCAAAAGAGAAAGGGAAAAGGGAGGAACATTAGATGTAGATGTCAAAACAATCTCTACTATTGTGTCCCATGGGCCAGGATATATTGATCAGGAATTAGAGACCATCGTAGGTTTGCAAACGGATGCACCATTGAAAAGGGCTGTGATGCCTTACGGCGGAATCAAAATGGTAAAGGATGCCTGTGAGGCCTATGGCTATACACTGGATTCTCAGATCGAAGAGATCTTTACAAAATATAGAAAAACCCATAATCAAGGAGTTTTTGATGTGTATACTCCAGAAATGCGGTTGGCCAGAAAATCAGGTGTTATTACAGGACTCCCCGATGCCTATGGCAGAGGCCGAATTATTGGAGACTACCGAAGGGTTGCCCTATATGGTGTGCAAAGGCTCATCGAAGATAAAAAAAGGCAACTAAGCTCATTAGAAGAGGATTTTATGTCGGAGGATGTGATTCGATTAAGGGAGGAAATTAAAGAGCAAATCAATGGGCTTCATGAATTGCATAGAATGGCGAAATCTTATGGTTTTGATATTTCAGAGCCCGCCACCGATACCAAAGAAGCTGTTCAATGGCTGTATTTCGGTTATTTGGCTGCGGTAAAAGAACAAAACGGAGCAGCCATGAGTATTGGGCGTGTGTCTACTTTCCTAGATATTTACATGGAAAGGGATTTAAGAAATGGTATCTATACGGAAGAAGAAATTCAGGAAATCATGGATCATTTTGTGATGAAGCTGAGAATGGTAAGGTTTCTAAGAACGCCGGATTATAATGAATTGTTCAGCGGGGATCCTACTTGGGTGACGGAATGCATCGGCGGCATGGGGATTGACGGCAGACCTCTCGTTACGAAAAACTCATACAGAATGCTGCATACCCTCTATAATCTGGGACCAGCACCGGAACCCAATTTGACTGTTCTTTGGTCTGTAAACCTGCCGGAAAATTTTAAAAAATATTGTGCAAAAGTATCTATTGATACATCCTCCATCCAGTATGAAAATGATGATTTGATGAGAGCTTATTGGGGAGATGACTATGGTATTGCATGCTGCGTATCAGCCATGAGAATCGGCAAACAAATGCAGTTTTTCGGTGCGAGAGCAAACTTGGCGAAAGCATTGCTTTATGCAATCAACGGCGGTGTCGACGAAAAGCTGGAAGAACAAGTGGCACCAAGATTTGAACCAATAACCTCCGACTATCTGGATTATGATGAAGTGATGGCCAAGTTTGATACCTTGATGGACTGGCTGGCAAAACTTTATGTAAATACCCTAAACATTATTCACTATATGCACGATAAGTATGCCTATGAAAGAATTGAAATGGCCCTCCATGACAGGGATGTGTTAAGAACCATGGCATGCGGCATTGCCGGATTGTCTGTGGTTGCAGATGCATTGTCAGCCATGAAGCATGCTAGGGTAAATGTAGTCAGAAATAAAGCGGGATTGGCCGTGGATTATATCGTTGAGGGAGAATATCCGGCCTATGGAAATGACGACCCAAGGGCCGATGAAATTGCCAAGGATGTGGTAAAGCGATTCATGGAGAAACTGAGAAAATGCAGAACCTACAGAAATTCTGTTCCAACCATGAGTATTCTAACAATTACTTCCAATGTGGTTTACGGCCAGAAGACGGGAAGTACGCCTGATGGAAGAAAAGCAGGAGAACCCTTTGCCCCAGGAGCCAATCCGATGCATAAAAGGGATAAGAAGGGTGCCATTGCATCTATGAACTCTGTAGCAAAACTGCCCTATGAGCATAGTCAAGACGGTATCTCCTATACCTTCTCCATCATACCCGGTGCCCTTGGAAAAACAAGGGAAGCACAAAAAATGAATTTGATAGGATTATTGGATGGTTATTTTTCCCAATCAGGACATCATATGAACGTAAATGTGTTTGACAAAGAAACATTATTGGATGCCATGGAGCATCCGGAGAATTATCCTCAGCTGACCATCCGTGTATCCGGGTATGCGGTAAACTTTATTAAATTAACCAGGGAGCAGCAAATTGACGTAATCAATCGTACCTTCCATGAAATACTGTAATTTGCTGGGGTGATGAATATGACGGTGAAGGCAAAAGTGCATTCTGTTGAAACCTGTGGTACAGTGGACGGACCCGGAATCCGGTATATCCTATTCCTGTCCGGCTGCCCTTTGCGGTGTAAGTATTGCCATAATTGCGATACCTGGACCGGAAGCACGGGCAGAATCATGGATGTTGATGAAATTATGGAGGATGTGAAAAAGTATAGGCCCTACTTTCATTTTTCCAAGGGCGGCATTACTGTTTCCGGCGGGGAGCCTACCATGCAATATGCATTTTTGGAGGAATTGCTCAAAAGGTGCAAGGAGGAAGGAATTCATACTTGTATTGATACTTCCGGTTATTGTGACCTTGACAAAGCAGATATCTTTCTTCCTTACACGGATTTGGTTCTTTTAGATTTAAAGCATATAGATGACAGGAAACATAAGGAGCTTACGGGAGTCAGCAACGAGAAAATTTTAAAGTTTGCCTGGCATTTATCGGTCAAGGGCATACCTGTTTGGATCCGGCATGTGGTTGTACCGGGTTATACCGATGATCTGCAAGATGTGGAGAGGCTTTGTCAATTTATGAAGGAACTGAAAAATGTAGAGCGAGTGGAACTTTTGCCTTATCACACCATGGGTGTCCATAAATGGGAGGAACTTGGTTTCCATTATGAGCTCCGAGATGTTCAAACGCCAACCCCAGCATTCATGGAAAAAATCAAGGCGATATTTCAAAAGTATGCCATCAAGGTAAGCTAATTTGCCCCTAAAGGGCTTTTTCCTATAAATTTGTGCATAACACAACTCCCTTTTTTGAAAATCTGCTTTTTCTACAGACTGATATTATTTCTTGGGAAATAATATTTCTTTTCCCCTTTGCTTTTTTTGCAATAGAGGGTACAATAATAAGGGGGAGGTGAGAAAATGCCTCAAATTAAAATCAGAGGTATAGCAGCAGAAAAAGTATGTGCCGTCAGTAAGGAAATGATTGATTCATTGGAAAAAATTATTGGATGTCCAAGGGATTATTTTACGATTGAATGTATACCTTCCACTTTTATCATGGACGGGAAAATAACATCGGGGTATCCTTTTATAGAAGTAGCTTGGTTTGATCGTGGGCAGGCAGTACAGGATCAAGTGGCAAAGTCGATTACAAAGTTTATCCATGAACTGGGCTATTCCCATGTAGATGTGTTTTTTCAAGTTTTTGATAGGCATCGCTACTATGAAAATGGGGAACATTATTAGCAATGACGGGAAACATGCAGGGAAAAAACATGTATGATGCAGCCATCTATATAGGGAATTTAGATGAAATTAGGTGTTTATATTGAGCTATCGTATTCAAGAAAATGTATTTGACAAATTTTTCAAGCATCGTGAGTCGCTGATACGACAGTTTAAAAAAGGGGATATCAGCAAGAGGGAGTTTATTGAGGAACACTACGCATTTATTGAAAGATTGAATTTAAAACCTTTTCAAAGAATTGATTCCTTTGAAAAGGGAATCTATAACTATCAGTATTATAACATGCTTGCGAAATACAGCTATATGAAGGCAAAGGACCCGAAGCTGATTCAAAAACATCCTGCCATTGCGAAAAAATTACTGGAGGATGCCGATGGGTATTATCGTCAAAAAGATAAATCAGCTCTTCGCCTGTTGGAATACCTGGAATTCAAAAATGTAGAAGCTTACTTTGTGAAGGTGCATTCAAACAATTTGAAGGATAAATTATTTGAGATTGTACTGAAAGATTACGAAAATGTAGTTTTTCACTCAAAAAGTCCTTGGTTGATGGAGTGCTTGAAAGAAGAAGGTGTATGGCTTGAAGAAAAGAAAAGATCTGTTATAGAAAGTTATATTAATGAGAGATATTGACAAAAGACCCGGCGAAAATTCTACGGGTCTTCAAATTTAAGGGATTGCATTTGTCTTGGAAAGCTGTGCACATGTTTTTTCGAGGTTTATACCGTAATATCCAGGTTGGCAACAGAATCATTGATGTGTTCGCTATAGAACATCTTTTTTTGATGGGGAGAGTTTTGATCTTTTTTTGGTTGTTCACCTATAATTTTCTTATCTTCATGAATCAGATTGCTGATATAGCCATTGACATCGGTATTGTTTACATAGCCGGCGTAAAGTTTTCTTTTATCCATATACAAACCTCCTTGTCCATATATATTTAGTATCCGTAGGTTTCAATAAAATTACACGGTAGCAGGGAGGTTCTTTTTTGCATAGGAAGAGATCTCTGGAAAAGTTCAAATAAAGGAAAGATATTCAAGGGATAAGTTTTCATAGAGGCTGCAAGAAGTTTTTGACATGGTTCATCGATGACAGGAGGATTGACATAGTCAAAATAATAGTGTAAAATTACACTACAAGTATAAAATTTCTAAAGGATGTGATGCCATGATAAAGCAGCGTACAGCATGGGATTTAAGGAATATTTATCTGTATCTTGTATGTTTTGTTTGTATTATTATGATTTTGGTAGGAACCGTGACAGCTTTGAATAATTTTATTGATTTGTTTTTTCCGGAGTATTATTCTATAGGGCCCGAAATGATTGCAAGGGATTATCAAGATTATATCAAGTACAACCAAGGAACAAACAATACCATGACTTTGGAAGAATATCAAAAAATGCGGGAAGAACAACAGCAATTAGATCTCCAACGGCAAAAATCTTACAAGAAAAAACAAATGGTGCAAAGTCTTTCCATGATTATTGTGGCTGTTCCTTTCTATTTATATCATTGGAGAAAAATTGAAAGGGAAAAAGCAGAGTAGTAAGAACTCCGGCAGAAAAAAGCCGGAGTTTTTGTGTAGGTAAGAAAAAGCCTCCAAAACAGATGGAAAAATGCCGTGGCAAAAAAGAAGATTTTACTGTAAAATGGAAAAAGATGATTGTAAATATTAACCTATTTAATATTGCTTTGATATACAAATACTAAGAGTAGTCCAAGGAAGAAAGGATGATTTTGTGATAACGAGATTATTCATTATAGCTGTTGCTCCGGGTTTGGCCTTAGCTTTGGCCGCTTATCTGACGGATCGGTATGATCGAGAGCCTTTGCATCTTTTGATCAAAGTATTTGTTTTGGGAGCACTATCGGTAATTCCCACGGCTATTGTGGAGCGTTTTTTATTGTCTTTTAATATCTTTCCGGGTATTTTTTCGGCTGCTTATACAGCCTTCATTGTGGCAGGCTTTACGGAAGAATTTTTCAAAAGAGGCGTTGTGTTAAGAACGGCCTATTATCATAGAGCTT
Organism: Thermotalea metallivorans; assembly: GCF_001562415.1. GTDB lineage: Bacteria > Bacillota > Clostridia > Peptostreptococcales > Thermotaleaceae > Thermotalea > Thermotalea metallivorans. The sequence goes on along the minus strand of NZ_LOEE01000064.1, from coordinate 3,503 downwards.
TTGATGAAAAGCTGGATGGAATTATTTATGCAGTTTTTGCTGCCTTAGGATTTGCTACTATTGAAAATATCATGTATGTGGTATTTCGCTTTGCTGCCAATCCTTATGTGGGATTATACAGGGGAATTCTGTCTGTACCTGCCCACATGCTGTTTGGTGTCACCATGGGCTATTATTTATCTCTTTCGAGATTTGCCAGGGACGAATTTCATAGGAAGCATTTCTTAAGAAAGGCCTTAACCGTACCCGTCATTTTACATGGTATCTTTGACTTTATCCTTATGGCAAGAATCCCAGCATTCATGGGATTATTCTTTCCTTTTGTATTATATCTTTGGATCGTAAATTTAAGAAAGTTGAATGAATATGCCAAGGAATCAAAGGAAATTTATATAAGAGCCCAAGCAGGATGGGAGAATCGACAAAACTGGGAATAGCAGTCAGATTATTATTGCACATTGTCTTGGAAACTGCCTGGATCACGAAGAAGGCAGTTTTTTTATGGAAAGTTATAGGAAATCCTTAGATAATCAGTTTCCCATTTTTTGTTTTTGAATATTATGGTATTGCAAGGTAAAAATCATATCAAAGGGGGAAGCACGCTTGAAATATCATGAATATTCTTATGAACATCATCCTGTTTCGCCAGAGGTTAAACAGTTAAGATATGTGCTCGCCAAAGCCTATGTGCCTTATCAGGTGTATCGGATGAAGTATCCGCTACCCATGGCATTAAAAATAGGTACGTTGTTTCCAGAGCTAGTAAAAACCTGGCCACCGTATTATTGTGAAGAAATTGTAAAAAAATAAGGGGGGAAACACATGCACAAAGATCAATTAGATGTGTTAAAAAGAATCCAAGAGCTTGAATTTGCTTGTGTGGATTTAAACTTATATTTAGATACCCATCCCATGGATCAGAAAGCTTTAATGGACTATAATACGTACACATACCAGTTAATGATGTTAAAGAACCGATATGAGAGCATGTATGGTCCGTTAAAGAATTTTGGATGTTCCCAGAGCCAATATCCATGGAAGTGGATCGAAGGACCTTGGCCTTGGGAAATCGAATACTAGAGGGGGAATAAATGCATATGTGGATCTATGAAAAAAAATTAGAGTATCCGGTGAAAATTTCATGTAAGGACCCAAGAATGGCAAAATATATCATGACACAATTGGGAGGTCCGGATGGGGAACTGTCTGCCTCTCTAAGATATCTTCATCAAAGGTTTCATATGCCCACAGATCAGGCAAAGGCCCTGTTGACAGATATCGGAACAGAGGAATTGGCCCATTGGGAAATGATTTGCGCCATGGTGCATATGTTGACCAAAGGGGCGACCATTGAAGAGATTAAGGAATCAGATATGGGAGCATATTATGCCATTCGGGATAAAGCCATTTATCCAGCGGATTCCACCGGAAATCCTTGGACGGCTGCCTATATCCAATCCATTGGCGATCCCGTGGCTGATCTTCATGAAGACATGGCGGCAGAACAAAAAGCAAGGGCAGTATATGAGCAGCTTTTGCAGTTGACAGATGATCCTCTATTGAAAGATGCTTTGAGATTTTTAAGGGAGAGGGAAGTTGTCCATTTCCAAAGATTCGGAGAAGCTTTAAGAAGCGTAGAAGAATATAATGCATGTAAGAAATTTTATTAAATAAAAACCAGGAGGGTCCTGGTTTTTAAATTGAGAAATTTTGAATAATTATACAATATTGTGGTAAAAATAATATATATACACGGAAAGGGGGAGAGCAACATGTTGGAAGCTCCTAAAATCGATATTGGCTCATCCATCGTAATTCAGAAGAAAATTAGGGAAGAGGATACTGCATTGAATTACGGTAGTGGAAAGCTGGAAAATTTATTGGCAACCCCTACGCTAGTGGCTTTAATGATTGAGGCAGCAGTAAATCTACTGGATGATAAACTGCCGGAAGGGATGATCACTGTAGGAAGAATGGTTGAAATCGTGCATGAAAAGCCCACAGGCCTTGGGGCGACGGTAAGTGTAAAGGTGGAAGTTAAGGATTTCGATGGAGAAAAGATTGTGCTAGATATGATTGCCTGTGATGAAGTGGGTATGATTGGCAGAGGTACCCATGAAAGATGGATTGTAAACAAAGATGGATTGCTTCACAGGGCAGCCAAAAGGGCAGAACAGTTGAAAAATGAAGAGTTTTAGAATAATACAAAAGCTGTATGATCTGTACATACAGCTTTTATGCGTATAGGATAAAAAGGATTGTGCTGTAGATAAAAAACCTAAAAGAACTGCATGGGAAGCTACGAAGTTTTTTTGTCGCCTGCGAAAGAAAGATCTGCAAATTTATTGAATGGTGATGAAAGATGTGATACCCTAAATATGATATGATTTTAGCTTAAATTTAGGAAGAGGGTAGAAGAAGATGTTTTACAATGTTCAAGGCGTTATTTTCGATTTGGACGGAACCCTTGTAGATTCCATGTGGATTTGGAAGCAGATCGACATTGAATATTTAGAAAAGAGAGGAATTGTACTGCCTGATGATCTTCAAAAAGAAGTAGAAGGTATGAGTTTTACGGAAACAGCCCAATATTTTAAAGAGAGATTTTCTTTGCCTGATACCATTGAAGAGATCAAGGGTGAATGGACAGCTATGGCTAAGGATTTTTATGCAAACAAGATACCTTTGAAAAGGGGTGTTATTTCATTTTTAGAATATTTGCGAGGAAATAACATCAAAACAGGTATCGGAACGAGCAATGACAGGGATTTAGCAGAAGCTGTATTAAAGAGACACAATATTTTGCATTATTTTGATACTATCCGAACCTCCTGTGAAGTAAAAAAGGGAAAGCCTCATCCTGATGTGTTTTTAAAGGTTGCGGAGGATTTAAAGGTAAAGCCTGAAAAATGCTTAGTATTTGAGGATACGTATGCAGGGGTTTTAGCGGCCAAAAGGGCGGGAATGCAGGTGTTTGCTATTGCAGATGAATATTCTTTTCCCTATAAGAGAGATATTTGTTTATTGGCAGATCGATATATTGAACACTATGAAGAGATAGCTTAAGCCGAGTGGATGCACGGCTTCATTCTGTAGAAAAAGTAATGGGATAAGTAAGAACCCTTGAGATTTAGGCTTCGTCGCGAATCAGCAAGCCGCTTTTTTCCTTATAACCCATAGGAAATTATGTACTTTCCTAAATTGTAGATAAGTCATAATTTCCGTCATGGGTTTCAACAAAGTATTCCTTTCAATCTTCCAAATGGAAGGCTTTGTTATTTTTTTATTTAGAAAAGCGGCGCGGATCTGAGCAGGAAGGAAAATCTCAAGGGTTTGTCTACAAGCTAAAAGCCGAGTGGATACTCGGCTTTATAATGTGCGCCCGGCATGGGCAGTAACTTGGCGGTGAAAGTCCGCTATGGGCTTGGCAGTGGGAACCATTAGCCAAAGGCAAGGGTGTCCATCGTGAGGTGGAATCTGAAGGAAGCCGGAGGCAAAGTCCC
>NZ_LOEE01000063.1 GCF_001562415.1 Thermotalea metallivorans | reverse complement strand
TCAAACTCTCAAATCAAATTCTTCCTTCTCTTTGCTTGCTGGCTTTCCTCTTACACTGTGTAGTTTTCAAAGACCAATTCTGTCGTCAGCGTTGACCGCCGACTCTTAATACTATACCACTTTTTTAGCATCATGTCAATCACTTTTTTGTTGGTATTTTTTACATTGTCTCTCGAGACAACAACAGAAAATATATTACTATGTTTTTTATGCAAAATCAACTGGTAATTTTTCCTGTCCCTTATCCCTTCCCCCTTGGAAAAAAGATAGGATTTCATAAGACACAAGCAAAAACACAGACGATAGAATTTGAATAATATGAAATAATTTCTTAGAAAAAGTATATGCTAAAAAAACAGAAAGAATTAAGCTTGATTTCAATCCTTTGCCCTCTGCCCTATTATCTTCCTTGACAATATGAGCATTTTTTTCTTTGTACTCCTAGAGTATAGATGCATAACAAACTATAGAGATTATTGTTCTTAACGCCTCCATATTAGCTTCACACAAAATTACAGAAAAACCCTGCATCTTATTTGTACAAGGTCTTCATTTGGTGCGCCCAGAGAGATTCGAACTCCCGACCTTCTGATTCGTAGTCAGACACTCTATCCAACTGAGCTATGGGCGCATAATATAAAAAATGGAGGCGGCACCCAGATTTGAACTGGGGAATAAAGGTTTTGCAGACCTCTGCCTTACCACTTGGCTATGCCGCCATAAAATGGTGACCCATCCGCGGCTCGAACGCGGGACACCTTGATTAAAAGTCAAGTGCTCTACCTGCTGAGCTAATGGGTCATAAAAATGGCTGGGGTAGCTGGACTCGAACCAACGAATGCCAGAGTCAAAGTCTGGTGCCTTACCGACTTGGCGATACCCCAACGTTTTTTAATGAAATGGGGTGGATGATGGGATTCGAACCCACGCATGCAGGAGCCACAATCCTGTGTCTTAACCGCTTGACTACATCCACCATATATTTTGGAGCGGATGAAGGGAATCGAACCCTCGCGATCAGCTTGGAAGGCTGAAGTTCTACCATTAAACTACATCCGCATCATAAAAAAACTGGAGCGGAAGACGGGATTTGAACCCGCGACCCTCGCCTTGGCAAGGCGATGCTCTACCACTGAGCCACTTCCGCATGGTTGGTGGAGGGAGGTGGATTCGAACCACCGAAAGCTGAGCTAACGGATTTACAGTCCGCCCCCTTTGGCCACTCGGGAATCCCTCCATAATCTTGGAGCTGGCGAAGGGAATCGAACCCCCAACCTGCTGATTACAAGTCAGCTGCTCTACCGTTGAGCCACGCCAGCACACAGAGGTTAAAGTTGAGTTTGAGGCTGTAGTTAGCTTTCCTTTTTAAGCTGAAACTTACCTCTCTGTCATTTTGTTTAAAAAATTGGCGACCCGGAAGGGGCTCGAACCCTCGACCTCCAGCGTGACAGGCTGGCATTCTAACCAACTGAACTACCGGGCCACACGGTTATTGGCTTATAGTCCCTGGTTATCAGAGCTTCCTCATAGTCTTTCTACAGGACTCTCGATACCGGCCCTATGAACCTTCAACCCAAGCCTTTAACCTTGAAAAATGGTGGGCGCAATAGGGATCGAACCTATGACCCCCTGCTTGTAAGGCAGGTGCTCTCCCAGCTGAGCTATGCGCCCCTATTTAGATGCCAAGTGCGTGATGCCAGAAGCAGGATAAGATCTTTTTCTTTCTCCCGCCTCTCGCTTCTCGCCTCTTGCTTCTAGATTGGTGACCCATCCGGGAATCGAACCCGGGTTACCGCCGTGAAAGGGCGGTGTCTTGACCGCTTGACCAATGGGCCATAATTCTTTTGTTCCAATATGGTAGCGGCGAGTGGACTCGAACCACCGACCTTCCGGGTATGAACCGGACGCTCTAGCCAGCTAAGCTACGCCGCCATATTTGAAATGGTTGCGGAGGCAGGATTTGAACCTGCGACCTTCGGGTTATGAGCCCGACGAGCTGCCAACTGCTCCACTCCGCGATGTTCTTTTGGTGCCGGGGACCGGAATCGAACCGGTACGGTCTTGAAGGACCGCAGGATTTTAAGTCCTGTGCGTCTGCCAGTTCCGCCACCCCGGCACATGCAATTTTATTGGCTCCAGAGGTGGGACTCGAACCCACAACCTACCGGTTAACAGCCGGGTGCTCCACCATTGAGCTACTCTGGAATCTTATCCAGCAACGACCTACTCTCCCAAGGCGTCTCCACCTCAGTACCATCAGCGCTGAAGGGCTTAACTTCTGTGTTCGGTATGGGAACAGGTGTATCCCCTTCGCCATTGTCACTGGATGTGTGTGG
>NZ_LOEE01000062.1 GCF_001562415.1 Thermotalea metallivorans | reverse complement strand
CGAAGGGGATACACCTGTTCCCATACCGAACACAGAAGTTAAGCCCTTCAGCGCTGATGGTACTGAGGTGGAGACGCCTTGGGAGAGTAGGTCGTTGCTGGATATCCAAAAGGACTCAAGAGCAAAACTGCTTTTGAGTTTTTTCTCATTTTTAGGGAAAAAATGTCGCATAGATATAGTGATGTAAAAAGTATAATGCACAATATGATGTATATTGCTTATAAAAAATAGACAAAATTATGTAATTTTTTATAAAATAGGACAAAATAACTAAAAAAATGATGAAGGAAAAACCAGGCGGGTATAGAATAAAATACTTATAAACTTTGAGGAGAGGGACTGATTGCCATATGCTGATTAAGATAATGTTTCTAATAACCATTTGTATACCCGTTGGATATCTTCAAGTTTATTTACTAAAAGATGCCGTAAAGGATCTGAAATCAGCTAGAAAGACCAAAAAGCCGGCAGAAATATCTTACGACAGAGAGGATTATTTTGAAAAGAAATATCTGCGGCTGGTGAAATAGCTCATAGGATAAAATAGACCACTTTGTTTGGGAATTCTTAAAAGTTATCATATTATGAATGAATACATAAAAAATGCTTTTCTTTTGTAAGGAAGCATTTTTCTATTTTTTTCTTTCATTTCATTTATTGATAAAGGAATGCCCAAGTGATATGATAATACTTGAACTATAAACCGGAAAGCCAATCTAGAAAGAAGGAGTTTACAGATGGCACCTATGATTAAACAAACAATACAGCAGAAAAAACTTTCTTTTTGGAAACTGTTGTTTATGATTTTCAGCGCTACCTTTGTCATGAATATGGCAATTAAAGTATTTACTGCGATCAGCCCTGAGATGGGTACCATAGGGGGTATTGGGGCGCTTCTCTTATCCAGTGTAGCATGTATGCGTATTATCTATAAACATATTGCCTATTATAACTACAAACTGATTGATGATGATTTGATTATGGAAAGAGTTTTCGGTAGAGCCAACCACCTGTTTCTTAGCTTGAAATTAAGTGAGCTGGAACGATTCTATCCCTATAAGGAACTAGATGGCAAAAATGAAAAGGGCGATAGAAGGCTGTACAAATTTGTAACAGGAAACAATCACGACCGCTGGTATGTAGGAGACTTTACCCGAAGCGGGGATAGATATCGCTTTATTATTGAACCCAATGAAGTATTGTTAAGAGCTATACTATCTGCTTATATAAAAGAGCAATAGCGGGAAAATCCATGTGCTGAAATGACATAGACATGATATTTTTCTACATATCGTATATTTTGTCACTTGATGCAGCTATATATTGTATTTAACAACAAAGTTATGCAAAAAAAATACATGAAAAAAAGTATAACATGACATGCTTTGCAGGAATAAAATAATAGGGAAGGGGCAATAATCTTGGAAAAATATAAAGGCTGGTGAGTAGGGTGAGGCATAGGAATATAGAATGTTTTATGTGTTCTCAAAACACCTCAAGACATATGAAAATACTTGGCGAGTACATATGTGAGGCCTGTGAAAAAGAAATTGTCAATCTAGAGATAGAAGATAAAAGATATGAATATTATAATATAATGATGAAAAAAATATGGAAGAAGTTTTTAACGGCTATGTGAACAATAGGGAGCCATTAGCTGCAGGGGCTAATGGCTTTGTATATTTTTGGCAAGTAGGGTTTGTTGACAAAGGAATGAGAAATTAAAGGAGAACGGGATGGTTGTATAGAATTTAATAAAAGTAGAGGTGATAAAATGGATCAGCCAATTATATTAGATCGATTATTAAAGCATGGAAAAAAGGATATGGTATCATTCCATGTACCAGGACATAAAAATGGCAAGATCTATGAGCGATATAATTATAAAAATTTTACAGGGCAATGGTTATCCTTGGATGTTACGGAAATACCAGGAATGGATAATTTACATGCACCGGAGGATATGATAAAAGAAGCCCAAGAAAGAGCCGCAAAGTTTTATAGGGCAGACCATACGTTCTTTCTGGTAGACGGAACTTCCTGCGGAATTATTGCTATGTTAATGGCCGTAGCCAATCCGGGAGACAAGATAATTGTGCCCAGGGACTGCCACAAATCTGTGCTCCATGGTCTGATCCTGGGAAATCTAATCCCGGCTTATATTCAACCGGAAGTTTGTTCGGACACAGGAATTCCCATGGGCATATTGCCGGAAACGGTGGAAAGGGCATTCAAGGAACATCCGGAGGCAAAGGCCCTAGTGATTACCTATCCCAATTATTATGGTATATGTTCAGATGTTCAGGAGATTGCCAAGATCGTTCATAAATATGATAAAATATTATTAGTAGACGAGGCCCACGGAGCCCATTTGAATTTAAGTGAGGCTTTGCCTGTACCTGCAATAGAAGCAGGGGCAGATATTGCAGTGCAGAGTACCCATAAAACTTTGCCGGCCTTTACCCAAGCTTCTATGCTTCATGTGAAGTCTCGAAAGGTAAATGTGGATCGACTGAAAATGATGCTTGCCATGCACCAAAGCACAAGCCCGTCTTATTTGTTGATGGCTTCTTTGGATATGGCACGAACGATTGTCGAGGGAGAAGGTAAATTTTTGATGGACCAATTACTAGGGCATGTTGAACATTTTAAAAAACAGATTGCAGCTATAGGGAAGATAAAAATTTTGGATCAAGGGCTTGTGGGAAAATTGGGCGTTAAGGCTGTGGATGCAACAAAACTGGTTATCGATATGACAGAATTGGGAATCAGCGGGACATTGTTAGAGGAACTTCTCAGAACAAAATATCATATTCAAGTAGAAATGGCCAATATGAGTGCAATAGTAGCTGTATCAACGATTGGCAACGATCGAAGAGATTTTGAAAGATTTATCCATGCACTTATGGGAATAAAGGACGGGAAGGGTATTGCCCATCGGCATATAGAAGTACCCCTCTATTCGTATCGCATTCCTCCCATGAGATTGACGCCAAGGCAGTCCATTTATATGGAGAAAGTAGCCGTAGATTTTACAAATAGTTCAGGCAAAATTAGTGGTGAGTATTTGATTCCATATCCTCCAGGAATACCCCTCTTATGTCCTGGAGAAGAAATTACGGAAGAAGTTATACAATATGTACAACTGTTAAAAAGGAATGGGGTACAGATAATAGGAATAGAAGATAAAGAATTGCAGAAAATCAAAATTATTGAATTTTGACATAGAAGAAAGAGGTGCTGCATGAGAGGTTTATTTATTACAATGGAAGGACCTGACGGCTCAGGAAAGACGACACAAATGAAGAAAACAGCAGAATACTTTATAGATCAAGGATATGAAGTACTTTTGACGCGGGAGCCCGGCGGGACCCTTATTGGAGAAAAAATTAGAGAAATTATATTGGATAAAAAGCATGTAGAAATGGATAGTATAACGGAAACCCTCTTGTATGCAGCCTCTAGGGCACAGCATGTGGCGGAAGTGATAAGGCCTGCGATCGAAGAGGGAAAGATAGTGATCTGTGACCGCTTTGTTGACTCCAGCCTTGTTTATCAAGGATTTGGAAGAAACCTGGGATTAGAATTGGTGGAAGAAATTAATAAGGCGGCAGTACAAGGAATCATGCCGGATATTACCTTTTTATTCAAATTGTCTCCCCATATTGGTATCCAGCGAAAGCTATGCCAAGGAAACGGGGACCGCTTGGAGCAGGAAAAATTGGATTTTCATGATAGGGTTTTTGAAGGGTATATGGCGTTGGAAAAAAGATATCCCCAGCGGATTAAGGGCATTGATGCCAGCGGTTCCATCGAAGAAATACATGGAGAGATCGTCCAGTATATTGAAGTATTGTTAAAGCATAGGGGTTCAATATAGAAAGGAGAGGGAAAATGAAACTGATTATTGCTATTATCCATGATGAAGATGCTCATAATCTGATTGAGCAGCTAATGGATCAAAATTACAGGGTAACAAAGCTGGCTTCCACAGGGGGATTTTTGAAGTCAGGGAACACAACTCTTTTGATTGGCGTAGAAAAGGAAAAGGTGGATGCAGTTATAGAAATTATAAGAAATACCTGTGAAAGCAGAAAGGAAATTGCACCTGCACCGACACCCATGATGGGTGGGACAGGAGTGTTTATGACTTATCCCATTGAGGTACAGGTTGGAGGAGCCACTGTATTTGTATTGGATGTGGATCGATTTGAGAAAGTTTAAAATATGCTAGCGTATATGGAATTGGTTGAAAAAACTCAAAACCCAAAAGCATGTGGAGGAAATAAATGGGATTTCATGAGATTATAGGTCAAGATAAAATTGTTCAGCATCTAAAATCAGCAATTCTATACAACAGGATTGCCCATGCATATATATTTGACGGGCCGGAAGGCATAGGGAAAAAGATGACTGCCTTGGCTTTTGCCAAGGCGGTTGTATGCAAGCAAGGACAAGGGGATGCTTGCCATATCTGTCCTTCCTGCATAAAATTTCAGAGAAATAATCATCCGGATATTCGGGTAATTGAACCGGAGGGGAACAGCATCAAAAATAAGCAGATTGAAGATTTTCAGCAAGATATTTTGATAAAACCCTACGAAAGCAATAAAAAGGTATATATCGTGAAAGATGCCCATGATATGACGGTCAGTGCACAAAACCGAATTTTAAAAACGCTGGAGGAACCCCCGGCCTATGCAGTTATTGTTTTTACTACAACCAATGCCAACAGCCTTTTGCCTACGATACGATCCCGTTGCCAAATTTTAAAGTTTCATCGAATAGGGCAACCCCGTATTGAAGCATTTCTCATGAGAAAATATGGAATGGAGGAGGGGGAGGCTCGGGTATTTTCTGCCTTTTCCGATGGTATTGTCGGCAAGGCAATGAAGTTAAAAGAATCGGAAGTATTCAAGGTACGAAGGGAAGAAACCATTGACATCATCGATGCAGTATTGGAAAGAGAGGTCGTGGAGATTTTTCAACTCATAGATTTTTTTGAAAAGTACAAGGAGGATATCGATGAAATTCTGGATTTTATGCTGGTATGGTTTAGAGATATGTTGATGCTGAAAGAAACAGGAACAGATATGGTTTTAATCAATCTTGACAAAAGAAATATATTGCAAAAGCATCTTTATCGTATAGGATATGAAAAAACAAGTCATATTATTGAAATAATAGAAAAAACAAAAAGAGATTTAAAAGCAAATGTAAATTTTCAGTTGGCAATGGAGATGCTGCTTTTAAATATACGGGAGGTATGATATGGTTGTTGTCGTTGGTGTAAGATTTAAAAAGGCGGGCAAAATTTATTATTTTGATCCCGATGGCATTGAAATACAAAAAGGACAGAATGTTATCGTTGAAACTTCAAGGGGTGTTGAATTTGGGGAGGTTGTAGTAGGGCCTAAGGAGATCAGTGAAGAAGATATTATTTATCCCCTAAAGAAAGTATTGCGGGTTGCTGCCTTTGAGGATGAAATTCAGCATCGCCAAAATATGGAGAAGGAGAAAGAAGCTTTTGCTATTTGCTTGGAAAAGATTGCTCAGCACCAACTGGATATGAAACTGATTGATGTGGAATATACCTTTGATAATAATAAGGTAATATTTTATTTTACAGCCGATGGCAGGGTAGACTTTAGGGAACTGGTGAAGGATTTGGCAGCTATTTTTAAAACCAGAATCGAGTTGAGACAGATTGGTGTACGGGATGAAGCCAAAATGATCGGGGGCATTGGACCTTGTGGCCGATCACTGTGCTGTGCGACTTGGCTGGGAGATTTTGAACCCGTATCTATAAAAATGGCCAAAGAACAGAGCCTGTCCCTAAATCCTACAAAAATATCGGGGATATGCAGCCGCTTGATGTGCTGTTTAAAATATGAGCATGAAATGTATCAAAAACTGCGGGAAAATTTACCGGAGATAGGAGAAAAAGTTATGACGCCTGAGGGAATGGGAATTGTTATAGAAAACAACGTGCTCTTGGAATGCGTCAAGGTCAGAATGATTTTAGAGGAAGGCAAGGATGGCAAAGAAGATAAACTCAGTGATGAAGTATTGGTATATGATAAGCATGCAGTACGGCGAACAGGCTGCGGCCCCTGCTGTTGCCGAAAGAAGAAAGAGGAAGAAGAAGTTCTTGATGAAGAAATCATGAATTTAGAGGATTAAATCTTTTTGAAGCTTGCAGCAAATTGTTATAAAGTTCCGGGAAAAAGGAAATACTTAAGTAGGTAATAGTTACTTTGGAATGGAGGTGAACAAAGAATGGCCTATGTTATTACCGATGCATGTATCAGTTGTGGGGCATGTGAACCGGAATGTCCGGTGAATGTAATTAGTGCAGGAGAGGATAAATATGTAATTGATGCGGACGGGTGTATTGAATGTGGTGCCTGTGCCAATGTATGTCCTGTGGATGCACCGATCCCAGAATAGTTGTATATTTATTTCAGAAAGAACCCCTATTTCATGTTTTAGGGGTCTTTTTTTGTTTTATATGTAGTATAATGGATGTATATACAGAAATATAGATGGAGAGGGGGCGTTTCCAGTGGATTCTGGCCAGATTTCAGCGGCCATCGTATTTATACAGGGAGTGGCATCCTTTGCTACACCATGTGTTCTTCCATTGCTTCCAGTTTATTTAAGCTATCTGGCGGGCACATCGGTGGAACAGATCGGAAACAACCGAAAACTATATAGAAATACTGTATGGAATGCCTTTGGATTTGTATTGGGGCTATCTTTGGTTTTTATTGTGCTAGGAGCTACAGCCAGTGCTTTGGGCAGATTTATGTATACCCATGGAGAAGCGATTCGAAAGATCAGCGGGCTGATCGTGATTATTTTTGGATTGCATCATGCAGGAATCATACATATTCCGTTTTTAGAGCGGGAAAAAAGAATGGAATGGCAGGATACTTCACCAAAATTTATGAACTCCCTTCTTTTGGGGACAACCTTTAGTTTTGGATGGACCCCTTGTGTCGGGCCCATATTAGCCTCGGTGCTGATGATGGCAGGCAATGAAAAAACTGTGCTGGCTGGAGTAAAGCTGTTGGCTGTTTATTCTCTAGGATTAGGGATTCCGTTTATTCTTACAGCCGTGGCTTTCCGTTCTATTATCCATCATCTTAGGGCTGTATACAAATATTTTTCTGTGATAAAAATGGTCAGTGGTTTTCTGCTGGTGATCATGGGTATATTGATATACACCAACTATTTATATAAGCTGTCGGCAATTTTATCATAATCAAAGGAGGAGGCTCCATGAACAGGAAAAATGTTTTCATAATTATAGGTATCTTGCTGTTAGGTTTGATCGGAAGCTCCCTCTTTTTTGGATGGTTTACTCCAAAGCAAGAGGAAGAAGATAAAGGAAAAATTGTTATTGAACCGCCCCAAGGAAACGGACAGGAATCTCCAAAGCCTCAACCGGGTCAGGATCAGGGAAAGAGCGATGATGCCAATAAAGAAGAAAATAAGGGTGAAGGTGTATTCCCAGGGGATAAGGCCTATGATTTTACACTGATGGACCGGGAAGGAAATGAAATTGACTTATCCGATTTAAAAGGAAAGGTAGTGTTCATTAACTTTTGGACTACGTGGTGCAAATTCTGTCTTGCGGAAATGCCACAGATACAGGAAGTCTATGAAATGTACAAAGATAAAAATGTAGCTTTGCTGGCTGTAAATGTTTTGGCTGCGGAAAAACCGGGCACACAGGTTGGTGATGTGAATCAATTTATTGACGAAAGGGGTTACAGTTTCCCTGTCCTGTATGATGTGGATGGTACAGTATCTGTAAAATACCGGGTCAGAGCTTTCCCCACCACCTATATCCTCAATAAAGAAGGGATGATCGTAGAAGTGGTAACAGGTGCCATGGACAAGAATACCATGATAGAAAAGATAGAAAATGCTCTCAATCGGTGAAGCGAAGAGGTACAGTTTGCTGTACCTCTCAGTCTGTAGAAAAAGCAATAGAATAAGTAAGAACCCTTGAGATTTAGGCTTCGTCGCGAATCAGCAAGCCGCTTTTTTCCTTATTTCTTTATTTAGAAAAGCGGCGCAGGTCTGAGCAGGAAGTCAAATCTCAAGGGTTTGTCTACAAGCGAAGAGGTACAGCTTGCTGTACCTCTTATATATTGCTGCAGATCGTGTTATAATAAAGGAAGAGTAAACTTGGGAGAGATGGATATGGAAGAAAGACTTGTAAAAGATGGGGAAAGGGTAGATGATCTACAGTATAAGGGTTTAAAAATAATTCAGAATCCGGAAGGATTTTGTTTTGGAGTAGATGCAGTATTGCTAAGCAATTTTTGCGAAATTAGAAAAAACTGGCGTGTTATCGACTTAGGAACCGGAACAGGGATTATTCCCATTTTATTGGCAGGAAAGACAAATGCAAAGGAAATTATAGGTGTAGAAATCCAGGAGGAAGTGGCAGAGATGGCTTCCCGCAGTGTCAAATTGAATCAGTTGGAGGGGCGGGTTCACGTTATTCATGAGGATTTCAATAAGGTGGTAGACCAGTTGGAGCCCTATTCCTTTGACGCTGTAACTTCCAACCCTCCTTATATGAATGAAGGGGGAGGACTTGTAAACCCTGAGAGTGCCAAGGCCATATCAAGACATGAAATCAAATGTACACTAGAGGATGTGATACGGGTTGCCTCAAAATTATTAAAGGATCGGGGGCATTTTTATATGGTCCATCGGCCACAGCGCTTGGTAGATATTCTCTGTCTGTGCAGACAGTATAAGCTTGAACCAAAGAAAATAAGATTTGTTCACCCCAATAGAAATAAAAAACCGAATATCCTGCTGATCCAATGTGTGAAATACGGGAGACCTGAATTAAAATTTATGGATCCTTTGTATGTATATAATGAAGATGGTACTTATACCAATGAAATCCATGAAATTTATGGAAGAGACTGGGGAAATCGTGAGGAAGTGCAATGATGAAAGAAAATAAAGGGAAATTATATATTTGTCCTACACCCATAGGAAATTTAGAAGATATTACCCTCAGGGTACTGAGGATTTTAAAAGCCGTTGACCTTATTGCGGCGGAGGATACAAGGCACTCTATCAAGCTGCTGAACCACTATGGTATTCAAAAGCCTCTCACCAGCTATCATGAACATAATAAAGATGTAAAAGGAACTTTATTGCTTGAAAAACTGAAGGCTGGGGAAGAAATTGCCTTGGTATCTGATGCAGGAATGCCAGGGATCTCAGATCCTGGAGCTGATTTAATCAAACTTTGTATTGAAAACGATATTCCATTTGAAGTATTGCCCGGAGCTACTGCCTTTACGACGGCACTGGTGGCCTCAGGACTTCCTACGATGCCATTCTCCTTTGAAGGTTTTTTAGATAGGGAGAAGAAAAATCGGAAAAGACGCTTGGAAACGCTTCAAAAAGATGATCGAACGATCATATTTTATGAAGCCCCTCATCGTCTGGTGGCATCTTTAAAGGATATGCACGCTGTTTTTGGCAATAGAAAGGCTGTTGCAGCCAAGGAATTGACAAAACTTCATGAAGAATTTATACGGGGAACCCTAGAGGATTTAATTGCTTATTTTGAGGATAAGACGCCGAAGGGAGAATTTGTCATTGTGGTGGAAGGGGTATCCCCTGAATCGTTAAAGAAATCAGAAGAGGAAAAATGGAAAGAATTTTCCATCCAAGATCATCTTCTCATGTATATCAGAGAAGGTATGGACAAAAAAGAGGCGGTGAAAAGAGTGGCGAAGGAGCGAAAAGTAGGAAAAAGAGAGGTCTATGAAGTGAGCATTCATTTGTAAAACAGATGGTGCCATCATGCATATGATAAATAAAGAGGGGCGGAGGGGATGGATATGAAATATCATAAGGACATGTTGGTGGCTGAAATTATTTATAACAATCCACTGGCACTAGAAGTGTTTGAAAAGCACGGATTGCCTTGTTCCACTTGCAATGGGGCGGCGTCAGAAAGTTTAGAGATTGCCGCCCGAGTTCATGGCTGCGATCTGGAAGAGCTATTGGAAGATTTGAATGAAACACATAAAATCCTTGCCCTTTAAGGGCAAGGATTTTATGTGTTGTGTGGAGATCCTATTATTCAGTAATTTCTTTAATACAGGAAGGACAGATATTCTTTCCTTTGAAATGCTTTACATCTTTTGCTTGGCCGCAGAAGATGCATGCTGGTTCATATTTTTTTAGAATGATATGAGCTCCGTCGACGTAGATTTCTAAAGCATCTTTTTCGCCGATGTTTAGGGTACGTCTCAATTCTATTGGAATTACAACTCTTCCGAGCTCATCAACTTTTCTTACAATACCTGTTGATTTCATATTCTTCCTCCTTTTTTACAAAATTCGACATATATTTTGTATTTAAATCGTACCAAAATTTCCAATTTAAGTCAACAAAAAAATTAATTTTTATGATGAATTTTTGCACAAAGGATAAATACATAGAATAACTAAGTATAAGTATACAGAAAAATAGAAAATTATCAAGGTATTGATTATAAGAAATTTATGATTTGCAGGATAAGTACATACTTTTGATAACGAGATTGACAGGGTATGATAAAAGGTTTAAGATGAATTAAAGACGGTATTGTGTTTTTTCAATATATCCGGGGAGTGAAAGGGATGGATGCAGTAAAAGATTGTATTGCCCAGATTCGGTCTCATACAAATTTTGACTTTTATATTGTGGGTGGGTGTATTCGTGACTTGCTGCTAAAGAGAGAAGCAAAGGATATAGATCTAGTTTTCAAAGAGGATATTTCCTCCATCGCAAAAAAGTTTGCCTGCCAGCAGGAGGGAAGTTTTTTGGTATTGAATGAGGCAAACGATGGGGCAAAGGTAACCCTGAAAGATGGGAATATGGCAATAAATTTTTCCCGGATGAAGGGAGAGAACATTGTAAAAGATTTGGCTGAGAAGAATTTTACGATGAATGCTATGGCGCTGAAGGTAGGGAAAGAAGGGGCCATTCATCCAGAAGACATCATAGATCCTTTTACCGGGAAGAAAGATATTCAGCAGAAACTGGTGAGGATGGTTTCGGAAAAAATCTTCCAAGAGGATCCCCTGCGCATGATGGGCGCCGTGCGTCTTGCAGCTCAATTCAATTTTGAAATTGAAGATTCTACTGCTGAAGCAATCAAGAAACATGCAGATTTTCTTACGACAGTACCGCCGGAGGGAATATCCCGTGAACTGTTCCAAATTTTAAAATGTAGTCGGACCCATCATTATTTTAATATAATGGATAAAAATTTAAACTTATTGAATAAGATATTTCCCGAAATAGAGCCCATGAAAGAAGTGGGGCAATGCAAGTATCACGTGGTGGATGCTTGGACCCACTCATTATACACATTAAATGTGGCCGAGGAGATTATTTATGCCAATGGGTATTTTGAAAATCATTTACGTAGGGCCTATGAGGGGCATATGGATCAAGTTCTAGCAGATACGCACACAAGGCTGCAATTGGTCAAATTGGCTGCTTTGTTTCACGATGTGGGCAAACCTGCCGCAAGGAAGGTGGATGAAACAGGGAGAGTAAGGTTTAAGGGCCATGAAACTGTGGGCATGGAGATCATGATGGGGATAGCCGATCGTTTGCAGTTGAGTGCAAAGGAAAAGCAATATTTATGCAAAATGGTAAAAGAGCATATGTGGCCGCTAACCCTGTATAAGGACAATGATGTAAGTGGCAAGGCCTTATACGACTTGTTTAAGAATTTTGGCGAGGATACCCTGGATGTACTGTTAGTCTCCTTAGCAGATATTATTGCTACAAGGAAATTACTGTACCCACAGGAAGAGATGGGAATGTATAAGATCCATATCGAGTATTTGGCCAATAACTACCTGACAAGGTTTAAAAATATCTCGGATATTTCCCATGTGTTGAACAGAAATGAAATCATGGAGCATTTCAGGATAGAAGATCAGGGACAGATAGAGCAGATGATGGAGGAAATACGGAGGGCAATTTTCTTTGGAAAAATTCCCCCTGAAAAGGAAAGGGCCATACAATACCTAAGGGAGCATGCTTTGGTTTAGTTTGTGAGTTTTCAGGCAAACCCTTGAGATTTGGCGATTCTTGCTCAGGTCTGCGCCGCTTTTCTCCAGTCACCAGCTGCCAGTTAGCGGTTAGCAGTTAAAAGCTATTAATACCTATAAGCTATCAGCTATATGTCCAGCAATTAGCTAGCAGCCATTGGTGACGAAGCCTAAATCCCAAGGGTTTATGCACATTGTATTGCTCTGTTTTTAGTCTAAAGGAGGAAGAAAAGCAATTCTTCTCCCTTTAAAACCATCTTCGCTTCCTATAAAATCCGCTGAGAAAGTCTTTGATTACCATCAAAACCTGTATGATGCCGATAATGCCGGTTAGCACGTCGGTATTTTCCGCTAGAGCTCCCGCAGCTGCTTCTGTAGTGCCAACGAAACGATCGATAGTTCCTTGTACTGCCTTCACATCGTGGGAAAGATCGCCACTGATACTTTCGATGTTTTCAGCGATGGCTGGGGCTTTATCCAAAACTTTTTTAATGTTGGCTTCATTATCTTCTACGATTTTTCGTAGAATTTTCATGGTCTCATTTAGATTTTTCAGGATGGAAATGGCATAGATAATGAGGACCAATAGTGCAGCACCCAGCAGCAAAATTCCTAAGTCCCCCAAGCGAATAGGTGTGTCTAACATATAGAATCACTCCGTTATTATTCAGATTTTTCCTTAGAAGCTGTCTTTGCTTCTTCAGGGGTTATTTCCGTACAGGCGGCAGCATCTTCCTTGGCAGTTTTGCGGAGGTTGCGGATTTTCCCTACGACTTCCCGGATCTCTTCCTTTTTGTCCTTCAAGCCTCGTTCAATGGAGGATTTTGTCTCTTCAATATTTTTTTCCATGCTATTTTTCAAATCTACGGCACCGTCGTAGATTTTTTTTTCTGGTATTCTTACCAGAGTCCGGTGCAAAAAGAATACCTGCCGTACTGCCAAGAATACCCCCGATAAGTGTACCAAGAGCTACACCTTTTGCAAGTTTTTTTTGTTGTTCTAATTTTCTTTTACGCTGCAAATCCCTTAATAATCTCATAAAAATTCTCCTTTCTATGAACAAAGTTTCTTCGGCGTCAAATAGGATATACATTTATTACCCATTTATTGTTATGCAAAACGATTTCTTATGGATTTCATGAAATAAATTCTTATATTCTTTGGAAAAAACAAATGAAAATCGTTGTAGAATCTTTTCTCTCCAGTACGTCTAAAATGGATGGGGAAAAGGATGGAAGGCCACTTAAGGAAAGATAATGCTTATTCCTCCAAGGGGCATATAAGGCTTATCTATTTTCATATACTGTCATATATAGTAAAACAACGCTAAGGTTTGGTTTATGAATTTATGAAGATAAACTTTTTATGCAGCAAATGTTTTGTTGCCAGTTACCAGTCATCAGTCACCAGTACTGGCAACTGATAACTGGCGACGAACTGCTATTCAAAAAATATAACTTTTTACAGTAAATTCAATTTTAAAGTTGTAGATCCATAGCAAATGGCAGGGAGATGGGAATATGATCAATGGAATCTGGTTCTTTATGATCATTGTGGGGATAGGCATTGCATTGATTTATGGGAAAGTAGATATTGTAAATCAAGTGGTGCTCCATCACAGCCAGGAAGCAGTCACCTTTGCCATTGGCCTAACCGGAATTATGGCCGTATGGCTAGGATTAATGAATGTGGCTGAAAAATCAGGACTAATCAAAAGCATCAGCAAAAGCATGGGGCCCTTGATCCGGCTATTATTTCCTGAGATACCTAAAAATCATCCTGCCATTAGTGCTATTGTCATGAATATGGTTGCCAATATGTTTGGAGCAGGAAATTCCGCTACAGCCTTAGGGTTAAAGGCAATGGAAGAACTTCAGCAATTGAACCCTCAGAAAGACAGGGCTACCAATGCCATGTGTATGTTTTTAGTGATCAATATGTCTTCTATTCAATTGATCCCTTTAACTGTATTAAAAATAAGAGCTGATGCAGGGTCGGCAAATCCCATGGAAATTATAGGGGCTACCCTTATTACTACTACCATGAATACGGTGATAGGTGTATTTGCCTGTAAAATCTTAGAGCGGGAGTGATGCAATGGTTATCATACTCAATATTTTATCTATAATGATTATTCCTGTATTGATTACGATGATATTAGCCCACGGTTTCATCAAAAAAATCAATATTTACGAGGCCTTTGTGGAGGGTGCAGGAGAAGGATTTAAGACAGCCGTCCGTATTATGCCCTATATGGTTGCCATTTTTTTGGCCATAGGGATATTTCGAGAGTCAGGGGCTCTGGAGGTTTTTACAAAAATTTTATCACCTATCACCAATTTGTTGGGGATTCCTCAAGAGGTGGTGCCCCTTGTGATTATGCGCCCCATATCCGGGAGTGGCGCTTTGGGAATTGTAAGGGATATTATCCACACCTATGGTGCAGATTCTTTTATAGGAAGGGCAGCATCTGTCATGATGGGTTCTGCGGAAACGATTTTCTATACCATGACGGTGTATTTTGGCGCCATTGCCATCAAAAACACGAGACATACCCTTGCAGCGGCATTGATCTCCCACTTGGCGGCTGTTATTGTTTCTGTGGTAGTGTGCAGCAGGATGTTTCCGTAAAAAGGAAAGGGCATACCTTTCAATTTTCGATGTTTTCTTTATCCCATGGAATTATGACGACAACATATATAAAAAGAGCTTGACAATTTATGTATATTTTTATAAATTAAATATATACTAAACACATGGAAAGCATCAAAAGTAATGATGGGAAGAGTAAGTATGGAGAATTCATTACAGAGAGCCAGGGTAGGTGAAAGCTGGCATGAAGGAACATACTGAAGATGGCCCCTGAACTGCATAGCTGAGGTGTATGCTAAGGTTATGCCGGTGTTGCAACCGTTATCCTTGCAAGGTGATGAATGTCACTTGCCGAGATTATTGCCGCGAGGCAATAGTGAATTAGGGTGGTAGCACGAGACAATCCTCGTCCCTATAGATATGGGAACGAGGGTTTTTTTGTTTTTGTCTTTGGCAATAATAGCTCATATTATGGTGTTTTTCAGAAAAGAGGTGATGTTGTGGGCGGGGAAAGGCAGCTGGGGATATCCTTGCGTTTTGTTTACGGGTATTTAAGGGGATTTATTGTGGTATCCATTTTTTATATTGTTGTGGCTTTGACGGTGATTTTGTTTGACCCGAAGGAATTTTCCCTGCATATAATTCAATATATCAAAACGGGGGAATATAACCAACTGAAAATTACCTTGTGGGGCCATGGATTTATGTTTTTGTTCGGTATTTATGAGTTGCTTTTATGGAAAGCTGAGCAAAAAAGAAAAAAAAGAAGGAGGAAAAAAGATGAGTAAAGGAACTTTTTACATTACCACACCAATTTATTATCCCAGCAGCAAATTGCATATCGGACATACCTATACTACGGTGGCTGCCGATGCAATGGCCAGATTTAAAAGGGCTACCGGTTATGATGTAAAGTTTTTGACGGGAACGGATGAACATGGCCAGAAGCTCCAAAGAGCAGCGGAGGAAAAAGGACTCAAGCCAAAGGAATATATTGACGGAATTGTAGAAGGTATCAAAAAGCTTTGGGAGACCATGGAAATATCCTATGATATTTTTATTCGCACAACAGATGACGATCATAAGCGAAGGGTACAGCAGATTTTTAAGAAACTTTATGAAAAGGGAGATATTTATAAAGGGGAATATGAAGGATGGTATTGTACCCCTTGTGAAGCCTTCTGGACGGAAACACAGATCGTGGAAGGCAAATGCCCTGACTGTGGCAGGCCTGTTGAATTGACAAAGGAAGAGGCGTATTTTTTCAGATTGTCAAAATATCAGGATGCTTTGCTCAAATATTTTGAAGAAAATCCTGAATTTTTAGAGCCCGTATCCAGAAAAAATGAGATGATCAACAATTTCTTAAAGCCGGGATTAGAGGATTTATGTATTTCCCGGACAAGCTTCCACTGGGGAATTCCGGTGCCGATAGATGAAAAGCATGTGATCTATGTATGGCTGGATGCCCTCTCAAATTATATTACTGCCTTGGGGTATCCTGAGGAGCAGGAGGGTGACTATAAAAAATACTGGCCTGCCGATGTACATTTGGTAGGAAAGGAAATCGTAAGGTTCCATACGATTATCTGGCCGGCCATGCTGATGGCTTTAGAGATTCCTCTACCTAAAAAGGTATTCGGCCATGGCTGGATTCTCCTAGAAGGGGGTAAGATGTCCAAATCCAAGGGCAATGTGGTAGATCCTGTGATTTTGGCAGAGCGCTATGGAGTCGATGCATTAAAATATTTTCTTTTAAGGGAATATTCCTTTGGACAGGATGGGATATTTACCAATGAAGTTCTGCTGAATCGCATTAATTCGGATCTCGCCAATGATCTTGGGAATCTTGTAAGTAGAACTGTCGCTATGATTGATAAGTATAATGGAGGAATTATCCCTGCACCGAAGGCAGAGGGTGAGTTTGACGATGATTTAAAGGCCTTGGCAATCTCCGTTTCCACAAAAGTAGAGGAGAGAATGAACAAGTTGGATTTTAGCAATGCCCTAGAAGAAATATGGAAGCTTGTGAGAAGGACAAATAAATACATCGATGAGACAGCTCCGTGGGTTCTGGCGAAGGAAGATGCCCATAAAGACCGACTGGATACAGTACTTTATAACCTAGCCGATTGCATCCGCATCATTTCCGTACTGATTCAACCTTTTATGCACTCCACCACGAGAAAGATATGGGTACAGTTGGGTATTGATCATGGACAGGGAACGGAATGGGAGGATACCTTCCAATTCGGGAAACTGCCAAGCGGCGTAAAAGTGAGCAAACAGGAGCCTCTCTTTCCAAGAATCGATATCACCAAGGAATTGGAGGCCTTGGCGCAAGCAAGCGGCATGAAGGAGGAAATACAACCTAAGGAAGAAGAAAAGTCTGTGACAATAAAACCGGAGATTACTATGGATGATTTTGTAAAGGTAGATTTGAAGGTAGGAGAAGTAGTAGAATGCAAAAAGCATCCAAAGGCAGACAAGTTGTTGATTTTGCAGGTAAAGATTGGGAGGGAGACAAGGCAAATTGTATCGGGCATTGCGAAATATTACAAGCCTGAGGAACTTGTGGGCAAGAAAGTGATCGTAGTGGCAAATCTGAAGCCTGTAAAGCTGAGGGGAGAAGAATCTTGCGGCATGATTTTGGCTGCAGAAAGCGGCGATCAATTGACCCTTTTGACAGCAGAAATTGAGAGTGGAGCCCAAGTGAGCTAAGGGATTAAAGGATTTATCTCATATTCCGCCTAACTATTTTTACCAATTTAAATAATTTTGAAAATATCTGAGCTTCAAAAAGGAGTTTTTGATTTTATCTCGAATAATTGTATTATCAAGTATTCGAGGTGAATTCTATGAATTTCAATTTTGACCAAATTCAGCCTTATTCGATAAATTCGTAATGCTTTGCTCGTATAATGCGCCCCGTTGTCAAGACACTAAAATTAAAATTTTTAAGTTATCTTGACCTCCTTCTCTACAATATGTTTTTTTGTATTCTAAGCAGCCGTATAGAGCTTATGCGGATACTCATAATCCAAGGATTGGTGGAGCCTTTCAAAATTGTAAAAATGAATGTATTCGTTAATTAGACTTCTTAATTCTCTTGGCGTACTATATTCAAAAATATAGAGTTTTTCTTGCTTTATGTTGCGAAAGAATCGCCCTGTTATTGCATTGTCTGTTGCTCGTCCCTTACTATCCATACTGATCCTAACATGGTTTTCCTTAAGTAAATCAATATATTCGTTACTAGTAAATTGACTACCTTGATCACTGTTGATAATCTCTGGTATAGCTTTTTTAAATGCTCGTTGAAGGGTCTCTATGATAAAATCAGGGAAATGGACTCAAATCTAAAACATTTGCAAAGAGGTGAGGAAATGCTATTTGATTCCCATGCCCATCTGGATGATGGACGGTTTGATAAGGATAGAGAACTGGTGCTGGAAAAGGCAAAGAAAAATGGTGTAAGCCTGATCATGAATCCAGGGGCGGATTTCAGAACTTCTGTACGAGCTGTGGAACTGGCAGCGAAGTATGATATGGTTTATGCGGCAGTGGGAGTGCATCCCCATGAAGCAAAAGACATGGATGAAATGACCCTGTTGCTTTTAAAGGAGCTTGCCCAAAAGCCCAAGGTGATGGCCATCGGGGAAATTGGGTTGGATTTTCATTATGACAATTCCCCCAGGGATGTACAACGGGAATGGTTTCGAAAACAAATTCAGCTTGCCCGGGAAGTCAATTTGCCTATGATTGTCCATGATCGGGAGGCCAATGATGAAGTCATGAGGATTCTTAAGGAAGAAAAGGCCTTTGATGTAGGAGTGGTGATGCACTGCTATTCAGGCAGTGGGGAACTGGCAAGGCAGTATATCAAGTTGGGGGCCTATATCTCTATTGCCGGGCCGGTAACTTACAACAATGCTAGGAAGACAGTAGAAGTGGTGGAGAAAACTCCCTTAGAGTATTTGCTAATAGAAACAGATAGTCCCTATCTGACTCCTGTTCCCCATCGAGGAAAGCGGAATGAACCTTCCATGGTCCGACATGTGGCAGAAAAAATTGCGGAAATTAAGGGGATTTCCTTTGAGGAAGTGGCCGAAAAAACAATGGAAAATGCAAAGAATTTCTTTCGCATCAAGTAAAAAAGCTGCAGTTGTGAGGCAGCTTTTTTATTTGTATCAATTTGCTGAGCGTATCATATGAATAGAGTATAGATAAAACAGAAAAGATTTGATGCTAGGGGAAAGCTAAAATTTCACCTTGAGATATATCCTTCTCTTATGACGGATTGGTATGTTATTGATTATGCATGGAAAATAAGAAGGAAATACAAATCGCCTTTGACAATTTCCCGGGAAATATGGCGAAATTTGATAGATATCGTAGGGGGAATAGTCCATGCTGTATACAAGAAATAGGACTTTTTCACTAACAGCAACTATGATATAATACATCTATATTTTGGAAAAGGTATGTATAGAAAATAAATTTCTCGTAAATAATATCGTGTATATCACAAAAATTTGACTTATGGAAAATTTTTGTGTAGAATACAATAGTTGCCCCGTAATAAGAAAGGGAGGTATGAAAAACCTATGGAGACAAATCGAAAGAATATTAAGATTCTTCACAAGAGAAATCTTATTATTCTTGGAATTGTGTTGGCAATAGGGCTTTTTTCTATCAGCAGTGCATTGACAAAAGAGATTATAATACAAGATGGAGATAAAAGAGTTACAGTAAAAACAGCATTTGCCAGTGTAGACAGCGTATTAAAAAAGGGAAATATTATCCTGGAGCCTCATGATCAGGTATCCCTTCCCTTAAAGGCAAAGGTAAAAGACGGAATGGTGATTTCCATCAAAAGAGCCCATCCGGTAACCATCGTGGCAGATGGCAAAGTAACCGAAGTAAAGACAGCCAATGAAAAAGTAAAGGACATCCTTGCCGAGCATCAAATAACCCTTGGGGAAAAAGATCGGGTGCAGCCCGGGCTGGATGCGAAGGTCGAAAAATATGTAACGATTACTATAGTTCGAGTAAACGAAAAAATTGTTACAGAGAAGGTAGCCATCCCCTATGAGAATATAATCAAGTACAACGATAATCTGGATAAGAGCAAGGTGAATCTTATTCAAAAGGGCAAAAACGGGGAAAAAGAAGTAAAATATCGTATTGTATTTGAGGATGGCAAACAAATATCAAAGGATGTCATTGAAGAAAAGGTAATTACGGCAGCCGTAGATGAAATTGTAGAAAAAGGAACAGCACAATATATTGCTACTTCCAGGGGTAGCGTTAGGTATAGAAAAATGCTGGTTATGTCTTCTACTGCTTATGATGCGGGTTTTGAAAGTACAGGGAAGCGGCCCGGCGATAAGTATTACGGGATTACGCGAAGCGGGACAAAAGTAAGACCTGGTGTTGTTGCTGTGGATCCTAAGGTGATTCCTCTAGGGACGAAACTATACATAAAGTCCTTAGATGGAAGACCGGATTATGGTTTTGCCGTAGCTGAAGATACAGGCGGGGCAATCAAGGGCAACAAAATTGATTTATACTTTGAGGACCCAAACGTTGTTAAAAAATACGGCAGAAGAAAAGTGCAAGTGTATATCCTAGATTAAAAGACAGGGAAATTTTTTCCCTGTTCTAGCTTGTAGACAAATCCTTGAGATTTGGCTTCCTGCTCAGACCTGCGCCGCTTTTCTAAATAAAAAAACAAGGAAAAAAGCGGCTTGCTGATTCGCGACGAAGCCTAAATCTCAAGGGTTCTTACTTATCCCGTTACTTTTTCTACAGACTGGGACAGGGAAATTTTTCCCTGTTCTTTTTCCTGTAACCATAGGAAAGGATAAACATTTTTCCATGGTTTATAGATTCTGCGTTATGGTTCAGGATAGAATCTTTTTATGAAAGTTTATGAAAATTTATGAAAGATGCCGTTTAGGTCCACAGGAAGTTTACGATAAAAGAAATATAATATAAAATAATAGGAGTTATATAAAATTTATGTGGAGGCAAGATATGATTAAGGAAGTTATTGTAGTAGAAGGAAGAGATGATGCTATAGCGGTGAAACGGGCCGTGGATGCGGAGATTATTATTACCCATGGATTTGGGATAACGGAAGAAACCATGAGAAGGATTGAATTTGCCCAGAAAAGAAAGGGTATCATTATTTTTACTGATCCTGATTATGCAGGGGAGAAGATCAGAAGGAAAATATCCGATAGGATTAAAGGATGCAAGCATGCCTTTCTGCCAAGGGAAGAAGCTATGAAAAAAGGAGATATCGGAATAGAAAATGCTTCTCCTGAGAGTATCATTGCTGCCCTTGAAAAAGTAAGAACGGAAGATAGCTCTCAAAAAGTCCTCTTTACCTATCAAGATCTGATTCGAAATGGTCTGACGGGATCCGAAGAGGCCAGTCTTAGGCGGGATCGATTGGGAAAGGAACTGGGCATTGGCTATGCAAATGCGAAACAGTTTTTAAATAGACTGAATCACTACGGTATCTCAAGGGAAGAATTTGAAGAGGCGTTGAAAAAAATATGACGAAGTAGGGGATGGCTATGGAAAAACTTGTTTCACCTAAGGTGACAAAGGAAATTGTGGAAAGATATGGATTCAAGTTCTCAAAGAGCCTGGGACAGAATTTTCTTATTGATGAAAATATATTATATAAAATTATAGACGGAGCAGAAATTTCAAAAGAGGACGGTGTGATTGAAATAGGTCCGGGCATCGGCACCCTTACCCAGGTTTTGGCAGAGAGGGCAGGCAAAGTGGTTGCTGTGGAGATTGATAAAAATCTTCTGCCCATATTGGAAGAAACATTAAGGGAAGCAGATAATGTAGAAGTAATCCATCAGGATGTATTGAAACTAGATCTGCATGGTCTTATCAGGGATAAATTTGAAGGAAAGCCTGTGAAGGTGATCGCGAATTTGCCCTATTATGTGACCACACCCATCATCATGAAATTCTTGGAAGAGAGAATACCCGTGAGCAGTATGGTTGTGATGATACAAAAAGAAGTGGCAGATCGAATGCAGGCAAAACCAGGCACCAAAGATTACGGTGCTTTATCGGTAGCCGTTCAGTACTATTGTGAGCCTCGGATGATTACCAAGGTACCCAAGTCTGTATTTATTCCACAACCAAAGGTAGAATCTACGGTTATTCAATTGAAGGTTTTGGAAAATCCCAAGGTGAAGGTGAAAGATGAGAGGTTGTTGTTTGATATTGTGAGGGCGGCCTTTGGCAAAAGAAGAAAAACCCTGCTCAATGCCCTTTCCTCCAGCAATTTGGGATTAGATAAAGAAAAGATAAAGGAGATTTTGAGCAAAAGCAATATCCAAGAGGAACGACGAGGAGAAACATTAACTATAGAAGAATTTGCCTATCTGGCTGATTGTATATTTGCATATAGAGGACAAAAATGAGCTTTGTGAAAACAAAGCTCATTTTTGCTGATTACCAAAAAAGATTTCTCGCAGTAGGGAACTATTTTACCGCTTCTACATATATTAGTATTAAATGGATAAAAGGGGGGAGTGATCCATGGACTATAACCGATATCGAAGGTATTTCATTATTTTGGACAATGAAGATGGCGGATTCAATAACAAACAAGGGAAAAATCCCAAGGGATATACCAAAATAGAGATAAAGAACGGGAAGGGAGTACTTAACCATTATGTGCAAAATCTAAAATATTTTAAGAATGCAGAATATGTATACAGAGGCTATCTTATCGGTGTGAAGGAAGACCAAGGGGTCTACGTAGATAATGGAGCTTTTCTTATTGATGAGAGCGGAAAAGGGGAATTAACCTGGCGGTTTGATCCTGCTAATGTGGATGGAAAAGGAAATAATATTGATAGTTTCCATATCATTGCCGTTGTAGCAGAAACAGCAGATGAAAATCTACGGCATGGAGAAGTGGTTGCACCTTTAGTAGGTTTTATTAACAAGGAAAAAATAGAATGGAAGCATATATTGACCAGCCGTTTTGCTAGGAAGGAAAAGACAAAAGAAGAAAAAGAACTGGATGAACAGTACGAAAAAAAATATGAAAAGATCAAAGAAATTCTAAAGGATGTACACAAGAAGGAAGAAGAAGTTGAAGAAGTTGTAGAGGGCAAAGAGATAGAACCTTACCAAGAAGAATTGGAAATCGAAATCAATATCCAAGTGGAAGAGGAAAAAGAAGAACCACCGATAGAAATAAAAGAGAAAAAGATAGAGAAAATAGAAGAACAGAATGTTCACGTGCCGGAGGAAGTGAAGCCAGTTTGTCCTGAGGAGGAGAAAGTTGTTTGTCCTGCAGAAGAGAAGCCTATATGTCCGGAGGAAAAGGAAGTCTCTGTAGAACCTGAAGGGATATGTGATCAGGATACAGCATATGATCCGATGAAATCCTGGCATTATCACAAACCATACAATTACTATAATCATCATTTTCAGATGGTATGCGACTATGTAGATAACATATTGAAATATTATAAAAAGATAGAACCCTTTGAAAAGAATATAGAAGGCTGTCAATGGTGGAGGGTAGACTATAATCAGCAGACTTTATATAGAAGTTTTCTACCTTTCTACGGGTATATCACCAATATGTATGGTTATTATCCTCATATGCGTTATATGGCAGGATGCCCGGATCTGATTTATAAATATCAGCATTATATTTTCGGGAAAAAGTGTGATGAAAAAGGGGAACCAATCTACTATTTGTATGGCATACCAGGGAGATATATGCTTCGTGAGCAACCCTATGAGGGAATGACAGGATTTGTCTATTGGCATCCGATAGAAGATAAAAGTCCCCAAAGAGGAGATTATGGATACTGGATTCTGCATATTGATGCAAAAACAGGTAATATTGTGATGCCCCTGAAACCTACTCCCCCTCCGAGATACTAAAAAAATAATGACACATCCACAAAGGGTGTGCCATTATTTTTTGAAGAAAGAAGGAATAGTCTTTCAGGA
The DNA here is from genome assembly GCF_001562415.1 of Thermotalea metallivorans. Classification (GTDB taxonomy): domain Bacteria; phylum Bacillota; class Clostridia; order Peptostreptococcales; family Thermotaleaceae; genus Thermotalea; species Thermotalea metallivorans. The sequence continues at coordinate 377 of NZ_LOEE01000062.1, read as the reverse complement.
GAAGGGGTTTTTTTTATTTCTTGTTTTTGAATGTAATTTTCTAAGATGGTTGATTTTCCAAATCTTCTCAGAAAGGAGTCAATATTTTTATTGGTGCATGAATTTTCCCATACTGCCTAGAAAGGATAAAAATGGGCGCTATGCCATGTTTCTTCCATGATGCGCCTGTATTCCCCATAGAAAAACCTTTCATGTTCTTCTTCCATTTTGATGAGGGCATGAATTATTTTTTTACCTTTTTCATCCCTTACTATAGTTTTGCACAAAAGAAAGCCCTTAAAGTTCCTTAAAGTTTCACCTTAGCACTGTTATGAAGCAATAGAAAGTATAGCATCTTTTACGGACGTATTTTTCTCTACTTCTTGATCTAATGCGGT
>NZ_LOEE01000061.1 GCF_001562415.1 Thermotalea metallivorans | reverse complement strand
TAGTTTATCAGGTGGAGACGCCTTGGGAGAGTAGGTCGTTGCTGGATAAGATTCCAGAGTAGCTCAATGGTGGAGCACCCGGCTGTTAACCGGTAGGTTGTGGGTTCGAGTCCCACCTCTGGAGCCAGTATGCTAAGGCCCATTGGTCAAGCGGTCAAGACACCGCCCTTTCACGGCGGTAACCCGGGTTCGATTCCCGGATGGGTCACCAATCTAGAAGCAAGAGGCGAGAAGCAAGAGGCGAGAGAAAGATCCGACATCTTGCATCCAATAGGGCCCGGTAGTTCAGTTGGTTAGAATGCCAGCCTGTCACGCTGGAGGTCGAGGGTTCGAGCCCCTTCCGGGTCGCCAATTTTATATGCTGGCGTGGCTCAACGGTAGAGCAGCTGACTTGTAATCAGCAGGTTGGGGGTTCGATTCCCTTCGCCAGCTCCAAAACCATGGAGGGATTCCCGAGTGGCCAAAGGGGGCGGACTGTAAATCCGTTAGCTCAGCTTTCGGTGGTTCGAATCCACCTCCCTCCACCAACCATGCGGATGTAGTTCAATGGTAGAACTCCAGCCTTCCAAGCTGGTAGCGTGGGTTCGATTCCCATCATCCGCTCCAACGTGGGTCCATAGCTCAGCTGGATAGAGCAACGGCCTTCTAAGCCGTGTGTCCGGGGTTCGAATCCCTGTGGGCTCACCAAATTGATATTGGGGTATCGCCAAGTCGGTAAGGCACCAGACTTTGACTCTGGCATTCGTTGGTTCGAGTCCAGCTACCCCAGCCATTTTCATGACCCATTAGCTCAGCAGGTAGAGCACTTGACTTTTAATCAAGGTGTCCCGCGTTCGAGCCGCGGATGGGTCACCAATCTAGAAGCAAGAGGCGAGAAGGGAGAGGCAAGAAAAACAATGGTTTTATCCTGCTTCCTGCATCATGCATCTGGCCTCTAAATAGGGAGAGGTGTCCGAGGGGTTTAAGGAGCTGGTCTTGAAAACCAGTGACTCCGAAAGGGGCCGTGGGTTCGAATCCCACCCTCTCCGCCAAATAAGGAGAAGTACTCAAGTAGGCTGAAGAGGACGGTTTGCTAAACCGTTAGACCGGGAAACCGGTGCGCGGGTTCGAATCCCGCCTTCTCCGCCAAAAAAAAGCAGGGGCCTTTAGCTCAGTTGGTTAGAGCGTCCGGCTCATAACCGGTAGGTCCGGGGTTCGAGTCCCTGAAGGCCCACCATGTTGCAGGGGTATAGTTCAGTTGGTAGAACGACGGTCTCCAAAACCGTATGTCGTGGGTTCGAGTCCTGCTACCCCTGCCAATTTTAGTTATTTTTAACGGGGTGTAGCGCAGCTTGGTAGCGCATCTGGTTTGGGACCAGAGGGCCGCGGGTTCAAATCCTGCCACCCCGACCAGGTAGAGGGCTTATAGCTCAGGCGGTTAGAGCGCACGCCTGATAAGCGTGAGGTCGGAGGTTCGAGTCCTCCTAAGCCCACCAAGGTATGCCCAGATAGCTCAGTCGGTAGAGCAGGGGACTGAAAATCCCCGTGTCGGTGGTTCGATTCCGCCTCTGGGCACCAAATGAAACCGTGCATCTAGGATTGCAGATGCACGGTTTTTACGTTTAGAAGCCGGACAAAATGTATCTCAGAAAAGAAATCATAAAATGCCATATCTCTAGCTTTTTCTCTTTTTTTCCTTCCTTTAAGATAACAAGATGGTCTGGGACTTGATACTCCTTTGATTTGGTCTGGTGACAGAAAGAAAAATCGTTAAGGTTGATATACAGACAGGATAGTCCTGTGGAAAGGCTGCCTTTGTATAAAGGTATCGTAGCCTCAAAGGACTGAGTCTTATGATGAAACTTGAAATGGAATCCCAGTCCATATTCCCGATGGTTATAGTTGCGGGTAGATGGAGGATAAAAGCCTTGGACAAGCAGTGCATGGTTTTGAATCGCCCATTTGGTTACATAACATTTTTTTTCTGCATCTATGGAGATTATAATGGGGATTGAAGGCAGAAATTCCTCTAGATTTACTTTATCCAGTATCTCCAGGCATTTGCTGAAATAGTAGAGATCGTCGTAATTATGGAGCAAAATCAATTTTTTAAGATGGCTGTTTCGATTATTTTCAAACAGGTTGTATAGCTCAACGCTTTCCTTGCCCGATAAGATATCTTTCCGGTGAATACCTAGGCTTTTTTCCACAGATTTTAACTTGCAATCCTGAAGGTTCAATATTTCTTTTTGTTTGCGGACAAATCTTAGCAAATCAAAATTCTTGTAGGATTCTATCTTGCAAGGAATGTGATGGTATTGGAAGCGTTTATTCAGAAAGGGGATATCAAAGGTATCTCCATTATAGCTGAGGAGCATATCAAAATTCTTTATTTCATTTTGAAATGTTTCCAGCAATATTTTTTCTTCATTTCTGTGAGTGCAGAACAGTTGTCGGATTGCAATCCTTTCTTCCTGGACGTATAGAATGCCAATGAGAATGACTTGGCTGTATTCAGGATTCAATCCTGTGGTTTCTATATCAAACATAGCAAAGGAAAGATCTTGAAAAACAGACAAATAATTCTTGGGCAGGTGCAGTTTTTCGTCAAGGTGGTAATTGATGATTTCCAAAAGGATCACCTCCAATCAATATGCAAGCATGTAATTATATTACAATAGATCCGCCGAATATGGAAGACCTTTTTCCTTCCTTTTGGATCTGCGATTGGATTTTCTGATGGGGCCTGTGGTATAATGTAGGTATTATGCCCATGGTGGCAAAAAGGAAAAATGGCACGCAAGGAGGATGATCTATGCCAATGAACAAGGAGTTATTGAAAATAGAGGAACAGTTAAAAAAGACAGAGGGGGAGGACAAAGAAGGTTTATTTTCCATAGCTGAGGAGATTTTTCAAAAACAAATGAACAATGTAGGGATGATTTCCTATGTGGAATTGTTTCAGGAAGCGACCCTAGGGATGGGACAATATCATTATGCGGTGAAAAATGGGATTCCCATTGATGAAAATGTGGAAGCTGTTTATAAAAAATTGATGGCTTTTGTGGGTGAACTGCCCAGCATATTGGGAAATTTTGAAGAAAGAATTATTGACATTAAAGAATTGAGGAAAGAAATTGTACAGTATATTCGCTTATTATCAGCTTATTATACGGAGTGCAGTTATATAGATGAAATTGTTGCCGACAAATTAGCGGGAAAGAGGTTGGAAGAGAAGGAGACTCAGAGGATTGATTTGCAGGTGTTTTATAAAGACGTAGGCCGCTATTTATCCGTGGATATGGAAAAAATTCCATATAAAATGAGTCGGATTTTGGCAGTATTGCCCTTTCGAATGACAAAACAACTTTTTTTAGAACGGGTAGAGCAGATTTTAAGAAGGGTCAAAAAAGATTCTCCGGCAAAGGGATGGTCAACAATTCTGCAAAGATACAGGGAACATTTTGATGGCAGCGTTTACCCCCTTTACGGACAAGGGTTTCGGAAAATCTATGAGACAATAGAAGGACTCAAAAAAACCGATTATAGGAATTTATCTGAGGAAGAGTTGCGGAAAATGCAAAAGGAATCAGGTTTTATCCTGGACCATGCCGCTGGGTTAGTACAAACGTTTCAATCCTACTGTTCCATGACGAATCGAATTCTGGTGCTTCATGAAATAAAGTTTAAGGATTTTGAAAAAGTATTGGAAGGGGAGCTGGTGATTCCGGATATCTATAAGCGGTTTACCGAGGTGAAAAGGCTGGTGGAGGGAAAGGAAACAACAGCGGCTACGGTTGAAAAATTGGAAGCCCTTTATGAGGTTTGCCGAGGGAAGGCAAAGGATTTATATGAAAATGCGAAGGATTTTAGTGAAGTTTTTCATAGATGTATAGCAAAACTAGAAGGAGAACTCAATCCACTATTGAAAAACTATTTGGAGATTTCTAAGGGTGTCATGGCGATTGCCAACGATTTTGAACATGAGGAATATGATTGGCTCATAGGAAATGTTTCTTCATCGGGTGGATGCTCGAATCAGGAGGATTCCGTAGAAGCCTTTATTCATTTCCTACAAAAGAATATACAAGAGATGTCTACAGATTTTAGAAGGGCCAGAATGAGGAAATTTCTTTCTGTACTTCCGATGCCTTTTCCATCTCCTGAGGAATTTTTTGATTATCTAAAGAGTTCTCTGGAATTTAACACTACTGCCGGAGAAAAAGCTTGGGTGGCAGCCAAGGTTTACCAAGTCATAGAAAATGATATGGAAAAGACAAAATAAATGTAAGAGAGAAATAGATGCTGGCAGCTTCCATGATGGGCAAGGGGCTGCCTTTTTCTATGAAAAAACGTCCCTTTGTATTTTTACTGAATATAATAAAAACAAGGAGGGGATAGCCGATGGATTTTATGGAAAAATTGATGACGAAGGTATCGGAAGGGACAAAGATATTGTCGCAAAAGACTGATGAACTGCTGGAAATTACCGAAATCAAGATGGAGATCAAACGGTTGGAAGAGGAAATTCTCGAAGCAAAGATTTTCATAGGGGAAATGGTATATAGAAATTATCTGGGGGATGAAACCAGCACCATGCAGTTGCGTGAAAAGTGCAAAGAAATTGAGCAAATGTATCACAGAATACATCGATTGACTTCGGAGATCAACGAAATCAAAGGAATCCGCCAGTGTTCAAACTGCCATATGGATATTCGGGAATATTCCAAGTATTGTCCCAACTGCGGAAATAAAATTGTATAATTTTTACAAAGAGGATGAAGGAAAATGCGTTTTTTTGTAGAATAATGAGTACAGCATAAAAACATGAAAATGCTTTATAAAAATAGACTATTATAACAGCAGGAAGGTGAGCAGAATGCGCTTGGTAAGAACTCAAGATCTTCAAGAAGGTATGATTTTGGCTGAAGATATTGCAGGAAAATACGATATTGTGTTTTTGACTGGTGGGACCGTACTTTCCGACAGACATATCGAAAGCCTGAAAAAACTTGATATATCCTATATATATGTGATGGAAAAGACCGAAGAAGCTGTGCAGGAAAAGGAACGGCACTCCTCTGTTATAATAGTGGATAGACAGTTCAACAAAGAATATGTCCAGACGATAGATCAATTTAAAAATATGTATCAACAGATAGGATTGGGCAATAAAATTGAACATGAGGTCGTGGGAAAATTCGTCATGCCTCTGTTGAAGGAAGTTGTGAAGAGCAATAACATATTGGGGAGACTAAGGCAGGTTGAATCCACTGATGCCTATACTTTCAGACATTCTATGAATGTAGGAATACTTTCAGCAATGATTGGAAAATGGTTGCATTATGGCGAGAAGGATCTGGAGAACTTAACGATTGCTGCCATGTTTCATGATATAGGAAAATCAAAAATACCTGAGGAAATTATTAATAAACCCACAGTCCTGACAGAAGAGGAATTTGAGATTGTGAAAAAACATACGACCTATGGCTATGAAATATTGAAGACAACCGTGGGGATTTCCTTTGACATATGCTGCGGAGTACTGCAGCATCATGAGCGAATGGATGGAAGCGGGTATCCTTTAGGCATAAAGGGAGATAAGATTCATGAATTTGCAAAAATTATTGCCGTGGCAGATGTTTTTGATGCCATGACTTCTCAGCGGATGTATCGGTCAAAGGAATCGCCCTTTAAGGTGGCTGAATATATCGCAGAAAATAGTTTTGGGATTCTAGACCCTTTTATTGTCGGCACATTCCTTGAAAATATCTCCAGGTATTATGTAGGCAATATTGTAAAACTGAACTCCGGTGAGGTGGGCGAGATTGTCTTATTAAACAAGCAAATGCCTACCAGGCCCCTGGTAAAGGTGAACGATAAATTTATTGATTTACTAACAAATTCTCAATATGAGATTGTTGAAGTAATTGCATAAAGAAGCAGGCCTATGAGAGACCTGCTTTTTTATCTACTTGCTATAAAAACCTTTTTCAAACATGTCCTTGATTGTATTTTTGTCTGAGGTAATACTGAGGGCCAGCATGAGCTTAATCCTAGCCTTCTGACCGGGCAAATTGCCACCGAAAATAACACCCAGATTTCTCAGGGTTCTACCGGCACCTTCGTAGCCGTAAGTATCCAAAACTCTGCCCATAGGACACCGGGAGACCATTACGATGACTACCCCTTGGTCAATGGCATATTTTACTCCAGGGACCATAGCCGGAGGGATATTCCCGCGGCCCATGGCTTCAATGACTAATCCTTTGGCGCCTGAATCAACGCAAAATCGCATCAGTCGGTCATCCATGCCGACAGCACATTTGATCAAATCCACCCTTGTTTCAATGGAATCGGTAATGATGTGATGATGTTTAGTAATATCTCTGTAAAAGATAACTTCATCATTGTCCACGATGCCTAAAGGACCGAATTCCAGAGATTTAAATGTGTCCAAACTTAAAGTATGGGTCTTGGTAACTTCGCTGGCAGCATTTACTTCATTGTTCATGACCACCAAAACGCCTTTATTTTTAGCTTGTTCGGAAACGGCGGTACATATGGCGGCCGAAAGATTGCTGGGGCCATCGTAGCCTAGCTCTGAACCGCTCCTCATTGCTCCAACGACGACGATGGGCTTGGGTGTATTGATATTCAAATCAAGAAGATATGCAGTTTCCTCCAGAGAATCTGTACCATGGGTTATGACCACACCGGTGATATCTTCTCTTGCTACTAAATTCTTTACTGTTTTTGATAAATCCATCATCCGTTCAGGAGTCATGTGGGGACCGGGAATTCTGTCAAAATTGATGATTTCGATATCGGCAATCTTGTCGATATTGGTTACCATGGACATGATTTCTTCGCTGGATAGTGCCGGAATTGCAGCGGCGATGCGGGGATCTATCTTCATAGATATGGTACCGCCGGTAAATACGACGGCTACTTTATAAGAATTGGGCATATGACTACCTCCTATGTTTAGATAACTTGAATATATTTAAAGCATATATGTAAAAAATTATATTGTCAATCCGTTATTATTGCTACAAAATTTGTTTACGACAATAATGCAGGAAGGATTGAAGAGATGGATAATAGAATATAGACAGCGGTGAGGTGTTCAGCATGATTGTGAGGGTATTGATTGCAGATGATCAAGAGGAAATGAGAAGAATGATGAAAAAAATTTTGGAGGGGTTGTCCTATGTAAAAATTGTGGGGGAGGCGAAAAATGGAATAGAGCTCTTAGACTATTCCCTACAGCTAAATCCCGATGTTATATTTATTGATATTGATATTCCCGGCATCAACGGAATCGAGGCGGCACGGGAAATAAGAAAAAGCAATCCGCATGTGCATCTGATTTTTGCAACAGGATATAAGGAGTATCGAAGAGAGGCCTTTGATGTTTATGCCATGGATTACATACAGAAGCCTTATGACAAAGAAAGAATGATCCGGACAATGGAAAGAATCAAGGGGATGTTGGGAAAAAGGAAGGATGATGAGGATAGGCTCGTGTCCATTATTAGCAATAGAAACAAACGATATATCAAGACCAGTGATATTTTGTTCATTGAAGCAAGGAATAGAAAGATATTTATTTATACAACCCATGAGGAAATAGATAGCAATGAAAGTCTGAATGAAATCGGTGAACAGTTGGATCAACGCTTTATGCGAACACATAAATCCTTTATTGTAAATCTGGATAGAATCCGCAGCGTTCGGCCATTGACGAGAACTTCCTACAGTATCTATTTTGACAGCACGGATAAGACGGCCTGCGTATCAAAGGAATTATTGGATGAAATGATTCATAGGGCTGAAAATATAAATGCAAGGTGAAAAAATGAGAAATAAAAATTTGATTGCTTTCATTGTGTATGATATTGCACAGTTGATGCTATTGGGCATATTTATTTTTTATACTTTCTTTATGGAGAGAGAACAATTTACGCCGGCCGCAGCATATCCATTGAATATTGCTTTGGGGATATTGATTATCCTGTTAAGTATATTGGGAATTTATATGAATCGAAGAATATTTGAGGTGTTGAAAATAGAAAAAGAATATGAAATACAGCAGCTAAATTTAAAAAATATTTATGCATTCAATGATCTTCAAAGAAGCCAAAGACATGACTTTTTAAACCATCTTCACGTAATCCGCCATTTGGCGGATATGGAGGAATTTCAGGCATTGAAAAGCTATATCGAAAAGATTTATCAAGAAGTCTATGATGTCAATATCAAAGTGAGCACAGGCATGCTGGAAGTAGATGCCCTGCTGCAGTCAAAAATAAATATGGCAAAGACCCGTCAGATTCCTTTTGAATTAATTAATGAAACAAATTTAAGAAATATGAAAATAGAGCCTTGGAAGCTAGTCAGCATTTTGGGTAATATTATTGATAATGCCATGGACGCTTGCATGGAGGAAGACGAAGAAGGAGGAAAAATTATTGTAGAATTGAAGGAAACCAAGTTTAAATATCTTTTTTATATAAGAAATACAGGTAAGTCCATACCCAAGGAGAACCTAGACAAAATATTTTTAACAGGATTTACAACGAAAGGAGAGAAAGGACAGGGACTGGGATTAAGTATTTGCAAAAAGTATGTAGAGGAAAACCAAGGCAAAGTTGAAGTGAAAAGTGATGAAAAGGAAACCCTGTTTGCAGTAGAATTTTATAAGTTTTGATCCCTGAAAAACAAAAATACCAGTCTACGGTGACTGGTATTTTTGCTGGTTTACGTTCAAAAGGGGTATTGGGAATAGAGATTATATTATCGAGGTTACCAGGGGGATAACCACTAAACAAATTATAACAAAATCCGACAAATTTTGCAAGGAATTTATAAAAAAAAAATACAAAAAAATTTATTTATACGGATCATGGCGGCAGAGGATGGATGGACGGGATTGTCAATAAATCAGGTTTTCTCTTGATTTTGCATTGAAATTGTATTATAGTTGAGTTGAATATGGAAAATATGGAGGGATTGGGATGCATAAGGAAAAAATTGATGATTTGGTTGCCAATTTGCAAAGAAACGGTATAGAAGCAAAATATTTTTCCACAACGGAAGAAGCAAAAAAATATATCGTAGAAAGGATTGGCAGCGGTAAAGATATTGGTATTGGCGGTTCCATGACGGTTTATGATATGAAACTTCATGAGGCGTTACGAGATTCGGGAAACAATGTCTACTGGCATTGGCTGTGCAATACACCGGAGGAAAGACAAAAGGCCATAGAAAAAGCAAACAAGGCAGATGTTTATCTGACCAGTACCAATGCATTAACACTCCAAGGAGAAATTGTGAACGTAGACGGAAATGGAAACAGGGTTGCAGCCATGATTTACGGTCCCAAAAAGGTCATGGTTGTTGTGGGTATGAACAAAATATGCAATGATACTATAGAGGCTATGGATCGCCTGCGAAAGGAAGCTTCACCTCCCAATGCAAAAAGGTTAAACAGGAAAACACCATGTGTATCTATAGGAGAATGTGGGGATTGCAATTCACCTGAACGTATTTGCAACGTTACAACCATCATCCATAAAAAACCCGGTGCTATTGGGGAGATGGAAGTAGTAGTCATAGGAGAAAAACTGGGATATTGACGAACTATCAAATTGAGAAAAATAATGCACTTGCAGCGGTGCGTTATTTTTTTTGTTTGGAAGCAGGGGATGATAAAGGATCGTGGAACAGGTTATAATAGATTTATGTGAAGAACAGCTTTACAAAGGCATCATATTCGTATACAATATGGAAAGATATAGGGATAGGGAAATTTGCCATATGGGAGAGATGGATGGTGGAAGTATATTTAGATAACAGTGCGACGACAAAACCCATGGAAGAAGTCGTGGAGATCATGGTAAGGGCGCTGAGGGATTTTTATGGGAATCCTTCTTCCCTTCACCGTAAAGGAGTAGAAGTTGAGAAGCTTGTCAAAAACGCCAGAAAACAGGTGGCAAAGGCATTAGGTGTAAAAGACGAAGAAATTATTTTTACTTCCGGTGGGACAGAATCGAATAACTTGGCTATTCTTGGCGCCGTGGAAGGGAATAAAAGAAAAGGAAATAGAATTATCACCAGTAGGATTGAGCACCCCTCCGTATTGAATGTCTTTCAACATTTAGAGACAAAGGGTTATGAAGTAATTTATCTGGATGTGGACGAGGTTGGCAGAGTAGATCTTCGCCAACTGAAAGATCATATTTGTGATGATACACTGCTGATCAGTTTGATGCATGTAAATAATGAGGTAGGTACGATACAGCCGATAGAAGAAATCGGCAGATTGCTGCAACATATGAAAATGAAACCCATCTTTCACGTAGATGCAATACAATCCTTTGGAAAAGTAAAATTTGATCCGAATAAGCTGGGAATCGATTTGGTATCTGTCAGTGGACACAAGATTCATGGACCCAAGGGGATTGGTGCCCTTTATATCCGCAAAGGTCTGAAAATAGCACCGATTGTTTTCGGCGGCAATCAGGAAACGGGTATTCGCTCCGGCACCGAAAATATACCGGGGATCCTAGGCTTGGGAGTAGCTGCAGTTCATGCTTTTCAACATCTGTCAGAGCATATTCGTCATATGAGATTTTTGAGAGATAGATTTCTTCATCGGGTAAAAAAAGAAATAGATCATATCAAAATCAATGGATTGGAAGGAGAAGGCAGTGCACCCCATATTTTGAATATTAGTTTTATAGGGGCAAAGGGAGAAGTTTTACTGCATAGTTTAGAGCAAGATGGCATTTATGTATCCACCGGGTCTGCATGTTCTTCTAAAAAAAATGTCCACAGCCATGTTTTAAAGGCCATGGGATTAAAAAACGAAGAGATCGAAGGGGCCATACGGTTTAGTTTTGCTTACCATAATACGGCAGAGGAAATCGATTTTGCTGTAGATCGGTTGAAAAAACACGTGGCTGATTTGAGAAGGATTATGATGAGGTGATAGGATGAAGAAGGTATTGATTGTAAGGTATGGTGAAATTGCCTTAAAAGGATTAAATAAATCCCATTTTGAACAGAAGCTCATAAGGAATATCCAGGGCAATATCAAAGATTTGGGAGAAGCAAGGATATATAAATCCAACGGACTGATTTATGTAGCATTCAACGGACAGGATGAAGAGGAAATGATTGAACGGATTGTGAAAGTGTTTGGCATTGTATCTGTCAGCCCTGCATGGGAAATAGAAGCAGACATGGACATTATTAAAGAAACAGCTTTGAAGCATGCCATGGAAAGGATAGAAGAAGATCAAGTGAAGACTTTCAAGGTGGAAAGCCGGAGGGGTGACAAGGGTTTCCCTTTTCAGTCTCCTCAAATCAGCAGAGAGGTAGGGGCCTATATATTGCCCCGTGCCGGAAACTTGAAGGTGGATGTTCACGAACCGGACATGATTATCCATGTGGATGTACGGGAGAAGGCCTATATCTATTCTAAGAAAATCCCGGGTTTTGGAGGTCTGCCTCTGGGTACCAATGGGAAGGGGGTGCTTCTCCTATCAGGCGGTATTGACAGTCCTGTTGCTGGTTGGATGATGGCAAAGCGTGGTGTGGAAATAGAAGCAGTGCATTATCACAGTTATCCATTTACCAGTGAAAGGGCAAAGGAAAAGGTACTGGAACTGACCAGAATTCTAGCATCCTACTGTGGACCCATACGCCTTCATTTAGTAAATTTGTTGCCCATACAGAAGGAGATCCATGAGAAATGTCCCGAGGAAGAAATGACCATTCTATCCAGAAGATTTATGATGAAAATTGGGGAAAAAATTGCCAAAAACAATGGTTGCAATGCATTGATTACGGGGGAAAGCATTGGGCAGGTCGCCAGCCAAACGATACAGGGACTTACCGTTACCAATGAAGCTGTTTCTTTGCCTGTGTTCCGGCCTCTAATTGCTCTTGATAAGGTAGATATTATTGAGATTGCTAAAAAAATTGGAACCTTTGAAATCTCCATACTGCCCTATGAGGATTGTTGCACCGTATTTTTGCCAAAGCGACCTGTAACGAAACCAAAGATTGAGAAGATATTGGCATCGGAGGAGAAACTGGAGGTTGAAAAACTCATTGAAGAAGCCATAGTCCATATGGAAGTTATCGAGATATCCATGGAGGAATGAATGTAGTAATTGACACCGAATGCAGGTGTCTTTTTTCTGTATTAACGTATAATCTGCTTTTTTTGGGAAATAATAAAGTGTTGTGTTCGTGGATGGATAGAATCGGCATGATCCCTCATATTATGATAAAAAAAGTCAAGGCATCCTACAAAACTAGCTATTTTTCAACAAAGGAAAAATGGGGAAATTCAAGAATATGTAATAGGTGATATAAAAATTATACGTCAGACTAAGCAAAAGGAGGGGTTGTGTTGCGTCTTAGTTTTGAAAGCATCAATAAAAATCTAGTCATTAAGCTGGATGGTGAATTGGACCATCATACGGCAGAAGAAATTCGAGATGAGATTGACAGAGAAATAGATCACTATGGGGCTAAAAATATCATTTTTGATTTATCGGGTATGAATTTTATGGACAGTTCTGGGATCGGTGTTGTCATCGGCAGGTATAAAAAAGTAAGCAAACTGGGTGGGGAAGTGGCTGTAGTCAATATCAATCATCGTATAGAAAGAATTTTTAAAATGTCCGGTCTGTTTAATATTGTGAAACGGTTTGATAATAAAAAGCAAGCGATTGATAGCTTATAAAGGGGTGAGTAGTTTGACTATGCAGAATCACATGCGATTGGAATTTCTCAGCAAATCACAAAATGAAGCCTTTGCTAGGGTTGTAGTTGCATCTTTTGCTTCTCAATTGGATCCCACCATAGAAGAATTGGCCGATGTGAAGACAGCAGTGTCGGAAGCCGTTACCAATGCCATTATTCATGGGTATGAAGATATGATAGGAACGGTGATTATAGAGTGTACCATACAGGACAATGAAATTGAAATTATCGTTATTGACCATGGCAAAGGAATAGAAAATGTGGAGGAGGCAAGACAGCCTTTGTATACCTCAAAACCTGAATTGGAAAGGTCAGGAATGGGATTTACAGTCATGGAAACCTTCATGGATGAAGTAGAGGTTGAATCACAAAAAGGTGCAGGAACAAAAATACGGATGGTTAAAAGATTTGAAAGTCGTTAGTATGAAGGGGTAGATGATATGACGATGACTGCATTATCTGAGGAAAGTAATGAGATATTAAGTCACGAGGAGACCATTGAACTGATCAAAAGGGCTCAGTCGGGGGATAAAACAGCCCAGGGAATATTGGTAAGTCATAATTTAGGGCTCGTTCGAAGTGTTCTAAAGAGATTTGCCAATCGGGGATATGAGAGAGAAGATTTATTTCAATTAGGATGCATAGGACTGGTGAAGGCCATAGAAAAATTTGATTTAAGCTATGATGTGCGTTTTTCCACTTATGCGGTTCCTATGATTATTGGAGAAATCAAAAGATTTTTAAGGGATGACGGGATAATCAAAGTGAGCCGTTCTCTGAAACAAACTGCAGGAAAGATAAAAAATGCAAAGGAAATTTTATTTCAAAGATTTGGACGGGAACCTACCCTACAGGAGCTAGAAGATGAAACGGAAATTCCTAAAGAAGAAATTGTCATGGCATTAGATTCCAATCTCCAACCGGATTATTTATACGATGTCATTCATCACGATGACGGTTCGCCTGTACACCTGATTGATAAAATTAGTGAGATCAATGTAGAGGATGACAGTGTAGTCATTGATCGGTTGGCTTTACGGGAAGTACTTTCTAAATTAAAACCTAGGGAACGTCAAATTATTATTCTGCGGTATTTTAAGGATAAGACGCAGACAGAGATCGCCGAAGTCATTGGCATATCACAAGTACAAGTATCGAGGATAGAAAAAAAGGTACTGCAACAATTAAAAGACTTGCTCATAAAGGCATGAAAGATTCATGTCTTTATTTTTTTGAAGCATCTCTATCAAATTGAAAGAATTTTAGAAATGATTCTGGAGAATACTAAAATCAAAGACAGGATGGAGTGATCTGCATGAAGAAGAATTATCGAAAAATGTTGTGGATTGTGATAGTTCTACTGATGATGTCTTTTGCTACCCTTGTTTTCGTAAACAATAAGTCAAATACCAATAGGTATTCCAAAGCAAAATTCATCTTTATAGAAGAGAAGACGATAAAATAAAGGATGTGAAAAGATTGTCCTTCAACGAAGAAATTTATATTCAGTTGAAAGATTGTGCAACAATCAGCAATGAAAGTATTTTAAAAATCAGAGATGCGGCTGCGGTTTTAGCCAGTGAAAAGATAAAAGAAGATTTGTTAAATATTGAATTGTTGCACATAGATAGCATCCAACAGGATTACGCAATCCTTTCCGTATTGACGGTGATTGATAAGATAAAAGCAGTTTTTCCGAACTTAACCGTTATTTCCGTGGGGGTACCTGAAATATTGATTAAGGTAGAAAAAGAACAAAAAAAAGAAAAAGACATGTTGGCCTATGGAAAGCTGGCTGTTGTAGGTGCAACACTGTTTGTAGGAACAGGATTGGCGATCATGAATTTTCACGCAGATGTCAATATGAGGGAAGCCCATAAAGTGCTATATCAGCTCATTACCGGAATAGAAGAAAGTAGGCCATTAATTCTCCAAATACCCTATTCCCTTGGTATTGGATTGGGAATGGCTCTATTTTTTAATCATGTTTTTCCAAAGAGAAACAATGAACCCAGCCCCATGGAGGTGGAAATGTATTTATACAAGAAAAATATGGATCAATATTTGCTGGATTATGAGGAAAACACCGCAGAAAAGAAAAGATAGCATGGGGTGATATGGGATGCTTAAATTAGTTTCTGTCTTTGTGGGATTGGCGGAAGGAATTGTGGTAGGCAGTGCCATCGTAGCTTTTATCACATTGCTGGATATTGTCCCAAGATTGGCACAACTTACGGGTACCGAAAATTATATCCGATGGTATGAAAGGGTGATCATAATTTCGGGGATGATCGTATCCTTATCTGATTTTTTAGAGATATCTGTAAAGGCTGGCAGGATTGCTGCAATAGGAGCAGGTCTGCTCATGGGCATATTTGTAGGTTTGCTTGCTTCGGCATTAGCAGAGGTAACCAATGTGATTCCGGTCATTGTAAATCGCTTCAAGCTTCATGCCTATGTGGGATATATTTTAATGACTCTGGCTGCCGGAAAGGTTGTGGGATCTTTGCTTTACTGGATCATGATCAACAAGTAGGGGTGAAAAAGATGTATCAAGCATATCAAGACCTTTTCAACAAAGTAGCCTTTCCATTGCATGATATAAAAGAGAAGAAAAAAAGACATGAATTTGAAATGATAAACCTGGGAAAGGACTTGCTAAACAGCACTATAAAACCTGGTTTGGAACAGATGAGACGATAAGAATGCCATCAATATTCGAAGAAGAGGTGTCCTTCATGCAAAATAAAAAGCTTCAAAGCATCAATAAGCAGCAGGAGTATAATGAATATGTGCAACAGAAGATACCAAAACCTACGTATCTAAAAAACTGTCTATGGGCTTTTGTAGTAGGAGGACTGATCTGTGTTTTTGGACAGTTTATTGGAAGCATTTTCAAAAACATGGGGTTGGATCAAGATGAAGTGGCTACTGCGACAGCCATTGTGCTGGTGTTTTTAGGGGCATTTCTTACAGGTCTGGGTGTTTATGACCAACTGGGCAAAAGGGCGGGGGCAGGATCTATCGTACCTATCACAGGATTTGCCAATTCCATTGTTTCACCTGCCATGGAATTTAAACGGGAAGGATATATCTTTGGCGTTGCGGCAAAAATGTTTGTACTAGCGGGACCGGTGCTGGTGTATGGTTTTGGATCTTCCGTGATCGTAGGTTTATTATATTATTTTTTAGGCAAATAGGGAGGGATTGGAAATTGGCTACAAAAAAATTAGGCAAGCAAACGGTAAAATTTGATCATCCTCCAGTGATTATTGCAACGGCTACGACTGTAGGCCCAAAGGAAGGGGAAGGACCTTTAAGCAGTTACTTTGATACGATCCTGTCAGATGATCTATATGGGGAAAAAAGCTGGGAACTGGCAGAAAGCAAAATGCTAAGGGAGACTGTAAAAACAGCGGTGCAGAAGGCGAATAAAAATATTACGGATATGGAGTATATGCTTTCCGGAGATCTTCTTAATCAATTGATGTCTGCATCTTTTGCAGCCCGTGACTTGGGGATACCCTTTTTCGGACTATATGGTGCCTGTTCTACCATGACGGAATCTTTAAGCCTAGGTGCTATGCTAATCGATGGGGGATATGCTACCCATTTGGTGGCTGTTACCTCCAGTCACTTTAGCTCTGCAGAGAGGCAATTCAGGTTTCCTTTAGAGCTGGGCAATCAAAGACCCCTTACGGCCCAATGGACAGTAACCGGTGCAGGAGCAGCTATTTTGGCTTCCTATGGACAGGGACCTAGAATTACCCATGTGACCACAGGAAAAGTCATTGATTTGGGAATAAAGGATGCGAACAATATGGGTGCGGCCATGGCACCGGCGGCAAGTGATACAATTACTATGCATTTTCAAGACACGGGTTTTACACCGGAAAGTTATGATTTGATCGTAACGGGTGATTTAGGTGCCATTGGAAAGGAAATAACAGAAGAAATGGTATATGACCAAGGCTATAATATCACAAAGGTATATGAAGATTGTGGATTAATGATTTTTGACAATAAAGCCCAAGATACCCATGCAGGGGGAAGTGGCTGCGGCTGTTCTGCATCTGTTTTCTGCGGCTATATTTATAAGCAGATGTTAGAAAAAAAACTAAATCGTGTATTGCTCATATCGACAGGGGCTTTATTATCTACTACTAGTGCTCAGCAAGGACAAACAATTCCCGGCATTGCCCATGCCGTGACGATTACAAATCATATCTAAAGGAAGGGGAATCTATATGGATTATATTCGAGCATTTGTTGTAGGAGGCCTGATTTGTGTAATCGGGCAGTTGTTAATGGATGGTACAAAGTTGACGCCGGCCCATGTACTGGTTCTTTTCGTTACTGCAGGAGTTATTCTGACTGCTCTAGGAATCTATGAACCCATCGCAGAATTTGGCGGCGCAGGAGCCACAGTGCCTCTTCCTGGCTTTGGATATGCTTTGGCGAAAGGAGCTATCAAAGCTACCAAAGCAAAAGGAGTCTTGGGAGCTTTTACGGGGGGGGTTCAAGCCACAGCCGGTGGGGTGGCGGCGGCAATTCTGTTTGGATATTTGATGTCTGTTATATTTACACCCAAGACAAAAAAATAAAATAGAAAATCTATAAGGAAAGGAACAGGGGAATGACACAAAAGAGAAAGGTAATTCTTGTGACAGACGGGGATTCTGTTGCCCAAAGGGCTGTGGAGACGGCAGCAGCAAATATTGGGGGAAGATGTATATCACGATCAGGGGGAAATCCTACCCCGATGAGTGGTGTGGAAATTGTGGAACTTATCAAAAGGGCGAAGTACGACCCTGTGGTGGTGATGGTGGACGACAAAGGATCTTCCAGGACAGGCAGGGGAGAGTGGGCATTGTATGAGATTGCAAATCATCCCGACATAGAAATTATGGGCGTAATTGCAGTCGCTTCGAACACCCAAGGGGTAAAGGGAGTAGAAGTAGATTTTTCTGTTACTTGTGATGGGAAAATTATTGAGGGTGCCGTAGATAAGGAAGGGCTCCCCCAAAAAAACAACGTAATCTATGGGGATACGGTGGATATTATCAAAAAATGTGAAGTCCCTGTCATTGTAGGAATTGGCGATATAGGAAAGATGGCAGGAAAAGATGATTGTGAGATGGGAGCGCCAATTCTCACAAAGGCAATGGAAGAAATTTTAAATAGGAGTGCAAGCAAAAACAGTGTGGAAAAGAATAGCCTTTAATCATTTGCAACTTTATCCTCCATGGGGGATGACGCTGTGGTTTGTAGAAAAAACGGCAGGATAAGAAAGAACCCTTGAGATTTTGGCTTAGCCGCGAACTGGCAAGGCAAAATCTCAAGGGTTTTGCTATAGTCTGTCGCTGACTTTAGTTGGACCCACTGTCGATCACGGGTGTTTCTATAGGATCTTCCGATAAATTATTGTTATTTTCATTTTTCTTAGGAACCGTAGGAAAAGGTAAAGGCTGCAGCGGATCAATAATGATGCCGTTGTTTTCTGCATTGTGTACATCGCACATGCCGGGAACTTCGTAAATATAATCATCCGGAACAATGCCTCCATGGTCTCCAGGGTTATAAGGAATGGGGCGTTTAATAAATATTCTTTTTTCCACCAAAGTCGGAGGACAATAGGGTGTAGCCAGTTTATTGGTGCTTGTATCCACTTCCAATTCTACGTGGACATCATCGTACTCTTTTGGCTCTGTACCTCGAATGAAATATTCAGTCCGGACGGTGCCTCGGGGATCTTGGTAGCTGATTTCTGTGGGAAGTTTACCCGATTTTGTATCGATCTTTACGGAGATAATGTTTTCAGGTTTTTCAAAATCCCTTGGAGGAAGCCCCTCATGGACTTTTGCCATAACAGTCTTCCAAAGCTGGGCGCTGAGGGCGCTGCCGCTTGCCAGCTCCATCTGTACGTCATTACCGATCCAAACACCCCCCACATAGTAAGGTGTATATCCTACAAACCATGCATCATAGTTGTCAGAGGTTGTACCGGTTTTACCGGCTACTGGAATGACGGAATTTTCTCTGTCTAATTTTGCTTTTTGGCCGGTACCGGCAGAAACAACACTCTTCATCATATCGGTAACGATAAAGGCGACCTCTGGTTTTACCACAAGATTCTTAAAACTGGTATTTTCTAAAATGACATTGCCGTCCCGATCCGTTATCTTTACAAAGGATTTGGGACGAATATAAACTCCATTATTTGCCAAAGACCCATAGGCAGCAGTCAATTCCAGAGGACTGATGCCTTTGGTCATACCGCCTAAGGCCATGGCAGCAAGATTTAAATCGCTGGTGCCGCCCTTTTCATCAATGGTGGTGATGCCCATTTTTTTCAAGTATTCAATGGAAGTGTTTATGCCAATTTGCTCACCGATTTTTACAGCCAGTACGTTGATGGACCACTGAACTCCCTCCCGAAGGGTGGAGAGTCCATGATAACCTTTGTACCAGTTTTTTGGCCATAGGCGGCCACTTTGATCATAGTTTGGCACATCATCCACTACGTCTGCCGCAGTCCAACCGTTGTCAATGGCCGGCGTATAAACGGAAAGGGGTTTAATGGCAGAACCGGGCTGTCTTGGGTTGATGGCACGGTTATATAATTTTTTCCCTTTTATATCTCTGCCACCGACCAACGCTTTGATTTCTCCCGTATGATAATCCATAATGACCATGGCTGATTGGGGCTGTACAACACCCTTATCACTCATATAGTAATTTTCCTTTGAAATCAATAAGCTGTCGTTAGATCCTTTGGAAAAAAATTCAGGAGAATGCTCTAAGAATTCTTTATGAATCACAAGATTGTTTTTCCCATCATAGGATTTATACTGACTGGGGATCTTGATTGGGCCACCCTTATGCATGAGATATTCCTTGTCAGGGCTGAGGGTGTAGGCATCCCTTACGGCGACCTGGATTCCTTTGACTTCGCCGTTTTCATACAAAGGATCAAAATTTAGCCTCCGTCCTTTGAACAGAACTAAATTTCCTTCCGTATCATACTGATAATCCCCCTTTGGGATGATCAGTTGTTCATTGCTATTAATTAAGTTATCGTATTTGTATAATAAAATCGATCCATTTTTGCTGAGGAGATTGCCAGCCCCATCTTTTTTTGCAATCAAGTTGGGAAAATTCCTGCTGTCCTCGTAGACTTTTTCCAGTATTTTTTGCATCTTTAAATCCATGGTGCTGTAAATGCGGAGGCCTTGGTTATAAAGCATGTCTTTTGCTTCTTCTTCAGTTTTATCCAACTCTTTCATGAGGGCTTGTATGACATCACGTTTGACCTGGTCCACAAAATAGGAAGAAATACCGGAAGATACCTGTTTGCCTCCTGGTTTTAAGCGTTCTTTGATGTCTACATGCAGTGCTTCCTGATATTCTTCTTCAGTAATCATCTTTTCATCTTTCATGATTTTTAGAACCAGGTGTTGACGGTCTTTATATCTTTCGTCATAGACAATGGTGTAGATCTCATCGGAATCATCGATAATAAAATGCTTATTGGGATCTACGTCCTCTTTTCTCAATGTCTTTAAAGGTGAAAACTTGGCAGGATTTTTTGTTATACCTGCAATCAAGGCAGATTCAGCTAAATCCAGTTGACTGACATCTTTTGAAAAATAGGCCTGGGCAGCAGCCTGAACACCTTGGGCTCCTGCGCCGAAATAGGCGGCATTGAGATAAGCCGTAAGAATTTGTTCCTTGCTCAAATGTTTTTCGATTTGCAGTGCATAATAAGCCTCTATAATTTTTCTACTGATTTTCTTTTCATTGGACAAGTAGAGGTTTTTTGCCAACTGTTGGGTGATGGTACTGGCACCCTGTACCGGCCCCCTTGCCTTTAGGTTTTCCCATGTAGCACGAATGATTCCTTTGATGCTGATGCCGTTATGTTTTTTAAAATCTCTGTCTTCTATGGCAATAATGGCATTCCTTAAATGTTCAGGTATTTGACTATACTCTACGGGTGTTCTTAATATGTCACTTTCTACTTTCTCAATTAAATTTCCCTCTTTATCAAAGATAAAGGAGTTTTCCGATAAAACGGAATCAATCTTTGTTACATCGATGGGTTTTGCCGACTTAATGAAGGCAAACACCAAACCTCCCAAGGCACCTGTTCCAATAAAACCTATCAATATGACAATCAGAAGTATCATTCTAAATATGCTATAATTTCTTTTTTTCTTTTTCTTTGTATTTCTGCTCTTTTGTTCATGATTTTCTGTCAAGTGAATCCCTCCTAATATCTATAAGGAAAAGTGGAGCATGGGTATACAACTTGAAATCATTATATCATATTCATTAGGGGATGTTAATAAAATTCCCTTTGCATTTCGACTACAAGAGGAATTATAGAACAGAAATTTCACAAAAGAAATAGACAATTTGACATTGATGGATTCATCATCTATAATGAAGAAAATTGTCAACTTTCTTTTAAAATTTAAAAAAAGGAGGGCGGGCGGATGATCTATATTACCACGGCAATGTATTGGGAAGCCAGTCCTTTTATACGATATTTGGGATTAAAAAGGGACCCGGAGATCGTAAAGTTTCAGGTATTTAAAAATGAAAATATAACTCTCATCATCACAGGAACAGGGATTGCCGCTGCTATTGCCACTGCCCATTTGTTGACTTTATCAAATGCACAATCTGCAGATTTGCTGATCAACCTGGGTATATGCGGAGCAAATACCAGGAAGTTTTCGAAAGGATCCCCTGTATTATGCCATAAGATTATTGAACATACTACAAAAAAGAGTTTTTTTCCTGACGTGTTGTTTTCTCATCCTTTTCAAGAAGGAATTTTGGAAACTTTTCCAAGGGTCGTCAACCGTTACAAAGATAAGGACATAGAAGGAGAACTGGCAGACATGGAAGGAGCAGGGGTTTTTCAGGCTGCTTCCCTATTCCTGCCTCCCCATCAGATACACATCATTAAAATTGTTTCTGATTTTTTAGAAGGGGAAGGGCTGACAGGGGATGATGCAACGGCCATGGTGGAAAGAAATGCGGCCCAAATCATATCTTGGATAGACAAAAGGGGAAAAGCTTTATCGGCACCCAAGCCGGTTTTAACGGAGGAAGAGGAAGAACTTCTTCAAAAAATCAGCAAAAATTTAAACCTTACTGCAGCCATGCAGCATCAGCTTAGGCAAATGGCAAAACAATACCAGGTGCGATGTGGAAATGTAAGGGATGTGTTACAATCCTATATATCCATCAGCAGTACAACAAAAAACGAGGGGAAGATGCATTTTGCAAGAATTAAAGAACAGCTTACCGATCTCTAGTTTTTCACATATTTATATGGAAAGGGAGATAAAAAATCATCCCAATACCCAAAAGATGATAAGTCATTTTAAGAATGCTTTTGTGATAGAGATAGATCATTATAAGGAGGTATTTTGCCGCGGACATCAGAGTTTTACCCTTCAGAAACAAACACCAAAACTGATTTTGGCAAAAAAGAAAGATGCCTTTGTTTACCAAGGAGCGGAAGTTTGCGAGGATTTTGGAAATGACCGCTTTTACTATACATCCTCTATGATGAATTGCATCTATGATTGTGAGTACTGCTATTTGCAGGGAATGTATCCTTCAGCCAATATTGTCATTTTTGTGAATCTTGAAGATGTGTTTAAAGAAGTAGAAAGACTTTTAATGGAGGGAACCATATATCTTTGTATTTCCTATGATACGGATTTATTAGCATTGGAGGGAATTACATCCTTTGTAGCTCTTTGGACAGAATTTGCGAGACGGCATCCGTCCCTAAAGCTGGAACTGCGTACGAAGAGCGCAAATTTTAAAGCTATAGAAAACATACCGCCTTTGGAAAATTTCATTTTGGCGTGGACCCTATCGCCCTCTCCAGTGGCAAGCAGATATGAAATAAACGCACCTAGTCTGGAAGCACGGCTGCAAAGTGCTCGAAAGGCCATGGAAAAAGGCTGGAAGGTTAGAATTTGCTTTGATCCCCTGCTGTATATCAAGGACTGGAGAGTTGATTACAGCCGGTGCATAGAAGAAACCTTTCGGGTTTTACCATCCGATAAGATTTATGATATCAGTATCGGAGTTTTTCGAATGGCCAAAGACTATCTCAAAAAGATTCAGAAGGAAAGACCCCATTCCGTCTTGTTGGCGTATCCTTTTGTATGTGATGACGGTGTATCCAGGTATGCAGAAAAACACACAAAGGAAATGGTAGATTTTGTATATGAAAAAATCCGTGCATATCTGCCAAAGGAGAAAATATATAGATAAAAAATAAAGATATGTCCATGATAAAAATGATATAAGGGTTATCATAAAAAAAGGTGATCATAGAATCATCTTTTTATTCTTTTTGTTGGAAACCATGAATGATTAAAAGGGGCAGATGGGTTGAGTATATGCTCTTTTAAGAATATGGAGATATACTTTACAATATATAAACAATTTGATATAATGTCTATATAATAATCAAACAAATAATAGGAGTGTCTACTATATGGATGGAAACGAAATGTTTTGGAAAGCTACGGTGGAGGAAATAAAGCAAGGCTATGTCTATGATGAAAAAAGAGATGCCTTTTCATGTCTTCTCTGTGGTGAAGTTTTTTTCCGCGGTATCATTTATCCCTTTGAAAATGTTTTATATGAAGCAGAAAGGGCAGCCAAGAAACATATTTATGACTGCCATGGGTCCGTGTTTCAGTATTTGATCAATATGAACAAAAGGTATACGGGATTAACGGAGCATCAGAAAGAGCTGTTGGAGCATTTTTATCAAGGTTTAAGCGACAAAGAAATTACCCAGGTTTTGGGTTCTGGGAGTACTTCTACCATAAGAAATCACCGGTTTAAATTGAAAGAGAGAGAGAAACAGGCCAAGGTATTTCTAGCCATCATGGGGCTAATCGAGGATGGTGTACAACCGGAAGAAAAATTAATTCCTATACATAAGGGGGCGACGATGGTGGATGAAAGATATGTAATTACAGAGAAAGAGCGACAAGATATACTAAAAACATATTTTCAAGGACCTAAGGGGGAGCATTTGAGTTTATTTCCAAGCAAGGAAAAAAGAAAAATTGTTGTTTTACAGCATATTATCAAACAATTTGATGCTCACAAAAAATACTCAGAAAAAGAGGTAAATGAAACACTAAAACATATCTATGAAGACTATGTGACCATAAGGCGATATTTAATAGAATATGGTTTCATGGACCGTAGTCAGGATGGAAGTTTATATTGGGTAAAATTGTGACCCATTTACCAGAAAAGGCCGGCATAGAAGGCTTCTTCACATTTTTTAAAATCAATCTTGGACCGAAGGAAAATATCCTCTTGAGAAATGAGAAAATCCAGGGTTGTCATAAGTTGTTGGTCTTGAAAATCCAAAAGATTTCTGGTATTTTTCAAAAATCTGAGTATGCGAATGCACAAGGTGCGTATGTCGGCAGGCAGATAAGGATTGGTAAGATAGTTAAATTCTCGCCGATGCTGATCGATGCCGCCTAAGGCATCAAAAATCCGATGTAATGCTTGACCCAGGGCAAAGCAATAGGCTTCTGCATCTAACGATTCCGGTGTATTTTTACCTTCTATGATTTCATGAAAAGTTTTTTTAAAAAATTCTATAGACATGGTGATTTCTCCTTTCTAAACAATAATAGTTTTGGCATTAGCATATCATAGATGATTGATTATGTATAGTGAATCGTCTCCTAATTTGCTGTTAGGAGTTTTTTTATGGTTGTTCTGAAATTTTTATTTATTTACGCATAGAGAATATGGGCATGGAAGATAACAAAGGATAATAAAAAAATGTGCTCATATATATTACGATTCTTAGAAAAACATACAATATAATAATGATATAGTTAATTATTTCTAAATATTAGATTATAATTAGTAATAGGAGGGGAAATATGGACGAGCTTGATATTAAACAAATTTTGACTGTGGGAGGAATTTTCAGGTGGCGACAAATAAGGAGGAAAGGAAAGTAATTTTAGCATACCTATGTGTTTGTATTGTGTGGGGTTCTACTTATCTTGCGATTCGAATCGGGGTAAGCGAATTTCCACCGGCTATTTTTGCGGGTATTCGGTTTGTTGTGGCTGGACTGTTGATGGTAGGCTTTGCCTGGCTAAAAGGATTGGAGTTTCCCAAGACACCTATAGATATCAGAAGAATTGCAGTTGTAGGTTTGTTTCTTTTATTGGGGGGAAATGGACTTGTGGTATGGGCTGAACAATGGGTACATTCGGGCATTGCTTCCCTTTTAGTGGCCACTGTACCTCTGTTTATGGCTATTTTGGAGTTGATGCTGCCCAATAGAAAAAGCATTGGTTTCAAGGGATGGAGCGGATTAATCCTAGGATTTGCAGGGGTGGTTTTGTTGGTATTTACCCATTCAGATTCAGGAGCAATTGATTTGAAGGGTGCACTGATACTATTAACAGGCACCCTGATGTGGGCCATGGGATCCATATACTCCAAAAGCTTTCAGGCTTCTGGCTCCATTGTTTCCCATATAGGGATAGAAATGTTGGCGGGAGGAATCGGGCTTAGTATTGTTGGGATGATCTTGGGGGAAACTTCCAGATTCCACGTAACCTTGCGGGGAATCGGGGCACTGCTCTACCTGATATTCTTTGGTTCTATTTTGGCCTATAGCTGTTACATATATATTCTCCAAAAATGGCCGGCGGCAAAAGCAGGAACCTATGCTTATGTGAATCCGCCGGTGGCCGTTCTGTTAGGAAGTTTGATTTTGGATGAACCTCTATCCTTTCATGTAATCGCATCCACTGGGGTTATACTGATGGGGGTATTCCTTGTTCAGACTTCAAAAGGTGTCCCTGCATCCCAAGGGAATCAACATCATAAAACTGCGGAGGAAATGGAAACATAGCGGGGGAAAAATATCTTTTGAAACATAGAACAAAGAAAGACAAAAGCATTTTACGTCACAAAATGCTTTTGTCTTTCTCAAGGGAAAACCAGAAGGAAGAACCTTTGCCATAGACTGATTTAAATTTCAAAGTTGATTTGTGGGCTTCAATGATGGATTTTGCAATAAACAGACCCAATCCGTAGCCCTTGTTCTTTTGATGCTCTCCCCTGTAGAACATATTAAATATTTTATCGAATTCTTCCGGTTTGATTCCTATACCTTCATCTGTGATTCTAAATTCTATGGCATGATTCTCTTCCAGGATATGGACTTGAATTTTACTTCCTTCCGTTGAATATTTCACGGCATTGGTCAGCAAATTGTCCCATGCCCTTTCTATTTTTACGGAATCGATGGAAAGGATACCTTCCGTACACTGGCATAAACCTTCAAATATTCTTTGACTATCGACAATATATTGCCTTGATTTTTTAAAAAGCTTGAAGGCAAAATCTTTACTGCTTACCGGTTCCCTATGAAGTTTTGGACAATATTGCGCTTCGTAGGCTGAATCCAAAATATCGCAAGTAATTCTTTCCATATCCTCTGCGCTATTGTATATTCCTTCTAAAAATTGCCGCTTTACTTCTTCCTCTTGTATAATTCCTGAAAGGATGCCTTTTGCATAACCCTTGATTAAAGTAATGGAAGTCTTTAGATCATGGGATAAGGTCGATATAAATTTGGCTGTTCGATAGGAAGCATCCTCTATGGTGGAGGTTAATTCTTTGGATGCTTTAATCATTTGTTCGCTTTCATACTCAAATTGTCTGATGATGAATAGAAAATATTCCTTTAAGTTTTTCAGCGATCGATTGAGATTGCCGATCTCATCGCTGGAATGAATATTCCAATATGCCGTTTCATTGAATATATTTTCACTGTTTTTCCTAAAGTTCTTTAAGGAATCCGATATGGACTTTTCTATCATAAAACGACCTTTTGCAGCACGGTTCATATATTCTGTGATGGCAACGATGGGTACAGTTATTTTATCGGAAAGATATATACCTATTCCCATGGCCATGATAATCATAAGGGCACCAATACCAATGACATAGCTGAGCAAATGGAATGACCTTTCCTGTAACTCCTTTTCAGGCAGTATGGCAATCAAAGTCCAGCGATTGCTGCCCATGCTTTTATATATTTGCAGTTCTCGAAGGTTTTTATTGTTCATGAGTATTCTTTTAGTCACTGCATTTGCTGTATTTTTTGCATTTTCGGCCAAGAGGGTCCTAGGAATTTCAAACTTTGTATTTGCAGCGTCGGTGGCAATCAAACTTTTATCAGGGTGAGACAAGATCAGGTTGTTTGAGTCCACAATGGCATAATAGCCTGTGTTGCCTAGTTTCAAATCCTTGATGAAATGGGAGAAAAATTCGGCAAGGATGGCAATGCCTGCATAGGCCATCACTTGGTCTTTCGTATTATAAATGGGGGTGACGGTAATGACAATTAAAGCACCGTCGGATTTGGCTACCAAAATATCGCTGGTGATGGTTTTCTTTAACTGTTTGGATTTTTGGAAATATTCTCTTGACGATAAATCTAAACCCATGGCCTTGGGCATACAAGTGGCGATGATCTTGCCTTCCGGATTCAGGAGAAACAAATCCTTGTAATGATTGCCATTTGTATTTTTTTCATTCATGGAAGCTGTGAGGTAACGATTGATTTCATCTACCCGTATCTCTCCATTCAAAAACTGTTTTACCTTTGGATCCAGGGCCAGTTTTTCAGTTTCCAGCCGATTGATATGGATTAATAAATCAATATTCTCCTGAGCCCTGTCCAGCTGGGAGCGCATATACATTTCAGCATTTTGGTTTAAGATAGAGGCAGATTTGGTATAAATAATGCAACTTAAAAGAATGAGAAAAATAATGATGATAGCGCATATGGCCAAAGTAATGCGTTTTTTTAAACTCATTCTGCTCACCCCAGCTTTATTTTTAATATAAATAGAAGAAAAGTGCCTATAGGGATAGCAGTGCAATTTGCCATTCCATATAGACACTTTTATTCTATCACAGAATAGATCAAGAAGCTTATTGATTCTTAGCCTATAAGATTTTTATAGAATCAAATATGCGATGGGCCCTGTCAATAACAAAGTAAGAATGGTTCTTTCAATCCAGATGATAAGTATTTCTGGTAGCCGGATAGGAATATCTGTTGATAGTATACAGGGTATGGAAGCAGAGAAAAATAAAATGGAGGAGACGGATACCACGGCAACGATAAATTTTGTAATCAATGGAGCATTTGCAACCAACAATGCAGGTAAAAACATCTCTGCAATTTCCAGGGCAGAAGCCTTCGCGGCCAGCATGGGCTCAGGAATCCCTAGGAGCAGTGTGAAGGGATAATAAATATATCCGATGATATCAAAAATCGGAGTATATTTTGCCAAAATCAGACCCAATAAACCAACGGACATGATAGACGGCAAAATTCCCATAGTCATGATAAATCCATCTTTTAAGTTATCGAGAATATTCTTGCCTAATGGAGCAGATTGGGATGCGGCCTTCAATCCTTCATAATAGGCATTTTTCATGAGATTTCCTTTAAACTCCGGTTCGGGATCTGCTTTTTCGGAGATGTAGGTATCTTCTTTATTTTTTAGGGGGTACAATCTTACGGTAAGGGCTGTAACGATGAAGGTTACGACCAAAGTGGTCCAAAAATACTGGTTCCAAATTTCCATAAGACCTAAAGTTTTTGCTACAATAATCATAAATGTTGCAGATACGGTAGAAAAGCCAGTGGCAATAATGCATGCCTCCTTGATGGTATATTTCCCCTCTTTAAATACTCGATTGGTGATCAACAATCCAATGGAATAGCTGCCTACGAAGGATGCTACGGCATCTACCGCAGACCGTCCAGGAGTTTTCCATATGGGTCTCATAACGGGACGCATCAGTACGCCAATAAATTCTAACAATCCGTAACCTACAAGGAATGCAAGGAACATGGATCCGATCGGTACGATCAAGCCTACGGAAATAACCAGCTTATCAAACAAGAAGGGAATCATATCCTGTTCCATAAGCCAAGATGGGCCGAAGCGAAAATATGCCATAAAGGCTACTAAAATTCCCAACAGTTTGAGTACTGAAAAGGCTAGAGTTACCTTATCCTTATTCCAGATTTTTTTTACAAAAGGTCTTAGGCCACCCAAAATGATGACAATGAGTGCATAGATGGGTGCAATGGCAGGAAGGCCGCTTCTGACAAATGTAACAAGATGATCAAGAGGGATTGTAGATTTTCCGCCTATGGAAATCGGAACAAAGAACATAAAAATACCGATTGCACTGCAGATGAGGAATTTTAGAACGCTTTTGGCTTCATTGCTGCTTGTTTCGTGGGAGACAGTACTTTTCGCCATGGACATAACCTCCTTTATTTCATTATTATTTTATGTGTAGCACTATTATATCACTTGCCTATATAAAAAACTAAAAATTCACAATATTCAAATCAAACTGTCACCAAACTGACATATTTCTCAAAGACTTTGTTCTTTTTCTCCTTAGGAGAACATATGGATTTTGCCTTTTATTTGTGGTACGATAAACAATAATAAATTGGGGGAGGGGAAACGGAATGCATAAGATTTTGGTGGTTGATGATGAAAAGAAAATTGTCCACATGATTTCAGAGTTTATGAAAATATACGAGATCCAGGTGGTCCCTGCGTATAGCGGAAAAGAAGCCATGGAAAAATTAGACCCTTCTATCCAATTGATTATTTTGGATATTAATATGGAATCTTTGAATGGGATCGAAGTCTGCAAAAAAATCAGGGAGGCTAGCAATAGGATTCCTATTATTTTTCTCAGTTCCAATACAGCCCAGTGCGACAAAATTCTTGGTTTGGGCGTAGGGGCAGACGACTATATTACAAAACCCTTTGACCCTTTGGAGCTTGTCGCCCGGGTAAAGGCCCACATACGAAGGTATAGGGATTATAATCCAAACGTAAAGGGGGATGAAAATAAAATCATTCAATTTGATGATATTGTTGTTTATAGAAGTGCCCACAAGGTAACCAAGAAAGGGCAGGAAGTGCCTTTATCTTCTACAGAATTCAAACTTCTGCTGTATTTGATTGATCATGTCCATATTGCCATGACCAGAAAACAAATTTTACAGGATGTTTGGGAAAGTGAACATTATGATGAAAATACGGTGACCACCTATGTGAAAAGATTGAGAAGCAAACTGTTTGATTGCAGCAGAGATCAGAAATATATTCAATCGATCAGGGGGATTGGATATATTTTTGAAGCAGAGATTTTTGAAAGAAACCAATGAATTTTTATTGAGCATTGCTGATCCGGCGGTGAAAGGAGCTATCTATTTCAAAACAATAGACAAAAATCGACAAAATCCAGATTGTTGCTCTGACTCTTACATCTCTCTTGATTTACTCCATTGCAAAGCCTATCATTGTCAGACATAAAGAATCGGTCGATGCCTTTCAGATATAGATTGGATCCGTGGATATATTTTTGTCACATATTTTGGGGATCCGGCATAATTTATATCAGAAAAAGGACAAGGGTTCCAGAAGATTTATATAAAACGAGTTTCAGATTTCTCACAAAAGATAAATCAGACATTTTTATATATGCCTCCTCAAAAATACCTGGGATGATGGATCCCAGGTGTTTTTGTTTTAGTAGTATTGCAGCTTGAATCGGTAATTTTCTTCTTCGAAATATTGACAAAAATATGGAAAATTGATATATTCAATATATAAGGGAAAATCTCTATATGAATAGAAAAGGATTGTTACTGGTAAAGCAGGCAAAACCTAAAGTAAGATAAACGATTGGGAACGTTTATTTTAATTTGGGTTTTTTTGTTGTTATTAGATTTATAGAAGATAGATATGAATATAGGCATACGACAGCAGCCTTTGGTTGAACCGAGGGCTACATTGCTTGAAATATTTTATTTTCATTAGGGCTGGTGGCTACCAGCCGATGGCTGGCAGATTGTAAGGTCTGACGGCGAACTGGGATGGAGTGGTCTGGGATGAGGATACACAAAATATTGAATAACAATGTGGTTACCATTGTGGATGAAGCGACTTCTATGGAAAAGGTAATCATGGGCAGGGGGATTGCTTTCAAAAAGAAAGTAGGAGAAACAATTGATGAAAGCAAGATTGAAAAAGTATTTTTGATTGAAAACCGAAAGGAAAATATAAAGTTTCAGCAATTGATCCATGAAATTCCCTTGGAATATATAACAATATCAGAGGAGATTATCAGCTATGCCAAACAACAGCTAAAAGCTTCCTTCGATGATCACATATATGTCGCTTTGACAGACCATCTAGCTTTTGCCATCAAGAGGGCCTCCTTAGGTTTGGAGATTAAGAATCATTTGCTTTGGGAAATACAGAGAATATATAAGGAAGAATATAAGGTTGGTTTATGGGCCATAGATTTCATAGGGGAGAAATTGGGTGTGAAGATGCCGGAAGATGAAGGGGGTTTTATCGCTTTGCACTTGGTGAATGCCAGTCTTGGGAAAGAGATGGGCGATACCATGAATATGACGGCCATCGTTCAAGACATACTCAATATCATCAAATACTATTTTATCATTGAATTTGATGAAAAGGATATTTCTTACGATAGACTGGTAACCCATCTTAAGTTTTTTGCCCAAAGGATTATTTCAAAAAAGAAATTTACTCCAAGTGAAACTACTCCTCTTTTGGAGTTAATCAAAAAAAATTATGGTAAGCAATATGATTGTGCATTAAAGATTAAATCCTATATCGAAAAAAATTACGACTATGAGATCAGTGAAGAGGAAATTGTGTATTTAAGCCTTCATTTATATAGAGTCGTTTCGAGACAAAATGAATAGCAAAAAGGATTGTTACTGGTAATGCAGGCAAAACCTGAACTGAAAAGACACATCGGCGGAATGAAAGCAGTTTTTATGGGCTGGAAGAGTTGCCTTAAACAATGTAGTTTTTCATTTTTGACGATGTGCCATTGGTTTAGGTTTTTTTTATTAAGTTGCAATAATATTATTTTGTAAAGGAGGAGCAGTATGGATTATCACAAGGTTGGGAAGAAGATACTTGCATGTGTAGGAGGAGAGAAGAATGTAGAAAGTGTTAGCCATTGTGCTACGCGGCTGCGGTTTGTCCTCAAAGATGAAGGCAAGGTGAATCATCAAGAACTGGAAGGAATGGATGAGGTAAAAAGTGCTTTTTCAAGTGCCGGTCAGTTTCAGATTATTATAGGACAGGGTGCTGTGAATAAAGTGTATAAAGCCCTTGTTGAAGGCACAAATATAAAACAGGCATCCCTCAGCGAGTCCAAAAAAGAAGCCATGAAACATATGAATCCCCTCCAAAGATTTGCCAGGGTCTTATCGAATATATTTGTGCCGATTATTCCTGCGATTGTGGCAAGCGGTCTTTTGATGGGGCTTTTAGGCATGAGCAAAACCTTCGGATGGATTGACGGAGGCAGCGGTGTATTTATGCTTCTGGATATGTTTTCAAATGCAGCCTTTGTGTTTCTGCCCATCTTGATTGCCTTTAGCGCAGCTAAGGAATTTGATGCCAATCCATTTTTGGCGGCAGCCCTGGGAGGAATTTTAATTCATCCTGCACTGCAAAATGCATGGACCTTGGGAGAGGGTGTAAAAAATGCGATTACCGTCATGGGTTTAAAGGTCAGCATGGTAGGATATCAGGGAACAGTACTGCCCATCTTGATTGCCGTATGGGTGATGGGACATATCGAGAGAGGATTGCGAAAAATCGTACCCAATGTTTTGGACATTATTTTGACCCCTTTCCTTACACTCATGAGCACGGCCCTTGTTTCCCTATTGGTAATAGGCCCTGTGGGCAGATTGTTGGGCGACGGAATCTCGGTAGGTTTGCAAGTGTTGTACGATAGTGCTGGTGTTGTGGCAGGAATCATCTTTGGAGGATTTTATTCTGCCATTGTGATCACAGGCATACACCACAGTTTTCATGCCATTGAAGCAGGACTCCTTGCCAATCCGGGGATAGGGAAAAACTTCCTGCTGCCTATATGGTCCATGGCAAATGTGGCCCAGGGCGGTGCTGCCATGGCAGTGTATTTTAAGACAAAGAATAAAAAGTTAAAGTCGATTGCTGCGCCGGCTTCCATATCATGTCTTTTGGGAATTACTGAAGCTGCTATCTTCGGTGTCAATTTGAAGTTGATGAAACCCTTTGTTGCAGCGGCAATAGGAGGAGCTTTGGGGGGAGGCTACGTAGTCCTTACAAAAGTTGCAATGACGGCTGTGGGCGTTACCGGTATTCCGGGTACCGCAATTGTGCAGCAGGGGTCCATGTTGCATTACCTGATTGGTTTAGCCATAGCCTTTGGGGGGGCTTTTGCCATTACATTCCTCTTAGGATTTAAAGAGGAAGCAGGGGATCCCTACAAGGAAACAAATGCTGAAGTTTCTGTAGAAGAGAAAAAAGAATATGCCGAAACGGTAGCAAAAGGACAAACCCTTTATGCACCCATGAAGGGAAAAATCATAGCTTTGGAAGAGGTGCCGGACAAAACGTTTGCGGAGGGATTGGTAGGGAAAGGAATTGCCATAGATCCGGAAGATGGGATGGTAGTATCGCCGGTAGACGGAACCATCACCCATGTATTTGAAACAAAGCATGCCATTGCAATCAAAGCTGAATCTGGAATTGAACTGTTGATTCATGTAGGCATCGAAACGGTAAAAATGCAGGGGGAAGGTTTTACAACCTTTGTAAAAAAAGGAGACAAAGTGAAAACAGGCGATCGATTGTTGGAGGTAGATCTGGATTTAATCAGAAAGAAGGCAAAGTCTGCCATAACTCCCATGATTATTACAAATGCCGGTGAATTGAAATGGATAGAAAAATTAAAAATAGGAGAAGCAGATCTCAAAGATGAATTAATTTCAGTGGAAGTATAGGGTAGAATAAAAGAGGGGGAAAATCCTCCTCTTTTCCTGTTCCACTTTTCAGCCAATATTTCTACGTTTTTTTTATTTCCTTTGATCCAAACTATAGAGGGGACTTGTGGAAAAACATAACCGAAGAAAAAGAATAAAAGAATAAAGGAAATAACGGTCTTTGCCAATAGGGCAGGTGCAGTGGCTTGTACGAAATTGGGAGCCATATCCGCACTGCCTACTTTGGAGGAAATGGAAGCATGTCAGTAAAGGATGATTTCACTTTTGGTGGTGAGCATATGGATAAAAACATGGAACAAATGAAACGAGCATATGACAGAATAGAAGAAATGAGGGAATTGGTCCAAGGGGATTATTATCGATTAAAGTATCATATCATGCCTCCTGCCGGGTTGTTGAACGACCCAAACGGATTTATTCATATTTACGGATATTATCATCTATTTTACCAATTTCATCCCTTTGATACAAAACACGGATTAAAGTATTGGGGCCATATAAGAAGCAAAGATTTGGTCCATTGGGAAGAACTACCTATTGCTTTGGCACCTGTTGAGGAATATGAGACCCATGGATGCTATTCAGGAAGTGCTGTAAACAATCAGGGAATTTTTACGCTGATCTATACAGGCAATGTAAAGGACCGCCAGGGAAATAGAGAAACCTACCAATGCATTGCTACAAGCAAAGACGGTATCCAGTTTGAAAAATGCAAAAGGAATCCTGTGATGCGTAACCAGCCCCAAGGGTATACAAGACATTTTCGGGATCCAAAAGTTTGGAGAAAAGATGGGAGCTGGTATATGGTCATAGGGGCACAAACGATGCAAGGGGAAGGAAGAGTTTTGCTTTTTCAATCGGATCATTTGAAAAACTGGACGTTCATAGGAGAAGTTGCAGGCTCCGGTATAGGGGGATTAGGCTATTTCGGATATATGTGGGAGTGTCCTGATATGTTCGAATTGGGGGGCAAAGACGTATTGATTGCATGTCCTCAAGGATTGCAGCCCCAAGGCGACTTATATAACAACAAGTATCAATGCGGATACTTTGTCGGAAAATTAGACTACAAAACAGGGCGAATGGAGCATCACGGTTTCACTGAGTTGGATAGAGGTTTTGAGTTTTATGCGGCCCAAACAACCCTCGACGAAAAGGGCCGGAGGATACTCATTGCTTGGATGGGCTTGCCCGAGGAGGAGGAACACCCGACAATTGAATACGGATGGATCCATGCCATGACCCTGCCAAGGGTTCTCGTAAGGGAAGGCAACAAGATTTGTCAAAAACCTATAGAAGAATTGAAAGTATTGCGAAAGAATCCGGTAGTTTATAGAAACATCATGGTAGAAAATGAAGAAATCATACTTTCCAATATTCATGGAGATGTTTTGGAGTTGCTGGTTGAATTTGAAGTGAAAGATGCCAAGGAATTTGGCATAAAATTAAGATGTTCTGAGGACGGGAAAGAAAGAACCATCATTTCCTATAGTTTGGAAACCAAGAAGGTGGAATTCAACAGAAACCATAGCGGCAGAGGATATAAAGGAATTCGACGGTGTTCTGTAAAGGACAGGGAAATAATTCAGTTTCATATTTTTATGGACACCTCTTCCGTGGAAATTTTTTTGAATGATGGGGAAGAGGTATTTACAGGCAGAATCTATCCTAATAAAAGCAGCAGAGGCATTCGATTCTATGCTGTAGGAGGGAAGGCAAAAATCAGGAAATTAGAAAAATGGGATCTATGAAATTGACTGATGTCATAAAAACCATGCTGCCTGACGGTGTCATTTATTGCAATTAGGCAATTAGAAGGAACAAGCAAACCTATCCTAAAAATCCCCTAACATTTAGAAACGAAAGTTTGGACGAATATGATCTAGCAGATGATTCTTTCAGATGAAAGGGGAAGGCCTTCCGGGTTTTTCGGGTGAAGAGAACAAAGAAAAGAATATATCACTAAATCATCCCCATAAATCATATGATGAATAGGAGGGGGTGATTTTTTGATTTATCGAAGAAAATATCACCGTAAAAAAGGGAACCTAAAGGCATTTATGACAATCGTTATTACATTCTTGCTGGTGATCTATAGCTTTCTCTTTGTGGACCAAAAAATAAAGCCGGCGGTCTTAGCCATTGCGGAAGTAAAAGCACGGGAAATCGCTACAAGGGCAATTAATGAATCGGTAAATGCAAAGGTATCAGATGATATCAAATATCAGGATTTGATTTTTATCAGAACAGACGGTGAAGGCAATGTGACAATGATGCAAGCCAACACCATGATGATGAACAAGCTGGCATCGGAGGTAGCTTTGTCCGTGCAAGACAATATCAAAAATATAAGGGCATCTTCCGTAAAGGTTCCCCTAGGCAACGTATTTGGCAGCCAACTGCTGGCCCAATACGGACCAAAAATCAACATCAATGTAACCCCCATCGGCATGGTCAATGTAGACTTTAAAACAGAATTTGAACAATCCGGCATCAACCAAACGAGGCATAAGATATATTTGATTGTAAAGACCCAAGTGAAAATTATTGTTCCCTTCTCATCCAATACGACGGCCGTAGAGACTTCTGTACCCATTGCTGAAACCATTATTGTTGGCAAAGTACCGCAAAATTATATTTTTGTGCCGAAGGATCAAATGTTGAACGTGGCTCCTACGGAAATAAATTAAAGTTAAGGTTGAACTTTAACTTGAAGGTTCGATTTGGATAAAATAGATGTCTTTTTGGAATTTTCGAGTATAATATATGGTATAGAAAGAGATAAGGTTGGTGAGGGTATGCAATTTAACGAGAACAATGAGATCATAAATGTTATAGAACAAAGGGCCATATTG
Organism: Thermotalea metallivorans; assembly: GCF_001562415.1. Classification (GTDB taxonomy): domain Bacteria; phylum Bacillota; class Clostridia; order Peptostreptococcales; family Thermotaleaceae; genus Thermotalea; species Thermotalea metallivorans. The sequence goes on along the minus strand of NZ_LOEE01000061.1, from coordinate 13,534 downwards.
GTGGGACTCAGTACAGGAACCAGGGATGAGATCACTACAATCGAAAATTCCATGGAAGAATTGAAGGAACTGGCAAAGGCAGCCGGAGCCGTAGTCCTTGATATGGTGGTTCAAAACAGGCCCAGGGTTGATGCAGCCTATTATATAGGTAAGGGAAAGGCCGAAGAGATAAAAATATTCTGTCGAGCCTTGGATGCAAACCTGGTGATCTTTAATGATGAGCTGTCAGGTGCTCAAATCCGAAATCTGGAAGAGCTGATGGAGGTTACGGTCATCGATCGGACAACCTTAATCCTTGATATTTTTGCCCAAAGAGCTCAGTCAAAGGAAGGAAAATTACAGGTAGAATTGGCCCAGTTAAGATATCGGTTGCCCAGATTGATCGGATTGGGAAATTCTTTGTCAAGAACAGGAGCCGGAATTGGAACAAGGGGCCCCGGTGAAAAAAAATTAGAGTTGGACAGAAGGCATATATTGGATCGAATTTCCGATATTCGCCATCAACTGGAAGAAATCAGAAAGAATCGTGAAACCCAGCGAACCAAAAGAAGAAAGAGTGAGATCCCTGTGGTTGCCCTCGTAGGCTATACCAATGCAGGAAAATCTACATTGATGAATAAATTGATGAGCATATCGGGGGTGCAGCAGGAAGAAAAAGAAGTATACGTGGAGGATATGCTCTTTGCTACTTTAGATACAGCCCATCGCAAGATGGTTCTGCCCAGCAAGGAGGAGTTTATTCTGATCGATACCGTAGGTTTTGTCAGCAAGCTGCCCCATTCCTTGGTGGAAGCTTTTAAAGCCACTTTGGAAGAAGTCCAAGAGGCTAATTTGCTTTTACATGTGGTAGATGCCACCAATGAGGATTTTGAGATGCAGATCAAGGTAACGGAGAAGGTATTAAATGAGCTGGGGGTAAAGGACAAGCCTACCATTTTGATTTTCAACAAGATAGACAAGCAAGAAGATCAATCTGCCCTTATACCCAGGGGAGAAAATATAGTGCATCTGTCCGCATTGAAAGATATTGGGATAGATATTTTGATGCAAATGATCAAAGACAAGCTTTTTAGCAACATGAAAAAGGTAAGCCTACTGCTTCCTTATAGCAAAGGCGATATTGTATCCTATTTGTGCGATAAGACAAAGGTGGTAAAAACAGAGTATAGGGAAGATGGCGTTTTGGTGGAGACGACGGTGGGACCTGCAGATTATAATAAGTATAGGCAGTATCAGGTGAATAAAGCAGAGATGGCAGAGTGAGCGTGTAGAACAGGTTAGCTTAGTTTCTCTTTTGTTTGTTGAACGATGTTTACAATGTTCATATAGGCGGATTGTGTCCCTCGAATGACAATGGGACGGCCGAATTTCACCCATTTTAGTCTTCTTGAGGAAAATCCCCCGATTTTCATGAGCCAATTTACGCTGGACAATGTATTGACAATCAAGAGATCCTCCTCCCTTTGACCCAGTATCTTCCACGTGTCTTGGATGGCCGGTATAACCAAATGGGGGGCAAATTGCCGGCTGAGGGTATAGATTTTGTGGCCCTTCTCATCGGTTCCTCGGAAAATGATTTTGCCCCGGTCGGTTTTTTCCAGCACATCATAAAAGGGAACATTCAAAAAATCATATTTGTTGGGGACGTAATCCATGGGCAGCATATTCAAATGAATAGCTGCGGCAGTCGTGGAAGAATGGGAGCCCCCGACACAGTGATAAATAACATGCAGAAAAATCACCTCCGATGAATCCTTAGAATTGCTTTATTAGTATACGTAAAAAAGCATGAAATTATAAACCTGCAAATGTATGAGATTTGAAAAAAATGGAATACTAGGAATAGGATTAGAATATAATTTTAGACAGACTGTTGCAATATTTGTTATTTAAATGTTTGAGATATTTTAATCTAAAAATTCAGAATAGTCTTGCCTTGCATTGCTATTTGTTGTATGATAGTAGTAATAAATAGGAGGGAGGAATTGGCTATGCTCTTTAGAAATTGTGCCGGTGGTGTGGTATTTTTTGAAGATAAGGTGCTGCTTTTAAAAAATGAAAAAGATGAATGGGTGTTGCCTAAAGGTGTAATTCGTAATGGGAATCTCTCAAGAGATGTTGCGTTAAGCCGTGTAAAGGAAGAAACCGGTGTAAATGCAGAAATCGTCTCACCGATTGGAGAAACCTGTTACGAATTTTATTCTATTACGAGACAAAGACCCGTATGCAACGAGATTATATGGTATCTTATGACGGCATCCAACGATCAATGCGTCCTGAACGAAGAATTGGGCTTCAAGGAAGTAGGTTTTTATCCGATTGATGAAGCAATTGAAAAAATTACCTACAGCCAAGACAAATCTCTCGTTAGTCTCTCCTATAGAAAATATAAAGACTTAATCAACAGTGAATTCGTGGTATAATGGTACCAGAGAGTAGTGATTGCTGCTCTCTGATTATTTTTTACGGAGGGAAGGCAATGCTAAAGAGATATAAAACTGTTTTTGGTTATGGGGAAGCGGAGCATGTGATCGAAAAGTCGAGGTTTATCGGTTATGTAAAACCTATTGGGAGTGAAGAAGAAGCCATTGAATTTATTGAAATGATCAAAACACGTCATAAAAATGCTACCCATAACGTGCCTGTTTATATATTTGGAGAAAACAGCGAAATACAGCGATACAGCGATGACGGAGAGCCGGCCGGTACGGCAGGAGTACCCATATTGGATATGTTGAAAAAGGAAGATATCAAAAATACGGTGATTGTGGTAACAAGATACTTTGGAGGTATCAAGCTGGGAACGGGAGGCTTGGTTAGAGCTTATACATCTACGGCAAAGCTCGCGTTAAATGAAGCCAAGGTCATAGAAAAGGTGCTTTATCACACGATAAAAATACGGATAGATTATTCATGGCTGGGGAAAGTACAAAATGAAATTCTCAATCGTGGATATGTGATCAAAGATACGGTTTTTGACGATGCTGTCAATCTGTACGTCTATGTAAAGATGGATGAGAGGGATGAAATGATCAAGCAAGTACTCAATCTAACCAGCGCAAGAGCAGAAATTGGCGTTGTGGATACCTTGTATCTGAATGAATATGACGGTGTTTTGATGGGAGAATCATTTTTCTAAGAATAGTGAAAGACAAAAGAGGGTATAAATGATCATAGGAAACAGCAAAGGAGGTTTTGTACATATGGAGCAATTAAAAAAGGAAATGCTCAGCAAAAAAGTGTGGGCTGTTGTAGGGGCAACACCCAACACTGAAAAATTTGGAAATAAGATATATAAAAAGCTGAAAAGCAAAGGGTATGAAGTATATGCCGTAAATCCCAACTATGATGAGGTAGAGGGAGATCGGTGCTATCACAGCATTGCTGAATTGCCCGTAAAGCCTGATTGCGTGGATATGGTAGTATCTCCCCCTATCAGCAAAAAGTTTATACCGGATATTGCAGAGGCAGGAATAAAATACCTTTGGTTTCAGCCGGGCTCTTTTGACGAAGAAGCTGTCCAATTGGCAGAAGATAAAGGACTGCAGGTGGTTTATCATCATTGTGTGTTGGTGGCCCTGGGCTAAAAAGTCGTACTATTTTGTACGGCTTTTGTCTTTCCAAAAAAATTCATATAGTCCCATAAAAAAAAGGAAGACGCCAAACAACTTTCTTAATAAATTGGAAGGAAGATTTACTGCCAAATATGATCCTGCCACGGCACCAAGTACTCCCGTGGCGATGAGAGGGAGACATAATTGCAATTCGATGTTTTTATTTCGAAAATGGGTGATAAGAGCAACGACAGCTACTGGTACAAATGACAGCAAATTCACACTTTGCCCTTGGTGCTGGGTAAGGGATGTAAACATAATGAGGGCAGGAATTAAAATAGTGCCACCCCCTATGCCCATACCGCCGATAATGCCGGAGAATAAGCCTATGAGAATCAAAAACATTAAAACACCATCCTTAGTGCTGCAATCATCATAAAAAGGGCAAAACCTTTCCGCAATAAATTGCTGGGAATGCGGTTCAACAGTTTTGCTCCGATATATCCTCCCAAAATGCCCCCCAGTGCTACTTTGATGGTTACATCCCAAACAATGATCCCATATCGAAAATAGATAAACATGCTTACCAAGGTTAAGGGTAGGATCACGGAAATAGCCGTGGCATGGGCTTTGTGTTCCTCTATTCCTAAAATAAAAAACATGCCAGGAACAAGGACAGTCCCACCGCCGGAGCCAAATAATCCGTTGACAAGCCCTGTAATGAGACCTAAGAGAATCAATTTTATAGAAAAAGTGCTTTTTCCCATGGAATCACCTATTCATTACATATTTGTCCAAAAGAATCCCAATAATAATTTCACAGAATGTTTTCATATATATTATTGTTATCTTTATAAAATATTTTATAAGTCTATTGACGAAAATGGATAAATGTTATAAAATGAAACCAATAAATCCGATAAGAATACTATGAATTGGAGGGATATGATGAAAATCGCCAAAAATATCACTGAGTTAATAGGGAATACACCGATGGTGAAGCTAAATAGAGTTGTTGGAAAAGACGATGCAGAAATTTATGCAAAATTAGAGTTTTATAATCCGGGAAGCAGCGTAAAAGACAGAATTGCACTTAGTATGATTGAAGCCGCTGAGAAAGAAGGCCTGTTGAAAGAGGGTTCCGTCATTGTTGAGCCTACCAGTGGCAATACGGGAATAGGTTTGGCCATGATTGCTGCAGCAAAGGGATATAAATGTATCTTGGTCATGCCGGAAACCATGAGTATAGAAAGAAGAAAATTGTTAAAGGCTTTTGGTGCGGAGCTTGTACTGACAGATGGGACAAAAGGCATGAAAGGAGCTATTGAAAAGGCATTGGAAATTGTGAAAGAAAATCCTGCATATTTTATGCCCCAGCAATTTGAAAATGCAGCAAATCCGGAGATTCACAGGAATACAACTGCACAGGAAATCTTAGATCAAATGGATAACCAATTTGATATGTTTGTGGCGGGTGTAGGTACAGGTGGAACGATCACGGGGGTAGGAGAGGTTATTAAAAAGAAAATAAAAGACGTAAAAATTGTGGCCGTTGAACCGAAAGATTCGCCCGTGCTGTCTGGGGGTCAACCGGGGCCCCATAAAATCCAAGGGATTGGTGCCGGGTTTATACCCAAAATATTGAATATGAATGTCATTGATGAGATTATCCCCGTAGATAGCGAAGATGCTATGGAAATGGCAAGAAGAATGGCGAAGGAGGAAGGAATTCTCGTAGGCATCTCCTCAGGAGCAGCCGTATGGGGGGCTGTACAGAAAGCCAAAGAGTTAGGAAAGGGAAAGAAAATCGTCGTTGTCATACCTAGCTATGGTGAAAGATATTTAAGCACCCCCCTTTTTCATTTTGAATAAAATTTTGCAATACATAGTCCTTGGGGCTATGTATTTTTTTTGTTTTGTTCTATGGAAATTTATTTTTGTGCTATAATAAGTAAAAGAAACAAGCCTAAACACACTTGGATGCGTACAGAAAGGAGTTTTTCAGATGAATAGATCGATTGAAGAAAAAATCAACCTGACCGTTGCATGGTTGAGGAAAAAAGTGGAAGAATCCTGTACCCGCGGAATTGTTGTAGGGATTTCTGGAGGTATAGATTCTGCACTGGTTGCTTTTTTGATTAAAAGGGCTTTGCCAAATAATTCATTAGGCATTATCTTGCCCTGCAAAAGCAATCCCAAAGACCGGGAGGATGCTTTGAAGGTGGTGGAAGCCTGTGGCATTCAGCATATGGAAATAGAGCTCAGTGACGTCCATGAACTGTTATTTCAGAGTGTAGTCAGCACCATGGGCAATCGGGGGCTAATGGATAGTGACGCCGATTTAAGGCTGAGTGATGCCAACCTGAGGGCCAGATTGCGCATGAGTACCATTTATTGTGTGGCCAACTCTTTGAACTATCTTGTATCGGGGACAGACAATGCGGCAGAGATACACACAGGCTATTTTACAAAATACGGAGACGGTGGTGTGGACATTATTCCCATTGCAAATTTAAAAAAGCGAGAAGTTTATGCGTGGGCAAAGCATCTTGGTGTCCCCCAAAGTGTCCTAGACAGACCTCCTTCAGCAGGGTTATGGGAAGGACAGACGGATGAAGAGGAAATGGGGACAACCTATGAAATGGTGGATGATTTATTGGAAGGAAAGGAAATTCCCGAAAGAGATCGATTGATCATTGAAAAATTGCATCAGCGTTCAGAGCATAAACGAAGAATGCCGGACAAACCACCTGTTTTTTAAAATTTATCCGGTTTTTCATACATCTGTAAAGGATGTTTTTCATTTCAGGAGGTGAAAATATATCCTTTATAATCACTTTCTATTGATACAAAACATAATCTATAAGAAGAAGGATTTATAAAAAACTAAGACCATAGCAGTGAGTTATGATAATGCTCCACCTGGATGAAGGAAAATATAATTTTTTATCGTATTTGTTAAGAGAAAAGAAATGATTCAATTTTTAACATGTCTATTGGAGGCAACCATGAGATTGGTACGATTAGAAAATGTAACTTCCGGCATGATCTTAGCAAAGGATATCTATTCTTGTGAGGGAAAAATCCTGTTGGCAAAAGGCGTTACTCTTACAAGTCATTTTATAAAAAGATTGCAAAGTTTGTCTATCGGGGAGATTTACATTGAAGATGAGATCTCTAGGGATATTGAAATCGTAGACATTATCGATGATAAAACAAGAATGATGGCAAAGCAGACGTTGTATCAAGCAGTACAAGATCTAAAAGCAAATAAAAGCCTTGATTTTTCCAGCATTCAGATGGTCATCAACAGAATTGTAGATGAGCTGTTGAGAAATAAGGATATCATGGTGAATTTATCAGATTTAAGGTGCGTTGATGAATATACCTTTGCCCATTCGGTCAATGTGGCGGTATTATCGATTGTGATTGGGAAAGCCCTAGGTTTTCACGAGCTCCGTTTGAGGGATTTAGGAATTGGTGCAATTCTTCATGATATTGGCAAGACCCAGGTTCCCAATGAGATTCTGAACAAGCCGGGCAAGCTGGAGCTTCATGAAATAGAAATCATGAAAAATCATCCTGCCTTTGGTTATGAAATATTGAAAGAGTATTGCGAAATCAGCAGTTTATCAAGGGTAGCAGCATTGATGCATCATGAGCGGGTGGATGGGTCAGGATACCCATTTGGAAAAAGAGGAAGTGAAATACCAGAGTTTGCAAGGATTATTGCCATTGCCGATACCTACGACGCCATGACCTCCAATAGAGTGTACAGAAAAAAGATTACCCCGAACAAGGCTGTAGAATATTTGATGTCCATGGGAGATTACCATTTTGATCATGATATGGTAAAAGTTTTTCTGAATCATATTACTGTTTTTCCTGTGGGGACGATTGTCAAATTAAATACTCAAGAGAAAGCCATCGTTATCGACAACAACAGGTATTGTCCTACAAGACCTATCGTTAGAATTATCAAGGATAGCAAGGGAGAGTATGTGACAAAATTTCAGGAAATTGACCTCCAAAAAAAATTAAATATATTTATTGAAGAGGTTTGTGATGAATAAAATTCTAATAGAGGCAGATAATAAATCTAGAACAGGGTAGCAAGGAGAGCGACATCCCAGGATTGGTTCGAGCTTAGAACTGGCAGGATACCGAAGGACCTTTCACAGCTATCCCTGTTCATTTTTTGCATAAAAATTTCACACTGCTGCCATGTAAAAAAGCACCTTTTGGTGCCTTTTTACATGGCAGCAGTTAAATCTTCTTGCATCAACAGGATATTTTTTAGTACGATGCTGCTGTTGATTTTTATCAAATGGAGATCTTTTTTATTGAGGGATTTTTCCAAATTATTTACCGACGCATCAAATTTGTCAATAGTAGCCTTTCCCTTTTTTTCGATCAATTGTGGCTTTAAAGTCTGTCCATGCTCTTTCAATTTATTTAAACTTTCTTGGGCTGCCTGATAATTGCCGACGGCTGCATTTAACACGAGGTTGCGGATATGGTATTTTAATGTATATATGGAAGGAGGCACTTCTTTTTTGAAATATGCCATAAAATCTGGCAGATAGGCTGTAAGGTTATTGGCAATGGATAAGGTTTCAAAATATTTGTTCTCGATGCCGGCTTTTGTTAAATTATCCAAGGTAGTTTCAAAATTATTCATAATCTCCGGAGAAATTCCCTGTTGAATTAATTGAGGCTCCAGTACATTCCATTTATTATGAAGTCCCAAGATCGTACTATTTATACCATTCCATAACTCTGCAAGATTTTTTGGTATTTTTTGCGATTGCTTTTTTGCAGAATCAGTTTTTTCCCGTTTCATTAACTCTGTAAGAATTCCTTCATCAATGGTCATGGGTTTAGGTTTTTCTTCTTCACCGCCACTAGCACCACTGCCGCTGCTTCCCTGCTGACCTCCCTGTCCTTCTCCCTGTTCTCCCTCCTGCTTCTTCTGTTCTGAATCTCCTCCTCCTTCTGCTGCTTTCATCTGCAATTCTTCCATTTTCTTCTTTTGTTCAATCATTTCCTTTTCCACAATTACCCGTTGAAAGTAGGGAATTTTATCTGTCTGCTCCATAATCTTGATAGCATCTTTTTCGATTTCTTCAATTACCTTTGGCATGGGCTTTGGTTCATTTTCAGACTTTGGACTGGGTTTTTGTGGTTTTTGTCCACAGGCTGCCGAACTGATCACAATACAAAAAATCATGGCGAATATGCCCCATTTTTTTATCTTCATCATACAATCACCTCAAATCTAGTATTTCCATTGTAATGATAAACAATACTGAGATCCATCATTCGTAACACAAATCAAAATAAAAGCATAAAATGGTATATGACTTTCTTTATTTTAATTTCGCAATGAGGTGGTGAAAAAGTGTATTGTTATACAATTGCCTGTAACCTGCAGTGTGTTCTGCGAGAATTAATCATGTGGACAGATATTTCCAGCGAACATCCAATATTTATTAAAACGGTGGCGAAATTGACAAAAAAGGATTTGCCGAAGAACATTGTGGAGGAATTAAAGAAGCTGAATGAGATGTTTGAAGAATTGAATAAGCATGCCAAGGAACAACTGGCCGGTATGCAGCATATGATGATGCATCCTGCGCTATGGGTGCATATGAATCAAATCAAGACCTTATTGAACGAATTTGGCAGGCGAAACAGAATTTTTATGAATCTACTGAAGGAGATGATGCATTACGGAAAAGAGGATAAGGTCTGGCAGACCTTGTTAAGTCACATTGAGGAAGAGCAAACTTATATGGATCGGCTCTTTCATACCTTGTATATGCAGCTTTAAATCAAAGAAAGTTCAGATGCTTATTTAAATTTATACGGGAGACAAAATATAAAAGGGGATTCTTGTGTAATCGAGCAAGGTAAAGCCGAAGTAATTTGCTTCGGCTTTTATCCTTCTCACAGAACCGTACATACGGGCCTCGTATACGGCTCCTGATAAATCTCAGTCACTATTCCCTATAGTGATACAAAATGCCGACATTGTATTTTTCCAGGTTGATTAACCCTAGTTCGTCAAACCAGCTATTGGGCAACGCCATGCTTATTAAAGGATTGGCTGAGTTTTTCCATGTGGTCATGGAAATTTTCTCAAATGTACCTTTGTAACCGCGTCTTCTTAGCATCTTGTGCAGTGCCTTCCAGGTTTTCCATTCCTTCATTTTCTTCATTCGCAGCCGACGCCTTATCCATCCAATCAATTCTTTGAATATTCCCTTACAGTTGGCTATCCGGAAGTAGTTTGCCCATCCTCGCAATACGGGATTTAAAAGTTTGACCATTTTCTCTACGTTCATTCCGTGATTTCTCGGAGTCATCTCCCGTATCTTTTCCTTGAAACTTTTCAGTTTCTTTGGGCTAATTGTCACATGCTTGGAGTAGATTACGAAGCCAAGGTAGGTTACACCATTTTCGTTGTCAGTTAGGTGAGTCTTTTCCCTGTTGACTACTAGTTTTAATTCCTTTTCCAAAAACTCTATAGCTATCTGCTGATATTTCTTTGCTTCTTGGTAGGTCCGGGCAAAGAGCAGTATATCGTCTGCGTAGCGGACGATCCTTATGCCACGGTTCTTCATCTCCTGGTCGAATCTGTCCAGGTATATATTTGTCAATAGGGGAGAAATCACTCCACCTTGCGGACTCCCCAAGTCTGTTTCTTCCCATACCCCTTCTTTTATCACTCCAGTAGTTAGAAATTTCTTTATCAGTTTCAGGATGCTCCCGTCACTGATCTTACGGTTGACTCCTTCCAGGATTAGCTCATGATCCAGCCGATCAAAGCATTTGGATAGATCCATGTCCACAACATGATTCAATCCATATTTGTTTATGAACATCTCTGCCTTGGCTACTGCTTGGTGACAGGATCGCCCAGGTCTATATCCATAGCTTGACGGGTGAAATTCGGGTTCAAAGATTGGTTACAGGATGTTTAGGAGAGCTTGTTGGACTATCCGGTCCCTAACTGTAGGTATACCTAGCGGGCGTTTACTGCCGTCCGCTTTGGGTATCTCTACCCGCAGTACCGGTTGGGGTTCGTAAATGCCAGTCTTGAGTTCGTGTTGAAGTTGGCTTAACCTTTCTTGCAGATTTTGGCCGAAGGCTTCCACAGTCTCCCCGTCTACTCCGGGGGCGCCATTGTTGGCTTTGACGGCTTTGTATGCTTTCTCCAGGTTATCCATCCGGTATACTTTGTCTATTAGGCTATACCATTTCTTCAATCACTTCACCCCATTTCGCTATGCTTCCTCTGTAGTCCAGGATTTCGCGCCGGTCCCTTCAAGTACTTTCTAGGCGTCTCTAGCTCTCTGGAAATCTTACCTCTCCAGTTACTTTACTCCGGCTGAGGGGACGTGCTGCCCAGCAGGTTCGTCACCCTCGGTTCAGCCGTTCCCTTTGGCTTTCCATCCAAAGTTGTCTTCTCTTCCCATCCTTTCTCTACTTTGGTTGCATTCTTTGATTTATCTTCCTCCCTTCGCAAGTACAGCCGATTTTGGCTTACTGTGCCCCACTGAAACCAGGTGCAGTGTCCTCCCGGTTTTGCCCTCCGGTCTGTTACCAGCTTTCATTGGCCGAGAGTTTATCACTACTACGGATTCATCTGCCACCCCACATCACTTCGCCCCACACTTGTGTTTCCACTTGTTTGAGCCTACCCTCTCTAAGGGATGATGCCGGGCTTCACCGGTTAAGCCTACCTGCCTAGATCTGCACGCATCCGTCTTAACTCCTCAGGTTATCCAGCTTTCGGGCTTTCCCACTCTGTGCAAGGTTACCCACCTGACAAGCCATCCCCGGTTCGCTTGCGCTATGTTCCAGATTCCCCCTTCAGCTTCCTTCAGGCCCCACCGTTGGCCAGTGACGCCCTTGCTTACGGGTTGTCTTCCCGCTGGTTAGGTGACGGGGTTTCTTTCAATCCATCGGCTCAGTAAACATGCCGGTCAAACACATAAACCCCCGGTTTTACCGGGGGTTGCAGTTTGCAGAAAAACACGGCTTCCCTAAGTAATAGAAGCCGTGTTTTTTCATGAAATCGATTAGTTTTTGGAATAAAATGAATGGGTTTGGTCCGGTTTTACCAGACCTCCACATCCAGTTCGCCATCTTTTTTAAATTCATACATGCAGCAACAAGCATCGCCTGCGCTGACACCCTTTTTAATCCTCGTAGGGTTGTCCAACGCATACCATGCTTTTCCTTCATATCCGCAAAGACACGTTCAATCGTTTCTTTGCGCCGTGCATATATTTCTTTATTAATATCCGTGTGCCTTAAGTGCTCTGCCTCTTCCACATAATCAGCCCATATATGCCGAGTTACCAGCTTTGTATAGTCTTTGCTACCTGTGCATTGGCTCCGATAAGGACAGTTCATGCATACTTGCGGGTCTGATTTGTATTCTCTGTATCCTTCTCTATTCGTTGTCCGGTAAGTTAATATTTGATTGTTTGGACATATATAGCAGTCATAATATTCATCATATACATACTCATACTTTTTGAAAAATCCATCCTTGGTCATTGGCCTTGTATAGGGCATTACAGGTCTTATCTCTTGGTCTATCAGTATCTTACAGTTATATGGTGTTTTGTAGCCAGCATCTACTGCAACATATTCAGGTTTTCCTACATTCTTTTTTACCTGTTCTAAGACTGCTTCAAGCATCGTACTGTCATGGACATTTGCAGCTGTAGCAGCTATACCAAGTATGAAGCCGTTTCTATCGCAAGCGGTATGGAATGAATAGGCAAAACATTTCTCTTTTTCATTCTTTCTTAGCACTCCACTATCGGAATCTGTTCTGTTAATTTTAATTTCCTTCAACTCTGTTTTTTTTTACTCATATCAAGTGGCGCCTTACCGTGTAACTTACGGTCTTCGTTAATCTCCTGGTCTAAAAGCTCTTGATAATTGCCAGCTTCTTTTTCCAGCATTACTTTGTCGTATTTCTTTTTGTTGGCATTTGCTTTTACATGGGTTGCATCTATGAAAATGGCATCTGCCTTAATAAATCCGGCCTTTACTGCTTCCTCTAAGATTTTTACGAATATCTGCTCAAATATATCTGTATCCTTAAACCTTCTAACATAGTTCTTTCCCACCGTTGTAAAGTGAGGAATCTGCTCGTTTAGCCCATACTTGATAAACCAGCGATAAGCAACGTTTGTTTGTATTTCAGAGATAGTCTGCCGCATGGACTTAATTCCGAATATATACTGGATAAACACAATCTTGAACAGTACTACAGGATCAATACTTGGTCGTCCATTATCCATGCAGTATTTATCAGATACAAGATCATATATGAAATTGAAATCTATGGCAGCCTCAATCTTTCTTACTGGATGATCCTCTGGAACCAGCTGATCCAGACATAACATTTCAATCTGGCTGCGAATATCGTCTTTATCCTTTGTTAACATCTAAAACACCACCGTATTAACACTTTACAGTATATATTCTACAAAAAAGAAGAGAATCCTTTTTGTTTCTAAGGATTCTCTTAATATTTCTATATATTTCTATGCTTTGTCTTCAGTCTGAAACCCCCGGTTTTACCGGGGGTTGGACAGTGTAAAATAGAGTGTGTAAACTCCAACATATGCTAAAATAAGATTAGGATGATAGCGGGAGGATTCACACATGATAAAAGATAGAAGACAGTTAGCAAAAGAAATTATAGATGCATTTGACCCTAAAAACATAGAGGATATAGCATCGGCGTTAAAAGAGTTATTCTCTGCCACTTTAGAAAAAATGCTTATAGCCCAAATGGATCAACATCTTGGATATACAAAGTATAATTATAAAAATAAGTCCGGCAAAAACTCTAGAAATGGCTTTAAGGAAAAAAATATCGTATCAAAGTATGGAGAATCTACAATTCAAGTACCTAGAGACAGAGAATCTACTTTTCAACCTCAAGTAGT
>NZ_LOEE01000060.1 GCF_001562415.1 Thermotalea metallivorans | reverse complement strand
TGGAGAGCTATGAGATGTATATGCAGCAGTACGAAAGGACCATGAGCCTGGTGGAGGAAATAGCAAGCCAAATACCAGGCTTGGAAGAGATGCTAAAGATCAAAGGAGTAGGCCTGATTACTGCAGCCGGTTTCATCGCAGAGGTAGGAGATATCAGCCGTTTTGAGCACCCCAGGCAGATACAGAAACTGGCTGGACTGAGCCTGAAAGAGAACAGTTCTGGAAAGCACAAGGGCAAAACCAGTATCAGCAAGCGAGGGCGCCGACGGCTCAGATCACTATTGTTCCAGGCAATAATGCCATTAGTGGCCAAGAATCAGGAATTCAAGGAACTACACCATTATTATACAACCAGAAGCCAGAATCCTTTAAAGAAAAAGCAATCCTTAATCCTGTTAAGTTGCAAGTTAATCCGGATATTCTTCGCCCTGCTGACAAAAGGCATCAAATATGACCCACAGAAAATGATGAAAGACATTAAAAGACCATTATTACAGGAAGCAGCATAAACCGAGAAAGTAACCAGATAACCAAAGATAGCACATTGACAAAACGAGCCGGGATTAGTTAGGTTGAATTACGACCATAAGGGCATAGACCCAGTATAGGAGCATGACTAACATCCACCTCATGGATAGGCAGAACGAAGGAATTTAGGGCATAGACCCTGTGAGACATGGGAGGGTTGCCACCGGAGAGCAAGTGGATACCAACGGCCGAAATAAGCCCAAAATGCAAGATGCTTATTCAGGTCACCCTTGCCCATCCAGTTTTATACATAAATGAGCATTATATCCATGTGGCAAGTTTTGAGAAATGTGAAATTCTAAGAAAAAGCAAGCAATTAAGAGAATTCGTTAGATTATAGAGGGAGG
>NZ_LOEE01000059.1 GCF_001562415.1 Thermotalea metallivorans | reverse complement strand
GTTATCGACTGTCAGTACAAACCTATTTTCTGCTTTCATCTTCTGTGATACAATAGACATGTTCAAGAACCTCCCAACCGTTGATTTTAATGGGGTTTTGTCACTTCTATTATATCACAGAGAGGGGGCTTCTTGGACTTTTTTATTGCCCAAAACTATTGATTTTTCAATATTCATCGCACATCAATTTTGTGCGAAAGTTGATTTAATTAAGTATATGTCTTGCGGGCCTATGATGGTAATGGTATGGGCTGGGGATTCTGTTATAGAAATCATTCGCATGATGAATGGAGATAAATCCCCCACAATGGCACTGCCTGGCACCATTAGAGGAGATTTTGCTTTTCATTTGACAAAAAATATAGTTCATGCTTCTGATAGCATAGACGCAGCGGAGAGGGAGATTAATATTTGGTTTCCTGAACTCAGTAAAGATCGGGCGTAGCCCGTTCATTTTAGACTCTACAAACATTTCAACCAGCATAAGGCCTATCATAAAAACACTTCAACAAGACCTAACTGATAAGAAAAGAAAAAACCTGTAAAGGTACTGCCCCTACAGGTCCTTTATTTCATCATATTCATTCTGTTCCCTGTAACCGCCTTGTTTTTCCATCTTCCTGTTCGATAGTAAACATAGCTGATCAAGGCATTCATACAAAGGCTGGCCAACATGGCGAACCATATCCCCCTTGCCCCAAGGGATGTTCCTGATAGTAACTTGGCCAAAGGTATTCTGATTATCCATAGGGTACAAATAGTAATCAGCATAGATGCAAGGGTATCGCCAGCACCTCGAAGTATGCCATTTAAAGCAAACATAAGGGCAATCGGCACATATCCCCAAGAAACAATCCGCAGATATTCTGCACCAATTCGTATTACCTCCCCATCTCGAGTAAAAAGTCTCATTAAAATTTCGGGAGATACCAATACAATCATGGTAATCAGAACGGTCACCGCACTGGAAAGAATACAACCCCACTTGGCGGTTTCTTTTACCCGGTCTTCTCTGCCGGCTCCTATATTTTGCCCTGCCAAAGTGGAAACTCCGATTCCAATAGCCATGGCCGGCATGAAGGCGAAATTGTCAAATCGCATGGCAGCTCCAAAGGCCGCCACGGTAATAGGCCCAAAGATATTTACGATAGAAGTAATCGCCACGGCGGCCAAGGATACCACAGTTTGTTGTATCCCTGTAGGCAAGCCAATCTTAATAGACTTTTTCAGAATATCGTAATCTATTTTTATTTCTGTGAACCGAAACTTAAATATATGATCCATTTTATCCAGATGGCGAATTCCTAAAACAAAAGAAATCCCCTGGGCAATGGTTGTAGCCAGGGCCGCACCACTTACCCCCATTTTTGGGAAAGGTCCTATGCCAAAAATGAATAAAGGATCTAAAATAACATTCAACACCGTTGCATAAATTAAAAACAATAGAGGTGTTTTTGAGTCCCCCAAGCCTCTCAAAATAGCACCCAAGGCATTATACCCAAACATAAACAGCAATCCCGCAGAAAAGACTATCAAATAGTCTACTGCCATGGGAATAATATTCTCCGGTGTATTAATAAATTTCAAAATAGACTCACTAAACAGAATCCCCACAATGGAAACGGCAATACCACATATACCCACAAAGGCAAGGGTTGTCTGGATTGTCTTTTTCAAACTTTCATATTCTTCAGCACCGAAATATTGGGAAATTAAAATTGTAGCTCCCATGGTTAAGCCGATAATCAAAGAAATAAGCACAAATAGAATCGGAAAACTTACCGTTACTGCCGCCAAGGCTTCGGCCCCTAAAAATTGGCCGATCCATATACTATCTACTACATTATAGGCAGCCTGAAGCAGATTTCCTATAAATATGGGTATGGAAAATTTGATCAAATGGGATCGAATGCTCCCCTCTGTCATATTCAGCTTCTGTAGATTGTTCATTGTTCTCTCCTTATGGCATTATCAAAATTGACTGACCAGTCATTCACTCATAACTATCTTACTATAAAATAGAGTGTATTTTCAATAGAATTTTCAGCATCATGATTATTTCCTCGATTCATGGAAATTATGTAGCACATCTCCCATGTCCATAATCTTTTTTTATTTCCAAATAGTTTTGGAATAAAAAAAACTTCTATAGACAAACTTTATATAGAATAGATGAATGAATGAATAGGAAAGGATGCCGTTCCATGATTATCATTCTGATCAGAACCTTATTGCTATATCTCTTTGTATTGGTCACCATTCGATTGATGGGTAAAGGAGAATTAACTGAGCTTCAACCCTATGAAATGGTTATTATGCTGATGATCGCTGAATTGGCAGCCTTATCCATAGAAGATACCGGTAGACCAATTCTAAATAATATGGTTGCCATCATCACCCTACTTTTTGCACAGATTATTATCTCCTATATCAATTTGAAAAGCCAATGGGCAAGACGCATTATTTGCGGGAAGCCCAGCATTCTAGTTCATAGGGGAAAAATCAATACAGAAGAGTTAAAACGTTTGCGAATTAATATCAATGACCTAATGGAACAAATTCGGGAAAAGGATTATGCCAGCCTTGCAGATGTGGAGTTCGCCATTCTTGAAACAAACGGAGAATTAAGTATTATCCCAAAGGCAAATAAAAAACCTGTTACTGCTGAAGATCTAAATATCACTCCTGCGTATGAAAATCTGCCGGTTTCCTTAATTATCGACGGCCATATTCATTATGAAAATCTGAAAATCGCACAGTGCAGCGAGCATTGGCTGATGGACCAATTAAAGATGTACCAGATTGATAATTATAAGGATGTATTGTTTTGCTTTCTTGATGAAAATCGAAAACTTCATGTGCAAAAAAAAGACAATCAGTAGGAGGTGTCCCTTTGCCATGAGATCATTGATTGGTGTTTCTATAGCCATCCTAGTCATCATTAGCGGCTGGTTTCTTTCTTACCGCCATGTGGACAACCATGCCGAAAATTTCATCGAATCACTGAATTTGCTGGAAAGAAAGATAGAAGCGGAGGAATGGGATATGGTCATGGAAAAATATTCAGAGATGAAAGCCCAGTGGCATCAAATTCGACACCGATGGGCCATCATCATAGATCACCATGAAATAGACAATATCGACCTTGCCCTAGCAAGAACCCGCAAGTATGTCCAAGAAAAAGATAAACCCCTTTCCCTAGGGGAGATCGAAGTCTTAAAACAGTTGTTTCAAATTGTAAAGGAAAGTGAAGCTGTTACATTAACAAATATATTGTAATGTAATGGCCTTGTAGAAAAATCCTTGGAACTTTCCTCACTATTCTGACCTGCACCCCTTCTCTAAATAAGAAAGTCTTCCGTTGGAAGATTTCAAAGAAGACTTTGTTGAAGACCATGACAGAAATTATGGCTTATCCATAGTTTATGGAAATGCATCATTTCCTATGTGTTATAAGAAAAAACAAGCTGGGATGATTCCCAACAAATCGTTTTTTTCTCTATGAAAAATTCAATTTCCCTATAATATCTTTTACCGATTGATACCCTTTTCTCTCAAGATAATCTGCAATTCCATCATAAATTTCCATGGTGACATAGGGATTTATAAAGTTGGCCGTTCCGACGGATATAGCACTGGCTCCTGCCAGTAGAAATTCAATGGCATCCTGATCATTTGCAATGCCTCCCATGCCAATGATCGGTATCTTCACTGCCTTTGCTGCTTCGTAAACCATTCTAAGGGCTACAGGCTTAATGGCCGGGCCTGACAATCCTCCGATTCCTCGGGCCAACACAGGTCTTTGCCGTTCAATATCTATACTCATACCGATCAGCGTATTGATGAGAGATATGCAGTCTGCCCCGCCTTCTTCTGCTGCTACGGCAATTTCTCCGATATCCCTTACATTAGGACTTAATTTCACAATCAAATATTTTGGGGTAGATTGTCGCACACACCTTGTCACCCTATGGACCATCTCCGGATCTCTCCCAAAGGCCACGCCTCCTTCCTTTACATTGGGACAGGATATGTTGAGTTCCAAGGCATCTACCGCCGTATCAGAAAGCCTTTCCGCCAGTCTGCAATATTCCTCGATGGTATTTCCGTTAATATTGGCGATGATCTTTGTATGAAATTGAGATAAGTAAGGCAGTTCTTCCTTAATAAAAGCTTCTACCCCCGGGTTTTGCAATCCCACACTGTTAAGCATTCCCATGGGGGTTTCGGCTACCCTCGGCGTAGGATTTCCTTTTCTTTCTTCCAATGTCAAACCCTTTACCATGATGGCGCCCAAACGGTTTAAATCCACATATTCTCCATATTCCCTTCCAAAACCGAAGGTCCCTGATGCCACAGTAATGGGATTTTGAAGCACCAATCCGTTCAAATCTACAGACATGTCTATTTTACTCATCAAACATCACCTCATCTCCGGAAAATACAGGGCCTTCTTTACAGGTTCTTACATAGTCCCAGCCCTCTCCCGCCTTTACTTTGCAACTGCATACCAGACATGCCCCTACTCCGCATGCCATCCTCTCTTCCATGGCCAATTGAGATTTGACGCCATATCTTCTGCTTATCCTCTGTACTTCTTTTAACATTACTTCCGGACCGCAGGCATAAATCATATCCATACTTCTCTTTGCTAATTCTTCCTCCAACAACGTCGTCACATAGCCTTTGTATCCTACACTTCCATCTTCCGTAGCCACTTTCACATGATGGCTATACCTTTGGAATACTTCCACAAGATAGGGTTCTGCTCTAAAGCCCAAAAGTACGGTCACGTCCTTGTCTTTAAATATTCTGCACAATTCCAGCAATGGTGCAGTCCCGATGCCTCCACCGACCAGGATGACCTTTTCCCCTTCTATGGTAAAGCCATTTCCCAAGGGCCCCAGCAAATCCAATGATTCTCCTGGTTTCCTGCTACACAGCAATTCCGTACCTTTTCCGGATTTTCTCACCACAAAGCTGATGCCGATCCCTTGAATCTCACACACGCTGATAGGTCTTCGCAATAGGGGATACCAATCTTCTCCGGCCCGGATATGAAAAAACTGACCTGGTCGAATATTTTCCCATCCTTGGGGCTTCTCTATCACAATTTTATAAACATCTGGTCCAATGCATTGTGTTTCAATAATTTGGCATATTTTACGTTCTTGCATCCTATCCCTCCTTACCAGTACTTTTTTCCATTTTCATCCAAAGCATCATTGATTTCTTCTCGCATCCTGGAAGTCTCTGCCCTTGCAGCTTTCCCGAAATCTTCTTCCCCATATTCCTTGGGATTTTTCCGATAAGCATATAAAATATCCCTTGAAGAGTTGATGATGGCACCCAGTCCCTTTTCGTCAAAACAATCCAAGATGTCTTTTGCAGTTCCTCCTTGGGCTCCATAGCCCGGCACCAGGAAATAGGATGCAGGCATAAGCATGCGGAGGGTTCTGGCTTGCTCAGGATAGGTAGCTGCCACCACGGCTCCCACCGATGCATATCCATATTCCCCTAAGGTTTCTTTGCTCCATCGATTCACCATCTGGGCAACAATTTCATAAATTTTCATTCCTCCCGACTCCAGGTCCTGCAGTTGGCCAGAGGTAGGGTTAGAAGTTTTTACAAGAACAAACATTCCCTTTTGGTACGTTTGAATGTCTCCTATAAATTCCTTCAGACAATCATCTCCCAAATAAGGATTCACCGTAACGGCATCCACGGAAAAGGCCTCCAATTTTTCATCTTCCACCTGGACCATGCCTAGATGGGCATCGGCATAAGCCTTTGAGGTCGTACCAATATCCCCTCGCTTGATGTCTCCGATCACCAATAGCCCCTTCTCCTTCGCCAGATTGCAGGTTCTTTGATATGCTTCCAAGCCCTCGAGTCCATACTGTTCATAAAAAGCAATTTGGGGCTTTACTGCTGGGACAATATCGTATACTGATTCAATGATTTCTCGGTTAAATTCCCATAGGGCCTCTGCAGCAGCCCGTAGGTTTTTTCCATAGAGCCCATAATGCTTTTCCCGAATAAATTTTGGTATCATTTCCAGTCTGGGATCTAATCCCACCACCACATTGCTCTTCTTTTCTTGAATCTGCCGAATCAATCGATCGATAAACATACAATCTCTCCTTTCTCCACGACAACTTTTCCTCCTACCAGCGTATACAACACTTTTCCAAATACTTTCCTGCCATGAAAAGGCGTATTTTTTCCCTTGGACACAAATCTGCAGGCATCAATCACCCCTTCTTCTTCCAAATCCAAAATTACCAAATCCGCCACACTGCCCACTACCAAGGTTCCTTTGTCAAGGCCGAGAATAGTTGCCGGTTTGCAACTCATTTTATCGATGAGTTGGTGAAGGGTTAATCTTCCCTTCCGTACCAGCTCTGTATAGGCGATGGCAAAGGCCGTTTCTAATCCGCTAATGCCAAAGGCCGCCCTTTCATAGTCTACCCTTTTGCTTCCCTCATCATGAGGGGCATGATCCGTAGCAATCATATCAATTGTTCCGTCCCTTAAACCTTGAATTACGGCTTCCACATCTGCTTGTCCCCGGAGGGGAGGATTTACCTTTGTATAGGTATTTTCCCTTGTGACAATTTCATCGGTCAGGGTAAAGTGATGGGGTGCAACTTCACAGGTGACCTTTATTCCCTTTCCCTTGGCCCTGCGAATCAGTTCAACGGACTCCTTTGTACTTACATGGGCTATATGCAGGCAGGCATCATATTTTTTCGCAAGGGCAATATCTCTTTTCACTATTTTCCATTCCGCCACACTGGGAATTCCTTTCAGCCCGGTCCTTTTGCTGGCATTCCCTTCATTGACACTCCCCCCTTGGGTCAGCTGATGATCCTCACAATGATCAATCAGAAGAATTCCATATCTTCTTGCCTCCGCAAAGGCCCTCTCCATAATCTCCATATCCATAGGCGTCTTTCCATCATCGGATATGGCCACGATTCCACTTTTTACCAATTCCCCTATATCCGTCAGTTTTTTTCCTGCAATATCCTCTGTAATACTGCCAATGATCAGCACGTTGACAATTGCTTCCGCCTCCGCCTTGTCCCGGATATAGGCAACGATCTCCTTGGAATGGATAGCAGGCTGTGTGTTGGGCATACAAGCTACAGTTGTAAATCCCCCTACGGCTGCACTCATGGTACCTGTACGAATCGTTTCTTTATATTCAAAGCCCGGCTCCCTTAGATGCACATGCATATCAATAAACCCCGGTGCCACAATTTTATTTCGTGCGTCAATAATCCTGGCCTGCTCTGCATGGATATTTTCCGCAATCATGCTGATTTTTCCATCCAGAATCAATATATCGGCAACCCGGTCTATTCCCTTTGGGGGATCAATGACTCTACCACCTTTGATTACAATCATCATACGCCTCCTTTTCCCCATAAAAAAACCTTCTGCCGGAGACAGAAGGTTGCAATATACCTATGACAAAAGACAGATACGGATTCATCGTATCCTTTTCACTCCATATTCCATCCTTACCGGCCTCACAGGACCAATTTAAAGGCATTTCTATTTGTTTTGTTTCATGTTATCATATTGCTTTTATCATTGTCAACCAAAATATTTTTAACGTTTTCTCATTGACATCCCATGTTTTCTATGATAGGCTTAAGAAAATGAATGTTCCTTTAAATTAACCCCGTGAGGTTAAAAAGGTTATATACAGCAGAATATATTGTTGTTTTGTCATGCCTTTTTTCCTCATGGAAAAAAGGCTTTTATATACCTTTAAATTGGTCCAGAGAGACTAAAAAGGAGGAGAAAAAATGAACAGGAAACCAGTAAGACATCTCATCGAACCAGAAGATTTTACCATCGAAGAGCTAAACGAAGTTGTGGAATTGGGCAAGAAAATGTACGAAGCCCCAGAAAAATATGCAGCCGTCTGTAAAGGAAAGATCCTGGCCACCCTTTTCTATGAGCCAAGTACGCGAACAAGATTCAGCTTTGAAACAGCCATGTTAAGACTGGGTGGCAATATTATCGGCTTCAGCGATGCCAATACCAGCTCCGTGTCTAAGGGCGAAAGCATTGCCGATACTATTCGATGCATGTCAGCCTATGCCGATATTGCCGTTATGCGCCACCCGAAGGAAGGGGCGCCAAAATTGGCTTCCCTCTACGCGTCTATCCCCATCATCAACGGGGGGGATGGAGGCCATCAGCATCCGACCCAAACCCTGACAGACTTACTCACTATTAAAATGTATAAAAGAACCATTGAAAATCATACGGTGGCTTTTTGTGGGGATTTAAAATTTGGAAGAACTGTCCACTCCCTCATTCGCACCCTAGCAAGATACAATACAAAAAAATTTATCTTAATCTCTCCTGAAGAGCTGACGCTGCCTGACTCATTAAAAAGAACCTTAACGGAAAACTTTGGGATAGAACTTCAGGAAGTTCGCTACATTGAGGATGTTATTGGAGAAATTGATATTCTATACATGACAAGGATCCAAAGAGAAAGATTTTTCAATGAAGCAGATTATGCAAGATTAAAAGATAGCTATCTATTAAGTCAGAGCAAATTGCAACATGCCAAAAAAGATATGATTGTCATGCATCCGCTGCCTAGGGTAAATGAAATTGCCTATGACGTAGATGATGATCCTAGAGCTGTATACTTCAAACAGGCAGAGTTCGGTGTATATGTAAGAATGGCTTTAATCACAAAATTATTGGGGGTGGATGTGACATGTTAGAGGTAACAAGCATAAGAAAAGGAATTGTTTTAGATCATATTTCTTCCGGCAATGGCTTGAAAATATTTAACAAACTTATGTTGGATCGCGTCGACTACCCTGTTGTTCTGCTGATGAATGTATCCAGCAAACAAATGGGTAGAAAAGATATCATCAAAATAGAAAACAATATTGACATTGATTTAGATTTTTTAGGCTTAATCGACCATCATATCACCGTGAATGTCATCGAAGACAACAAAATCGTCAGCAAAAAGAAAGTAGAAATTCCCAAAAAGGTAAAAGGCATTTTTTCCTGTCATAATCCCAGATGCATCACGAATTTTGACGATTATGTAAAACCTACATTCCATCTGGTTTCGGAAAAAACTTTAGAGTATAAATGCAGCTACTGCGAGGAAATCACCAAATATAAACTATAAACTTTTTCTAATTTTTTTATTTCTATATGTTTACAGCACCCTTTCTATATGATATAATAATCTTTAAATATCATCTGAATTCACAATTTTATAGTCAATTTGGAGCGCTGAGTTCTTACAAAACAAGAAGCGGGGGAACCATTCTTTTGGGGTGAATCTCTTTTCAGAGTAGGGTCATCTTCTTTCGATCCGAATCCGTCAGCTAACCTCGTAAGCGTGGAAAGAGGAGATTGATTGCGTGATAATGATTACGTTGACACGTTTGGTTTTTTATTCTCATTATCCCAATAAACCAACTATGGTGAAATCTCCATAGTTTTTCTTTTTCATCCTTCCTCATTTCCTAATTTTTGCATATCTTGTAATCCCTCACTTTTGCATCTTTTAGGCTCCCTATTGACTCTGTGATCAAACAATGCGCTGAATTCTTACGAAGTAAGAAGCGGGGGAACCATTCTTTTGGGGTGAATCTCTTTTCAGAGTAGGGTCATCTTCTTTCGATCCGAATCCGTCAGCTAACCTCGTAAGCGTGGAAAGAGGAAGATGTGGTTATGGATCTCCATATGCTCATTTTCCTTAGTCATGAAAAAATCAAATCAAAAAGGAGGATGAAGATTTATGGATGCAATGAATGTTTATCAAGGATTAGAGAGAGGTGCCATCCTTCCGGGTATTGACACTATTCAAGTTCGGAAGGCTACTTCGAAGGATTTGTCTGCCATATACCGCGTAGCTTGTTCTGTAGGCTCTAAAACCAAAGAATCCTATGCCGGTTTTTTAATGGATGACTATACTGCAAAACCAAAATATTATCAGAAATTTTTTATGGAAAGGATACTGGAATTGGATCATTTCTATGTAGCTGAGGCCTCTGGCATCGTCGGTTTCCTCATGGCTTATACAAAAGAACAATGGTTAAAATATAATCCCAATTGGATAGAAGATACCTATTGGTGTCCTGATTTCGATAAGAAAAAAATAGACAATTTCATTGTCATTGACAAAACTGCCATTCTTTCAAATTTGACAGGGAAGGGGATTGGCAGCATTCTTTATAAACAATTGATGAAGGATTTAAAGAAAAAAGGCATCCAAGATATTTTTGCCGAAACCATTATCAGTCCTACGCCCAATTTTGCGTCCCTGGCCTTTAGAGAAAAACAGAAATACACCTTATCCGGAGTACGTTACGAATTCTATAACAGTATCCTTTATACCGATTTAATCTACCACAAGCCCGTTTCTTAATCAATGAAACAAACCAAAAAAACGATGGAGTCCTTTTCGAGCCTCCATCGTTTTTCTGTTACAATCCTCGTCTCCAAAATTCCTTTGGTACTGGCGTCTCCCCTTTGGCAGGGTAAATCAATTATACCACTTCGGGTGATATTCTTAGGAGTACTCCTCCGACACCATTCAGCCCTCGGTTTATCTTCTCCGGCCCAAAGAAATTTTCTTAGCACCTTGATTTATCCCTATGAAGATTACGTCCAATACTTTGACCTCGGCAATTTTTCCGATCCCTTCATAGGTTTCTTTCAGGGATGACAGACAAAAAGGATGTCTTATAGGATAAGGATATTTGCTTCTGATTCTGTCAATGATATGCTGAGGATATAAAATTTTGAAAACGCCGTCCTTGCTCAGTTACTTTTTTTGCTTTTGTTTTTCTCTCTTCTATTCCTTAAAAGATCGATATAAGCCTCCAGCCTGGTCTGATACCCTGCTTCCCCCGTCATCTCATCAATCATCAGGGACAAAACCGGAATATTTTTTTCCTCTTGCACCTTCGGCATGATGCTCATGGAAACAATTTCGGGCATGCAGGTAAAGGGCATCAACTGAATGACGCCATCATAACCTTCCTCTGCGTATCGTACCGTATTGCCGATGGTCTCTCTCCCATGGCCGCCGATACATACTTGCACATAAGGTTCTGCTGCATCCCAAATACGTCTTTCACGGCTAGTACCAATGCTTCGATAATAAATAACATCCGTCATCCATTCTCCTGCACTCAAAGACTTATGGACTTCTACGCCCATATCGTTCAACTTCTTTCCAATATCTAAATTAGAAAAATCATCAATAACAGTATAAATCTCCCCTACAATCCCTACTTTTAAAACATCCCTTTTACGGTCTAGGGGAACCTCTTGCAATCGACCCATAGCCCAATCCATATGATGTATCATCGCCTTTGATCCCGTGCTATCTTCTAGTTTTTTCACAAGTTGATGGTATAGTTCATCAATATCTCCTTTGTTTACTTCATAGGGTCTTAATCTTAATACTTTTTCCTCAAAACCATTGATCTTCCTTAATACTTTCATGGCATTTGCAAAGCATTTCATAATCTTAATAGGATTTTTCGTATTGGTAATCTTTCCTATGCGATTACAAAATTCAACTATATCTCCTTCGGGTATTTCAAGAACTACAATTTCCACATTGTATCCCAAATCCCTTAATATTTCTTTTTGTACCTCTGAATAATATCCAAATCTGCAGGGTCCACAACTTCCTACAATGGCAATGGTATCGGCTCCTTTCTCTATGCTCTCTATGTAATTTCCTAAGTTAATTTTCAAGGGCAGGCAGATCAATTCCGGTGCATATTTTGTCCCCAACTCTAAAGTTTTTTTGCTGCATTTCGGAGGTACAACGGTTTCTACCCCTAAATCATCAAATAACGCTTTAATGGGTATGTATGTATTGCCCATGTGTGGAAAAGTAATTTTCATGATTTCTCCTCCATTTGATCATATCTACAAAGGCTTCTATTCTGGTATCCATCCCGGCTTCCCCCGTATGCTCATCCAGCGTCAGCAGCGCAAAGGGTTTATTGGAATGTCTTCTTATTCTCCGTTCTACAATATCTGCAATCACAGAATCCAAGCCACATCCAAAGGAAGATAGATAGATAATTCCACGGACCTCTTCCTGCTCCATGACATGAAGGGCGGTGCCAATAATTTTCCTCCCAAAACTCCAGAACATTTTTTTATCCATGGTGGCAGCCTTTTGATTGATGACAATTTTGTCCATACATTCAGGTGTGAGTACATCCAGTTGATGACTCCTTAACTTTTCAATGATATTCATACTGATATAGGCATCATAAAGATTATAGGGGTGTCCAAGAAGGGCAACTTTATCCCGATGGCAGATATTCTGATGCATGGACTGGTCTCTATCCCCTTTCAGCATATCGATGGGCAACCATCCCTTCCCCAATGCTTCCTTGTATCGATAATAATTTTTTAAAGCTTCCTGGAAAGCTCCTTCAATTTTTCTTATATCCTTTGTGAAATAGCTTCCTACCTCCCATACAATTTTTGATAAATCTTTTTTTGATTTCCGAAAATCTATGGTAGGCTGAATCATGATTGGTAATTTTTTTATGGAGTGATTCACCATTTCCGGCAATCCACAGAACTTAGGGCATATATATTCATTTCTGTACACACTCATCAGCCTAGGCAGAAAGATATAGTCTACCTTCCGATCTACTAAATCCATGACATGCCCATGGTATACTTTTACAGGCAAACAGGCTTCATCTACTGTATTTTTGACTCCCATCTCAACAATTTTTTTGTTAGTAGGTGCAGAAATTATCACTTCCGCATCAAGACATTTGAAAAATTTGGTCCACAGGGGTCCATAATAATAATATAGCAATCCCCTGGGTATACCAACGCGAGCTGTCATTGTATCTCTCCCCCAACCTCATGATATTTTTCTATATTGTCTTTTTTCTCATATGTATTACCTATATCAGTATGTACCATTCTGCATGATTTTAAACTTGCATTTCCCTGCAAAGCAAAAAAAGCTATGATTCCTTAGAATCACAGCTCTTTTCCCATCATGTTTTTAACCCAGCAGTTGTTCTAATCTTTCCTGATCAAAACCTTGAACAATTTCATCTCCGATCTTGATCACAGGAACTCCCATGAAACCCTGAGTCATTAATTCTTTGCGTGCTGCCATATCCCTTGAAACATTCTTCTCTACATAGGAAATTCCCCTTTTCTTAAAAAACTCCTTTGCATAATGGCAGTAAACACAGGTATCACTGGAATAGATCGTTACATTTTTATTCATAATATCTCCTCCTTTATTTTACCTTCATTTATGAATATATTTTCCTATGGACTTCATTTCCTGATTCTTTTATGTCCTAGCGATCATGCCACCTTTTTCCCATTCCCCACGTCTTTTTCCATCTTTTCCATCCTTTTTCTATCTTGGGCTTCTTTTATCAAGCCTGTCGCATACCCCATCGGGCATACCTGGCACCAGCTTCGGGGCTTAAATATCACGCCCATGATCACCCCAAGGGCCAAAGAAGCCATCATCAATCGAAAAAGCCCAAATCCTACAGCCTTGATGACATTGGATGCCTGAAAAGCATGATATAAAGATATGCCAAACATCGTCATCATGAGAATTAAGAGACCGTTCTTTACATTTTTCCCTTTCAGAGATTTCGGTAAATTATGCGCCATACTGATATTCTGTAAAAATTTTCCTAAAATAGACCCCCTTGGACAGTATTTGGAACAATGAATTTTGCCCCTGCCTCTGAAGGCATGGTAAATCGGTGCTCCCATGCAGATAAATCCTAACAAGCCAAAACGTATATCTACGATGGATAAGGTGATAAACAAAACCATCAATATCCATGACCATGATTGATGGGATTTGCTTCCGGACATATGGTCACCCCTTTCTGTCATCTTTTTTTCCATTAGCAGGAAGACCCTCCCCCCTCCGGAATAATCCGAAAGCCTTTGCTGAACCATCCATCTGAATAATCAATCTGAAATCCATGATACTGTTTCAGCAAGTCCCTCTCAGCAATTATTCTGATGCCGTTAATCTCTTCACTGTAATCTTCTTCGTTCTTAAACTCTTCCAGAGTTATACCAAAAACTGGACCTCCTCAGCCAAAAGCTTTCACCACAATCCTCAAAAATTTTTCTTCCATGTTTTTATCCTTCAACTGTTGTTTGATCATCTCCTGTGCCTTCTGAGTAATCGTTATATGCATGAATATTCCTCCTTTCAATCCCCTCCCCCCTGTATAGGGGGTACATTTTTATTTTAACTTACTCCCGCTTTTTTGTCAATAGCAGACAAGCTTTCATTTTTTAAAAAATTATGTATCTATTTGTTTTGAAAACTGCCTTCGAACACAAGCTCATCTAAGGGCTTTCTACCAGATGGCTTCTCCCTTTCCTGCAGTTCTATGGGTAACATTTCCTTTTTTCCCCTTTTTCCTACAGCAATAATCGCAAAAATATCATGGTCGTCATCCAAACCTAATATTTCCTTTGCTTTCTTGACGCTAAATCCCCCCATGGCATGGACCAGCAAACCTTGTCTTTCCCCTTCTAAGGACAAATAGCCCCAAGCAGTTCCTGCATCAAAGCCATGCCATCGATTTACCTTGCCGTTTTCAGTAAAGTTTGTCTTGGATATCCATGCAATCAGGACTGGTGCCTTTTCCGCCCATATGCGGTTGCTTTCCGTCAAAAATTCATAAAATCTCTCCCGGTCTTCTTTTTTTCGAGCCAAAATAAACCGCCATGGCTGTTCATTATAACAAGAAGGAGCCCAACGAGCTGCTTCCAATAAGGTAAACAATTCCTTCTCCGTGATCTCTTCTTCTGAAATAGCCCTGGGAGACCATCGATTTAAAATTAGCGGATTTATTGGATATGCCGTTTCTCTGATCCCTTTCACTTCATCCTTGATATAGTTCTCCATCCTTGTTCTCCTCCCTTTGTTTATTGTATTAAATATATCCAAATTCATCGCCTTTTACTCATTTTCCTATATATGATGCCGATTCCCCTTGCAGAGATTTCCGTAGGTAGTTTATCATTTTTCATAGAAAATAAAGGCTCCTGAAAAGACAGAAGCCTTTACTTCCTCAATATTTCCATCATCTTGTGTACCTTATTTAAAACATTCCTCACTTCTCTCCCCTTGTCTGCCTTTAGTATTTCCAGTATGTCGGTCATGTACTCAAAATCCTCTGCAATATTTCTATTCCTCGGATCCCTGTTTCTCAGCCGATTCACCCTGTCGTTCAATGTCAACAGCTTATCGATATTTTCTCTTCCCTTTCCTCGCATATAAGGTCGTATGGCCTCCATCACTTTTATGGGCTTATTCGCCACATTATGATAGGATTTGCCGAATCCTCCTTCTGATCTATACTCTCCCTTTGCATATCGATTCAAAGAATGGATGATATCTACAATATTTTCTGTTTTGGCAAGCACCTCCCTATGTTTGTCCCCAAAATAAGGCCTTGCTGTTTTCAGGATTTCTCCCGCACGATATAAATCATCTGAACTAAATTTCATAGTTCCTTCCCTGTTCAACATAATAAATAAAACAATGGGCAACCATATGTTGCCAGATGTCAAACTGGAGATCATATTTGCCAAGGGATGCTTTCCCCTCTCATGGTTTTCTATCTTTACCAAATTATTCCCTTCCATGGAACCCCTCCAATATATCGTCATACAGCACTTTCACGATTTCACTATATATTATGCCTAGGACTCTTGAATCGTGAAGATATGGGCAAATTTTCTAAGGAAGGGAAATGGTGCTCTACAGCGAATAGAGTATATATCAGAAAAACCTTTGAATTTTATATGGTCCCTATGGCGATCCCATGCTTGCTCCAGATTTCTCTAGTATGAAAGTTTGTGATGATCACATATATATTATGTAAAGAAGAAATATGCTATCTGCGAAAGGGGGCTTATTACCTATGGGAAAAAGATTAAAATCATCCCTGCACAGCCTTTTCCATCCGTTTCCCGCTTTTTTTAAGAAAAAAACTGTCTCTCTGCCACAGAAAACTCACCCTACCATTGCCCTGGCGCTGGGAGGCGGTGCCGTATGGGGCATCTCCCATATCGGTATTCTAAAGGTCTTGGAAAATCACCATATACCTGTCCACTATATGAGCGGCACCAGCATCGGCGCATTGGTAGGAGGTCTATATGCCGCCGGTATACCCCTTCAAAAACTTTATGAACTGGCCATTTCTACCCAATGGAAGAATCTATCCAAGCTTTCCCTTCCCTTGGGAGGAATATTGTCCAACGAACCCATGGAATTTTTTATCTGCAACCTCATCGGGAATAAAACCTTTGAAGATCTGAAAATTCCCTTTGTCGCCGTTGCCACCGACCTACTGACGGGAGAAGAGATTATACTGCATTCCGGAAAGCTTTCTACAGCCATCCGGGCCTCGACAGCCATTCCGGGTATTTTCCATCCTATCCATATAAACAATCGCACCCTGGTGGATGGAGGCGTTGTCAGTAATGTACCGGTCCATGCAGTCAAAGGTTTCAATCCGGATATTACCATTGCCGTCAATCTCGTTCCTTCCTTGGAGGACTGGCTTCCGAGCAACAGCCTTGAGACCATTTTAAAATCCCTTTTTATCATGCAACAGAAAGTGGTAGCAAAAGAAACCTCCCAAGCAGATTTGGTGATCAACCTCTCCATGAAAGGTTTCAGTCCTATTGATTTTTCTAAGGCGAAAGAACTATATCAAAAAGGAATGATGACAGGACTATCTTATATTTCTAGGATTCAAGAAATCATCGAAAAAAAGAAAAAAGAACTACCATGATTCTTCTAAGATGATCTTATGTTCCACCAATTTCATTTCTTTGACTCTTGCGGCAATAGTCTTTCGCTCTCCAAAAATATTCTCAATAAACAGCGTGCCGTCTTTATGGAAAATGATAATATTCGCCTGTTCCATAAATAGTTTCTCCTGTCCGTTCCTGTCTATATATACATTTGCTTCACACATTACAGATCTCCTTCCATTTCCCTTTTCATTTCTTGAATCATTTCCTCTATCAGATGGGGCAGCGGTTCTTTTGTGGATCCCATCAATACAACATTTTCTTGGGTAAGGGGCAAAAGCAACTTCTTTGCCTTACTTAACCCTATGGCCTCAGCTGCCTTTGGTGTCATTTCTCCTAACATGGCATTGGGAAACATAATCGATAGACAACCGATAATCAAGGATAAGTCGCCGTGCATGCAATTAAAGCAAATGGCACTTTCCCCCGTTGCCCCCTGATTGGCCCCTGCCTTCATCATTGCTGAAGTAGCCAAAGCATTGGTTCCTAAGGCCAATATATAGATATCTTGCTCCATGATTTTGCGAATTCTTTCTATAATATACTTTCCGATACCTCCTCCTTGTCCATCAATGACAGCAATTTTCATTATCTTACCCCCTTTCCATTGGTGCATAGGCTCCAATGATCTTCTCCGCTGCCTTGATTCCGTCTACGGCGGCAGAAACAATTCCTCCAGCATAACCGGCTCCCTCTCCCACGGGATAAAGTCCCTTTACTGTCAAACTCTCCATGGTTTCCTCATCCCTTTCAATCCTTATGGGCGCTGAACTTCTAGTTTCTACACCGGTCATTAAAGCATCTCCCATGGCAAAACCTCGCAGCCTTTTATCCATCTCCGGCAGGGCTTCCTCTATGGCTTCTGCCACAAAATCAGGAAGACATTTCCTAAGATCCGTCGGTGTCACTCCGGGCAAATAAGAAGGTTTCACCTTTCCTATCTTTATAGAGGGACGATTTTGTAGAAAATCTCCCACCAGCTGGCAGGGAGCATGATCATTGCTCCCTCCCAATGCAAAGGCCGCCTTTTCCCATTTCCGTTGAAAATCTACTCCTGCCAAAGGATGATCACTGTCAAAATCCTCCGTATTTACCTGTACCAAGAGGGCACTGTTGGCATTTTCGCGATTTCTTGCATATTCACTCATACCGTTGGTAACAACGGTGTTTTCCTCAGAAGCTGCAGCAACTACCATTCCCCCAGGACACATGCAAAAAGTATATACAGCCCTGCCGGTTCTGCTTTGATAGGTCAATCGATAATCAGCAGCACCCAATCGTGAGTGCCCTGCAAATCCCTTATATTGTGATTCATTCACAAGGTCTTGGGGATGTTCAATTCTTACACCAATGGAAAAGGGCTTCTGTCGGATTTTCACCCCTCTTTCATAAAGCATCTCATAGGTATCCCGTGCACTGTGTCCTACCGCCAATATCACTGCATTGGCTTCCATTTTCTCCGCCCCATTGATCTGAATACCCGCCAGTGCACTGCTCCTTATATATAAATCTGTCACCTTGCTTCCAAACCATACTTCTCCCCCAAAACTTTCGATAGCCTTTCTCATGTTTTTGACTACGGTTTTTAAAATATCCGTTCCAATATGGGGTTTATAAGAATAAAGAATCTCCTTGGGAGCCCCGGCTGCCACAAACTCTTCCAAGACCTTTCTCACACGAATATCCTTAATTCTTGTGGTCAGTTTGCCGTCAGAAAAAGTACCTGCTCCCCCTTCTCCAAACTGTACATTAGATTCCGGATTGAGCCTCCCCCCTTCCCAGAACCTTTTTACATCCTCGGTCCGAGTATCTACATCCTGCCCCCTCTCCAACAGAATGGGACGATAGCCCCGTTGGGCCAATAGGAGTCCTGCAAAGAGTCCCGCCGGTCCCATTCCTATGACAACGGGTCTATGTTTTAAAGGTTGTCTCCCATGGGGCACATCCTTATACTGAAAATCAGGGCTCCTGCTGACATCCTTATGTTTTTCCAGTATCTTTTCTTCATTTTTTAGAACTACATCCACCGTATACACAAAATGGACCTGATTTCTTTTCCGAGCATCGATGGATTCCCGGAAAATATGGCACTCTATAATTTCCTCGGGCCTTATTCTCAACTTCCTAGCAACCTTTTCCTGAATCTGACCTATATCCTCATGCAAAGACATCTTTATTTCATTTACCCGTATCATTCTAATACTTCCTTTCCTACAATCTCCAAAATATTATACCACAATTATTTTTTCAATATATTAATCAGCAGGATACTTTCTAATAAACTTTTGCTGGGAAGATTTTATTGCAATACATAACCAGAACGATAAAGTTATTTCTATTGATAATTTTCTACCTATCTATGAAGAAACCTCTTGGTTATCATTCAATAACCAAGAGGTATAAAAATTTTCTTGTGAAGCTTTTTCTTTACCATCAAAAGCCCGACATAGCATTTAGTTTTTTTCCGGACATATAAATAGAATTCATCAGAAAATCATAGTTTTGCTGAATAGATTTTTCAATCAATGCATATTCGGCATCTGTCAAAAACTTCGTATAATTTTCCAGTACATAATCTGCCGCAACCATATACCATGCCAGATAAGGTGTTTCTTTTGCCCCGTTTTTCACAGAAACATCAGAAAATTTAGTGTCATGGATTAATCCATAATCATCCATATGGTTTCTGATAGAATAGATTACCATATCTTTTATGAAATGAATATTTTGATTTCGAATGCCTATCAATGTTGCAAAAGGACTTTCATTCCACTTTTCAAGGCCATATAGGAAGGTATACAATCTTCCGGTATTGATCTCATCCTTTGTAGCTTGAGCAACACCTTTATCAATCTGAATTTCCCTTACAATCCCTTCCGGTTTATATGTAACATCCTTTACCAAGGCAGTTGTAAGCATTTTGTGAGTGTTTTTCATGATTTCCAAAGCTTCGTATCCATATCCGCCCTCAGCCAAGATTTGGGCTAATTCTTTGGAACCCCATAGGAATAAACCAAAGTCCCTTAAGTCAAACTTCACCTTATCGCTGTTTCCGTCAAAGGCATATACCCCATAAGCTCCATTCCATGAGGCTGCCATAAAATCATAAATTTCTTTGGAAACAGCAATATAATGTTGTCGGTGGGCTGTATCCTTTTCCAAATTCCATAAAGCATTGAATGCCAACAGGCCATTCCCCATAGACTTTATATCTATCGTTGCCTTTGAAGGCTCATTATAGAACTTTCCTGATTCATATAAGTGGCCCAGCACATATTTTGAAGTGCTTTGGGCATGCTTTAAGGCCTTTTGTTGACTTGTCTCTGTATACCAAGGGTTAGCATTGAATTTATCCCTATTTTGAAGGGCATCATAAAAAGCTGCACTAAATTGAGCTACGGATGCTATATCAAGTTTTGTATTGGGAACAAATTTTCCATCTTTATGGTCATAGGCGGGCAGCACACTGCCATCCGGTTTTAGAAAAAGAAATTCCGATGTAAGGATATAACTGGTATATGTATTTGCAATCCTGTTTTTTATATTTTCATTGTTATCCTGTATATTGGATAGAGCGAATAAAATTGACGCATAATCTGTAGCCGTTAGTTTCCCCTCTACAATTAATTTTCCATCTTTCGATACCGTATGAGGAAAAGCATTTTGCAGTATGGAAGCATCAAAAGTACTATAAGTGGATTCCAGAGCCATAGCAACATTGGAAAGCATGGCTAAAATCAGTATAAGGGATATCACGATTTTTTTCATATCTTATTTCCTCCTATGCTATTTTTTTTATTTTAATGCATTTTTCAATGCATTTTTTACTGCATTCATAAAGGCTTCAGAAGTTTTCGTAGCTCCTGCCACTACGTCTACGTTGGGATTTTGTTTTGAAATCATTTCTTTGGAAAGAAGACGAAAAACATTTTTAGCCAAGTTTTCTGTATCTCCATGGGACAACACTTCAATTGCTGCAATTTTTCCATCTGCTACTGCCACCTGGACTTCCATATTCCCTCCTAGCCCCGCAGCAGAACCCTTATATATCCCATCCTGATAGATAGGTACAGGAGCTGCTTGTTTAGGAGCTTCCTCTTGGGGGGTTTTTTCCCCCAATTGATTTTCCACGGACGGATTTGTACTGACTACCGGCGACTTGTTTTTTTCAGTATTTGAAGGAATATTTTCCTTTTTTTCAGATATCGTTGACGGCTTTTCGTAGGAAGTTTCTTTTTTTGCTGTTGTCTCCTCCTTTGTCTGTGTAGATTTCTCTTCCTTTTGAATATCTGGTGTTTTTGTTTTTTCTTCTTCCTTTTCTGCAGTTTCTTCAATCTTCGATTCCTCATCTTGATTATTGTAAGAAGCTTCCTGATTTTTCCCCTGATCAAAAGATTCCTGACTGGAATTTTTCAGAGAAGTACATGCCGGAAGAAGAAAAAGTCCCATCGTCAATAAAATTGACAAAAGACGATTACGGTATAGATTCAAATAATCTCACCTCTCATTTTGTAATGATATTCATTATCATTATATTTGTTTATATGCCTACTGTCAAGTGCTTTTAAAAAATCTTTATATCCTCAAACATATAACGCATATCCAAATATTAGAAAAAAAGGGGGACAGCAAAATGCATGTCCCTGTCAAAATACCTATTGAATCATCAATGCATATCTCTTAACTGTAAAGGCCCTTTTAGATTTTATCAGAAATAAAATCGAGGGTTTGGAGTACATTTTTTATTACAACAGCAGCCTCTGATCTTTTTGAAGTATTTCTAGGCCGAAAGGCATTATCTTCATATCCGCTTATGATCTTGTGCTGGACAGCAAAGGAGACCGCTTCTTTCGCCCAATCGCTGATTTTCTTTCCATCGATAAATACAGCCATCGAAAGATCAGCAAAGTTATTTTCTTGCTTCGTTCCTTTATCATTTTTGTCTTTATGCATTGCAGCATTTTCTAATGCTTGGGCCACAGCTTCCTTAAAACTTTGGCTGGTCACCGTTGCCCCGGTGATCACATCCACATCTGCCCTTTGATGTTTGATAACACTTTCAGCCATTTTTTGAGCTGCTACCCCGCCTATGGCCGGTGAATCATGGTTCTCCAGTATATCAATAGATTCAATCCTGTCTTGCAGTATTTTTACTTTTACTTTTACTCCCCCATTGGGTCCCTTTCCTGCCCCTTCGTATTCTCCATCTTTCCATTGTAACGTCTTCCCTTGTTGCGGTAGCTGAGCATGATCAGCTCTATTGTCCAGGCCATTCACCAGGTTCATGGCATTTATTGCCATAACAAGCATTTCTTCTCTAGTAATTTCCCGATTTGGTTGGAATGTATTGTCCGGGTAGCCTTTTGCCAGTCCAAAGGCAACGGCTGTATGGATATAGTTTTCATACCAGCTGTTTGCTTCTACATCCTTAAAGGAAATCTCTTTTTCTGTAAATGTCTTCAGACCCAAGCCTTTCACCAACATCGTTACAAATTGTGCCCTTGTTACAAAACCTTCCGGCATAAAATTTCCGCCCATCCCGCTGATGATATTTTTGGAAGCTAGCAATTCTACAACTTCTCTGCTCCAATGTTTTTCCACATCCGCAAAAGTTTTTTCAAATTCAGCTACCCCATAAATGCTATTGGAATTTCTTTTGATAACGGCTACTGTGTTCTCTCCTTCCATCAAAAAGCTCGTAGGTACAGCATGCCAGATTCCATCCTCAAACACAACGCCTGTTGTCCTTTTTACATTTATTGAATGAGGGATAATCAATCTTCTCTCAATAAACTGCCGTCCAAAATTACGAATTGGCATAGTGCTTTCTCCGAAGTCCGCCTCAATAGTAAATTTCACAGGTTGTACCAGCATTTTCCCATTGGAAATGGTGCCTGCAAAATCCTCTGCTTTTTCCACTTTTAGAACCAGCCCTTTGAAATCTCCCTGATCTTTTATTGCATCCAATGCACTGAATTTTGAAGGAATTGTGTAGCT
The DNA here is from genome assembly GCF_001562415.1 of Thermotalea metallivorans. Classification (GTDB taxonomy): domain Bacteria; phylum Bacillota; class Clostridia; order Peptostreptococcales; family Thermotaleaceae; genus Thermotalea; species Thermotalea metallivorans. Next base: position 27,663 of record NZ_LOEE01000059.1, on the reverse strand, counting down.
TCCCCCATCAAAAATCACTGCAATAGACATATCTTTTTCTTTCAATTCCCTCAGACTTTCTCCATCTATGTTCAGCGCAAGATTGTCTGATTTTTGGGAAATTACGATCTCTATTTTTTGAATATTTTCTTTTTCCTCTAAGGCCTTATGGAGAACATCCAGCGTAAGTTTCGCCATCTGTTGATTCCCTTTTTTCTCCAAAGGAATGTCTTTTATTCGAAGGATCGATTTGTCATTTTTTTCTATTTTTTGTGTATTTTCTGCTGTTGTTCCCGTATTTGGGCTTCCTCCGCTTTCAGTTCTTGTCGCCCCTGAAACCGTATCTGGATAAGAAACCGGCGGCAATGGCGATATGGGCTCACCCTTTGCGGAGGCAAGGGCACGACTGACAGCAAGAATGATTCCATTGCTGGTGTAGGTAGCTCCTGAAACCACATCTACCTGAAGGCTTTTACTGCTAATAATTTTTTGGGGTATGGCAGAAAGGGCCGTCATGACAGCTCCCCTGTCCTTGGACTCATGATGGGACAACACCATAATTTCTTTTATGGCATGATTCTCTATAATGACTTTTACTTTCAGAGGCCCTCCGAAGCCATATCCTATTCCTTCAAATTCACCATTTTTCAAACCATCTGTCGCAGGAATCTCTCCTATTCCTACAATAACATCTTTGATTTCACCAATATCCGTACCATAGACAAAAACTTTGAAACTTACCTTGACCGCCTGACTATACCTGGCAGTCAATCTATATTCTCCATTCCCTGTTTCTTCGACTTTCACAAGTTCTCCTTTATTTAATGCGATTTGATTCGCTGGAATGCCAGTGATACTATTTCCATTTGCATCCCTCACCGTGATTGTAAATACAAAATCCTTATCTGCAATGACATCGCCATTAGGCCATGTGACAATGCAGTTTTCTTTTTGAGGCAATATTACTCCTTCCGGTGCTTTTACAACGATAGGCTTTATTTCCAAGAAATCTTTTCCGCTGTATCGGATTTTTAGAGATTCATCTGCCTTTGCCTGAGGAAGTCGAACCGTCAGTATGTAAATTCCTTGACTCTCCTCATGGATGGCTGCCAATGTTCCTTTATTTAAGCTGATTTTATCGGCTGCCCCTACTAAAGAATTGCCAAACCCGTCCTTCAATTCAAGGGATATCTGGAAATTTTCATTTGCAAAAATATCTCCTTGAGAAAGAATTCTGGCTGTGCTGTAATACCCATGGGCTATCCCAGTTTCGAAAGACGGATATATTTTTACGTCCTTTAATTCTTTGAATTCTTTGTTATTGAGCAATATTTTGAAAGTTTCCTTATCTTTATCTCCAGTATATTTTGCTTCTATAACATACTTTCCATCTGCCTCTGTTACTTGAATCAAAGAGGCTTTATCCAATGTAATCTGACTGCTCAAACCTGTCACAGGATTTCCATAGCCATCTAAAATCTCTACAGAAAAACTAAAAACCTCATGGGCTACTACTGGATTGGCAGGTAAATGGACAAGACTTTTTCCTATGTGGGGCACACCTGCTTCCAATGGTGCATAAATAGGCAAATCTTTTAACTCTACAATGTCAACACCATTGTATCTCACTTTAAAACTTTCTTTTTCCTTTGCTTCATTATGTCTCGCCGTTAATCCATACACACCGTTTCCTAGATTCTGTTTGTCAACAAGAGTCCCTTTGTTGAGAGTGATCAAGGATAAATCTAGATCATCAATCAGATTACCATGGATATCCTGAAACTCTACCGTAAAATAAAAATCTTGATTTTGAAACACATCTCCTTGCGGCCTTTCAAGAATTCTGCTTTTCTCCTTGCTTGGTATGCCTGGTCCTTCTACAGCATTTACCTTTAACTTCAGTTCTTTAATATCCGCACCAAAGGCTCTAACTTTAAAGGATTCTTCTGATTTTGCTTCATGATGCTTTGCAGTTATTATATAATAGCCCTCCGGATTTTGCTCAACGTTCTCTAGTATCCCTTTATTTAGAGTCACATCTTCCACAGGAATATTAGAAATAATTCCATTGCTAGCATCCCTAAATATAACAGTAAAACTAAAACTTTGATTTACAAATACAGGCTCTTCCGGAGGGATGATGGTGGTCTTGCTTCCATTTGGCATCATATATCCATCGGGAATGTTTACTTTTACATCTTTCAGTTCTACCATATCTTGACCGCCAACGCGAACTTTAAAGGTTTCCTTGTCTTTGACTTGAAGGGGTTTTACAGTTATGGTATATGTACCATCCCCATGATCTTCCACTCCTGCCAAAGTACCTTTATCAACAGAAATAGTATCTGTTAATCCTGCAATGGGAATTTCATTGCTGTCTCTTATAAGTACAACAAAACTAAACTCTTGTTTGTAATAGACTTTGCCAGCAGGCCCTTGAACAATAAGGCATTTTGACTTGTTCGGGGGTCCGGGCGGTATGCTATCCTCTGCCCATCCCATGGCAGGAATCATAAAAGAAAAAGTGCTGCAAATTAAAAGTACAACAAGAAAAATTGAAATGCTTTTTAGATTTTGAGAGAACATACAAAACCTCCTTATAATTGATAATGCATATCAATATTATAATATAATGATTATTGTTGTCAATTGGTTTTTAAAGGATATTTTTATCGGGTTTTATCTACATATAAGAAGAGTTTATGATTTTGGAGCACAGCTTCAGAAATCTTAGAGAAAATCATCCTAAACAACCATTTTTGTTTTTTGAATTATGTAATATATCCTAGTATGACTTGTTGGAAAAAATTTTACATCATAGGCAACGGTACCAATCATCCCACTCCCTTGTCAGATATCATTGCAATAAAAAACCCCATGCTGAAAAAAACATAGGGTTAGTCTAAACCTTAACTTCGACAGCCCGGCTATCATAGCAAATGCTTTAGAACCTTGGCTTTGCATCCCTGCCTTTCAACAGGTTTGCCCTTTACGGTTTTTGGTCTTATATGATTTATCCTTTTATTTTCATTATTTTTGACATAAAATCCTCATATCCTGTTCCATTCCTTCGCCGTATTACGGCATTATTCCTCCTAAAAACCCCGGCTGCTTCCACCACCGCCGGAACGTCCTCCGCCGCCGGAGCTTCCACCGCCAAATCCGCCCCCACCGCCGCGGCCACCTCGACCTCCATGGAAAAATCCCCTCAGAAGCAATCCCGTAAAGAATCCGCCCAAAAAATAATAGTCCATCCAGAGAAGAAGCAAAATCAATAAAATCCCTGCAATCTTGAATATGGGCGGCAGAGTAACTCCACCCTCGTCATCATAGCTTTGCAGCGGCTTTTCCATGTTGGGATCATATCCCTCACCAAAGATTCCACGATCTTCAAAATTGTATTCCCGGTTTACCGCCTGGCTGATCAGATAAAAGGCATATTTTAATCCTTCGGAATAGTTTCCGTCCGATAAATCTCCTTTCACAGTATCTAAAATTTCCCCTGCCAGTCCGTCGGGAATGGCGCCTTCTAAGCCATAACCTACTTCAATTCTGACCTTTCGGTCCTCCAGGGCCAAAAGGAGCAACACACCATTGTCATACTTTTGATTGCCTATTTTCCATTGTTCAAAGAGTCTAACGGCGTAGGACTCCACATCCAAGCCTTGCAGACTGGGTACTGTGACCACCACAACCTGAGGCTTTTCCTCCGTTTTTTCATAATTTCGATTGGTATGGATCACAAAGTTTTCTACCTCATCGGACAATATCCCGGCAAAGTCCCCCACATAAAACGCCCTGGTAGGACTGGGAAATACCACATCGCCAAAGACAACAGATCCATTCACAAGGAAAATGATGCACAAAATACTCCATAGGAGCAGTTTACCCCTCTTCAATGTTTCTTCCTCCCTCCGGTTCGCCAACTGCCGGCAATCTTCTCCCAATAGATGAAAAGTAGGTTTCATTAAAAAACCTACCCTTTCCGTTCCCTTAAAATTTCACCTTGGGTGCTGTTTCTGCTCCCTCGGCCGCTTCAAAGTATGGTTTCGGCTCAAAACCCATCATCCCCGCAATTATATTCCTCGGGAAGGTCTTCAAAGTCTTGTTGTATTCCTTGACCAGCATATTATAACGGTCCCTCTCTACAGAGATTCGATTTTCCGTTCCTGCCAGTTCATCCATCAACCGGTTGACGTTTTCTGCAGATCGCAATTGGGGATAGTTTTCCATGACAACCAGCAATCTTCCCAAAGCACCTTCTAATTCGTTAGATGCTGCCACCCTCTCCTCTGTTGTTCGGGCTCCTGCCATCTTGGCTCTTGCATCGGCAATTCTGCCAAAAACTTCTTTTTCCTGGTTCATGATTCCCTTTACCGATTCCACCAGGTTCGGTATTAAGTCAAATCTCCTTTGCAGCTTGCTCTCAACCACCGCCCACTGGGCATCTACCTCTTCACTTTTTGTAACCAAACGATTATAAGTGCCTGTCACAGACATCACGACCAATGCAATTGCAATGACAATCCCTATGATGATCTTCCATGATCCTTTCATGTTTATCCCTCCAATTCTTCCAGCACGGCAGTTTTCCCGCTTATGCTTAGAAATATATTTCTATTCTACTAGAAATCCTTCACCGCCGCAACAAACCTTTCCTTGATCTTGATGGCACAACGAGATGCTTTTGAAAGCTCCCAGGATATATTTCCCCAAATTGGCAGCTGCCATCCTACCAGAACGGCTGTAGCTATCATTTCCAGCAAAACGTATAAGATGGCATACTGATTGAAACAATAAAAGTATATATGATACCCAAGAAAAAATATCTATGATAAAGGAGAGGATTCCATTGATGTACGAGAGGGCAAGGGAAATACTGAACTCCCCACAAACTATCCATGTTTTTCACAATGATATCCCCATTTGGATTGAGAAACTCAATCCCGATGACCGCACCGCATTGGTAACGGCAAAAACGGGACAATATACCGTACCCGTAGACGAACTGGTGGAACAATGAATAGAAAAGATATCGCATGACCCCATGGGGAGCATGCGAATTTTTTTCATTTGAAGAATGATTTAGGCTTTTCCTACAGTTTATTAATCATGCTTGCCATATAACCCGCTCCAAAGCCATTGTCGATGTTCATCACTGCAACACCGCTGGCGCAACTGTTCAGCATGCACAAAAGGGCAGCCAATCCATGGAAATTGGCCCCATAGCCGATGCTTGTCGGTACTGCCAAAACAGGCTTATCCACCAAGCCCCCCACAACGCTGGCCAGGGCCCCTTCCATTCCTGCCACGGCAATGATGACCTTAGCGCTGGTAATGATATCTAAATTCCCTAAGAGCCTATGAAGTCCGGCTACTCCTACATCGTATACCCTTTCCACTTTGTTCCCCAGCATCTGGGCAGTAACTACCGCCTCCTCCGCCACGGGAATATCTGCAGTCCCGCCCGTTACCACGGCAATATAGGTATCGGGTACAGGCACCTCTTTTCTCTTGACGGTAATCATTCTGGCCAGTTCATGGTACTCTGCCTCAGGACAGATTTTTTTCACTGCCTCATACACGTCCTTTTCTGCCCGGGTAGCCAATATGTTATTTCCTCGTCGCAGCATATCTTGAACAATCTGCTGGATATGCCCTATATCTTTTCCTTGGCAGTAGATCACTTCCGGGTATCCGTTCCGCAATTCCCTGTGATAATCGATTTTTGCAATGCCTATATCCTTATAAGGCAGATTCTTTAGCTGTTCTAGGGCATTTTCTATTTCCACATGGCCATTTTTCACATTTTCCAACAGTTTTCTCAGTTCAGCAACAATCACCCTATCACCCCTTTATCCCTTGATTTAAGCTTCCTGTTTGATACCCTCCCAAATCCAAGGTCACATACCGAAAACCCATTTCTTTCATTGCCCCATGAATATTTTCCATCACTTCCCTATTCAATATTTTTTCCATTTCCCCCTTATCAATTTCAATTCTGCCAATTTCTCCATGAAAGCGCACCCGCACCTGCCGAAATCCTAAATCCAACAGATATCTTTCTGCCTTTTCTATTCTTTTCAACACATCCAGCTTGATTTCCTGCCCATAGGGAATTCTTGTCAGCAGGCAGGCATAGGCGGGCTTGTCCCAGGTAGGCAATCCCAATTCCTTCGACAATTGACGAATCTCCTTTTTTGTCAGTCGGGCCTCCAGCAAAGGACTCCTTACTTCCAGCTCTTTCAATGCCTGCATCCCCGGCCGATAATCAAAGGTATCATCGTAGTTGCTACCATCGGCAACATGCCGAAATCCATTGTCCGCCGCATACTTGCGTATCTCCCCGAAGACATCTTTTTTGCAGAGATAGCATCGATCCACGGGATTCATCCTCAGGGCCTCGTTATCCAAATCCTTCTCAATGATCCTGTGCTGAACGCCGATTTCACGGGCAAGGTCCTTTGCCTCCACCAACTCCCAGGCTGGATGAAAGGGTGAAGTAATGGTGACGGCAGCAGTCCTTTCTCCCAAGGTTTGATGGGCTACTTTCAATAAAAAAGTACTGTCTACTCCTCCTGAAAATGCAATCATCACACTCTCCATTTCCCTCATAATCTCCATCAGTCTTTGGTATTTATATGCCAGCTCCATTTTTTTCCTCCCATTCTTTCGTCAGTATTGCTTCCACTACGCCCCCGGCAATGGAGCGTGCCTTATCCGATATGCTATGGATCCATCCCGCGGCCTCTTTCCTAGGGTCGATATCACCGATCTTGCAGCCCTTGGGTACCTCCAAACCCTCATAAATCAAACCTCTGATCACACCATCCATGGTGGTTCTTATTTCCACATGGCCTATCCATGAAATGACTTCTGATGCTCGAACAAAATCACCAATTTTTTTCACATGTTTTATGATACCCCCTACAGGGGCCTTTAAAACCCGTTGAATATCATATCCCTCCACTTCTCCAGGAATCCCCGTATTAGCCTCTGCTTCCCCTTCCCAAATGACTCTGCCCAAGTGATGGCCCCTATGGGTTTCTATCACAACATCCACGTCCATCCCTGCCCGAAACCCCGGTCCCAAGCCGATCACCAAAGGAGCATCACCCTTGCGGGTACCTGTATTTTTTTTGGCCATAATTCCATCCACCAATACCCAAAAATCCAGTTGATCCTTGATGGCGCCCCTGGGATCAACCACCACCGGTATCATTTGTTCCTCCAAAATTTTCAATATTTCATCCTTTGTATTCGCCTTTTTTGCCCTTATCCCTTCTATCTCCCAAGTTCCCTCGTAGATGCAATTAGCAAAGGAGACCTTTCTTCTTACACAGGTGGGCTTTTCCACCTCCGTCATTACCACAGCAAAACCGCACCGGAATAATTTATGGGCAACGCCGGAGGCAATGTCTCCCGCCCCTTTGATCAGTACCATGCCACGGGTCTTCATATCCTTCACCCTATTCCTTGATTCGATCCCGCATATGCTGCGGTGTCCTTTTATTTTTCACCAACAGGATTTCTCCCAGGATGCTCAAGGCAATTTCCATGGGCGTTTCGCCCCCCAAATCCAGCCCGATGGGTGCATACACCTTTCTTATTTTTTCTGTGGATATACCTGCCTCCTTCATGCGATCCATTACATATTTTGTTTTATTTTTACTCCCAATCATGCCGATATATCCCGCATCCCGGTCAATCACCACCCGCAATGCCGCCTCATCGTAGCGATGACCCCTGGTGACAATGACAATATGGCAGTACTTATCCACAGGATAATTGCTCAATTGTTCTTCAATATTCCCCAGGATCAATTCATCGGCCTCAGGAAATCTCTCTTTGGATAAAAAACTTTCCCTATCCTCAAAAATCGCCGTATAAAATCCAAGAAGCTTGCCCAGTTGATACAGCTCCAGGGCAATATGGCCTCCCCCTACAATCAACAGCTTGTCTTTGGGTACAAATACCTTGATGAATACATCGGCTGTGCCACCGCACTGCATATGCAGGCTGCCTTCCTCATCATTCAGCTGGAAATGAAAAGCCCTGCTTTCACCTGTGGAAAGGCACATTTTGGCTTTTTCCGTCACTACTGCCTCAAAGGTCCCACCCCCCACCGTACCAAGGGTCCTTCCGTCTTCGAAGATGGCCATCATGGCCCCTTCTTTTCTGGGAGTAGAACCTTCAATCTTGGTAACGGTGGCCCAAGCAACCTTTTTATTGGCTTTGATTTGTTCAGAAATCCTATCTAACAGCAAATGTTCCATTCCTAACCCCTCCCAAAAGAACAATTTGGAAATCTGCAAGATTCGCATTTTCTACATAGGCCACCATTGGCCAAAGCAATAATATCTTCCTTTTGAATCCGTTCTCCTGCAGCAATCCTCGGATAAATCAAGTCAAACACCGTGATTTTTGCATACATGCCGCAGGCGGGGATGCCAATGACAGCAACATCACCGATGTAACTCATCATGAACATGGCTCCCGGCAATACAGGAGACCCGTATTTCACCACTTGGGCCACAGAACAGATAGCCTTTGGCGTTACATCGTCAGGATCAACGGACATCCCTCCTGATACCAGCACAATATCGCTGCCTAAACCAAGGGCCCTCTGGATCTTTTCTCTAATCATCCTTTCATCGTCTGGTGCATAACTTACATCAATCACTTCTCCCCCAAGGGCTTCCACCTTTTCCCGCAAAACAGGTTGAAAGGCATCTTGGATGATCCCCTTGTACACCTCTGTCCCCGTAATAATGAGGGAAATCTTTACCGGCCGGAAGGGGACAACAGATACAACAGCCCCCTCTTCTTTCCCAATTTCCCGCACCTGTTCCATGATCCCTCGCTTAACAACCAAAGGGATTGCCTTTGTCCCTGCCACCATTTCTCCCTTGCCTACCACAGAATAGTTGGGCAGGGTGGAAGCCGCCACATCATCCAGACGATTTATCCTATAAAGGGCTTTGGTATTTACTTTGAGCAGCCCGTCGACGGCGGCATGGAGATTGACGCGGCTTTCATAGGGCTCCGTCACTTTAATATTCTCCCCCGCCAAAACTTCCCCCAGGATTCTGCCGGCATCGTCTTCATGGACATCGTCCTCATCCATATGCAGTACATAGATATGATTTTTCCCAAGGCCTTTTAACCGCTCCAGGTCTTCCTCTCGAATCCGGTGTCCCTTTCCAAAAGCCCTGCCTTTTTTTTCCCCCGGAATAATCTCCGTAATGTCATGGCACAGAATCATGCCCACAGCCTCTTCAATCTTCACTTTTCTTGTTTTCACACGTATCCCCCTTCTGATATGCCCCATAGATATCCATGGTATCGATATCCATGGCCTCCTCCGTCTCTTCAAAGAAAACCTCCGTTACTTCTGCTGCATGGCTGCTCATAAGACTCCGGCCTCCCCTGTCTCCCTTCAGCCCATAGAGTTCCCTTGCATATCTTCTGGAAAACAAAACCGGGTTTCCCCGCTGCCCTCCATAGACAGGCACAACAATCTCTTTGGAAGTATGATGATAGGCATCGATAAGCCTGTTGATCGTAGAAGCCTTCACAAAAGGCATATCCCCCAAAAGGAACATCACGGCCTCCCATTGGGAAAATATCCGTTGCAAACCGGCAATGATGGAAGTACTGAGGCCCCTCTCATAATCCCTGTTTTCCACCGGCAAAAGGCCATGTTTGCAGGCCAAGTTTCTGCTGTTTTCATACTTTCCCCATACTAGGACTACTTCATCCAATTTTGATTCCTTTGCCGCGAGAATCACATGCTCTAGGATGGGTTTGTCATCAAGCATGAGGGCCAGTTTGTCTTGCCCCATCCTGCTGCTTTTCCCTGCTGCCAAAATAATCCCCGATATCATCGGATCACTTCCTTCCCCATGGGATACAAAGCCGTATCTCCCAATATAACGCTGTGGAGGATATCTTTCCCCAGCAACATTATCTCCTCACCAATTTTCCTTGCCACAGGCAGTTGATGATCGGTAACTTTATTGATGAACACATATTTTTCTCCCGTGCCATCCAATCCCTTGACCAAACCCCTGGGATGGAATAAGGCGGCAATCCGCTCCTCCAGATCCGGATTTTCTTTATTTTCAAAACATTTTCCCAGAGCCTCCACCCGATGGGCTACCTTGCCAATGGGGACTTCCAAAAAAGCATCCAAACCCACCACAATCACTACCTTATCTGCCTGGGATGGGATGCATGGCTCATGTTCTCCATAGACCTTTATGGATTTTCCTTTGCACCCGTCCCCTTCTATCAATATACAATGCCGTGGAAATCTTTTATGAAGCATCTCCATCCATTCCTTTGGAATCCCTAAGAGTTTCCCTTCCCCATCCACGGCACAACCTAGGGTAACGGTTTTTCCCTTTGCCCTTTCTATGCCTTCTATGAGTCCGTCTGGTTCACTGTTAACCACCACTGGCCGCTCCTTGGGCAGGTAAATTTTCGTGGTAGTGGTATGGATGACAGGTATCCCCTGGCAGATCAGTTCTTGGAGGACTCCCTCTATGGCCGATGTTTTCCCCCCGCAGCCGACAAAGACCACCACAGATCCTCTCCCCGCCGCAATCATCCTAATAAGATTCACTTCCAATCCCCTCTTCAAAAAATTATCCTCTTATCCCTATTATAGCTTTCATCGGCACGGAATAAAATCCATAATTTATCTTTAAAAAATATAACGGTCCCATCATTTTCTATAGGGAATTCTTCTTGCCGGCTCAAAAGGGCTTTTCCCTTCCTGCAGAATCTCTTTGTACACCTTTACATTTCTATCTTCCAGGTGATCAAAAATCATGGGTGACTTTGTTCCATAACTGACATATCGAATAGGATTCGGATCCAGCTTTGCTGCAATGATTTCCTCCGTCCCCCTGGCCAGGGCCAATACCTGGGCAATAGGACTTACAATCATGCTGTGGCCGAAGAAATAATTTTCCCCTCCATCGGGTCCCACCCCATTGGCTGCCAGGATATAGACGTGATTGTCATAAGCTCTGGCTTTATTGATCGTCTCCCATATATCATAGCTTCTCAATAAGGCCGACGGCCGTGTAATAATCTCGGCCCCTTTCAATGCCAAAACCCTGGACAATTCAGGAAAATCCCCATCATAGCAAATCATCATGCCGATTTTACCCAATTTTGTATCTACCACCACCGTTTCACTTCCCGGCGTGGTCCATCCTCCCCCCTCCAATCTTTCCGTAGGAAAGGGATGGGTCTTTCGATAATGCCCCAGCATCTCCCCCTGATCATCAATGAGAATGGAGCTGTTGTAAATGGTTCCCTTCTCATATCCCCTTTCATATAGGGGAAATACCACATGGACTCCTAGATCCTTTGCCAGCCTTTGTATTTTTTCCACATGCTTTCCCGGAATAGGTTCAAGGATCTCATAAAAGGCTTCCACCTCCATACTGGGCGTAAATCCCGTAGTAATGGATTCTGGAAATACCACCAGTTCTGCTTCATATTCCTTCACGGCCCTTTCCAACCACAAACAACATTTGTCAATATTCTTGCCAATCTCATTAGGTTCTACGGCAATTTGCACACAGGCTGCAATATGCTCTTTCATCTTTTTACCCCCCAATCATATACCGTTGCCCGCCATTTTGGCGGGCAACGGCGTTCGTGAGCCAAGGAGAATTTCTGCCCATTATTTTATCTCTTCGTAGGCGACAATGCGGCAGATGCTAGACTCTCCCCCTTCAAATCTCCATGGATAACAACCGATAATCAGGCGTTTGTTCAAGATCTTATCAATCTCTCCTCCCAAGTTTTCTGCATGGATGATGTCATGGGGAAACAAATCAATATGCATCAGTTGATAATCTTCATCGGGGAACATTTCCTCCAGGGATTTTCCGTATTTTCCCTTCATATATTTATCGGCTTCCTTTGCCTGTCTTGGACACCACTCGCGAATTTTTGTATTCATGGGATGATCTGCAGATCCACAGTCCACACCGATCCACTTTAGCTCCATTTCCTTGCACCACTTGGCAAATTCTTTTGTGGGCCCGGGATGTTTTACCATATAGCGTACCTCATCGGCTTCAGGTTGGTCCCAGGCATATCTGTGATAACCTGTATTGATGATCAGAATATCTCCTTTCTTTACTTCCACGCGATCGGTAATATCCTTGGAAGTATAAATCCCATAGTCCTCTGCAATATCCGATAGATCTACCACAACACCTGGGCCGATTAAATCCTCCAAGGGAATGGAAGCGATATCTCTGCCATGGGTACAGAAATGCAGGGATCCGTCCAAATGGGTGCCCACATGATTGGATGTGGTAATCACTTGACCGTTTGCCCCATTGGAAGACAACCTTTTGAAAAATTTGATCTGCAGAGGTTCATAGGTAGGCCATGGTGGTGTTAAATGACTCAATTTTTGCGTCAGGTCATACATTTTAATGTTTTTCCAAAATTCCATAGAGAAGCTCCTCCCTTTCTTTTTTTATTTTTCTTGATGAACGAACCTATAACAATCCCTTTTCCTCTAGGTCTGCCACAAAGGCTTCCAATGCGTCTTCAAAACACTTCATGGGTGGTCTCACCAGTCCGGCTCCTATCTGCCCCACGCCCGGCTCCTTGTGGGCAATACCCGTATTGATGATGGGCAATATCCCCGTTTCCACTACCTTCCGGATGTCAATCCCAGTAGCAGTGCCCCGGAAATTCAATACGGGAATTTTATAGGCGTTGTTTTCTCCTTCCGTAATCTCATACATCATTTTCGAATAATTCATGGCATCCTCCGGTGTCCCCCCTACAAACTGTACGATTGCCGGAGCGGCTGCCATGGCAAACCCGCCAATTCCGCAGGTCTCTGTAATGGCACTGTCCCCGATATCGGGATTGGCATCGGCCGCCGAATAACCGGGAAAATACAAGCCGTCAATCACTTCCGCCGGGGCCGTAAACCAGCGTCCTCCTAAGCCGGAAACCCTGATGCCGAACTCCGTTCCATTTCTGGCCATGGTATAGACAATCGTACTATAGGGTATACCTTTGGCGGCTTCCAGGCTTGCCTTGCAGGCAGGCATGGTCAGATTCAAGAAAAAGTGATCATTGCCGTGCATAAACTGCAGCACGTCGATTTTCTCCTTGTTGCAGAAATCTGCAGCCACAATATGGGGTGCCAGTTCCCGAATCAACAAAGATGTACCCCCTTTGTTCCTGTTATGGCCCTCATCTCCCATCATAATGGCTTGGGCAATCATATTTTTCAAATTGATAGGTCCCGATAATTCTAGGGCTGCCTTTAGTACGGGAGCCAACACCTTTTCCATCCATCGCAGCCGTGCAATCACCTCTTCACCATATGCACCATACCGCAGCACCTTTCCAAGTCCTTCATTAAAAGTACAGTAGGCTTGGTTCCCCTGAACCATGTTTCTCACAATCCACACGGGCATGGAGGCTGTAACAACCCCAGCCATGGGCCCTACAGCATCATGATGATGGCAGGGAGCAAAAACGATCTCCCCCGATGCTGCCAATTCCACAGCTTCTTTCTCATCCTTGGCCAAACCTTCGTAGATGAGGCCGCCCATCACAGCCCCCCGCAGGGGTCCCCTCATCCTTTCCCAGGAAATGGGGGGACCGGCATGTAGGATTGTTTTTTTTGTCATGCCTGGGATCACTTCTCCTGCGGTACCGATGCCTATCAGTGTCGGCTGGGCATTGAGAATTCTCTCCAGGGCCAACCGATTGGCTCCTTCGATTCTCTCTTGGACCATTTCATCATCTCCCTCTTCCTTCATTTTTCATCCTTTACCCCTTTTTTCTCAATTTTGCAAGCAATAGGACCATCCTCTCATTTCCTCCTGCCGGCGGCCTCCAAGCCACATGGACGACTTTCACCTTTTGTTTTTCTAAATCCTTTGCAAAGTCCTCCAAGCCTATATTGATGACCTTTATCTCTTTTTTGAACAGCTCACTGATTTTGGACATGATCCCTCTCCCTCCTTAAAGAATCCTTTTGAGAATCTTTGCTGCCATCCTTGCGGCCTGGGCATTGGACGGCATTACCACAACCCCTGCTTCCTTTAGTCGTTCCTCCTGTTTTCGAAGATTCTGGGGATCCTGTTCCGTACCGCATATGGATGCAATAAAACATGTCCCCAAACCCTTTTCCTGTCGTTTTTGTTTTCCCTCCATCATGATGGGCAGCATTTCACCGACGGGATCGGGATGGGAGCCATAACCTAACACAAAATCCATCAAAATGACAGCCACGGTTTCATCTTCCAGTTCTATTTTCAGGCGCTCCTGCCGATAGGAAGGATCAATCATAGGATGAGGCCTGTTCAGCGTAAACAGATCATCCCCTAAATCGATACAGGTATGACTGTAACTTCTATAGACATTTTCCAATCGATATCCTTCCTCTAGGGGAATATTGGAATAAATGGGTCCTACGGCATCGGTCAGCAGCTTCATGGCTTCATCACAGAGGGTTCCCCCTGTATAAAGTCCCCGTAGATACCTTTGGCCAGCCTTTAGCTCTTTTGTCTCCCTCCGGACCACAGCCTCAATTTCCTCTTCAGACATCATAAAACCTAGCATATCCTTGACAGCTTCTCCTTTGGACAAAGCCACAGCTTTGTAGGCCGTATCCTCCAAGGTAAGGCCCGGTACCATGCCATATTGTTCAATCATCTCCATGTCCCCGCCGATAAAATTTACCACTACAGGCTTTTTGCTGTCTTTGGCCGCCTGAAGCATTTTTTCTGCTACTTCTGGAGCAGGCGGCTTCGAAATCAGTACGATCACCTTTGTGTTCTCATCTTCTCCCAAGGCTTTGATTCCCTCTATCATCATGATACCTCCGATTTCTCTCTTTAAATCCCTTCCTCCCGTACCAAGGACTTGGGATACGCCCCTCCCCAACTTATGAATCATAACGCTAACCTCTTGAGTACCCGTACCAGAAGCCCCTACAATACCTATATCCCCCCGCCGAACCACGTTGGCAAAGGCCAAAGGGACAGCATTGATTATCGCTGTTCCGCAGTCAGGGCCCATCATCAGAAGTCCCTTTTCCCTAGCCAATTCCTTCAACTGTTTTTCCTCTTCTATGGAAACATTGTCGCTGAAGAGCATGACATGAAGTCCCAGATCCAATGCTTTTCGCGCTTCTTCAAAGACATATTTTCCCGGTAGGGATATGAGAGCCAAGTTGGCATCGGGGGTATGTTTTACGGCAGAATCCAAGGTAACAGGACGATAGTCTAAGGCCGATGATGGTTTCTTTTCGTGGAGCAGTTCATCTACCCTTTTTATCACCTTTGTCATCCGATCTTCTTTTTCCCATAGAATAGCAATAAAGAAATCACCGGGATTTAATGCTTGGATCCTTTCATCCCCCATGCCAAGATTCACAGCCAACGCTTTGTTGAGTTCCGTGCCCATTCCTATCAATGCCTCACGGACTCCTTCCATTTTTTTTATCTCTTTGCTCATCAGCATCAATGTTACAGAATCATAATAAGTATTTTTTCTGATTTCTAAACTCTGGCACACTTCTCTACCACCCTCTCTTTGTTCTTCCACAGGCTGAGTTTGCATCCCATATAGATCCCTGCCAACAGATCGGAGCCCGACGTTTCCCCATGCCCTAAGACAGAAAAGATTTCCTTGATCAGACCTGTAGCATTTGTTTTCGAATAGATACTGACCATCAGCTGCCGGATATCTTCCGAAGCTTCTCCCACAGCCGCAAAGCTGAGCATTTCTCCACTGACCCTTGTGGTTCGATTTTTTGCCCCTTCTATCATTGCCTGATTTATTGCCCATACCCTTCTATGGTCGAAACCGTGGTAGACGGCGCCATAAACCATGGCAATCATCATGCCCGCCAACAAGTCATCGGCTGCAGGTGTAAGCCCAGGTCCAAAGCCAATGATCTGTTTTGCCGCACTGGAAATTTCCTGCAATTCTTCTTTCCATATCCACTGGAGCAGTTTTTGTATTCGGGGCCATATAAATTCACGGTAGGGATAATTCCCCTCCTCTTCCCTTCCATAGACAGAGGGCTCCATGAATTTGTCAAAATCCGCAATCAGAGCTGCAATACCTTGGAGTTTTCCATTTTCTAAAAGAATCTTTCTAAGGAATTCAATATTTTTCAAAAAATCTTCCTCTTTTATTTTTGAAAAATCCAATCTGGGCTTGCCATCCCAAACCCTCGCCTCCTCCAGTTCTAACCGAAACTTTGATTCTTTCATCTCCAGCACCCAATTTTGAATGATGATCCTTTGCCCCTTCTCCAAACCCAAGGATACCATCGTGAGAGGACTAGGGATACAAAATGAAATAGCCATGGGCATGGGAGGCATACGATGGGATATGAGGGGAATAAAAGCTCCCTCCTTAGTTTCAATATTGCACACTTGCTGAAATACAGAATGAACAACTCCGTAGGTCACCGACTGCCCTCCCAGTATTTGTTTTGTATTCACACAAATTTCTACCGCCTTCATTTTCCTTTTCCTGCTCTTTCCATTGTTTTTATATTCTATCAATTCTTTATGCAGTTACCTTTTTCCTTTGGCAAATCCATCTAAACATCCTTATGGAATTTTGTATGATTTTGCTAATGTTCCCCTTCTTCTTTTTGTAAAAACTGCAAAATTTTCAATGCCACTTGAAGATTCATCTTCACCTCCGGAACTTCTAAGTCCATTCCTGTAATTTCCTTGATGCGCTGCATTCGATAAATGATGGTATTATAATGGGTGTACATCTCCTCCGATACCCTTTTCAGATTTCCTCCACATTGGAAGTACATTTCCAACGTTTTGACCAGTTCTGAGTCCTTCTCCCGGTCATAAAGCACCAAAGGATGGAGGGTTTCCTGATAAAACTGTATTAGTTCCTCTTCCATCTCCTCAAAACAGAGAATTCTCCATATCCCCAGATCATCAAAATGCATCATCTCATTCCCGCGATGACTTCCTTGACTTTGTACAGCTTTCACTGCTTCCCGATAGCTCTTCCATAAATCCTTTGTTTCCCCATAGTAACGCCCCAATCCGATAATACAACATACTTCCTTTAGCTCATTCTCAAGATGTTTTATGATCTTTTCGGCAAAGACGATGATTTCTTTTTTGGCTTCTTCAGTAGATTTTTTTCTATCCATTCCGTACAGTACGATCATCTGATCGCTTTTGTTGCCATAAATCAGTTTCCCCTTATGGCTTCTGGCCAATCTTTCCAAAACCTGGAGAATTTTGCTGTTGGTCTGGTATAAGAAATTTGAATTATTGATGGTATCTTTAATAAAACCTTTTATGTTTTTTAGGGCAATGACCATCACCCCATAGCCCTTTTTACAGTCAAAGTCAAAGAAAACTGCCCTTTCTGCAGCCCGCTTCTGTCTTTTTTCATCTTTTGATAGAAGATCATCAAAAAATTCAATCTTATGCCGGCTTTCAATCTCAAAAATAGAAGTTTTCTTTACCAGTTCCAGGGCGACCACAGGGATCGCTGCCTCTATGGCAGACCGTTCGATGGCACTTAGTTTTTTATGGTCCTCCCACACGTACAGGTATCCAAAATGCCGTTCATCTATATAGATGGGCACATGGATCCGTGTGATTCTCTCTCCAAGGATATCATCCTCCGTGCATAGAGAAACGTTTTTCTGTAAAGCCCCCCAGGTCCTTACCTGTCTCCATGGATTTTCCTCTTCCAGTATTCTCTTTATTTCTTCCTTTTTTTCTTCATTGCAGCAGATCACCATAGCATCAAAGACCATATCCCGGATAGCTACGGCATTGCCAACGGTAGCTGCAATTTCTTCAGCAATTTCCTGAAAGCCTCCGCCCCGCAGCATCAGATGGATCAATTTGGAGTGAAGTTCATCAATTTTCATGAGGGTATGGGTTTGCCGGTGAATGATTTCCGTCAACACAGGCATCATAATATCCGTATGGGATGTCTCAAAAGGTATTTCAATAATAGGGAACTTCAATGCGTTAGCAATTTTAATAATTTTTTCAGGAAGTTGATCCACATACCGCTTCATTTTGATGCCCATGCCTGCCAGCTCTTTTTCGTGGAGTTGGGGAATGAGACTTTCCAATACATGGATGTTATCTTTGATGGAATAGGCTGTGGTAAGCAAAAATTCTCCCGCCGTTACCCAATCCAGAATATCGGGAACCTCCATAACATTTATCTTGGTTACCTTATTGCCCAGGCCGCCGATTCCTGCCAATATCTTTGCGTTTTTCAATATTTCCAGATTTAGCATTTCCTCAATCGTAATTCCAAAGAATCTATGCAAGTTTTCTCCTCCTATCCACCTTGATCTTTTTTTCTCTTTTGTATCTTTGTGAATGAATACCAATCCATGGTGGTCTTTAGGGAAAAATATTTTCCCCTTGGGAAATACCCCCTCCCATGATTCTTCTTGCTTTTTTCCCATTTTCCATGGCATTTTATTGATGCTAACCTTCTATCTACTTATTTTTATGGTAGCAATTCCATATACATGTCTGTTTCCCTTTGTAGATACTTTACAAAAAAGAACACCCTTCCTTGGAAGGGTGTCAGACTGAAGACAAAGTAATTAAATACTTGGAACCCTTAAGACTTCGGCTTCATCTACTGGCTGCTGGCTACTAGCGAATAGCTACTGGCTGATAGCTGATAGCCAATAGCCAATGGAGGTACATCCTTAGCAGTAACTGACAGCCGGCAACTGGCAGTTGGTGACTGAAGAAAAGGGGCGCAGGTCTGAGCAGGAAGCCAAATTTTAAGGGTTTTTCTACAGACTGCACCCTTCCTTGGAAGGGTGCAGTCTGTAGAGTTACTGGGGCAATATCCGATTTAATAGAATTCCAACGATAGCTGCCAAGGCCATTCCTTCCACAGAGACATTCACAGCCCCTATGCTAATGGGCAGTGAGGCACCACCCAAACCCAGCACTAAAATGACGGCTGCAATAAGCAGGTTTCTAGATTTTGTAAAATCCACCTTGTTTTCTACAAGGGTCCTGCCACCGATGGAAGCAATCATGCCAAACAATACGATGGAGATACCCCCCACCACTGGTGTTGGAATCGTCCCAATAAAAGCACCCAATTTTGGAACAATTCCCAACAGGATGGCAAAGCATGCGGCAATTCGCATAATTGCAGGCTGAAATACCCTTGTCAAAGCCAGGACCCCTGTATTTTCAGAATAGGTGGTATTGGCCGGCCCTCCGAACATAGCCGATAGGGAAGTGGCAAGACCGTCTCCCACCAAGGTGCGATGAAGCCCTGGTGATTTCATGAAGTCATTTTCGACAGTGGCACTGATAGCCAGCACATCTCCGATATGTTCCACCATCGTAGCTACAGCAACGGGAGCCACCATCATAATGGTTTCAAAATTAAATTTAGCCATGGTAAAGTTAGGCATCCCGATAAATTTTGCCTCTGCTACCGATGAAAAATCAACATTCCCCGTAATCAAAGCAAACATATATCCTCCGATTAAACCGCACAATACAGGCAACACTTGAATAAAACCTCTCCCGTATATGCTCACCGCCGTTACTATCGCAAAACTCACGATAGCCAGGGTCCAGTTCCCCTTTGCCATATCGATGGCCACCGGCGCCAGTTTTAAACCAATCACCATAATGATAGGTCCTGTGACCACTGGAGGGAAAAAGTTCATCACTTTTTCCTGTCCAAAGGCATATACAAATCCCGCCAGAATCAGATATACAAGACCTGCCACCACAATTCCCCCCTGGGCATAAGGAAGGCCGTACTGGGGCATCCCTGCCACAGCAAGGATTGGTGCAATAAATGCAAAGGAAGAACCCAAAAATGCCGGTACTTTTCCCCCGGTAATGAAATGGAAAAAAAGCGTTCCTACCCCTGCCATGAATAAAGATACAGAAATATCCAGCCCGGTAATCAAAGGTACAAGAACTGTGGCGCCAAACATGGTAAAGGTATGCTGAATACCAAGGATAATTTTCTTGCCGACAGGCAGATCATCACCCTCCCTAATAGCATCTAGCCTTTCAACAGCTGTTTTCTTGCTACACATAAAGAATCCCCCTCATCATCAATAGATTGGTGAAAATTACCCTGCCTTCCTCCTTCCTTTTCCCGCAGATTTTATTGAAAAATTCTCCTAAAACAAATTGATGCTACAGCTTTTTATTTCAAAGGAAATTCATTTATTTTTCTCTTGCAAAGCCTTTAAAATTTTCTCCGCTGTTATGGGAAGGGAAGTAATGCGTATACCCAAGGCATCATACACGGCATTGGCCACAGCAGGAGCAGCCGGTACCATGCAAGGCTCTCCAATTCCTCTGGCACCAAAGGGCCCTGTTTCCTCAGGATTTTCCACGAAGCTTACAAGCATCTCGGGCATATCCGCTGCCGTAGGAATCTTATAATCCACGAAAGAAGGATTTTTGACAATTCCTTTCTCCAGAATCAATTCCTCATATAAGGCGGAACCCAATCCTTGCACAATGGCTCCTTCCACCTGACCTTCAATCAGCATGGGATTAATCACCTTGCCTACATCAAAGCAGGAAGCCACTTTTAAAATCTCAATTTTCCCCGTTTCCACATCTACTTCCAACTCCACTCCCTGACACCCGTAGGTCCAAAAAGCCACAGGTTTTTCTCCCTGTCCCGTCTGTTTGTCTGTATTCCTTACATTGGGTGGAATAAAGGCTCCCCTGCCGAGAATGGGGCCGTGGAAGCCGGACCCGTCGTCCATGGACAATCCAAGGGCCAGATCCTTGATAGCAATCTTCCTGTCTGGATATATCTTGGATACAATATATTCATCGCAAAGAGTTAAATCTCTTTTAGGTATGCCGAAACGGATCTGGGCCAATTCCAAAAGTTGCTCCTTTATATCCTCGCAGGCTCTTGCAACGGCATTTCCGGCACAATAGGTAATACGACTGGCAACAGTCTGCCACTCATAGGGAGTGTAATCCGTGTCCCCTGTCTTGATGGTGATCTTGTGGGGCGGTATCGTCAATATCTCCGAAGCAATCTGTATCAAAGCCGTATCGGAGCCTTGCCCTATATCCTGGGCGCTGACCAAAAGATGGGCTGTTCCGTCTTCATTTAATTTGACAATCGCTGATGATCCTACATTGTTGGGCATGGAAGGCGCTTTATAGGCACAGGCAATTCCTTTTCCCCTTCGTTTATTGGGTTGGCTGGATTTATCCTTATGGCTCCACGCCAGTTTTTGTGCCACCTCCTCTATACACTCCTGAAGGCCGCATACTTCTACCACTTGTCCCGTAGCATTTTTTCCCCCTGGCCTCAATCCGTTAATTCTTCGAATATCTAACGGATCCATGCCGATTTTCTCTGCCAGCATATCAATATTTTGCTCTATGGCAAAGTGTATTTCCGACATTCCGAAACCCCGATAGGGCCCTCCCACAGGATGATTGGTATATACGCAAATAGAATCCGTCCATACGTTGGGTATGTCATAGGGTCCCGTGGAAGCATAACCTCCCGCCCTTACAATGTTGACACCATACTCTGTATAGGCCCCTCCATCCCATATGAAGGTATTTTTTACGGCAGTAATCTTTCCATCTTTATCGATACCTGTTTTGATAACCGCATGCATTCCCTGCCTTACAAAGCTATTGACAAACTCATCTTCCCGGGAGTAAGTAAGCTTCACTGGTCTTCCTCTCACTTTTTTTGCCAGAGGAATGATAATCCCTTCCAAGGTAGTTCCTGCCTTGCCACCGAATCCTCCCCCCACGGCAGGAGAAATTACCCTGATTTTGTTCAGCGGTATATCAAAAGCCACAGACAGAGCTTTTTGCACTGCATAAGGGGATTGACAGGTAGACCATATGGTCAGATTTCCTTCGGCATCCATCTGGGCAATGGCACTGTGGTTTTCAATGGGACAATGCTGGATATGTGGAACAAAAAACTGATTTTCCACAATAAAATCTGCTTCTGCAAATCCTTTTTCAATATCTCCCTTTCGTATCTTGTAGTGGTTGCTGATATTGCTCCCCGGTTTTGGGAAGAAGATAGGCCCCCACTTGTATTCCCCTAAATCCGGATGGACCAATGGGGCATCAGGCTTCAGTCCCTCTAGGGCATTGGTCACGGCCGGCAATTCCCTGTATTCTACTTCAATCAAGGCTACAGCTTCCAAGGCAATTTCCTTGGTTTCCGCAGCGACGGCTGCCACTGCCTCCCCCCTGTAGCGGACTTTGTCTGTAGCCAAAAAGGTTTTATCTTCCAGATACAGTCCTGCCCGTTTAGAAACATCTTTCCCGGTGATGACTGCCTTAACCCCCGATAATTTTTCTGCCTTGCTGGTATCGATGCGAATAATCTCGCCATGGGGGTAAGGGCTTCTTTTTACAGCTGCATGGAGCATACCGTGGAGCTTGATGTCGTCCACATATTTTAGCGCCCCGGTTACTTTTTTGATTCCGTCTACCCTGGGTACACTGATTCCCACATATTTCATTGTCTTCCCTCCCCTCTTCATTTTCCATTCTTTTGAGATACGGCCATGACTGCTTCCACAATTTTTTTATATCCCGTACATCGGCACAAATTGCCACTAATTGCTTCAATTACTTCTTTTTCCGTAGGTGTGGGATTTTCCATCAGCAAAGCCTTTGCCGACATAATCATCCCCGGTGTACAATAACCGCACTGCAAAGCCCCATGATCAATAAAGGACTGCTGCAGCACATCCAATTCTGTCCCATTGGCTAACCCTTCTACTGTTAAAACTTCCGTACCGTCTGCCTCCACAGCCAACATCAGACAGGCATTGAGCGGTTTCCCATTCACCAATACGGTACATGCTCCGCATTCCCCGGCACCACAACCCTCCTTGGCCCCTGTTAAATCAAACACTTCCCGCAACATCTCCAGTAAGGTTATATGGGGCTCTATCCTTATGCTTACAGCTTCCCTATTTAAGATAAAATTAATGGCATGTTTCACCTCAATCCCTCCTTATGCTACCGAGTCCCCTTCTTACGAGGACCTTGATGATCTCCTCCCTGTACTCCTTAGATGCTCGAATATCGCCAATGGGTGCCGTCTCCCTCAAGGCAATTTCAGCAGCTTCTGCAATCACATCTTCCGTCAAGTTTTTTCCTTTCAGAAACTCCTCCGTTTTCCAAGCCCGTATGGGTGTCGGTGCAACAGCCCCCAAGGCAATACGGACCTGGTCCCCTATTTTTACAACAGCACCACATACCGTAGACAGGTCTACTGCATCCCTTCGTCCATGTTTTTGGTAATTGCCGATAACGTTTTCCTTGTAGACAGGAATTCTAACAGCCGTAACAATTTCTCCTGCTTGTAGACACGTTTTTCTTACCCAAAGGAAAAAATCATGGATTGATACCTCCCTTTCCCCTTGAGGACCAAACACCTTCACCATGGCATCCAATACCAAAAGGGGTGTCGCTGTATCTGCTAACGGCGAAGCATTCGTAATGTTGCCTGCCATGGTGGCCCTATTGCGCACCTGGCAAGAGCCTACTGTGTGGGCAGCTTCCGCAAGAATCCTGTATTTTTCAACAAGGACAGGATATTGGATCATGTCATTCAAATTGACACAGGCGCCTATGGTCAATCCTTTTTCTTCATCAAAGGAAATTTCTTTTAACCTATCAATTCCTTTGATATCTACAACTGCTTTGGGGCGGCTGATTCCGTCACGAATTCTAACCAGCAAATCCGTCCCCCCATTGAGCACACTGGCTTCCTCCCCATATTGGACCAACAATCGGCTGGCTTCCTCCAGGGTTTTTGGTTTCAAATACTCAAATTGCCGCACAACCTCCACCTCCATATAGAAAAATTACATCCATCATATTTGATCAGAATTAGATACTTCATCTATTTTGTTTAAATATTCTAAATATTCTATATTGTATTCTATTTACCTTTATCAACTAACACCAATTTTTTTACCCATATTATTTTTTCTTTGGTAAAAATAGAACAATAAAAAGCCTATACTCATAATTATTGAATATAGGCTTTGCGCTGTACAAAATTTTTTTGTGATAAACTACTAAATTTTTTCACCTTCGTTTATCATTCCGTTTTTCTAGCATATTTTTCCCCATGCTGTTTTCCACTGCCTGCAAAGTTGACATCATCATTTTCCCCCGTTATAATTATTAGAAACAGTAAAAGGGAGTAACTCGGTTTTAGGCTTTTATCAATCATCATTTCGGCATGGGGCATGCCTGGTTGATTGTCAGATGGCTTTCTGAGGGTGAGACTTTTGCTGCTTGAAGGATATTGCCAAGTCCAGTAAATACCTCTTATGTAGTGGAAGGCTTTTTCGTGATGCAGAGACAATTATCGTTCGATGGGAGGCAGATATGCTTAAGAAAATTTTTGCAGAAAACAAAGCAGAGTTTTTATCAGGGATTTTGTACGGTACAATCACGATTATGAGCATCATCTTGTTCGAAGGACAACTTCTGGGCAAACGAATTATACAGATATGCATTTACACCGGCTTAGTGCTGGGATTAACCAAAAGCTACACCGCTTATTTTTCAGGGTGTACAAGATACTTTTTGCAGCACAACAGATTTCATCGCAAAATGGAGGATGCACACTTAGAAATTATTGTTTCCCAATTGGAAACCATTCTAACAGATAATGATATGGATCCAGAGCTGACAACCCATGTCCTTGAAGAAATTGAACAAAAAATGAGAACCCAAGAATATAAGGAAAAGTTTAAATCGAATATAAAGCATATCCAGCGGGATAAAATCATAGAAGCACTACTTGAGGGATTTGGTGTATTCCTATCGGCTTTGATCATTACCCTTCCTTTGCTGTTTATTCGGGATCTGGCAATGGCCATCAATACCTCTGCCACCATGGCCATCATCATGCTTTTTCTTCTAGGCCATTTTAAAGGTTATGTGAGCAACAAAAGTATCTGGATTTCCTCTTTGGAATGCGTCCTCATTGGATTCTTTATCATACTTCTCCATTAAAAAATACATCTTCTTTGGTTTTTGGTCATTCATAATGAACCCGGATCAGCCAAAATTTAATTCCCCGATTGCTCCATCCCAAATCCCAGGGCACCCTATACCGATCTGTATTATGGCAGTTCACCAGTGTATATCCCTTTGAATCTGCACCCGTCACCACAGAGATATGGGTTACTTTGCCGTTTTTTTCATAGGCGATAAAATCTCCTGGCCTTAATTGGTAGGACAGCTTATATACTTTGTCATAATTTCCATAGGCAATGGTGGAGGCCCTTCCGCTGTATAGCATGTAATTTTTGAAGGCCTGGGCATTCACCCAGGCTTTACTGCCATCCCGGTCATAATTCCAAGTTCTTGTTTTTCTAAATTTTCCTCCTTCATACAAAATCTGAGAAGCAAAATTGGCGCAATCTCCTCCCAAGGGGTTGTAATTCTTATATTTCTTGTTATAACTGTATCCGTATTCTTCACTGCCGGCGGCACCAGAATACTGATCTGCATAGGCAACGGCATTTTTTCTACGCTCATGGATATCTGAAAAATCCCTTGGCTGCTGAGACAGTATAAATTCTTTGATGGCTGCCGACTTCTCCATATCCAGATGCAGTGAATCGGCAAAGGGATCCGTATACCATTCCCTTGTGATGACCCATGTCCCATCTTTTTGCTTTATATCTAAAGAATGATATGTCCCGATTCGAAACATATTTTTCTTCCCGGGAGCATCTTCATAAACATAATGATATTCTGTGGCGGTCATTAAATTGATCACATATCCGTCATTTTTTTTCTTTACCCATTTGATCATGGTTTTGGCTCCAATACCTATAAACTGAATCCCCTGTTTTTCCGACCATTGGTGCAAATACTTCATCTTTTTCAGTTCATGTTCATAGGCCCATCGGCCGTACTTCAATTCCTTATCATACAAAGGATCTAGCAGATCCGTGTTTTCCTCCATAATCGCCTGATTTCTGGCATCAAAAATATGCTGCACGATAGGTGAGAATTCTTCTTCCATGGTCATATCAGAAACCATGGCCCCCATATACTTCTCCCGATAAATCGTTGCACCACTAACAGTGAGAAATAAGATTAGGGCAACATAGAACCATAAACGTTTTTTTGACAAAATCAATAGTTTCACGCCATTCCCTCCTACATACCACACCTATAAGAGTATATGTAGAAACGATGACGGATAGGATAAAAATTTACAATGAAAAAACAAAGGTTTCCGTGGGATCAGACATAGAAACCTTTGTTTTTTCACTACTGCTGCCTAACTCTCTACCTGCCTTTTAAATTCCTCAATCCCTACTCGATCAATATAAGCTCCTAATCGTTCATGCTTCTTTGCATTTTCTCCATATACCTTTACAATTTTATCAATGATCGGATATACATCCTCCTCATCCACATTCTCGTACAAAGTATCTCCTATCCTAGGTTTGATTCCACCCTTTCCGCCTACTTGGATTTTAAACCCTTTCGGCATTCCCATGATACCAATGTCTCGAAAATGATTTTCAGCACAGGAATTAGGACATCCACTGACGCCAATCTTTAACTTGTTTGGTAGATTCATCCCATGATATAAATCATCCAACTTCATCCCTACACCTACCGCATCTTGCTGCCCCCTTTTGCAAAAATTCGTTCCTGGACAGAATTTCACACTTCTTACGCACAAGCCGATGGCGGCTCCTGGTTTCATGCCCAAATCCTTCCACACATTATCGATTTCTGCTTCCTGAAGACCTACAATGGCTATTCTTTGAGAAGAGGTGAGTTTAATGGTTTGTGCCTTGTACTTGTCAGCTACATCGGCAATCTTTCTCAAGGTATCACTACTTACAATGCCCCCCGGTATATGGGGTGCAATGGCATAGGTTTCATTATCTCGCTGCAGAACAGCGCCCTTTTCCAGCAAATCTTTTCTTGTCATCTTTTTATTTTCCTCCCTCCGAATCTGGTATTGCCTTCATGATCATCATCATTTCTCAATCCAGCACATATCCTAATATTAGTATGAGCGAAAATTTTGATTTTATCTTCCAACCCTAAAAGAATTTATTGAAACAAAAATAGGACATATTTCCCTATGTCCCATATTTTTTCGAATTTCTCCACTTTTTGATCAATACTTAATAATTCATAAAACCAAGGGCATAAGCTACAAAACCTAGGATGATTCCTAGTCCGATACCTGCCAGTAATAAAATTCCTAACCCTTTCGCCACAAGTCGCTTTTGTCGGATTCCGAGCTTATAGCTTTTGGTTTTTACAAAATCATCAAAAAAATCCTCAATCCACGTAAAAATTCGCCTAGACATTGCCTCCATCTCCCTACAATATCAAATAGATTGCTTCTCTCTCCCTTAATATATCATAAATTCTACGGAAATCAATCGATTTGTTGCATTGGGCAAAATTGTTTTTATGGAACGAAAAAATCAAAGCCTCCGTAATTTTACGGAACTTAGAGTAAAATTATAGTTGGCAAATAAAATAGGCTACCGGTTTAGGGTAGCCTGGAGCACAATCATCCTGTATAATATTAATTATCCCAAAAAACAAATACAGGGTGGTGACTATGCTCAATAAT